>NZ_CP062260.1:3915000-4662500 GCF_014863545.1 Paenibacillus sp. JNUCC32 | reverse complement strand
GTTTGGCACCTCGATGTCGGCTCATCGCATCCTGGGGCTGAAGTAGGTCCCAAGGGTTGGGCTGTTCGCCCATTAAAGCGGTACGCGAGCTGGGTTCAGAACGTCGTGAGACAGTTCGGTCCCTATCTGTCGTGGGCGTAGGAAATTTGAGAGGAGCTGTCCTTAGTACGAGAGGACCGGGATGGACGTACCGCTGGTGCACCAGTTGTTCCGCCAGGAGCATGGCTGGGTAGCTACGTACGGACGGGATAAGCGCTGAAAGCATCTAAGCGTGAAGCCCCCCTCAAGATGAGATTTCCCAGTATGTAAGACCCCTTGAAGACGACGAGGTAGATAGGTTGGAGGTGGAAGTGCAGCAATGCATGGAGCTGACCAATACTAATCGGTCGAGGGCTTATCCAAAATTACCCCAAAAAGTGAAGCAAAGCTTTGAAGCGGATGCCGAATACTTTTCGGGGACCCCGATACCACATCGGGTGAATGCTACGGAGTCTAATGTGCTGCAAATCGTTTCGTATCTAGTTTTCAGGTGATCAAGCATCTGAACCGTTTGGTGGCGATGGCGGAAGGGTTCCACGCGTTCCCATACCGAACACGACCGTTAAGCCTTCCAGCGCCGATGGTACTTGGACCGAAGGGTCCCGGGAGAGTAGGACGTCGCCAAGCGAACAACCATAAAGACCGTTATCGAGTAATCGATAGCGGTCTTTTTTGTTACACAATCATGAATCATTAGAAAGTAAAATTGCGGGATCCCCGCATCCAGATATATTCCATGTCGATTGGTGAGGAAGTCTGTTTCTGATTCTAATTAGAGAACCTTTATCGTTTAAAGCGATAAAGGTTTTTTCGTGTAAGAGGGACCGCGTGTTTAGATCGGGGCGAAGATGGTGAAGGCTGTAATAATCATATATAAAAATAAATTAGTACCAAGTCCTAATACTTGGTGTTATAATGGTTATAAAATTGGAGGTGGGAATGATGAGCCAATCGAAGTCGAGAATAACGGCAATCGGGACGTACGTTCCTGAACGGATCTTAACGAATGCGGATTTAGAGAAGATGGTGGAAACGAGCGATGAGTGGATCGTCCAGCGAACAGGTATGCGGGAACGCCGGATTGCGGCTCCCGATCAGTACGTGTCCGATCTTGCCATTAAGACTGTGGAGGATATGGTTGAACGGTATGGCGTTACCGTGCAGGATGCGGATATGATTCTTGTGGCCACGAGCACGCCGGAGTACTCTTTTCCCAGTACCGCTTCCCGAGTGCAATCGAAGCTGGGCATTGCAAGCACGGGTGCGCTGGATCTGAATGCCGCCTGTGCGGGATTCGTATATGCGCTGCAGATGGCTGACGGATTGATATCCGGGGGAGCCTACCGTAAAATTCTGGTTATCGGCGCAGAAACGCTATCGAAGATTACGGATTACACCGACCGAACGACATGCGTATTGTTTGGAGATGGCGCAGGTGCCGTATTGTTGGAGAGAGACGAGTCTTCGGCGGGGATCATCGCTTCCGTCTCGGGCACTTTTGGCGAAGGCGGCATTCATTTGTATAAAACCGCTCTCTCCGAGCAAATGGACGGTACGGAATTAAAGAGCGGATGCCTTGTCCAAAATGGCCGCGAGATTTATAAGTGGGCCATTCGGAACATTCCGGACGGCGTCCGGGCCCTTTTGTCCAAAGGGGGCATGACCGCGGAAGAAGTGGATTGGTTTGTCCCGCATAGCGCCAATCTTCGCATGATCGAGGCGATTAACGAGCGGGGGCCGTTTACAATGGACCGCACCTTGACCAGCGTCGAGTACCGCGGGAATACGTCGGCAGCCTCCATTCCGCTCGCACTTCAGCTGGCGGTGGATGAAGGACGGCTGAAAGCGGGAGACCACGCACTGCTCTACGGATTCGGCGGAGGCATGACCTACGCGGGTTCCATCGTCAAATGGACGATATGACAGCGTAACAAGAATCAATGGAACGAACCTACATGGGTGCATGGACAACCGTTAGTAAGGTTCCCGGAGGCCGCCCTAGAGGGCTCTGGGGTCCAACCGGAGAAATCGTCAGGCTGACGAAGTGTTCCACTCCGAGAGATTAATCTAAGCTATATAAACCGCTATCGATATTCGATATGCGGTTTTTTAGTGCTGCGATTTTTCGAGATGTACGTGAATCGTAATATATTCAACTCAAATTCGAAAGTTTGCCTCCTCAAAATTTGGCGCCGCTTTCATTAGACTAAAGAAGAAAAATACGTTCCATGGAAGAGGGGTAGAAGAATGAAAAGGTTTAAATCATGGAGCTTGCTGCTCCTGAGTGTCATCATGGTGTTCACGCTGGCCGCATGTGGAGGCGGTGGCGGAAACGGAAGCAGTACGGCTGAATCTCCGGGGGGAGGCAGCAGCAATGAAGGAACGGACAATACGAAAGAAGGAACCGAGTCCACAGAGAAAATCGAGCTCTCCTTCTGGTCGCTCGGAACGACCAACTATGAAGATCTGGCGAAGGAATATACGAAAGAGCATCCGAACATCACGTTCAAATTCCAGAATACGTCGGACCAAACGGCGCACCACAACAATCTGACGACGGCGTTGTCCGCGGGCTCTGGCGCACCCGACATTTTCCAGCTGGAAATTGCCTTCATGGAGCGCTTCATCAATAACCAGGATAAGTTCTATAACCTGTACGACCTCGGCGCCAAAGACTTAGAGGGCAACTACCTGGAGTGGAAATGGAAGCAGGCCACATCGGTCGACGGCACCTTCCAACTCGGTCTGCCAACAGACATCGGCCCTACGGTCGTCTATTACCGTACGGATCTGGCTGAGCAAGCAGGACTGCCAACCGATCCGGACGGCTTCAGCGCTGCGATCGATTCATGGGACAAATTCGCCAGCGTGGCCAAGGATTTCACAAGCAAAACAGGAAAGCCTTTCGCCGATTTGACGGACCTGGTCTACAACGGGGTGCGTGACCAATCCCCGGATCAAATCTACTTCAACAAAGAGGACGGCTCTTTTATCGGAGATACGAACCCGCAAGTGAGAAAAGCTTACGACTTTACGGTAAAAGGAATTCAGGAAGGCTGGATCGGCAACTGGATTCTATGGTCTCCTGAATGGCAAAAAGCGATCAATGACGGCGACTTCGGCGTTATGCTCGGCCCGGCTTGGATTGCAGGCACCATCCGCAATGCGAAGGACACCGCAGGCAAATGGCAGATTGCCCAGCTTCCTGAAGGAGCAGGCAACTGGGGCGGTTCGTTCCTGACCCTGCCGAAGGAAGGCAAACATTCGAAGGAAGCTTACGAATTCATCTCGTGGGTGCTGAACAAGGAGAATCAGCTGAAATCGTTTAAGGACAGCGGTTTGTTCCCGTCCATCCCGGCGGTATACAGCGAGCCTTCGTTCACGGAAGAGAAGGACGAATTCTTCGGCGGCCAGGTCATTTCCGAAGCGTATGCCAAATCGGCGGAACGCATCAAGCCGGTTTACTACGGACCGCTTCATGACCAGACCGACACAATCATCAAAAACGCGCTCAAAAACGTGCTGGAGAAAAAGGCCGACCCGCAAAAAGAATGGGAAAGCGCAATGAAGCAAATCAAGACGCTGGTCGATCGCAGCTAGGTTAAACAGACGGATCATTCCAGCTAGCCCGTTCATATCCAATAACCGTCCGAACCCGAGAAGGGATAAAGCGCCCTTCGCTCGGGTTCGGATTTATCCTTACCTACCTGGAGGTGCATCATGGCTGACACAGCAACGGCAGAATCGCCGCAACCGGTGCCGCAAAGGCGGCGCTTGTTGACGGAGACCGTGCGAAGCCGGTTTACGGCTTATACGTTTATATCGCCATTCTTTATATTGTTCGCAATCTTCGGTCTGTATCCGATCCTGTTTACCATCTATTTGTCCTTCTTCAAATGGGATGCGCTCGGACCGATGAAATACGTCGGCTTCAAGAATTACGAGCTTATTACAAGCGACCCGACCTTCTGGATCGCATTTAGCAACACGCTCATAATGGCTCTGATGGGAACCGTGCCGCAGCTGATTGTGGCATTATTTGTTGCGGTTATGCTCAACTCGGCCTTGAACAGATTCAAGAACACGTTCCGCATCCTGTATTTTATGCCGAACATCACCTCCATCGTTGCGGTGACGCTGGTGTTCAGCACGATGTTCGGAAACAACGGGATGGTCAACTGGCTGCTGAACACCTTCGGTGCGGAAAGCGTGCCGTTCAACTCCGGCTGGTGGGGAGTCAAAATCGCCATATCGTCCATGGTCATGTGGCGGTGGATGGGCTATAACGCCATTATTTTTCTGTCGGGGCTGCAGAGCATTCCGACCGATATTTATGAAGCGGCCAAAATCGACGGGGCCACCCGAGGCCAGCAGCTGCTCTATATCACGCTGCCGCTTCTTCGCCCATTCATTCTGTTCGTCACTTTGGTATCGACGATCGGCGCGCTCCAATTGTTTACGGAGCCTTATGTATTCCTCGGTCAGTCCGGCACGGGTTCTACGCGTCAGGAAGGGGTCACGATGGTCACCTATTTGTATAACGAAGCATTTAAGAATGGATTCTTCGGTACGGCTGCGGCAACGGCGGTTCTCTTGTTCATCGCCACCATTCTGTTCTCGGTATTAAATATGATATTGGGCCGCGAAGGCAAAGATTCGGGAGGTAAAAAAGCATGAGCACAGTCGCCATAAGCCAAAAGCCGGATGAACCCGGTGTCGTCGCGAAATTCTTTTTCTATCTTTTCATGGTCCTTGGCGCGCTGGTCTCGGTCTTCCCGTTCTACTGGATGTTTGTCGTGGCTACCAATGACAAGGATGCGGCATTTCACATTCCGCCGCTGCTTACGCCCGGCACGCAGTTTTTCGATAACTTCGCGCGCGTGCTGGAGCGGACGGATTTTTTCAGGGCCTTGATGAACTCGGTGGTGGTGTCTACGGCCGTGACCCTGTCCGTTGTGTTCCTCTGCACGCTGGCGGGTTATGCTTTTGCCAAGTATGAGTTTCCTCTGAAAAAGACGCTGTTTGTTTTTGTCATTGCCACGATGCTGGTGCCTGCCCAGCTGGGCGTGCTTCCACAATACGTCATCATGGCCAAGCTGCACTGGATCGACAGCTACAAAGCGCTGATCGTGCCGGCCATGGTCAATGCCTTCGGCATCTTCTGGATGCGGCAGTACATCGCCTCTGCCGTTCATACCGAGCTGATCGAAGCGGGGCGGATCGACGGCGGCGGACATTTCCGGATCTTCTGGAACATTGCCATTCCCGTTGTTACCCCGGCGATGGCCACGCTCGGGATTCTGAACTTCATGAACGTGTGGAACGATTTCTTCTGGCCGCTCGTCGTATTGAAAAACAGAGAGAATTACACCATTCAAATTGCGCTGCAGCAATTGTTCACCAATAAGGACGGCCTTGATTTCGGCATGATCATGTCGGCCACCTTCACGGCGACGCTGCCGCTTCTCATCGTATTTCTGTTGTTCAGCCGATGGGTCATCGCCGGATTGACATCAGGCGCCATAAAAAGTTAACAAGCAAGGTGAAGTCGACAAGGAATGCGGCCTGTCATGAAGAATAATAGACATAGTAGAGTGGAGGGAGGAAGGATCCATGAAACTCCGCCGAAAGATATTGCTGGCTATTATTCTTCTGGTCTTCATTCCGGTCATCGCGCTGGGCGGGGTATCCTATTACAGCTTTTCGGAAGCGATGGAGAAGAAGTCGAATGATTTCTACTGGATTTCGCTCCTGGAAACGGATCGGAAACTGAAGTTCGCCTTGAACGAAATCACGACGATTTCGAACTCGGCGATTACCCAGCAATCGGTTCAGCAGATGCTGAAACAGCCGGAATACGCGGTTACCTATGAACGGCGGCAGGAGATCAACAATCTGATCAATCATCCGATGATTGCGTCGTTTGCTTTTTATTCGAATGACCGGTTGATGTATAACACAAATGGCGGAATGGAGCTTCAGGAACTGAGGCAGCAGGCATGGTATGAAGCGGTGGAAAAGGCGGAGGGGCGTCCCGTATGGGTCGGACCCGGCGAGAACGGCTCTGCGGCTGACGGCGCTCCCGTTTTGATTCAATCCAGGGTCATCAAGGACTATTACTCGCTGGAGGATATCGGAACCGTGGTGATCTACGTGAAGCCGGATCTCCTGGATCAGGTGTTCTGGGAGGCGGCAACGCTGAAGCAGGGAGATATTTTGCTGGTCAACCAGCAGGGGCACATCGTGTTCAGCAAGTCAGGCTGGCATATCGGGGAGCGGACGGAATTCCCGTTTCTCTCGGATAGTTATAAGACGAATGGAAAAGGCTACTACATCGATCAATATGCAGGCGAAAAATCGCTGATCACATATTCACCTTCCCATAATAAAGATTGGTTTCTGGTCGCCATCACGCCAAGCAAACTGATTTCGGCCGAATCGGTCCCGATTCGCAACCTAGCCTTGATCCTGGGACTGATCTCGCTCGTGTCGGCGTTCCTGTTCGACCGTTTTTTTGTGCGCAGAATGGTGCGCAGCATCATTAGCGCGGTGAACGGAATGAAGCGCGTCAAGCAGGGCATCTTCGTTCCGATCCCGTCGCATAACGTGGCGGAGGACGAGACGGATTTGTTGATCGACGGCTTTAACCGGATGAGCACCCAGATCCAGGAGCTGATTGGGCAGGTCGAGACGGAACAAGCACGAAAAAAGGAAGCGGAGCTGCAGGCGCTGGTCGCTCAAATCAATCCGCACTTCATCTATAATTCACTGGAATCGATCAATTCGATGGCCGTGCTTCAGGGCAATAAGGATATCAGCAAGATGGTGGTTTCGCTTGGTAAGCTGCTGCGTATCAGCATCAGCGAGCATCATGAGCTTATCCCCCTCAGCATGGAGCTGGAGCATGTCCAGCATTATATGCGGATACAGAAATTCAGGTTCGAGGAAAAATTCGATTACGGCATTGAGCTTCCGAATGAACTGAGGCACTACGTTACGCAAAAGCTGATCGTTCAGCCGATTGTTGAGAACGCTTTATATCACGGGATCGAGCCGATGGAGGAGAGCGGACTCATCTCCATCCGGGTGTCCGAGAACGGCGAGGATATCGTGATTGACGTGGAGGACAACGGTCCGGGCTTCGATCCGGAAACGCTGATGAAGCTGTGGAATTCGGATCCGGGACAGCTCAAAAAGTACCGCGAGAACGGGGTCGGATTGAAGAATGTCCATGAAAGGCTGCGGATCCGGTTTGGCAGCCGTTACGGCCTGATGATCTGTTCCTCCCCGGGTTACGGCTCCTTGATACGAATTCGAATACCGAAAATACTGACATGACAGGGGGGCTGCAGGGTGAGATGGTTTTGGAATTGGGGCTGGATCGTCGGATATGCCGCTCTGTTGGCGCTGTCTGTCGTGTGGGTGACGGTACAGAATCAGGGACCGGCCCAGGAGGAACAGCCCGAGAAAATCACGCTAACGTTCCGGCATTTCTGGAACAAAGAGCATGACAAGCCGGTGCTGGCCGTATTCGAGAGCATCGTCCGCACTTATGAGAAAGCGCATCCAAACGTAAAGGTGAACTTCGAGAGCATCGATCAGACGATTCACCGGGAACAAAAGCTGAAGAGCGAGATGGTGACCGGCACGCCGCCGGATATGTTTGTTTTGTTCGGAGGGGCCGAGATCGTGCCTTATGCCAGATCCAACCGGTTGATGGATTTAACGGATTTTTTGCAGGATACCGGATTGAAGGAGCAGTTCAAGGATCTGCACCATTGGACCTTCGAGGACAGGATCTATGGCCTGCCCTTCGAGGGACACGCAGAGCCGATCTATTATAACCGGGCTTTATTCCGGCAGCTGAAGCTGGAGCCTCCGAAGACGCTGGGAGAGATGGACGAAGCTATTCGTGTCCTTCGGGAGAACGACATCATCCCCTTTGCGGTCGGCAACGAAGACAGGTGGCCGGCGGGAATTTTTGCCCATTATTTCATGGATCGCTACGCCGGGCCGGAACTGATTGACCGCCTGGTTGAAGGCGATGATCAGGCCAGCTTTGTGCAAGAGTCGTATTTGGAGGCGTTTGAGCACTTGGAGCTGTGGATCGAAGAAGGGGCGTTCAGTCCGAACGCAAACGATCTTTCCACGGAAGAAGCGATTGCCCAGTTCACGGAAGGAAAAGCGGCGATGTATATGAACGGCAGCTGGGATATCACGCTGCTGCAGAATGAGGATTACCCGGATTTTCAGAATGAGATCGGCGTCATTCCCTTTCCGTCGCTTTTTCCCGGCGAAGAACGCTCCTTGGCAGGGGGATATACGATCGGCATCGGGCTGTCATCGGACTTGGATGAAACGAAAAAGCAATCGGCTCTGGAGCTGCTGGGCATGTTCTATACCCCGGAGGTGCAGACTCGGCTGGTGTATGAAGGGCTGCGCGTCCCTTCGATGAAGATTGACTATGATTCGAAGAAAACCGGGCCGGTTTTTGCCCAAGTCACGGAATTGATGGAGGAATCCACGAGCACCTTTCTGCCTTACGACAACACGTTATCACCCGAGGTGAACAGTTCGTTCCTTAAGGTGATCGAGGATATGATTGGAGGACGGATCGATGCTGCCGGCGCATTGGAGCAAATTCAGAAGTCCTCGGTCCGGTATTGGAAGCTTAGGCGGAATACGGCAGCAGAGTAAACAGGAGACAGGGGGGAACGTCATGGGCGGATCGGAAGGCAAATTCAGAGTCATGCTGGTCGATGATGAGCCGATCATTCTGCGCAGCCTGAAGGCGGCTATTCCATGGGATGAGCTCGATCTGGAGGTCGTTGGGGAGGCCAAGAGCGGAGACGGCGCATTGAAGCTGGCGCGCGAAGTGTCGCCGCATATCATTATCAGCGATATTCGGATGCCGGGGATGGACGGCATTACGTTCATGAAGGAACTGAAGGCGGATCAGGCAAGACGAATCATTATTTTCATCAGCGGGTACGGCGAATTCGAATACGCGAGGGAAGCGCTGCGCGAAGGGGCTTTCGATTATTTGCTGAAGCCGATCGACCACGATGAACTGACCGAAACGATCGCCAGGGCGGCCAGAACGCTGGAGAAGCAGATTGCGGATGACCAGATGCTCCACTCGATCAAGGTTCTGTCGCTGCTGGCCCGGGAGCGGATGCTGACCGAATTCATCGAAGGGAACCGTAGTCCCCTGCAGCATATGCAGTGGCTGGAGGACAGCGAGCTGGAGCATGGATACACGATGGCCGTCATTCAATTGGATCAATATTTGCGGCTTAACGAGCTGTGGAGCATGGACGAGAAGCGCCTGTGGCTGTTTGCCGTACGGAACGTCCTCGAGGAGTGGTCCTTGCAGCATGGCGGGCTGACGGTATTTCCTTTCCGCAGCGGGGAATGGGTGCTGCTGTTTCCGAACCTGACGAAGGAGCGGCAGGAGGATATCGGCCGGGATCTGGTGCAATTGATCAAGCGGAACACGAAGCTGTCCTGCTCGGTCGGCTTCAGTCCCAGCATGGCCGGCATCGACCGCTTGGGAACGGCTTACGAGACGGCCGTGCGCGCATTGTACCAGCGGTTTTATTCCGGGGAAGAGGGCGTGTTTCTCGGGGCGCCCGATTCGGTGCTGGAAACGGCCAGCGAAGCGAAGTATCCGAAGCATCTGGAGTCGCTCATGGTGGAAAGCATCCGGACGCTTCATAAGGAGCGGCTTCTGGAGCTTTTTGACGAAACCAAGGCTTATATCGAGGAGCATGCGTTCAGCAGGGAGATGACCGAGCGGGTGCTGCTGGAGATGAGCGTCGTGCTGTATCGGCAGTTTGAGCATATGAAGGTGCTGTTTGAGTGGTCGCTGGAGGAACTGCTGCAGGAGCTTCATGCATCCGGCACGCTTCAGCAGCTGATGGACGTCATCAAGAGTCACTTCAGCAAATGGATTGCCGAAAGCCGGTCCGGGCAGGCCAAAGACAATGTTCAAGCCGTGATGGGCAAAGCCAAGGAGTATATCGCGGAGAATTACCAGAAGGATCTGACCATCGAAGAGGTTTCGGAGCTGGCGGATTTGAGCATCAGTCATTTCTGCACGCTGTTTAAGGGAACGACGGGCTATACGTTTCTGGAGTACCTGACGGAGTGCCGGATCGAGAAGGCCAAGAGCATTCTGCTGAATACGGACGTGAAGGTGTACCAGGTAGCGCCGCTGGTAGGGTATCAGGATCCGCGATACTTCACCCAGGTATTTAAGAAAATCACGGGGAAAACGCCATCGGAGTATCGGGAAGAGGCGGTCTCCAAAACATAAAACGGACCTTGATCCCACGATATTGAAATCGGATATTTTGCGGATAGTATTCAACATAGGAGGGAATGAATAACAGATCCATTTTTCCGGGTTCGATCGGGGAAAAGGAGTTCTGTTATTTTTATTTTAAATATCTTAATATTAAGACTTGACGATTTAAGGTTTAAATACTAAACTGAGATTAAGCAAACGTAAAGATCCAGCGAAGAACGAAGATGCTCCCGAATCAGACGGCAAATATGAATATTGAAGATGGTTAACATGCTATTAATAACGAAAAAAACGATAAATGGAGGTTGAAGTCATGAAGTTTAAAGGAATTCATCACGTATCCGCGTTAACGGCTGCGGCTTCGCGGAACTTCGAATTTTATACAAAGGTTCTGGGCATGCGATTGGTTAAGAAGACGGTGAACCAGGACGATGTCTCGGTATATCATCTGTTTTATGGCGACGAAAAAGGAAATCCAGGCACGGAGCTTACCTTCTTCGAAATTCCGATGGCCGGCCGGACCCGTGAGGGAAACAACAGCATTTCGGCGACATCCCTGCGCGTGCCGAACGACCGCGCCTTGGAATATTGGACCCGGCGATTGGACGAGCACGGCGTAGAACGCGAGGAGATCAAGGAACGTGCGGGCCGATTGACCCTTCTCTTCAGGGATTTCGAGGGCCAGCGCATCATTCTCGTTTCGGATGAACATAACGAGGGAGTTCCAGGCGGCGTTCCATGGGAAAAGGGGCCGGTTCCGGCGGAATACGCCATCATCGGTTTAGGCCCGGTGCAGCTGACCGTGCCTAATCCAGTGCAGACCGTGAAGGTATTAACGGAGCTGATGGGCTTCCGCTACAAAGGGCACTATGCTTCGCCAGTAGACGGGCACCCCGATATCCTGGTCTTTGAGACGGGAGAAGGCGGTACGGGAGCGGAAGTGCACGTGGAGGAACGAACGGATCTTCCCCAGGAGCGGCTTGGCCGCGGCGGCGTTCATCACGTTGCATTCCGCGTCGAGGACGAGGAAGAGCTTCGGTCCTGGATTGACCGGATCGGCGATGTGGGCTTTTCGAATTCGGGATTTGTCGATCGCTTTTACTTCCGTTCCTTGTATTTCCGGGAGCCTAACGGTATTTTGTTCGAGGTAGCTACCGATGGTCCGGGCTTTGACACGGATGAGCATATCGACCATCTCGGCGAGTCCCTTGCGCTGCCGCCGTTTCTGGAGCCGAAGCGGGAACAGATCGAAGCCAACCTGAAGCCTCTCCATACGATTCAATGAAGATGGCGCACATCGCGCACGCAATACACACGACACCGGGTAAGCCTCTGTTTTTGGGGCGATTGCCCGGTGTTTTAATTTGATCTATTCATATAGCCGCGATATGGCATTTGCCGCCATCCTGACATGCTCCCTAAGCTCTTGGGGGGCCATCACCTCGATTTCCGCCCCGCAGCTTAGAAGAAATGCCGAAGCCGATTCCAAGGTGTTGAACTCCAAATCGGCCGTTATCCACCCGTCGTGCTGGTTATCCATATCGCATCGGAGTATTTTTACGTACCGCTCCCGCTCAAAGCGTTTGATCAGATCGACGGTCATGCGAACCTGTGCGGGATACTGCGGGAGATTTTGCATGAACCGTGCCAGCGACTCCTCCCAATACCCGGCTAGATTAAAACCGGCCGGACGCTGGAATGTATCCTCGGACATGACGGCATCCACGATTCTCGATACGCGATAGGTTCGCAGCTCGCCTTGGGATTCGGCCACCACATACCAGGTACTCCGTTTGGCAACCAGCCCGAGCGGATGAATCCTTCTTTCGACTCGTTCCTCTCCTTTCATGTATTGGATATCCATGATGCGATCCAACCACAGCGCCTCCTGCAAAACCGTAAGATACGGATGCGATTCGCGATAGGAGTGCCAGCCTGCGCCATCGATATGGATCTTCTCCCGAATGATTTCGGCATCCTGCCGAATGGAGCGTGGGGAGGAAGCCAATAATTTTTGATAGGCAGCATCAAACTGTTTACGGATCCCCAAATCCCCGATCAGCGGGCTGTGGCTGGAAACCAGCAGGGAGATGAGCTCGTCCGGCGTCATGCCGGTCAGGTTCGTTCGATAGCTCTCCTCCAGCACCCACCCGCCCTGGGATCCTCTTTCCGCATACACGGGGATGCCCGCCGAGCTCAAGCTTTCCATATCGCGTATAATCGTGCGCTCCGATACCTCAAGCTGCTCCGCCAGATAACGGGTGTTCTTCTTCCCCCCGTTCTGAAGCATCAGCATAATGGATAATAGACGATCCGCCCTCAAGTTATGTCACCTCTCTGTATCTATAGAAGTTAATTGTATTGTAGCATGGATATAAGACAACGGATGTCATATATGTCTGATACGATGAAGGCGTTGAGATACTTCAGTATATAGTTGGAGGTAGCGCTATGAATAAGAATGATCCTAAGCCATTGCAAGGAAAAATCGCCGTCGTGGCCGGTGCGACCCGGGGAGCAGGCCGCGCCATTGCGGTGATGCTGGGTGCCGCGGGGGCAACGGTGTATTGCACGGGACGGAGCGTACGCGGCCAAGCGTCGGATATCAAGCGGACCGAGACGATTGACGACACGGCGGAGATGGTGACGGAGCGGGGCGGCACCGGCATTGCCGTGCAATGCGACCATACCGTGGAAGAGCAAGTGAAAGCGTTGTTTGAACGCATTCGTGAAGAGCAGCAGGGCCGGCTGGACATCCTCGTCAATGATATATGGGGCGGCGAGAACCTGACGCATTGGAATATTCCGTTCTGGGAGCAATTTCTGTCCGATGGACTGCTGATGCAGGAGCGGGCAGTGACAACGCATATGATCACGAGTTATTACGGCGTTCCGCTGATGGTGGAGAACGGCGGCGGATTGGTCATTGAGGTCACGGACGGCTCGACGTACCGGTATCGCGGGAATTTGTATTACAGCCTGGCAAAAATTTCGGCGATTCATCTGGCCGCAGCCATGGCGGAAGAGCTGCGTCCCTATCAGGTAACCGCACTATCCGTGACGCCGGGATTTCTGCGCTCGGAGCAAATGCTGGATCACTTCGGCGTTACGGAAGAAAATTGGCGGGATGCCACGGCACAAGAACCGCATTTCATCGAATCGGAGACCCCATATTTTCTTGGGCAGGCGGTTGCGGCGTTGGCAGCCGATCCGGATGTGTCCGACAAGAGCGGGAAGGCACTGACCAGCTGGGACTTATCGGATGAATACGGGTTTAGCGACATTGACGGGCGTAAGCCGCATTGGAGCAATTACGCGAAGAAGCAGGGACTTCCCATTACTTAAACATGTAAAACAGGGTGACCTATGCCATGATGGCGAATAGGTCACCCTGTTTGGTTACGGAAATTGTCCGTTGCACTTGCGAATACCGTTGTAAGTACGTCTAAACCATGTCACAGCGGAACATCGCAGAAATTACGCATCAACGTTCAATTTCAAGTGGTTATGAGCGGCCGCGTCTCATCGAACCCATGATCAGGCTGACGATAAAGACCAGAATGACGGCACCGATCAACGCCGGCAGGATGTAGAATCCACCCATTTCCGGTCCCCAGGATCCGAGCAGAAGACCGCCCAGCCAAGCACCGACGAAACCAGCAATGATGTTACCGATGATACCGCCGGGGATGTCTCTGCCCATAATCAAACCAGCAATCCATCCGATGATACCGCCAACGATTAATGACCAAAGAAAACTCATGTTAATCACCTCGTATAAGTTATAGTTGTTTGTGCCTTACTATTAACCAAAGACGTGACTTTTAAACCGGATTGACCAGCAACTTGGATAAAATCATTATTTTCCAACGTAGTGATAGGCTGCTTCGTTCTTTGATAAATGCGATTTTTTTGATTATGCTTGAAGAGAGTGGTTAGGTTGAGAAAATAAAGGAGCTGGCATGGGACTCATGATAGAAAAATGGACAGAAGAATATACCATTCAATCCGTTGACGCAGACTTTAAGGGAGACTGCCGATGGTCTTCGCTGCTCAGTATTTTGCAGAGAGCGGCTGACCGGCATATTGAGGCGCTGGGAATCAGCCGCGAGGAAATGATCGAGCGGGGCATGGGCTGGATGCTGATTACGCTGGAGCTTGAGATGCGGCGGATGCCAAGGGATATGGAAACCGTATATGTGGACACCTGGAGCCGCGGGTCCAAAGGGGCGCTGTGGCATCGGGATTATCGGATCAAGAACGGCGATGGGGAATTGCTGGGCGAGGGCCGCTCGGTATGGGCGCTGGTGGACATTCATAAACGGAAAATTCTGCGTCCGTCCATGTTTCCGTACGAGGTGCCGATCGGTCAGGAAACGGTTGGAGAGCTGCCAAGCAAAGCCGTATTGCCTGAAGGGGTACAACTGGATGATGCGTATACGTATACGGTCCGGTATAGTGGAATCGATACGAACGGCCATTTGAATAACGCCCGGTATGCGGATTTGTGCTTTGACGTGCTGGATGAGCAGGAACTTCGGGAAGGGCGAGTGACCGGCTTCAAAATTACATACCATAACGAGGCCAGACTGAAGGATACGATGGTGATCAAGCGTTCGGCCGAGGAGAACAATCGGGTGTACGTGCAGGGCACATCGCCGGACGGAACCAACTTTTTTGAAGCGGCTATCGTTAGGGAATCATAAACCATCAGGTTGTTCTTTCGGAGGGAGAGAGCGGCCTGACGCTTCATGGAGGGTGAACGGATGTACAAAATCATGATCGTTGAGGATGACCCCAAGCTGGCGGGGCTGCTGCAATCGCATATCGAACGGTACGGAAATGAAGGAAACATCATCGAGGATTTCGATCATGTGCTGGAGCAGTTCCATGAGATGAAGCCGCATCTCGTTCTTCTCGACGTGAACCTGCCAAGCTTTGACGGATATTATTGGTGCCGCCAGATCCGGTCGGTATCGACCTGCCCGATTATTTTCATCTCGGCTCGTAACGGGACGCCGGATCAGCTCCGGGCCTTGGAGAACGGCGCGGATGATTATATCACCAAGCCGTTTGCTTACGATATCGTCATCGCCAAAATCCACAGCCAGCTGCGCCGCGTATACGGCGACTATGCGGCAGCATCCGCCGAGCGTACGGTGGAGAAGGACGGGCTTGTCCTCTATCCCGAACGGATGGAGCTGACTCTTCACGATCAGACATCCGTGCTCACGAAAAAAGAAACGGTCCTTCTGGAAACGCTGCTGAGCCGGAGCCCCCGGCTTGTGACGCGCGAGACGATTCTGGAGAAGCTGTGGGATGATACGTTCGTGGACGATAATACGCTCAGCGTGAATATTAACCGGGTGAGGAAACGGCTAGGGGAGTTAGGGATTGAGAATGCGCTGGAAACGATTCGCGGTTCGGGGTACAGGCTGCATACCGTATGGAAGAGGTAGGCAATGAAGAAGCTGTTTTGGCGTGAGCATTTGCCCCTCATTCTGTTTGTAACCGCGGCCTTGTTCGTGGTGCTGCTCGTATTCTGGTATGACGGCTATGATCATCCGGTGACAGCGGCTTATGCCGTTTTCCTCGGTCTGACCATTCTTGGCGGGTACTTGGCATTCCGGTATTTCACGCACCGGGATTTCTATGAGCGGCTGTCGCAGCCCATCAGGTCGTTGGAGGAATCGATCAAGCATAACGAGTCGGCCCCGCTGCCTACGGCCCTTAGCGAGCTTATGGAAGAGCAGTACCGTCAATACCGCACGGTCATGGAAGAGTGGGAGCGCCGGCGGAAAGAGCATATGATCTTCATGAATCAGTGGGTGCATCAGATGAAAACGCCGCTGTCCGTCATTGAGATGATCACGCAGGAGGATGATAACGACGCCTTCAAGAGTTTATCCGAGGAATCCGACCGGATTCGGCGCGGGCTGGAGATGGTGCTCTACATGTCCAGGCTCGAAACCTTCGAGCAGGATTTCAGCGTGGAGCCCGTGAAGCTTCATCAGGCGGCAGTCGAGGCGGTGCACGAGAACAAGCGTTATTTTATTCACAGTCATGTGTATCCGGAGGTCCGGATCGATTCGGATCTCACCGTTCAGACGGATGCCAAATGGCTTCGGTTCATCATGCTGCAGCTGCTGTCCAACGCCATTAAATATTCTGCCGGAACCGGGCTTAAGGTGACGATCCAGGCCCGCCGGACGGAGGACCACCGCCATGTGGTGCTGGAGATCACGGACCGGGGAATGGGCATACCGCCATCCGACTTGAAGCGGGTGTTCGACCCGTTCTATACCGGGGAAAACGGCCGCAAGCTGAAGGAATCCACCGGCATGGGCTTGTATCTCGTCAAAGAAGTGGTCCATAAAATGAACCACCAAATCGAGCTGGAATCCGAGCCGGGAAGAGGAACGACCGTGAGGCTGATTTTCTGAGGGTGAGACTGGCAATAGTGTAGTCCTGTTGGCGTTTGACTGGCGAAGGCTTATGTTGTCAAGTGAGTTGGAGACTGTCTAAGATCAAGATAACCGGATGGATATAGGCGTCTGAGGTGGGGCAGTCAGACTATATCTAAGTTATCTTTAGCTTATGGAGTGGTGTAATAAGTCACCTAAATACTTTACGAGAACACCTTATCTCGGGTAATTGATGGTTGAATACATCATGAATCCCGGAGATAAGGTTTTTCTTTTGTTTAAATAGGAGTAGGAATCCGCACGCATCAGCGAAAGAGGACGAAACGATTCCGAAGAAGCGAAGCGGTCGCCTTTGCACCCGAATTTTCACCTCGGTGTAATCGTTCAGAAAATTTGGGGGCAACAGCGATCGTAGGAACGTTACGTACTCGAAGCGCCTTTAGAATCGCAAACAGTGACGTACTCGAAGCAGCCTTAAGAATCGCAACAGTGACGTACACGGAGCACCTCTGGAATCGCAACCGTTACGTACCCGAAGCGCCTTTAGAATGGCGACCGTGACGTACCCTGAGCCGGTCTACGCATGAATCTTACACCGATGTAAGGTTGGCGAAAGAGTGATCGATAGGAGATGGCCCGCCCGATGCTATACACTAACCTTACAGGAACGAAATAACGAAAGTGAGGTTTACAACAAGATGGAAATACTTAACGTGCGCAATCTGGGCAAAGTTTATAAGGCCGCGGTGTCCCACGAGGCGCTTTCCAATATCAATCTGAGCATCAACCAAGGGGAATTCGTCGGCATCATGGGCCCCTCCGGCAGCGGAAAAACGACGCTGCTCAACATGATCTCCACCATCGACCGACCTACGTCCGGGGAGATCACCATCGGCGGGGAGGATCCGTTCCGATTATCCCAGGATAAACTCGCCATGTTCCGCCGGCGTGAGCTGGGGTTTGTCTTTCAGTCCTTCAACCTGCTGAATACGCTGACGGTGAAGGAGAATATCCTGCTCCCCCTGGCGCTGGACGGCGTGGATCTGGATGAGATGAACCGCCGGGTCGGCATTTTGGCCGATAAACTGGGCATCACATCGATTCTGGACAAGCGGACTTATGAAATATCGGGGGGACAGGCGCAGCGGACGGCGATAGCGCGGGCCATGATCCACGTACCGAAGCTGGTTCTGGCCGATGAGCCGACAGGCAACCTGGACTCCAAGTCGGCCCGCGACGTCATGGAAATGATGGACCGGAGAAACAAGGAAGACCAAGTGACCATGCTGCTGGTCACCCATGACCCGGTGGCAGCAAGCTACTGCAATCGGGTGGTGTTTATCAAGGACGGGCAGTTGTACAACGAAATCACGTACGGCGACAGCCAATCGGCCTTTTATCAAAAAATCATCAACGTGTTATCGCTGCTGGGAGGTTCGGGACATGAATTTTCGCCAGTTCGCCGTTAACAATGTCCTGCGCAGCAAGCGCACGTATATTGCCCATTTCCTGAGCAGTGCCTTCTCCGTCATGATTTTCTTTACCTACGGGCTGCTGTCGTTTCACCCACAGCTGAAGGACGGCCTGGTCTCCTCCAGCGGTACCATGTCCATGCTGGGTACGATGGGCATGACGGTATCCCAGTACATCGTGTTCGTTTTTTCATTTTTCTTTCTGCTGTATTCGGTGGGGGCTTTCATCAAGGTTCGGAAAAAGGAGTTCGGCATTCTGCTGATCCTCGGCATGTCCCGCAAGCAATTGAACCGGATGTTGTTCATCGAGAATATCCTGATTGGCGCTGCAGCGATCGTAGTCGGCATCGGAACGGGATTGCTGTTCTCCAAGCTGATCCTGCTAATCAGCGCCAAGCTGCTGGCCGTGGATAAGGGACTTCCGTTTTATTTTCCGCTCGAATCGCTGATCGTTACGGCTGCGGCTTATGCCGTATTGTTCCTGCTGATTGCGTTGTTCTCCTCGTTCATGCTGCGGAAGGGCACGCTGCTCGCCCTGGTGAAAGCAGAGGAAAGCCCGAAGCCGCAGCCGAAAGCATCGCCTTGGCTGGCCGTGCTGGCTGTCCTGCTGATCGGAACCGGTTACGGCATGGTCATGGTTTTTGCCATTCTCCAAATCTTCAATCTGTTCCTGCTGCTTGGCGGCGTTATATTCGTCATTATCGGCACGTATTTTCTCTTCACTCAGTTCAGCGTGTTTTTTATGCGGTATCTGCAGAAGAAAGAGCGGTTCTTCTTTCGCCGAACCAACCTGCTGACGATCTCGGAGCTGCTGTACAGAATCAAAGACAATGCGGTGATGTTCTTCCTCGTATCGGTCATCTCGGCATCCGCCTTTACCGGGATCGGCACCACGCTTGCAATCGGGGATCCCGGCCTGTCGGCCATGGAGAATCCTTATGCCTATACGTACACTATGAATGATGAGAACGCTGATAAAGGGAATCGTCATCTTGATATGATCAGGGAGGAGCTCAAGAAGGGCGGATTTCAGTACAAGGAGGCGGAGGTTACTCCGATATTTTCGGATAACGGGATCAATCTGATTAAGCTCAGCGAATATAACAGTCTTATTCAGTCGATGGGTTACCCGTCAGAAACATTGGGCGACCTGGAAGGCATCCTGACCCCTGGGACCGTCACGGAGAAGAACAGCTACCGAATCGATGGTCCTGGTAATGATCAATTCGACGTGATAAACGGGAAAACATCGGAAATCGTCAAGGTGCTCAAAGCCGAAACGTTCATTGCGGTGCCCGCGACCTACGGCGATACGCTGGTCGTATCCGACCGCCTGTACAAGGATGTGCTCCAGGCACAAGAGGATCAGGAATTCGGTTATGCGGCATTCCATACGTTTTACGTGCAGGATTGGAAGAATACGGGGGATGTGTCCAGATCGATTCAGGAACGTCTTAAAGAGCCGGAAGACTACAGCTATTATCTCAAGTCATTGTACTTGGATTGGAAAAGCGCCCAGCAGCAGAACGGCATTCTGCTTATGGTTAGCGGCCTGGTCGGCATCGTGTTCTTTACCTTCGCGGCAAGCTTTGTATATTTCCGGCTGTACGCGGATCTTGCCCGGGACGAACAGCAGTATCGCATGATTGCCAAGGTGGGACTCAGCAAAAAAGAGCTTGGCACCATCATTACCAAGCAGCTTGTCATTATGTTCTTTTTGCCGATGTTAATCGCACTCATCCATAGCGGCGTTGCCTTTGTTGCGCTTCAGCAGCTGGTAGACTTCTCGATCGTAGGGCATAGTTTGAAGATCTTCATCTTCTTCCTGAGCATCCAGATCATGTATTTCTTTATTACTCGCTGGCGTTATCTGGAGCGTCTCAACAAAATCATTCAGTAAAAACCGCCATTTCTTCGTTGAAAAGGGCCAAAACGGGTATGTTATTACAAGAAGCACTCAACAACGAGAAATGGGGGCGATTCCATAATGAATGATCACAGCATGTTAAAGACGGGTGCCGTAGAGACCGAAGAGGTTACGACCGATATTCTTTCCTTGCGTACCGTCATGGTGAACGTCCAAATGATCGGTACGCCGGGAACCGGTGACTGGGTGCTGATTGATACGGGACTCGGAAATTTCGAAGGCTCCATTGCGGAAGAAGCGGAGAACCGATTCGGCAAGCCGCCAGTGGCCATCGTGCTGACGCATGGCCATTTCGACCATGTGGGCAATGTGAAGGAATTGGCCGATCGCTGGAACGTTCCCGTCTACGCACACCCGAGCGAACTGCCGTTTCTTACGGGACAAGAAGACTATCCTCCGGGGGATCCGAGCGTAGGCGGGGGATTGATGGCCCGCGTTGCTCCCATGTATCCGAACAAAGCCATCGATCTGGGATCGAGGATACGACCGCTGCCGGAGGACGGAAGCGTACCCGGTCTTCCCGAATTCAAATGGCTGCCGACGCCGGGGCATAGCCCCGGACATGTTTCCCTGTTCCGCGAACGGGATCGGGTCCTCGTAGCGGGAGACGCGGTCATTACGGTGAAGCAGGAGTCGGCGCTTGCCGTCATCGGGCAGGAGAAGGAGCTTCACGGTCCGCCGATGTATTTTACTCCGGATTGGGATCTGGCGCGTGAATCGGTTCGCCGCCTGGCAAGCCTGAATCCCGAAATTCTGGTCACGGGGCACGGCGTCTCCATGCGCGGTGAAGAACTAACGACTTCGCTTGCGCGGTTGGCCCGGGACTTTGACCGTTTGGCCGTTCCCGAGCAAGGTCGGTATGTGGATAAGGATGCGGATGGAAAGTGAATCGAGGGCAGCATTTAATTTTCATGGCATGAACGATTTATAGGCTAAACGAGACACCGTGAGGTTAACGACCTTGCGGTGTCTTTTCATATGTTGAAGATTCAATATGGAAAGAATGAACGGAACTGTGCGAAAATGTAGGTGATCGCGGCACCCGCTTTTTTCAAAAAAAATAATAAAGTGCGTGAACCTGGGTGCGCTCTCAGGCATCTAACTTATGTAAGGCCCGAGGAAGCGCCACAAAGGAGGTCTCATAACGTGAACAAAAACAAGAAATCCGATATAGAGCGCGATGTTCGGCTTGCCCAGCAGGGGGACCCGGAAGCTTTCAGCAGGCTGATCCTTGCTAACGAGCGTAATTTGTACGGTTTGGCCCGTCTGTATCTGAAGCGGGAAGAGGACTGCGCGGATGCCGTACAGGAAACGATCGTAAAATCCTTCGCAGCTATGCCTTCCTTGAAAGAGCCTGCTTTTTTCAAAACATGGCTGAGCCGCATTCTCATTCATGAATGCCTGCAATTGCTGCGCTCCCAGCAGCGGCAGCGTACCGTTGCGCCTGTCGATGAGGTTGCCGATGCAATGCCGTATGAAGCGATCGAGCTTAAGGAGGCCGTAGCACATCTGGAAGACGATTTACGCAGGGTCATTCAGCTTCACTATTACAGGGATATGCCGATCAGAGCTATCGCCGAAATCGCAGGAATACCGGAAGGAACGGTGAAATCCCGTCTGCACCGGGCGCGCGCCATATTGGCGGAAAGACTGGAATCCTCCACGGAAAGGAACGTGAGCCATCACCCGATAGTTTGTAAGGAGTCGAGTCTGAATGACTTTGCTCCTATATATAATGCGATTCCGGCGGGAAGGCTTGCCGACTTCAACAAGATGCAAGGATCATGGGGGGCAGCCGCTTAATGGGAAAGAATCCGAATGTCAGATGGATGGACGAATCCGATCTTGAGCCATGCTCCGAGCTGATGCTCAAGGTCTTTAACGGCGAACCCTGGTTCGACCAGTGGGACTCTGTGCTGCATGTACAGCAATACCTTAAGGAATTTATGGACAATCCGGTGTTCCTGGGATTCGTTATCGAACAGGAGGGCAGCATCCTGGGAGCCTCCTTTGGCCATACAAAGAGCTGGTACAGCGGCAAGGAGTACCATATCCAGGAATATTTCATCGATACCGGTTTGCAGCGCAGCGGTCTAGGCTCGGCGCTCATGAATGGAATGAAGGCCTACTTACATTCGATGAACATTCGTTGCATGGTACTGCTAACGGGAAAGGGGCTTCCGGCCGAAGATTTTTATCGGAAGCATGGTTTTGAAGTGAAGCAGGACATTATTTTTATGTCCAACAAGTTTTAAGCGGTTTGATAATTCGATTGAAATAGGGGAGTTGTCTTGATGTCGGTGCGTGTTCTTAACTAACCAAATTTTATAGGACTCTGGCAAGCGCTTTGCGAAAAAACCTTACTGATGCGAGGTTTATTTGCGATGGCTCGAAGGCTGGAGTCCACCTGGTTAAGAACACAACAGCCATCCATAATCATATTGACTGTACATAGCCGTACCCTGGGTACGGCTTCCCGCTCAAGGGGCAGAAGGTGGACGATGGTTCATGGACTTCTGTCCCTTTTTCATGTCGGTTTATCAGCTCGCAGGGGGTCGTGTGTGTTCTTTTCCAGGGGAAGTGCAACCCATACTCAGGAAGAGAGCGTGATTTCACATGATCCATTATATAGAAGAGGTAAAAAAGAAGGTTTCCCTGCAGGAAGGTACCCAGGTGATCGAACAGCTGCTGACAGCAAGTTATATGCGCCCGGGCATATCCACCAAGGAGCTGGCACGCCATACCTGTCTGCCGCTTCCGGTCGCTGCCGCGATCAAGAAGGAGTTCATCAAAGCCGGAGCACTCGTTCAAGAGCGGGGAGTGCGCTGCACCTCTGCCGGAAAGCTCTATGTCGAACAACAGCTGGGATACGGCGGCATCGATATCGATCTGTATCATACGCTGCTGGCCGGCGAAGCGGATTGGCGGACGGAGCTTTCCGATGTGCTGGCGAGACTCACGGAGATTCTGGACCAGCGCCCGCAGGTCGATGTTCAAATCGACCAATCCCAATGCACAGTCGAGACGAGTCTCAGGAGGGCGATTCTGTGCCTGAGGGAGCACAGCCTGATCGGGAAAAACATCCTGTGCGTGGGCGACGACGATCTCGTGAGCATTTCGCTTGGCCTGCTGCTGAAACGGCTCTTCCCGAACGCCAAGGGGCAGAGAGCGGGCCTCACCGTGATGGATATCGATGAACGCTTCCTGCGGTTTATCGGTGACGTGGCTGCAAGGGAAGATGTATCGGTTACATGCAGGCATGCCGATCTCAGACGGCCTCTGCCCCAGGAATGGAAAGGGCAATACGATTGCTTTTTCACGGATCCGCCGTATACGCTCCAAGGCTTGACCTTGTTCTTGTCCCGTGGCCTCAGCGCGTTGAAGCCTGTGAAGGGCTGCCCCATCTTTCTCTCGTTTGCGCATAAATCACCCGACTTCACATGGTCCATGCAGCGCGAATTCGTCCGCATGGGGTTGTCGGTCAGACAGGTTCAGCTTCATTTCAATCAATATATCGGAGCGCAGATGATCGGCAATAGCGGCCAAATGATCGTGCTGACAACGACGGAATATACGGATCCGCCGATTAAGGGTTCTTTTGAGGATGAGCTTTATACAGGCGAGGTTCGGCGGACGGTCCGAACCTACCGATGCACCCAATGCCAGAGCGAGCTGCAGGTGGGCGTGCAGGGCGATTTTACCACGATCGAGGATTTGAAGAAGCAGGGCTGTCCGGCATGTGCCCATCATGCGTTCACCCGGCTGGCGAAGAAAATGATCTGATTCGTTTTTGTGGAAACAATCGCTGGGAGGTTATAATAGGGGAACAGAGGAAGGGGAGGGCTATGAAAGTATTAGTATTGGCTGAGAAGCCGTCCGTTGCGAAGGAAATTGCGAGAGTGATGGGCAGCCGCGAGAAGCAGAAGAATTATTTTGAAGGACCGAAATATATTGTGACCTGGGCGCTTGGACATTTGGTGGGGCTTGCCGAACCCGAGGACTATGATAAGAAGTACCAGACCTGGGCGCTGGAGGATCTGCCGATCCTGCCGGACAACACGAGGCTTAAGGTGTTGAAGGAAACAAGCCACCAGTTCAAGACGGTGCAGCATCTGATGAAGCGTTCGGACGTCGGGGAGATGATTATTGCCACCGATGCCGCCCGCGAAGGGGAACTCCTTGCACGCTGGATCCTGAAAATGGCGAAGTGGAACAAGCCGTTCAAACGGTTATGGATTTCTTCCCAGACGGATAAGGCAATCAAGGAAGGTTTCGCATCCCTCAAGCCGGGGCAGCAGTTCGACCGGTTGTACGAGTCCGCACGCTGCAGGGCTGAAGCGGATTGGATGGTTGGACTGAACGTGACGCGCGCGCTGACGACCAAATTCAATGCGCAGCTGTCCGCAGGCCGGGTTCAGACGCCGACGCTCGGAATGATCATGGACCGCGAGAAGGAGATCGTGAATTTCCGCTCCCAGGAATACGAGACGCTGCAGGCGGATCTCGGAAGCTTTGAGGTTTCGTGGCGTCCGGCCGGCGGAGACGGCCGTTTATTCGAGAAGGACAAGGCCGCCAAGCTGAAGCAGAAGCTGGAAGGCAGCACGGGAAAAATCGTGAGCGTGAAAAAGAGCGAGAAAACCGAACCGCATCCGCTGGCATACGATTTGACCGAGCTGCAGCGGGATGCCAACCGCCGATTCGGGTTCTCGGCCAAGCAGACCTCGAATGTGCTGCAGCGACTGTACGAGCAGCATAAGCTGGTCACCTATCCGCGCACGGACAGCCGTTACCTGACATCCGATATGGTCGGGACGTTGAAGGAAAGGCTGTCGAGCATTGCGATCGGACCGTATGCGTCCATTGCGCGCCCGCTGCTTCGCAAGAATTTGTCGCCAGGCAAACGGGTCGTGGACGACAGCAAGGTTACGGATCACCATGCCATCATTCCTACCGAACAGACCGTGCTGCTGAATCAGCTGTCGGTCGATGAACGCAAGCTGTACGATCTCATCGTGCGCCGGTTCATCAGCTTGTTCTATCCTCCTGCCCGTTACGATAACGTATCGGTGACCGTGCAGATTGAAGGCGAACAGCTCTATGCGAAAGGGACAACGATCAAGGACAGCGGATGGCGCGAGGTGTATGGTGGCGACTATGAGGATGACACGGACGACGAGAGTGACGATGGTCAAGGCCCATCTTCTTCGGGCAAGCTCCTGCCGGAGCTGAAAGAAGGAGAATCGGTGAAGGTGGTCCGCTGCGTGCTGAAGCCGGGACGGACCCAGCCGCCGAAGCGGTATAACGAGGCGGCGCTGCTCTCCCAGATGGAGAAGCACGGCCTTGGAACCCCGGCAACCCGGGCCGACATCATCGAGAAGCTGGTCAGCTCCGACACGATCGAACGGCAGGGGCAAACCCTCCATCCGACAGGCAAAGGCAAGCAGCTGATCGAGCTGGTTGCTCCGGAGCTCCGGACGCCGGAGCTTACGGCGCGGTGGGAAGCCGAGCTCGAGCGGATCGCGAAGGGGCAGGGCAAGCCGGAACCGTTCCTGCGCGGCATACGGGATATGACCAAGAAGCTGGTCACGGACGTGAAGGGAAGCGAAGCGGAATACAAGCCGCATAATGTTTCGAACAGCCACTGTCCGGATTGCGGCACACGGCTGCTCGAGAAGAAGACCAAGCGCGGCAAGCTGCTTGTCTGCCCGAGTGACGATTGCGGGTACAAGCGCTCAGGCGAGAAACGCCTGTCCAACCGCCGTTGTCCGCAGTGCCATAAGAAGATGGAGATGAAGGAAGGCAAGGCGGGGCTGTTCGTGCAGTGCCTTGGCTGCGGCATTACGGAAACGCTGAAGAAGGACGCCAAGCACGTGAACAAACGCGAGGAGCGGAAGCTCGTGCAGCAGTACAGCAAGCAGGAGTCGATCGGTTCCAACCTGGGCGATCTGTTGAAGGCAGCGCTTGAGCAGAAAGGGAAGGAATAGTCTCTCGAGCGTTAATCTCATAGGGCTAAGATGGATTGCGTTTTTCTTGCCGTTGTTAGCATAACCTCGGGTGCAATGGCCCATTCTACGGACAGGGGGTGATTTGCATGCCGAACCATAAAGCGAGAAAGACCGAAAACCAGCAGAACAAATCAAGCATTCTGGAGGAGAGCAAAACCCTCAAGCCGAAAAAGGCTGCAGACTATGTTCCGAGCCTGAACGAAATATCCAAGAACGAATCTTGATGGCTCGTGGCGGTTAAGAAATGTTTGGGTTGTCATTATGCCGGGCACGGGCCGGTCGGATCTTACAACCGCCGGCCGGTGTCCTCGTAATGGCATCAGGGACAGCGCTTGGCGTCATGCCCCTAAGGCATGGCCGGGCATTGTCTTCATCAGCCTGCGGTTTTATAATAGCGGTAGAACGTATAGCTAATGGCTGATTGGCAAGATCGATCAGTTGAAATGGGGGTGCGTGAACCAACGTGAGACCTGCACTGATCGTTTGGTTTATTTTTATCAACGCGGTAGCCTATCTGGTCATGTCCGAGGATAAACGGCGTGCCCGGCTGGGGCGGGATCGCGTTCCGGAGAGGACGCTTTTTCTGTTGGCCGCCATAGGCGGGGCTTTGGGCGTATGGATCGCGATGTACCGCAAGCGTCATAAGACGAGGCATTTATCATTTAAAGTCGGAGTACCGCTGCTGCTAGTCGTAAACGTTGCATTGTATACGTATTTCTGGGGTTAGCTTGTTTGTTGCCATGATTTACATAGGGGTGTCGCCGACAGTTAGTCGGCAAGCTCGTTTCATACCGGTATGAAGCTGTTTAATAATAAGTAGTAGGTCTTTTAACAACAGAAAGAGGTGGCCTGTATGCTTTTTACTAAAATTCTTCTAGCTTACGACGGCTCCAAAGCAGCGAATAAAGCGCTCGGACGTGCAGTGGAACTTGCCAAGGTAACGCCGGGAGCGACGCTGGATGTCATTCATGCTTACGATTTTCCTCGCTTCTTCGTTGGGGAAGGGCTTGCCCCGATTCCAGCTTCACTCAATAAAGATGTTTACGATCTGGCCGTGCAGACGACGGAGGAAATCCGCGAGCGGATCGAGAATTCGGGCGTTAACGGTCAAGTGGAGATGATCCAGGGTCCTCCGGCCGAGGTCATCCTGGAGTATGCGGATCAGAACGGCAGTGACCTGATTGTCATCGGCAGCCGCGGTCTTGGCGGCATCCGCGAGTTCGTGCTGGGCAGTGTCAGCCATAACGTGGTGCAGCATGCAACGATTCCGGTACTTGTCGTAAAATAATGTGGAAGGGACGCGAAGGCGTCCCTTTTTGATAGGAACGTATACACTTCAGTCGACTCACCCTCCTGATCTCGCAAGAAAAAAATCGTCAAATGCGGTCTATCTTCTTATGAGATACGTCGATCGATTTTTTTCTTATAGCGCAGTTCATGTTGGGTGTTCGTGATTATTTGGTCAAAGGAGGTCCTATGGAAATTATACTTCTTATCATCTTGGTCGTTCTGGTCGGACTTATGGCTTCAAGCCGAATGACGGCCATAGAGAAGCGAATGAAACGGCAGCAGGCCGCGTTGAACCAAATCGCAAGCCATTTAGGAATACCCGAGCCGCCGGTGCCTGCGGAAGTCAAACGGCTGCTGCAGGAAGGGCAGGATATTAAAGCGATTAAAACCGTAAGGGAAGAATTGGGATTGTCTCTGGTTGAAGCCAAACAATATGTAGATGCCATCAAGCATGGGGAGCGGTAGAACAGGCATGACGTGAATGTACGATGCTCGATTATAAGTGAGGGGTGGCATTCTCGATGGTAAGCTCCCAACGCCCGTCGCGATACTCGATTCGGTGCAGCCCGGTGTTCGCCGCCGGGAAGAACGGATTCTTATTGGTCCAAGCCGTATCTTTAATTAGATGATAAATGATGTTGATCACTCCCCCGTGTGTGACAACCAGTACGTTCTCATGATGATCCGCCGATTCCTGATCCTGGCATAGTTTGGTGAAGGTATCCTTGATCCGCTGGAAATTTTCTAGCGGGCTCTCACCTCCAGGGTATTTCTCGTCCATCCGTAAGCTGGAAAAATACATCCCGGGGAATTTCTCTTCCGCTAATGCGTGGGGCATTCCAGCGAGCAGACCGTTGTTGGTCTCCCGCCATTCCTCGGAGCCGATCAGCGGCAGGCTAAGTTTATCAGCAATGATTGCGGCTGTCTGACAAGACCTTTGCAGATCGCTGCAAATGATCCGCTGGATATTAAATTCATGCTTGTGTTCATTCAAGTACTGCCCCAGCTTCTCCGCTTGCCTGATCCCTTCATCGGTGAGCCCGCGCTGGCTCCATCCTCCGCGATATCCTTCTTCGTCCTGACCATGCCTTACGAAATAGATAGCCATTGGTTCCTCCTTAGAAATAGATTCTGCTTAGTGACATCCAAATATAAATGTCTGATTAGATATTTTGTCGTATTTCATAGTCACGTCGGATGATAAGATTTCGACACTCGCCCCCATCTTCCTTGCAAGTAATGAATGAAAGAGCAGAATACGGTCTTATTTTATTCTGCGATAACACTTTTCCCTTACCCTCAATGCAGCAGCATAAAATTCTTCATTGAAGAAACTCCAGCGGAGCGGACGAATCGTGGATGGAGAAGCGCCAGCGTTCGCCTTTAAACACGGGAAACCTCCATTATAGTTCAATCCAGTTTCCCGTGTTTAACAGCGATCGGAATCACGATGCGTCAGCGCAGCGCTGCCAATTGCTCAACATGTACTGCTTACAGCTATTCATGTCCGACATTTGCCACGCCTTTTAAAGCCCGCAGTCTCCAGGAAGTTTTTGCTGCTGCATGCTCACTTGCCAGATACGAACATTATTTTTTCTATAAATCCGATTGTTCGTGTTTAGGTTGACATTAGGTGTCAGAAATTGATAAACTGAGGATGTTGAGGTTCAAAATAACTTATGAAGCATGATTGATGAAATTGAATATGTCTCGTATAAAGCCGGGGATATGGCCCGGAAGTCTCTACCCGAAAACCGTAAATTTTCGGACTACGAAGGAATACAAACGGTGCGGCAACGACGGGGCTTGGCTTCATGTTTGCTTCTTAGGCGGCGGATGCGCAAGACTCTTCCGCTTGACGCAGGCGGCAGCGTTCGTAATCCTTGTATGTCCGAGACCTGCACAGAACTTTGTGTTTACGGGATCGGACTTTTTTTTCAGCAGTCATATGAATGTCGAATTTCGCAGAAAGCGGGGGTAACTCATGACAGCACAAGTAGGAGTCATTATGGGAAGCCAATCAGATTGGGATACGATGTCCCATGCATGCCAGGTGCTAGACGAGCTTGAAATTCCTTATGAGAAAAAAGTCGTATCCGCTCACCGGACGCCGGACCTGATGTTCCGTTATGCCGAGGAAGCGGAGGGCCGGGGGCTTCGCGTCATTATCGCCGGAGCCGGCGGAGCTGCGCACCTGCCCGGGATGGTCGCTTCGAAAACGGTGCTGCCGGTCATCGGCGTTCCGGTTAAATCGAAAGCGTTGAAGGGTCTGGATTCATTGCTGTCGATCGTACAGATGCCAGGGGGCATTCCGGTGGCAACCGTAGCGATCGGCAAAGCCGGAGCCACGAACGCCGGGTTGCTCGCAGCCCAAATTCTGGGCACCTCGGATGCAGGGATTCGCGAAAGAGTGCAAGCGCGCCGGGACCGGATCCGGGACGAAGTGCTGGAAAGCAGCGATAACCTATGATGGAGAACGGAGCACAGCAGATGCGAGCATCCGGCAGAAAGCTTTTGCCGGGTTCCGTCATTGGCGTACTCGGCGGCGGGCAGCTCGGACGAATGATCGCGCTGGACGGAATCCGGATGGGATATTCGTTTGTCACCCTTGATCCGACGCCAAACTCTCCGCTCGGCCAGATGGCCGAGCAGGTTACGGCCCGTTACGACGACGTCGAGGCTGCCCGGCAGCTCGCGGCGAAGGCCGATGTCATTACCTACGAATTCGAAAATGTCGATGCGGGCGTGGCCCAGCTTCTGGAGGAGCAGTCTTATGTTCCTCAGGGAAGCAAGCTGCTGTACACTACGCAGCACCGCTTGCGCGAGAAGGCCGCGATCGAAGCGGCCGGCGTGCCGGTTGCACCGTATCGTGAAATAACAAGCTTGGAAGATTTGTTGTCCGCCGCCTCCGAACTTGGACTTCCATGCGTGCTAAAGACCGCCACGGGAGGTTATGATGGTAAAGGGCAAGCGGTTCTCCGCAGCGAAGATGAACTCGAATCGGCTTACAAGGAGCTGGCTGCCAGCGGGACTGAGCTGGTATTGGAGAAGTTCGTCAAGTTCGCATGCGAGATCTCCGTCATTGCGGCGCGTACGCCCAGCGGCATCGTGAAGAGCTTCCCGCCGGCAGAGAACGTGCACGTCAACAATATTTTGCACTTGTCGATTGTGCCTGCGCGCGTGCCGAGCGAAGTAAAGCGCAAAGCATGCCAGCTCGCGGAACGCGTGGCTGAAGGTTTGGGAGCTGTTGGCCTGCTGGCCGTCGAGATGTTTGTGACCGAGGAGGGGGAGTTGTTCGTGAATGAGCTTGCACCTCGTCCGCATAACTCGGGGCACTACACGATGGAGGCATGCTCAACCTCTCAATTCGAGCAGCATGTGAGAGCGATTTGCGATCTGCCGCTCGGGGATACGACGCTGCTGAGCCCGGTCGTCATGGTGAACCTCCTGGGGCAGCATCTGGAGGAAGCGGTACGGCGTTTTGGAGAGCACGACGCGCTTGCAGAGTCTCTCGGCGTTGTGCCCAAGCTTCATCTTTACGGCAAAAGCGAGGCGAAGGCTAACCGCAAGATGGGACATATCAACCTCTTGTGCGGGGACGTCGATGACGCGCTCGAATGGGTAGAGAAAACTAATATTTGGAGGCAGGATTAAACGATGATTGAACGTTACAGCAGACCGGAAATGCGGGCGATTTGGACCGAGGAGAACAAGTTCAGAGCATGGCTGGAAGTGGAATTGTGCGCATGCGAGGCATGGGCCGACCTTGGCGTCATTCCGAAGGAGGACACCGTTAAGCTTCGCCAGAATGCGACCTTCAATATAGATCGGATTTACGAAATCGAGCAGGAAACCCGCCATGATGTCATCGCTTTTACCCGTGCGGTGTCGGAAAGCCTTGGCGAGGAGCGCAAATGGGTCCACTACGGCTTGACTTCGACGGATGTGGTGGATACCGCGATGGGATATCTGCTCAAGCAAGCCAACGATATTCTGGAGCAGGACATCCTGCGCTTTATCGGTATTTTGAAAGAGAAAGCACTGGCTTACAAGCATACCCCGATGATGGGCAGAACGCATGGCGTGCATGCAGAGCCGACGACCTTCGGCTTGAAAATGGCGCTGTGGCATGAAGAAATGATCCGCAATCTGGAGCGTTTCCGCCATGCGGCTGACGGCGTGCAGTACGGCAAAATTTCGGGTGCTGTCGGCACGTATGCTAATATCGATCCTTCGGTCGAAGAATTCGTTTGCCGCAAACTCGGCACGAAGGCGGCGCCGATCTCGACCCAGACGCTGCAGCGTGACCGTCACGCGGAATACATGGCGACGCTTGCCCTTATCGCTACTTCGCTCGAGAAATTCGCTACCGAAGTACGCGCGCTCCAGAAGAGTGAGGTTCGCGAAGTAGAAGAGGCATTCGCCAAAGGACAAAAGGGTTCCTCCGCAATGCCGCATAAACGGAATCCGATCGGTTCGGAGAACATCTCGGGCCTTGCCCGCGTCATTCGCGGCCACATGGTTTCCGCTTACGAGAACGTGTCGCTCTGGCATGAGCGGGATATTTCCCACTCCTCGGTAGAACGTATCATCCTGCCGGACGCTACGATGCTGCTGAACTACATGCTGAACCGCTTCGGCAACATCGTGAAGAACCTGACGGTCTTCCCGGAGAACATGAAGCGCAACATGGCCCGCACATATGGCGTTCCTTTCTCCGGCCGGATCCTGACGAAGCTGATCGACAAGGGCTTCAGCCGCGAGCAAGCGTACGACACCGTTCAGCCACGCGCCATGCAGGCGTGGGAAGAGCAGCGTCAATTCCGCGAGATCGTGGAATCCACGCCTGAGATCACCGAGGTGCTCAGCGCCGAAGAGATCGAAGATGCCTTCAATCCAAGCTGGCATCTGAAGCATGTGGATACGATTTTTGCCAAGCTGGGACTGGAGTAATTAAGATACCAAATTAATCCGCATTCATAAAAGATCTAGAGAAATTCAATTTCTACAACGGAGAAGGCGGAATTGTTTTGGAGAAGCGATAGCGGTCTCCTGAAAGATTTCCATCGGAAAGCTAGCATCGAAAGCATATGCTGCCCCCGGATTTCAACCATTAAATCTTATGTAACAGAAATCTGGGGGCAACAGAGATCGGAAAAATAATCCGCATTCGTAGTGATGACAGGCAGACAATCTCTAGTCTAAGGGGAGGAACACATGACATTACCGGCATTATCGACCGCCACTCATCTGGTCAACGTACCGCTGCTGTACAAGGGCAAGGTTCGTGAATTGTACGACCTGGGCGAGCACGTACTCATCGTAGTAACCGACCGTATTTCCGCTTTTGACTATGTGCTGGAGCCGCCCGTGCCGGCTAAAGGAACCGTGCTGAACAAGCTGAGCGCCTTCTGGTTCGAACAAACGGAGCAGCTAATCCGCAATCATGTCGTGCATACCGACGTGAACCTGCTGGGCGATGCCGTCAAGGACAAGGACCTGCTGGACGGACGCATCATGGTGTGCCGGAGGGCCGAGCGCATCGATATCGAATGCGTCGTGCGCGGGTACATCACCGGCGGAGGCTGGAGGCAGTATCAGTCGTCGGGGGAGGTCAACGGCATTCAGCTGCCGGAGGGCCTGCGCAAGAACGAGGCCTTTCCGGAGCCGATCTTCACGCCGGCGGCCAAGAACGATGTCGGTCATGACGAGGACATCCCGCTTTCCCGCATGAAGGAGCTTGTCGGCGAGGAACTGGCATTGCAGCTGCAGGACAAAAGCCTGATGCTGTACAAGTTTGCCCGCGATTACTGCCGTAAGCAAGGCATTATTTTGGCCGATTGCAAGTTTGAGTTCGGATTGATCGACGGAGAGATCGTTCTGATCGACGAGATTTTCACGCCGGATTCCTCCCGTTTCTGGGATGAGAAGAATTATGCGCTCGACATTGAGATCGACAGTATGGATAAGGAGCCGGTACGCACGTATCTTGCTTCGTCCGATTGGGATAAGAACAGTGAGCCGGATCCGCTGCCGCAAGCCGTGGTGGAGGAGACGACCCGCCGCTACAGCGATATTTACAGCCGAATCACGGGTGTTAGCCTGTAAGCTTTGATAAACCATTTCATTCATATATACCGAGGAGGAACAGGATACAATGTTGAAAGCAAAGGTCTACGTCACGATTAAGCAGAGCGTATTGGACCCTCAAGGGGTAGCGGTGCAGGGGGCGCTTCATTCGATTGGGTACAAGGAAGTGGAGAGCCTGCGGATCGGTAAATATATGGAGCTTGAGCTGGGTACGGACAACCGTGAGGAAGCCGAGCTGCGAGTGAAAGAAATGTGCGAGAAGCTTCTGGCCAATACGGTGGTAGAGAACTACCGTTATGAATTGGAGGGCTAAACCAATGAGATTTGCAGTGCTGGTCTTTCCTGGCTCCAACTGTGACATTGACTGCTATAAGGCGGTAGAAGAGACGATCGGTCAGCCGGTGGATTATGTATGGCATACGGCAACGGACCTTTCCCCATACGATTGTATTTTGGTACCCGGCGGATTCTCCTATGGAGATTATCTGCGGTGTGGTGCGATTTCCCGGTTCGCCCCGGTCATGAACGAAGTGGCGAAAGCGGCGGAAGAGGGCAAGTATATTCTGGGCATTTGCAACGGATTTCAGATCTTGACGGAAGCCGGACTCCTTCCGGGAGCCCTGCGGCGCAACGATTCGATGAAATTCCGCTGCCATGACACGGTGCTTAAAGTGAACAATAATACAACGCCGTTTACCCGCGATTACGCGGAGGGACAAGAGATTGTCATTCCGATCGCGCATGGCGAGGGCAACTATTACTGTGATGAAGAAACGCTTCAAAAGCTCCGGGACAACCGGCAAATCGTATTTACGTATCAAGACAATCCGAACGGCTCGATCGAGGATATCGCGGGCATCTGCAACGAGCGCGGCAACGTGATCGGCATGATGCCGCATCCGGAGCGCGCGGTGAGCAGCCTGCTCGGCTCGGATGACGGTAAAGCAATGTTTACATCCATATTACAGGCATGGAGGGATACTCATGGCGCAGCAAACGTCCGTTAAGGAACCGACGGCAGAACAGATCGCAGAGCATCAGATTTACAAGCAAATGGGAGTTTCGGACAGCGAGTATGAGCTGATCTGTTCCTTCATGGGACGCAAGCCGAATTACACGGAAATCGGCGTATTCAGCGTCATGTGGTCCGAGCACTGCGCCTACAAAAACTCCAAGCCCCTGCTTCGCCGCTTCCCGACAAGCGGCCCGCGCGTCCTGATGGGTCCGGGCGAAGGCGCAGGGATCGTCGATATCGGCGACAACCAAGCGGTCGTATTCAAAATCGAAAGCCATAACCACCCTTCCGCTGTAGAGCCTTACCAAGGCGCAGCTACGGGCGTAGGCGGCATAATCCGCGATATTTTCTCCATGGGGGCAAGACCGGTAGCGATACTGAACTCGCTTCGTTTCGGCAAGCTGGAGAGCGATCGCGTTAAATATTTGTTCGAACACGTCGTATCCGGCATAGCCGGCTACGGAAACTGCATCGGAATCCCGACGGTAGGCGGCGAGGTGGTATTCGACGAGAGCTACGAAGGCAATCCGCTGGTCAATGCGATGTGCGTAGGCGTTATCGACCATGACAAGATTCAGCGCGGCGTTGCAAAAGGGGTAGGCAATCCGGTCTTCTATGTCGGGCCACCAACTGGCCGCGACGGCATCCATGGCGCGACCTTCGCTTCCGTAGAACTGACGGAGGAATCCGAAGCGAACCGTACGGCCGTTCAGGTCGGCGATCCGTTCATGGAGAAACTCGTGATGGAATCCTGCCTTGAGCTGATCGATTCCGGCATCGTGCTGGGCATTCAGGATATGGGCGCAGCCGGATTGACTTGCTCCAGTGCAGAAATGGCAAGTAAAGCAGGCAACGGTCTTGAGCTGTACCTGGATCAGGTGCCTCAGCGCGAAGAGGGCATGACGCCTTATGAAATGATGCTGTCGGAATCCCAGGAGCGCATGCTGTTCGTCGTTGAGCCGAAGCATGAAGCGCAAGCGCGCGAAATCTTCGAGCGCTGGGGCGTTATCTGCGCCAAAGTCGGCAAGGTAACGGACGATGGCCGCCTGAAGCTGATCCACCACGGCGAGGTGGTTGGCGACATGCCGGTTAAAGCACTGGTCGACGAGTGCCCGATCTATAACAAACCATCTCAAGAACCGGCTTATTATCAAGAGCAGGCTGCGGTGGATACGCTCCGTTATGAAGAAGTGAAGGACTTGGGCGGCGCCCTCAAGAAGGTGCTCGCTTCGCCAAGCCTTGCGAGCAAAGCATGGGTCTACAACCAATACGATTACATGGTTCGCACCAGCACGGCCGTTCGTCCGGGCTCGGATGCAGCCGTCGTAACGGTACATGGAACGCGTAAAGCCCTGGCGATGACAACGGACTGCAACGGTCGTTACGTCTACCTCGACCCTGAGCTCGGCGGCAGAATCGCGGTCAGCGAAGCGGCGCGCAATATCGTGTGCTCCGGTGCCGAACCGCTGGCAATTACGGATAACCTGAACTTCGGAAGCCCGGAGAAGCCGGAAATTTTCTGGCAGATGGAAAAAGCCGTGGACGGCATGGCGGAAGCTTGCCGTGAGCTTGAAACGCCGGTCATCGGCGGAAACGTCAGCCTCTACAACGAGAATGCCAAAGGCGCGATTTATCCGACGCCGGTTGTCGGCATGGTCGGCCTGATCCATGATACGGATCATATTACGACGCAAGCCTTCAAGGCGGAGGGCGATGCCATCTACGTTCTGGGCGATACCCGTGCCGAACTGGGGGGCAGCGAGTTCCAAGCGATCCTGCACGGAGTGTCGGAAGGAAGACCGCCGGAGCTGAACCTGGATACCGAGAAGAAATTGCTCGGCGGCGTACTGAAAGCCATCCAATCGGGTCTGGTCCAATCCGCGCATGACGTGTCGGAGGGCGGACTTGCAGCAGCGCTTGCGGAAAGCTGCATCAGCGGCGGCATCGGCGCGAGCGTGAAATGGGCAACCGATCTGCGCAACGACGTGGCGCTGTTCAGCGAGAGCCAATCCCGGATCGTGCTGTCCGCGTCTCCTGATCACAAGAATGCGCTGGAGAAGCTCCTGCAAGAAGCGGGCGTTCCTTTTACCGCGCTTGGCGTAGTCGGCGGAAACAAGCTTAGCATTAACATTAACGGTGCTTCTGCGCTGGAAGAATCCGTGGAGGCTTTGAAATCCGTCTGGGAGGATGCCATTCCATGTCTCATGAACTGATACCCGAAGGACTGTGGACAGGGGATTACTACAATGAGGGAACAGGTCAGAGCGATATTTTCGATACCTTAAAAGAAGAATGCGGCGTATTCGGGGTGTTTGGGCATCCCGATGCCGCCTCCCTTTCCTATTACGGGCTTCACGCCCTCCAGCACCGCGGCGAGGAGAGCGCGGGAATCTGCGTGGCCGACGGCGAGAATTTCAATTATCACCGCGGTATGGGGCTGGTAAAAGAAGTGTTTGATAAAGACAAGCTGGAATCGCTGCAGGGCAGCATGTCGATCGGGCATGTCCGGTATTCGACCAGCGGGGACAGCAGGCTGACGAATGCGCAGCCGCTCGTCTTTAAATACCGTGAGGGCAATCTGGCGATTGCCACGAACGGCAACATCGTGAACGAGCCGAAGCTTCGGCGCGAGCTGGAGATGGAAGGCTCCATTTTCCAGACGACCAGCGATACGGAGGTCATTGCGCATCTGATCGCGCGTTCGCCGAAGGATTTTGTCGAGGCTGCCAAGGATGCCTTGCAGCGCCTGGTGGGCGGCTTTGCGTTTCTGCTCATGACCAATGACAAGCTGCTCGTCGCCTCGGACCCGAACGGACTCCGTCCGCTCACGATGGGTCGTCTGGGCGATGCGTACATCTTCACCTCCGAGACCTGTGCGCTTGAAGTTATCGGAGCTGAGGCGATTCGCGACGTCGCTCCCGGGGAGCTGCTGATCCTCGATCGGAACGGGCTTCGGGAAGAGCGTTACACGGAAGCGGGACGCAAAGCGTTGTGCGCGATGGAATATATTTATTTTTCCCGTCCGGACAGCGATCTGAACGGCTCCAACCTGCATTCGGCCCGCAAACGGATGGGCAGCAAAATGGCCCTGGAATCGTTCGTGGATGCGGATGTGGTCACGGGCGTACCGGATTCCAGCATCTCGGCCGCCATCGGTTATGCCGAACAGACGGGCATTCCTTACGAGCTGGGATTGATCAAGAACAAATACACGGGCCGGACGTTCATTCAGCCGAGCCAGGAGCTGCGCGAGCAAGGCGTGAAGATGAAGCTGAGCGCGGTACGGCGCGTGGTCGAAGGCAAACGGGTGGTCATGATCGATGATTCCATCGTACGGGGAACCACGTCCCGCCGGATCGTCAATCTGCTTCGCGAAGCAGGCGCGACTGAAGTGCATGTGCGAATTACGTCGCCGCCGTTCAAGAACCCATGCTTCTACGGCATCGATACGCCGGACCGCAGGGAGCTGATCGCCTCCGAGAAAAGCGTCGAGGAAATCTGCCGTGAGATCAATGCGGATTCCCTGTCGTTCCTGAGTCCGGAGGGACTGATATCCGCCATTGGCGGTTATGATGAGCACAGCCCTAAAGGCGGCTTGTGCATGGCATGCTTTGATAATGAGTACCCGACGCAGATTGATTTCAACGGGGAAGAGAAGATGGGCTGCAGCTGCTGATTCTGCGCAGCGGACAGCCATTTTTTCTCGGATACACCCTTTAAGTGAATATTCAAAAAGGTCGGTTTTCAGCACCGAGAAGGTTGGTTAGAACAACCTCTTAAGCTGATTATTGATTAAGCCCATAAATGATGTGTGAACTGATACTTTCGTCATAACGAAAAAGGAGTGTTGAGCGCGTGTCTGATACTTACAAACAAGCAGGCGTGGATATCGCTGCAGGCAACGAAGCGGTAGAGCGGATGAAAAAGCATGTCAAAACGACTTTCAGGCCGGAAGTCATGACGGACCTCGGTGGTTTTGGCGCACTGTTCAAGCTGAATAAAGACCAATATGAAGAGCCGGTACTCGTCTCAGGCACGGATGGCGTCGGCACAAAGCTGAAGCTTGCATTCGCGATGGACCAACATGATACCATCGGCATCGATGCGGTAGCGATGTGCGTGAACGATATCGTGGTGCAGGGCGCAGAACCGCTCTTTTTTCTCGACTATTTAGCGTGCGACAAGGTCATTCCGTCCAAAATCGAATCCATCGTCAAAGGGATCGCCGACGGATGCAATCAAGCGGGCTGTTCCCTGATCGGCGGGGAAACGGCGGAGATGCCGGGCATGTACAGCGAAGGCGAGTATGATATCGCGGGCTTTACCGTAGGCATTGTCGACAAGAGCAAAATGATCAACGGGTCGAATATCGCGGCAGGCGACACGGTGATTGGTTTGGCATCCAGCGGCGTGCACAGCAACGGCTTCTCGCTCGTCCGCAAGCTGCTTCTGGAGGATGCCGGCTACTCGCTGCAGCAGGAACTCCCGGAACTGGGCGGACGTCTTGGCGACGTACTGCTCGCACCAACCAAGATTTACGTGAAGCCGCTGCTCGGACTGCTGAAAGAGATCGAAGTAAAGGGCATGGCGCATATCACGGGCGGCGGATTCATCGAAAATATTCCGCGCATGCTGCCGGATGGCGTCAACGTCGACATCGAATACGGCGCTTGGCCGATTCTGCCGATTTTTAAGCTGATGCAGGAAAAAGGCGACATTTCGAACAAGGACATGTTTACGACATTTAATATGGGAATCGGCATGGTGCTTGTCGTCAAGGAGCAGGATGCTGACGGGGCGCTGCAATTCCTCCGCTCCGCAGGCGAAGAGGCTTATGTCATCGGCCGCGTGACCGAAGGCGAGCGCATCGTAACCTTCACGGGAGCTGAGGTGTAATGAGAGCGTTTCGGATGGCGGTGTTCGCTTCCGGAAGAGGCAGCAACTTTCAGGCTTTGGTCGATGCGCAGCAAAGCGGAGCCCTGGGCGGCGAGATCAGCATTCTGGTATGCGACAAGCCACAGGCTCCCGTCGTGGAGCTGGCTAAAGCGGCGAATGTGGATGTATTCGCCTTTCAGCCGAAGGAATATGCCTCAAAGGAAGATTACGAACGGGAAATTGCGGCAGAGCTTCAGCAGCGCGGTGTCGAATTAATTGTCCTTGCAGGATATATGCGGCTATTGAGTCCTTCCTTTGTCGAGTTCTATAACGGACGGATTATCAATATTCATCCTTCGCTCCTGCCTGCTTTTCCAGGTAAAGACGCGATCGGCCAAGCGCTTGCGTATGGCGTGAAGATGACCGGCGTCACGGTGCATTTCGTGGATGGCGGCATGGATACCGGGCCGGTTATCGCTCAGAAGGCCGTTGAAATCAAGGACGGCGATACGGCGGAAACGCTGGCAGAACGCATTCACGCCGTGGAGCAGAAGTTATACTCTGAAGTCGTTTCCTGGTTTGCCCAGGGGCGGATTTCGCTGAACGGGCGGAATGTGACGATTGCCTAATAGGCATTTGTAATAAAAGCGGACAAGGTCTTACAGTGAATCGACATGTTCGATATTTCTCGGGAAATAATTTGCAATTATGGATCTTCGACAGCATCTACGGTATCAAGACAGGCCTAACTTAGTAGATTTTCATTCAAAATAGGGGGTATGAACGTGGGTATCAAAAGAGCTTTGGTCAGCGTGTCGGACAAAACCGGCGTCGTGGAATTTTGCCGCGAGTTGTCTTCATTGGGTGTAGAGATCATTTCGACAGGAGGGACGAAGAACCTTCTAGCAAAAGAAGGCGTTCCTGTCATCGGCATTTCCGATGTGACCGGATTCCCGGAAATTCTGGACGGACGCGTCAAAACCCTTCATCCAGCGGTGCACAGCGGCTTGCTTGCCATTCGTGACAGCGAGGAGCATCAGCGTCAAATGCAGGAGCTGGGCCTCGATTACATCGATCTGGTCGTGGTGAACCTGTACCCGTTCCAGGAAACGATCGCGAAGCCGGATGTCGAGTATGAAGATGCGATCGAAAATATCGACATCGGCGGGCCGACGATGCTGCGTTCGGCTGCGAAAAACCATGCTTTTGTGAGCGTGGTTGTCGATGCGGCGGATTACGGCAGCGTGATCGAGGAAATCCGCGGCGGCGGCGATACGACGCTGGAAACCCGGAAGCGCCTTGCAGCCAAGGTATTCCGTCATACGGCTGCCTACGATACGCTCATTTCCGATTATTTGTCGAATGTGACAGGGGATCCGCTTCCTGAGCGCTTTAGCGTCACCTACGAGAAGATCCAGGATCTTCGCTATGGCGAAAATCCGCATCAAAAGGCGGCATTTTACCGGAAGCCGCTGGCTCCTGCGGGAACGTTGACGACCGCCGAGCAGCTGCACGGCAAAGAGCTCTCCTACAACAATATCAATGACGCAAACGCGGCCCTCCAGATCGTGAAGGAATTCGACGAGCCGACCGTGGTGGCCGTGAAGCATATGAATCCTTGCGGCGTCGGCATCGGGACGAATGTATTGGAAGCTTATCAAAAAGCTTACAATGCGGATCCGACGTCCATCTTCGGCGGCATCGTGGCCGCAAACCGGACGATTGACGCTCCGACGGCCGATCTGCTGAAGGATATTTTCCTTGAAATTATCCTGGCACCGGACTTCACGCCGGAGGCACTGGAGATTCTGACGAAAAAGAAAAACATCCGCCTGCTGAAGATGGGCGAGTTCGGCTCGGCCAAGGAGCGCCAAAGCACGCTTGCCGTAACCACCATCGAAGGCGGCATGATCGTGCAGGAAAGCGATGTGCATTCCCTCGATGCGGCTGACCTGAAGGTCGTGACGGACCGCGAGCCGACCGAAGCCGAGCTGAAGCAGCTTCTTTTCGGCTGGAAGGTGGTTAAGCACGTCAAGTCGAACGCAATCGTATTGGCGGCTGACGACATGACCGTCGGCGTAGGCGCAGGTCAAATGAACCGTGTCGGTTCCGCGCGCATTGCGGTGGAGCAGGCGGGAGAGAAAGCCAAAGGCGCGGTTCTCGCTTCCGATGCCTTCTTCCCGATGGGCGATACGGTGGAGCTTGCGGCGAAAGCCGGCATTACCGCCATCATTCAGCCGGGCGGCTCCATTAAGGATGAGGAATCCATTAAGGCTGCCAACGAATACGGGATCGCCATGGTCTTTACCGGTGTGAGACATTTCAAGCACTAATTCATGAGCATATAAAGGGAGCTTTGCTACAGCCGTCAGGCTGCTGCTGAAGGATCACCTTTGATTCAGCAACATATAGAGGCGACGCCGCGCTTAGCGCGCGCCGCCTTTACGTTTAAGGGGCGAAAGGTCGACTTATCGCTTTGCCCCGTAAATGATTCATGCAATGAAACGATATCGCGGGCAATATGAAATGATTCGGGAGGGGTAAACCATGGATATTTTGGTTATCGGAGGCGGCGGAAGAGAGCATGCCATCGTTTGGGCACTGGCAAAGAGCCCGAAAGCAGGCACCATTTACTGTGCGCCGGGCAATGCCGGAATCGGGCAGCTGGCCGAGTGCGTGCCGATTGCGGTATCGGAATTTGATAAGCTGGCGGCTTTCGCAGTAGAGAAGCAGGTGGGTCTCATTGTTGTCGGTCCGGATGATCCGCTGGCGGAAGGCATCGTGGATGCGTTTGACGCTACGGGCATCCCGGTATTCGGTCCGCGCAAAAACGCGGCCGAAATCGAGGGCAGCAAAACCTTCATGAAGGATCTGCTCCATAAATACGGCATACCGACAGCGGCTTACGCGAAGTTCGACAATTACGAGGAGGCGCTTGCTTACTTGCGCCAGCAAGGCGCGCCAATCGTCGTCAAAGCGGACGGGCTCGCAGCAGGCAAGGGCGTTACCGTTGCGCGGACCATCGAGGAAGCCGAGCAGGCACTCAGCGACATCATGCAATCGAAGGTGTTTGGCGATGCCGGAAGCCGCGTAGTTATCGAGGAGTTCCTGGAAGGCCAGGAAATGTCGATCCTCGCCTTTGTGGACGGAGAAACCGTGAAGCCGATGTCAGCCGCGCAGGATCACAAGCCGGCCTATGACGGGGACCAGGGGCCAAATACCGGAGGAATGGGAACGTATTCGCCATTGCCTCATATTCAGCCGTCCATCATCGAAGAGGCCATTGAGACGATCATCAAGCCTACGGCAAAAGCGATGGTTGCCGAAGGACGTCCGTTCCGTGGCGTTCTGTTTGCCGGATTGATGATCACGCCGGACGGCAGACCGAAGACCATTGAATTCAATGCCAGATTCGGCGATCCGGAAGCGCAGGTTGTATTGCCGCGCCTGAAGACCGATCTGCTTGACGTTTTCCTTGCTGCCGTGAACGGAACCCTGGCTGATCTTGAGCTGGAGTGGGGCGATGAAACAGCCGTATGCGTCATACTGGCTTCCGGCGGTTACCCTGCATCGTATCCGAAAGGAATCGCGATCACCGGCCTGGACAACGAGCAGGACGGGACGATCGTATTTCACGCGGGCACTTCTCGCGATGCCGATGGAACCTGGAGAACGAACGGGGGACGTGTCCTGGGCGTTGTCGGTTTAGGCGCAGATATCGCTGCGGCACGCGCGAAAGCCTATGAACGGGCAGAAGCGATTGCGTTCGAAGGCAAGTTTAACCGGACGGATATTGCGCTGAAAGCACTGCAATAAGCAAGCTCATTCACTAACAACCATGCGTAAAAATAAAGGACTGCCGCAGATCGGTTTCTAAAGATCACAAGCGGTAGTCCTTTCTTGCTGTTATCGGAAATGCATGGGGAAGCCAAGCTTAGAGGCAAGATCCGCTCATGTCAGACCCGGGCACATCTGTTTCTATTTCCCACTATTGTGCAAACGTTTGTTCAACAAGCAGGCATTTATGATGGCTTCTTGTCTCAAATAACGTGCAGAATGACAGGATTGCACAGGATCTGCACAACTATTTTTATGATAACTTACGAAATACAGTGAACACCGAAGATAATAGAAGATTATATGCCTAAAACGGGGAAAAATGATCTGTGCAAACGTTTTTACATTCGATATTAAATGTTGTATGATGTTTTCAGTGAATGAAGCGCTTTCTCAACGGGATTTTTCCTGAGTATCTCGCCAGATGCTACATAGAAAAAGAGACGCTGAAAATTTTCTGAAATCGTTTGCGCAGATTTCCAACATTTTCTGATCATTTATTGAGAGGGGTAATCATGGAATGAAGATGAAGAAGTTACTTACGCTAGCTGCAACCTTCACGTTGGCGTTCTCCATTACAGCGTGCGGAGGAAATACGGCCGCTCCAGCTACGGAGGCACCTGCTGAGACTCCGCCAGCACAGGAAACGCCGGCCGAAAATACAGAGACACAGGAACTTAAGCCAGAAGAAGGCGCGAAATTGGTCGTATGGGAAAGCCGGGACGAAAGAGCTTACACCGATGCGGTCGCCAAAGAATTTACCGAGAAATACGGCGTTGAAGTGACCATTGAAGAATTGTCCCCAACTGATCAAGTAACCAAGCTTGCGCAAGACGGACCATCCGGCTTGGCTGCCGACGTCGTACTGTTCCCTCACGATAACCTGGGTAAAGCCGTAGCGACAAACCTGGTTCTGCCTAACGATTTTTATGAAGAAAAAACGAAAAGCAACAACACGGAAGCCGCCATCCAAGGCGTAAGCTATGACGGCGTTCTGTACGGATACCCTCGCGCTGCGGAAACTTACCTGATGTACTACAACAAGGACTTGGTAAAAGAAGTTCCGACAACGATGGAAGAGGTTATCGAATTCAGCAAAACCTTCACCGACAAATCCAAGAACAAGTATGGATTCATGTTCGAGACAGGCAACCTGTACTTCGCTTATCCGTTCCTTGCTTCCAACGGTGGATACATCTTCGGTAACGGCGGTGCCGACGTCAACGATATCGGCCTTAACAACGAAGGCGCAGTGAAGAGCATGGAAGTATATGCAAGCCTTAAGGAAATCCTTCCGGTAAAATCCGGCGATATTACGCCTGATATCAAACGCGGATTGTTCACGGCCGGCGATCTGGCGATGGACATTAACGGACCTTGGGAGCTTGGCGGATACAAAGAAGCGCTTGGCGACAAGCTCGGCGTTGCTCCAATCCCGACGATCGGCGGTCAGCCTGCCGTATCGTTCTCCGGTATCAAAGCTTGGTACGTAAGCTCGTTCACGAAGTATCCGCAAGCAGCTCGTCTGTTCGCCGACTTCGCAACGTCCAAAGAAGCACAATTGCAATTGAGCGCATTGGTTGGTTCGGTTCCGACCAACAACGAAGCTCAAGAAGACGATCAAATCAAGAACGACGAGTATGTATCGGCATTCACGGAGCAGTTCAAATCTTCCCAGCCGATGCCTTCCGTACCGGAAATGGCTAACGTATGGTCTCCAGTAGGCGCTGCGCTGGCTGAGATCTGGGACAACAACAAAGACGTGAAAGAAACGTTGGATAAAGCTGTAACTCAAGTGAAAGACCTCAACAGTGGTGGAGCTGGCGAGTAATAGCGTTCTTATATAATACGAGACAGATGAAGAAGTTCACCCGCCGAACAACCGGCGGGTGATTCCTCGATTATACGGAGAGGAGAATGGAGGGAGCATGCGTCAACATCGTATCACAGCGGCCGTATTATCAGCCATCTGCATGGGTCTGGGTCAGCTTTACAATCGGCAATGGATCAAAGGCGTTATTTTACTTATCGTAGGCGTATTCAGTCTGTATTACTTCATTAACAACCTGGGTGATGCCATCTGGGGAATGGTAACATTGGGAGAACAGGGGAGCCATTTAGAAAAAGTCAACGGCTTGACCCAAATGGTAGCGGGTGACCATTCCATCAATCTCCTGATTGAAGGACTTATCACCTTAATTATGTTTGCGCTATTTCTTATTGGCTACTATGCCAATATCAAAAACGCATATAACGCTGGAAAACTAAGGGAAAAGGGTGTAACGCCCAACAATTTCAGACAGACCCTTTACTATATTTTCGAATGGAAATTTGCGCAATCTTTCCTGACACTGCCGGCGATCGGTATTTTGTTTTTTACGGTCATGCCGATCATCTTCATGGTCCTGCTGGCGTTTACGAACTATTCCGCTCCAAACAATCTGCCGCCTGCAAACCTGGTGGATTGGGTTGGCTTTAAAACCTTTACCAATCTCGTTGCACTAAAATCGTGGAGCCACACCTTTTTCGGGGTTCTGACCTGGACGATCATCTGGGCGGTGCTCGCAACGGTTACCACGTATTTCGGCGGCGTGCTCGTGGCGCTGCTTATCCAACAAAAAGGAATTCGCTTCAAAGGCGTATGGCGCGTCATCCTGATCATTCCATATGCGATCCCGCAGCTGATCTCGCTGCTTGTCATGCGTAATATGTTTAACGGGCAGTTCGGCCCGATCAACCAGTATTTAAGGTACTTCGGTTTGGAAGGACTGCCTTGGCTGACCGATCCGGTCTGGGCTAAAGTGACCGTTATCGTTGTTAATATGTGGGTCGGTATCCCTGTATCCATGCTCCTCGTGATGAGCGTTCTGACCACGATTCCGAAGGATCTCTATGAAGCGGCGGACGTGGATGGAGCGACCGGCTTCCAGAAGTTCAAGATCATTACCCTGCCGATGATTTTGTTCTCGACGGCACCGGTGCTGATTACGCAATTTGCCGGTAACATCAACAACTTTAACTTGATTTTCCTCCTGACGAACGGTAACCCGGTGGTGGGCGACTATCAATACGCGGGAGCGACGGACCTGCTCGTCACCTGGCTCTATAAACTGACGCTGGATCAGCAGCGTTACAGCATGGCATCGGCCATCGGTATTATCATCTTTATGATTATTGCGACCTTCTCGATTTACAATTATCGTCGTACCAGATCATTCAAAGAGGAGGATATGATCCAATAATGGGAATTAAAATGAGAAACGCGATCCGCCTGACGGCAAGCTACATCACGCTTGTCATCATCGCGATCGGCTGTATTTACCCGGCGCTCTGGATTGTTCTGGCCTCTTTCCGTCCCGGAAAGTCGTTGTACAGCAAATCCTTGATACCAGAATCCTTCACGCTCAGTCATTATAAAGAGCTGTTCACGTCCCAAAGCTTCCTGTTTGGCACATGGTACATGAACACGCTGAAAATTGCGGTGTTCTCCATGATTATCGGGACCATTCTTGTCCTGCTTACTAGTTATGCGGTATCCCGCTTCCGGTTCAAAGGCCGTCAGAATGCGCTATCGGTCATTCTCGTGCTGGGGATGTTCCCGGGCTTCATGAGCATGATCGCCCTGTATATCCTGTTGAACTCCCTGGACCTGCTGAATACGCATGCCGCGATGATCATCGTGTATGCGGCCGGGGCGCCGCTTGGCGGAACGCTCATCATGAAGGGCTTCCTGGATACGATACCGCGAAGCTTGGATGAAGCGGCGAAGATAGACGGAGCTACCAACTTCCAGATCTTCCGCAAAATCATTCTGCCGTTGTCGAAGCCGATGATCACGTATATGGGCTTGACGCTGTTCGTAGGCCCATGGGTAGACTTTATCTTTGCCCGGCTCGTGCTCCGGACCAAGGAAAACTGGACGCTTGCCGTCGGTCTGTGGGATCTCGTCAACTCCACCCAGGACAGCAACTTTACGTTATTCGCGGCGGCATCGGTGCTGATCGCACTGCCGATCACCCTGCTGTTCGTGTTCCTGCAGCGTTTGCTGGTCGACGGCATGACGGCCGGCGCAAGCAAAGGGTAAGCCCAAAAACGGATAGCCAAACGCACGATATCATCATAAGACATATAGATAGAGAGAACAGCGAAGAGACACAGCCGGTAATTGCCTTGCTGTGTCTTTTTGCATGTATGTTTGCAATCAGGGGGTACATAACATGAACATGACAAAGCGTTTTCAATTCAAGGCGGTCGGCATGAAGCTGTTTGTTATCTTTTTTACAACGATCGTGCTGTTATCTTCGGCGCTGGGGTTATTGTCGTATTCCATCTCCAAGGACACGGTAATGGATCAGGTATCCGAAGCGACCTCGGGGCAGATGATGCAGGCTGCGGACAAGCTGGATTTTCTGCTGGCCCAGTATGAAGCCGCCTCCCGCCAGTGGGCGCTGGACACGGTGCTTCGCGAAGATCTGGTGACGGTCAGCACGGCGGATATCGGCATTCGGGACAAAACCCAGGCCGAGAACCGGATCCGTGAGAAGCTGAACGGGATGGCATCTTCGGATAAACGTCTGCAGGGCATGCGTCTGGTCGCGCCCAATCTTCAGGCTCAGAGCTCCTATAACTCCACGGGCTATTCGGGCATGTCTTCTTCGGACGGGGTGAAGGCGAAGATCGACCGGATTATTCAGGCTGATGGCGAACCGGTATGGTTTCCAACAGAGGTCAAGGGTTTTATGGAGAACGAGAATACCGCCACCATGACGATGGGAAGATTGCTGAAAAACCTGAAAAATCCGAATGCGCAGTACGTACTGCTGATGGATGTCAAGGACGAGGCGGTCGGCGAGGTGCTGGCGAATCTAAAAATAGGGAATAACGGACAGATGCGGATCGTGGCCGAAGATAACCGGATCGTGCACGACATGGACCCGGCTCAGCTGATGCAGCCGTCCGCCATTACGGTTCCTTCAGACGCCGAGGAAGGGGGGATCTACTATACCGCCGACGAGCAGATGGTGGTATATACGCCTTTGAAGACGGCCCCATGGCATATGGTCGGCTTTGCTCCCGTTAGCGATTTCGTGCAGGCCACTGACAAATTGCTTGCCGTTACGCTTGCGGTCATTGTGGCAGCTGTTCTGGTTGCTGTTCTGATCGGCTACTATATGATGCGTACCGTCGGCCGACCGCTGAACCAGATGTGCAGCCTGATGGAAGAGGGAGAGCAGGGGAACTTAAGGGTGCGGACGGAATTCCGCCGTGCCGATGAGATTGGCCGTCTGGGTCAGAGCTTCAACCGGATGATGGGGCAAATCTCGGCTTTGGTCGATCAGACGAATGCGTCGGCGAAGGAAGTGCTGGTTACGGCCGAGGAATTGGCCGAAGCCTCAAGAGGAACGTCGCTTACGGCCGGAGAGATCGCGGCCGCCATGGAACAGATTGCGCAGGGAAGCGGAAGCCTGGCCATGGAGGCCGAACGCGAGAACCAGCTGGCCGAGAACATTGGCGTCCGGATGAGCAAGGTGTCCGATACGAATCAGGTGATCGCGGCCGCGGCGGATCGCGTGCTCCGGGTAACGGGGGAAGGCGCGCAGCATATGGACAGCCTGGTGGAGAAATCGACGCGGATTAACCAGGTGAACCGGGCAATCGTACAGAATGCGGAGAAGCTGAAGGATAATACCGCATCGATCCACAAAATATTGGAGCTGATGTCGGAGATCACGCATCAGACCAATGTGCTATCCATTAATGCGACGATTGAAGCGGCCCGTGCCGGAGCGGCAGGCAGCGGCTTCATGGTGGTTGCCAATGAAGTGCGGAGCCTCGCGGATCGTTCCAAGGAGTCGATCCAGACCGTAGGCGCGATGATCCTGGACATTCGGCGCGAGGTGCAGGGCTCCGTGGATGCTTTGACGTCGGCATCGCCGCTCTTTGACGAGCAGCTGCATTCGGTGCAGGAAGCACAGGGCGTCTTTGATAACGTGCGTCACGAGATGGATGCGCTCTTAACCGAGATCAGCGAGTCTACGCATGCGGTGGAAGTTCTGATTGATTCCCAGCTGGCGCTGACCGACTCCATCTCGGAGGCGAGCTCGATCGTCCAGGAAACCAGCGCCGCCACGGAGGAGGTTGCTTCGATGTCGTCCGAGCAGTTCAAGGTGAGCGAGAAGCTGGTCGGCCTGTCGTCGCGATTGGAGGAGCTGTCGGAGGGCTTGCGTAAGTCTTTGGTGATGTTTAGGACGTAAATGGTTTTCGATTGCTGCGTGAAAATGATGTGGGCTATCAGCACTCCGCAAGCTCCGTTGAAGCGAGACGCTGCGAGTACGTATCGTTCCTCCAATCGCTGTTGCCCCCAATTTTCTTTGGATTATGATTTTTCGGTAGAAAATCGGGGGCAAAGGCGACCACTATCGTTTTTCCGGAATCGATTCGTCCTCTCCGCTGCGTCGTGCTTTGCATGCATACAGCCATTTACGCCTGGGTTTGGGGGAAGAAAGAGGCCGATGAAGGGGAACATCTTCATCGGCCTTTTTTGTTGGTGGGCGTGTTACTCGGGAGCGCAAGTGCAGGATCGTTGAGTTGTCCCCTCTGCTTGTTGAGTTACTGCCTGCTGAGACGCTCTCCCTTTGGGAATTGCTCATGCTGTGCAGAGGAATGTCGAGTTACTGCCTGCTGAGCATGCTCTCCCTTTGGGAATCGCTCATGCAGTTCAGAGGGAATGTTGAGGTGCTTTGTGCGTAACGAGCTATTGCTGCTGGAATTATGACTGCATGAATAAAACCAGCTCCGGGACAATTCCCGGAGCTGGTTTTGTTTAGGTGCCGCTCTTCGGTAAGAGCTAGACGTTCTTCTACTTACGGCTGCCAGTTCACGTTAATGGTGGCCGTTCCGCTCGTTGGAGCGGTAAACGTATGGTTCGAACCGCCTTCCCATGTTACCGTCGAGCCCTGTTTTTTCAGGAATTTGAATTCGATGGTTTTGCCGGCGGGAACGCTGACGTCATAGTACCAGGTTGGGTATTGGTAGATGACCTGGTTGTACAACGGACCGATGGCTTTGGCCGGGTCCCAGTTGCCGAGCTCGCTTACGCTGCCTGCCAGGTACACGTTCTGTCCGAGCGCGGTGGTAGCGTTGTTCACCACAAAGCGCACGCTGACTTGATCCCCGCTCAGCACTTCGAAGTTGTCATGCACATTGCTTGAGGTTCCGGCGCTGTTGGCGATTTTGATGTTATATACGCCTCCGGCAACGGCAGGGATTTTCACCTTGATCTGCGTGTCTTCCCAAGCCGTAATGTTAGCGCCGGTAACTGCCGTCGTGCCAAAGTATACCGTGCCTTTGGTTGCTCCGAAACCGCGGCCGTCAATGGTGACGGTTGCGCCCGGTTTGGCCATCATCGGTCCTACGTGCCCGATGGTCGGCGTAGTCACGGCCGTGGTGTACTGCCATACGGCCGTACCGCCCGCTGCCAGCGTGAAGTTGGAGGCGGACCCGCCGGAGCCGACGGTCAGATTGTTACCGTTCAGGAGGCCGCCCAGCACGTCGGTGTAGCTGCCGGCCGGCAGTGAGGTTACCAATCCCGTAATGTTAGCCGGCGTGTTCACGTTGCGGTTGACGGCGATGACGGCCACGTTGTTGCCGAACTTGCGCTCGTAGATCAACACGTCGTTGTTGATCCAGCGCTCCTGCGTCGTCCCGTAAGCGATGGCCGGGTTGGATTTGCGCAATGGCGCCAGCTTTTTAATTACCTGATAAGCCGTAGTCGTTGTAGAGAAAGAAGGAATTCGAGCCCGGTTGTCGGGATCGTTCCCGCCGGACATGTATTGCTCGGTTCCATAATAGATGGCTGGCACGCCGCGGGAAGTGAGCGTGAAGGCGAGCGCTTGCTCCAGCTTCCGGCGGTTGGCGCTGTTATTGTGGAATCGTTCCATGTCATGGTTATCGATGAACGTGACCTGATCCTCCACCTGGAGGTAATCGGCAGCAGAGCCCTCCAGCATGGACTTCAGTCCGTACATATTGTCGGTGTTGTCCCTGAATACCTGGCGAACCTTCTGCGCGAAACGGAAATCCAGCAGGCTCATGCCGGATTCGTTGGCGAACTTATGGTTCTCGGCACTCACTTCGTTCACCCCGAGGAACCATTCGCCGAAGGTGAAGACCGGCTTGTAATTGTTGACGGTGGCCATGAAGCTCTTCTGCCAGCCGAACGGCATATGTTTTACCGCATCCATCCGAATGCCGTCAATGCCCAGATCAAGCCACATTTTAATGGCATCCTTCAGGTAGGTATCCACCGTGCTGTTGTTGTGGTTCAGATCGGCAAGATCGTACAGGTTTTTGTAAATCCCGTTCTCTGTCGTCGAGAAATCGGTTCCCCCGTTATGATGGAATAAATTCTGCGTATCGCCGGTGTATCCGCCGAGGAGGGTGCCGTTGTTGTACAGCTTGCCGTTCTCCGCGAACGACGGCTGGTCCGAGGAAGCGGGAGACGTGTGGTTCGGCGCGAAGTCGATGATGACTTTGATGTTCTTGGCATGCGCGGCAGCGATGAGATTCTGGAAATCGGCGATCGTGCCGTACGCCGGGTTCGTTTTCTTGAAGTCTCTGGCCCAATAACCATGGTATGCGGTGTTGTTCACTCCGGAATAGTTGATGACGCTGTAGATGTTCTCGACCGGCTGGGAGATCCAGATGGCGGTAACGCCCATGCTGGTCAGGTAGCCGTCGTTGATTTTGTTGATGATCCCTTGCCAGTCGCCGCCGCAGTACAGCCGCAGGTTGGTGCAGGTACCGTCAAAGGCCGGGCCGGTCGGGTTGTTGGCAGGATTGCCGTCGGAGAAACGGTCCGTAAAGATTTGATAAATGACATCCGTGCTGAAATTTTGCTTGTTGGATACTGAGGTATCCGGAGCTGCATGGGCTGGGCCGAGCAAGCTCAGCGCCAGGGACAAGCTAAGGGCAAGGGCGGTTGTCAGTTTGTAGAATTTTTTCATCGTATTCCTCCTATGTAGCAGTTGTTGAATGGGGGTTGGTTCAATGAGCAAACCGAAGCTGCGGGGAATCACCTCCTGTACCAAAGATAGGGCAACAAAAAACCCCGGCATCTCCAGAAGAGAAACCGGGGTTGTTCCATACCGGGTGTGCGGTGACGGAATGCATGGCCCTTAAATTATGCGAGTGTTTGATTTCAACAATATTGTAAATGAAAGCGTATTCAGGTGTCAATATGTAATATCCAAATAAAAGGAAATTAATATTTTATGTCATGAAATTAAATTTTATAGTTCTTATTTATTATTGAAACAAAATTTTACAGGCCATATAATAGGTTTAGCAAGCGTTTACAATTTGAATCAGTTCATGTAAAAATGGCGTGTTTGTTGTTTAGTTGATCCAAATCAAGGCCTGGAAGCAAAGGAGGAAAGTTCAATGGAGACTCATGTGAAGGCCGGTGCAGAGCAGCTGGGCTTGGGAATCAAGGGAGTGAAGGCGGCGTGCGCCGCCATTGAACGCGAAATAGCCGCGGGTACGACGCCGGGTGCCGTAGTGGGCGTTCTGCATGAAGGCAGGACATGGGTCTACACAGCAGGCTATGCCAATCCTAATCCGGTGCAGGGGCAGCCTGTGCCTGTTAGAGAGGATACATTATACGATTGTGCATCCTTGACCAAGGTGGCGGTCACGCTCCCGTTGATTCTGCAATTGATCGATGATGGAGTTCTGACCTTGAGCACAAAAGCGAGCGATATGCTGCCTTCATTCGGAACGGCAGGCAAAGAAGAGATAACGGTAGGCCAGCTGCTGACGCATACTTCCGGGCTCCAGGCGGATATGAACCTGCATTCCCATGGTTGGGACAGGGAGCAGATGTGGGATGCCGTTTTTTCAGCGCCGCTTGCGGCGAAGCCGAATACCGAAGTGATTTACAGCGACTTGGGATATCTGGTGCTTGGTCGCATCATAGAACGGTCGCTCGAGCTGCCTTTGGACCAAGCGTTTAAGCGATGGGTGGCGGATCCGCTGGGCATGAATCACGCAACGCTGACTCCTTCGCCGGGTCAAGCGCACCGCTATGCCGCAACGGAGCATGAAGAATCCATCCAGGATCATCTGTGCGGAATCGTGCATGATGAGAAGGCGCGGGCTTTGGGCGGCGTGTGCGGCCATGCGGGATTGTTTGCCACGGCAGGGGATCTGCTCCAGTATGCCCGAATGTGGCTTGCACAGGGCGCGGTTCCGGCGGTGGAAGCTGCGAAGGCGAAAGCCGGCGAACCGAGGCTTCTATCTCGAGCTGCGGCGGCTACGGCCACCCGTCCCCATACGAGTCATATTCAGGGCTCGAGCCGTGGTTTGGGATGGGTGCTGAAAGGGGATAAGATGGACGCCTCGGGAGATTGGATGAGCCCATACTGTTACGGGCATACCGGCTTTACCGGAACCAGCCTGTGGATCGATCCTGAGTCTGATCTTGCGGTCGTTCTGCTGACCAACCGCGTATATGGGGGGCGGAGCAGCAGCGTGGCTCAGCTGCGCGCACGGGTCCACAACGCTTTGAAGGGAGCCGTGTCATGGTAAGACTGGAATGCGGCATGTTGTCCAGCCATCCAAGCATGCCCCGACTCACGCACCGTTTGCATAGGGAGCAGTGCGCACGATGTATAAAACATTAGTTCGTTCGATTCCGCAGCGGCAGCAATCCGAAGCCGAGCTAACGCCGGATGGACATTAAGCAATGCCTCCTGATGTCGGTACATTTATGGGAGCTGCTGCATAGATATTCCGTCCAGTACATGGAGGATTGGTGAATGGAGATCAACCGGTCGCATGCCGTTAAGCGGCAATCGCCGCTGATCCAAGGCTTACGATTATAAGGAGGGATAACGTAATGGCGAGTTTAACCTACAGGTCATACCGGCCTGGAGACGAGGAAGGGATCACGGCTCTGTGGAACGCCTGTCTGCCGGGAGATCCCGTCACCCGGCTTCGTTTTCGAAATCTGGTGCTGCTCGACCCGAACTTTGATCCGCAGGGACTGCGGATCGCGGAGCACGAGGGCCGCATAGTGGGCGTCCTGTATGCGGTGCGCCGGAAATTGCCGATGATTGGCACCGAGCTGGACCCGGATCACGGCTGGATCACCTTCTTCTATACCGATCCATCGGTTCGAAGATTGGGGGTCGCGTCGCGGCTGCTGCAGGAAGGCGAAGATTATCTTCGTCATCATGGGCGCAGCAAAGTCTTTTTCTCCTCGTATGCCCCGAATTATATCGTTCCGGGCATTGATGGGGAGCGTTATCCGGAGGGCTTGGCATGGCTTGCGGCCAGCGGTTTTACCCGCAATTACACGGCGGTTGCGATGGATCGCTCCCTGGTTGGTTTCCATATGCCGCCGGAGGTTGCGGAGCTGAAGCGGCAGCGGGAGCATGAAGGCTTTACTTTCAAGCCGGCTCAGGACAGCGATCTGGTGGAGCTGATCGAGTTTGCGACGGACGTGTTTAATCCGGATTGGGGCCGGGCGATTCGCGAAGGATTGCTGCAGCGATTAACAACGGATCAGATCCTGATCGCGCGCGATCAAGGGAAGCTGGTAGGCTTCTGCCTGCATGGCGGATATGAGGGCGTAGCTGAACGATTCGGTCCGTTTGGCGTGGATCCGTCGATGCAAGGGAAAGGTCTCGGAAAAATACTTTTGTATGACTGCCTTGCCCTTATGCGTGCTCAAGGACAGCATGGTGCCTGGTTCCTCTGGACGGGCGAGCAGAGTCCCGCAGGCCATCTGTACCGCAAAGCCGGCTTCGACGTGATGCGCCGGTTCGAAATTATGAGCAAGCCGCTTCAATAGATAGCTTCGACTACATGGATATACAAAGGAGAGATTACATTGATGGAAGCAAAGCAGCATCACATTTTGGCGATTGGCGGGCATGCGGGCGATATGGATCTTACGGCAGGAGCCGTGATCGCCAAATACACGCAGGCTGGCCATAAAGCGACGTTTCTTCATCTAACGCCGGGAGAGAAGGGACACCCCCGTCTGACGCCGGAGGAGTACGCAAAGCAAAAGATTGACGAAGCTCACCAATTTGCCGATATCGTCGGCGCGGATGTGCGGTTCCTTGCTTACAAGGATGCCGAGCTTCCGCTGGACGAGGAAGTGAAGTATCAGGTCGCCGACGTCATACGGGAAGTGAAGCCGGATATCATCATCACGCATTGGAAGGAGAGCATTCATAAGGATCATTCCAATACGCATTATATCGTGGAGGACGCCCGCTTCTACGCGGGCTTGAAGACGATTGAGCGCGAGCTTCCGTCCCACTATGCCCAGCATTTATACTATGCGGACAATTGGGAGGACCCGTACGATTTCCATCCCGAGGTCTTCATCGACATTCCGGACGAAGCCTATGAAACGTGGGTGAGAGCCATGAACGTATACGCTTATGCGCGCGGGGAAACCTACGGCTTCCCGTTCATCGAATACTACAAGGCGCTCACGATCGTACGGGGAGCGCCGATGAACTTCAAGCGCGCGCAGGCCTTCGCGGTTCCGAGAGGCGCGTTGACCAAACGGTTACAATTTTTCTAAATATATGGTTTTTCATCCAATCAACTGGAATAATCGCTAACATTCTCACAAAAAAATTGTGAGAAATACCAAAACATCCACTGACATTATACCTATCTTTTGATATAATGAGTGATGTTACGGGGGAACACGTACGGAATCATATATAGAGAATACAAACAGGAGAGGAAGTCTTCCATATCGGAGGCTTCCTCTCTTTTCGTTTCGTTCGTCAAGAATTGCGAAGAATGGGGACATAGCGTTTCCGATTGCAGCTCTAGCGGGGAGGCGAGGCAGAAGGGCAGCTGTTGCATTTTTCAAAATCCATGGTATGATGTATTTGAAGAATCTTAAATTTAAGATATTTAGGCGTGATTTTAGGGCAGCCTATGATGGGATCGCCGCGTAATTTATGATGTGATTTTTCAGGGCAGACTTTGGTCCTATTGAGCTATTCCAGGGCATTCTAACGAACATTAATGGTGTCAAACGGATTCGAAATTGAAGCATATCACCAATCGAAGGGAGACTATAAACATATGGAACATACGCATATTTATCGCCAGGGAACTTCTCCCGAGGCACCAACCTTACTATTGCTGCACGGTACCGGGGGGAACGAGGAGGATTTGCTGCCGCTGGCCGAGATGATCTCGCCCACATCGAATGTGCTCGGCGTCCGCGGGAACGTGCTGGAGAACGGCATGCCGAGATTTTTCCGCCGTCTGGCCGAAGGGGTGTTTGATGTAGAGGATCTCGTAAAACGCACGCATGATCTGAATGAATTTCTGAACTGGGCAGCCGCCGAGTACGATTTTGACCGCAGCCGCATCGTGGCCGTCGGGTATTCAAACGGCGCCAATATTGCCGCCAGCCTGTTGTTCCACGAAGGAGACGCGCTGCAAGGGGCCATTCTCCACCATCCGATGGTTCCGCTGCGGGATAAAACCTTGCCGGATTTGACCGGCGTTCCGGTCTTCATCGCGGCCGGCCGGCGCGATCCGATGTGCACGCCGCAGGAGAGCGAGGATCTGAACGAACTATTGAGCGGGGCAGGCGCGGACGTGAAGCTGCATTGGGAGAACGGGGGGCATCAGCTCAGCCGTGCAGAGGTCGGGATGGCCGCTGCCTGGTTTAAGGAGAAGTTCCTGTAATACCGGGCATGCCAAGATCCATGATGCGTTCCCTGTCTAATCAAGTAAAAATGAAAGCGAATATGATCAAAATACCGTCAAAACGTTGGCGGTATTTTTTTTATACTTAACCCATCGAATAAGAATCGAGGGGGTCCGACATGGCACAGACAATGGAGACGATGAAGAAGCCTGGCGCCCAGCCGACACGGCAGGACAAGTCCAGGGGATCCTTGCAGCGGGGAGAGAACCTATGGGGGATCGCATTCGTAAGCCCGATGCTGATCGGCGTTATCATTTTGGTGCTGTTCCCGATATTGGCTACGCTCGTGCTGGGTTTTGCCGATTGGAATTTCGTGCAGGGCTGGGACGGCATCCAGTGGGTCGGGTTTCAGAATTTCCGCCAGCTGCTGGAGGATGACATGTTTATCAAGTCGGTACGCAACAACGTCTTGTTTCTCCTGACGGTTCCGGTCTACATGATGATCTCGATGACGCTGGCCATTTTGATCGACCGGTTTGTCTATATGAAGGGCTATTTTAAAGTGGCTTACTTCATGCCCTACATATCCAACATCGTGGCGGTGGCCGTCGTATGGCAGGTGCTGTTCCAGCCGTCCTACGGTCCGATCAACGAAATACTCCGGACGCTCGGGATGTCCAATCCGCCCAAGTGGATCGCGGATCCCAATTTCGCGCTGATTTCCATCATGCTGATATCGATCTGGATCTCCATCGGCTTCAATCTGATTATTTATATCGCAGGCCTGCAATCCATTCCGAAGGATCTGTACGAGGCGGCGGACATCGATGGAGCCAACGGCTGGACCAAGTTCAGGCGCATTACGCTGCCACTGCTGTCGCCGACGTCATTTTTCCTGCTGGTGACGGGGATCATCTCCACGTTTAAGGTCTTTGATATCATTGCCGTCATGACGCAAGGGGGACCGATCGGCTCGACGACCATGATGGTGTGGTATTTGTACGATACGGCATTCGTCAACCTGAAGGTCGGTTACGCATCGTCCATTGCCGCGGTTCTGTTCGGCTTTGTCATGCTGATTACGCTGGGGCAGTGGGCCGCTCAGAAGAAGTGGGTCAACTACTAAGAGGGAGGGCGCTATATGGGGACAAGAGTCGGCGTCGACTGGCGCAAGCTTATGGTCACGATCGCGATGTTCGCGGTGAGCATTCTGTTTCTCCTTCCTTTTATCTGGATGCTGGTGACATCCTTTAAGGTGGAGCGTGACGTATTCGTATATCCGATTCAATGGATTCCGCGGGAGTGGAACGCGATTCAGAATTACAAGGAGGTATGGTTCGGGGACTATCCCTTCTACCTCTATTATTGGAACTCGGTCAAGGTCAGCATACTGACCACGATCATCTCGGCCATGGTATCCGCCCTGGCGGCCTACGGCTTCTCCAAAATCCGGTTTGCCGCCGGCAATTGGCTGTTCATCATCGTGCTGGTGACCTATATGATTCCGGGCCAGGCCATCCTGATCCCGCAGTTTATTCTGTACCGCAACATCGGGCTGTTCGACAACCACTTCGGCCTCATTATGCTGGGAAGCTTCAGCGTGCTCGGAACGTTCATGCTAAGGCAATTCTTCATGGGGGTGCATCAGGAATTCATCGAATCCGCCAAAATCGACGGCGCGAACCATCCGCGGATCTTCTGGTCGATTGCGCTGCCGCTGGTGAAGCCCGCTGTTGCCACGTATGCGATCCTGCGGTTCATCTGGACGTGGAACGATTATCAGAATCCGCTCATCTTCCTGCGGACGGACGGGCTGTTCACGATTCCGCTGGCGATGCAGAAATTCACCTCCTTGAGCGGAGAATTCTATTCCCTGATCATGGCGGCTGCCGTGTCGGCGATATTCCCGCTGCTGATCGTTTTTATCATCGGCCAGAAGAGCGTCATCGAAGGCATTGCGCTGGGCGGGGTCAAGGGCTAGGGACCTCGGGAATGAACGGGGTAAAAATAGTTCCAACATCAGTAAAGATTGTTTTATGGTTAAGATGTAAGCGCTCTATATAATGTGGATAGTCACAGCTAGAATCGTCACGACCTTACATACCGATATCAATGGGGAGGGTTATAGACAATGATGAACAAGAAATGGTGGTCAGGCGTTCTCACGGCCGCGATGGTGATCGGCTTGCTGTCCGGCTGCGGCGGAGCGAAAGAGAATGCGGCGCAAGGTGATTCCGCGCAAGGCGGGGGCAAGACCAATCTGAGGCTGTACACCTATGGCACGGAGGAAGCTTACAATTGGAAGAAAACGATCCAGGCCTATGAAGAGGCAACGCCGGGCGTGACCATTGAGCTGGTCCAGCTCAGCGAGAAGGGGGATACGCAGGAGGCGTTCAAGAAGCTTGACCTGGAGGCGGCATCCTCGGCCCAGATGGACATTCTGATGTTCAGCGATCCGGCGGGTTATGCGCAGCGGGTGGCGCTCGGCATGGCCGAGCCGCTGGACGACTTTATCGCGAAGGACGGCTACAGCGTGGAAACGGATTATAAAGTGGATACCCGCCTCGACGGCAAGGTCTATGCGCTGCCCGGCAAGTTCAACCCCTGGTATGTGCTGCTGAACAAGGATCACCTGGAGGAAGCGGGGCTGCCGGTTCCGACGGACTGGACCTGGGACGAATATGCGGACTATGCCAAAAAATTGACCCAGGGCGAAGGAGCGTCGAAGCGCTACGGGACGTACTTCCATGGTCCGCAAGGGGGCGGATGGCTGGAATTTCTGAAGCTGATGATGGCCAATCAACCTCAGGATACCGACTATTTGAAGGCCGACGGCTCTTCCAATCTGGATAACCCGACCTTCAGGCAGACGCTGGAGCTGCGCGTGCGGATGGAGAAGGAGGACCAATCCTCGGTGCCTTACACGGACATGATCTCCCAGAAGCTGAACTACCGGACGCAATTCTTCAATCAATCCGCGAGCATGATCACGATCGGCAGCTGGATGAACACGGAGATCGGCGGAACGGATAAAGTGCCGCTGGACTTCAATGTCGCCGTAGCCCCATTCCCGAAAAACGAGGCAGGCGATCCGACGGGACTCACGCCGGTAACCACGGATTACGTGGCGGTGGCAGCCAAGTCGAAGCATAAGGAAGAGGCTTATCAATTCGTCCGCTGGTATACAACGGAAGGGCAGATCGTGCAGGGCAAGAACATTCCGGCCTGGCAGCAGGTGAAGACCGAGCAGGTGGAGGAGATCATCGACACCATTCTGGCGGGCACGAAGAGTCCGGAGAAGGTAGACAAAAAATCGCTCGTGGACACATTGGTTGCCTCGAAGGCCTCGGCCATCGTGCCGCCGGCGCCTTATCAGGCGGAAGTGTACGAGGCGGTGAACGAGGAATACGAGAAGCTGATACTGGGCAATCAGGATATTAACCAGACCATCGCGAATTCGCAGGAGCGAGTGAACAAAATTATAGAATCCAACAAAAAATGATCTGGTATAATAGACAAAAAAATCGGGACGAAACTCTTCGTCCCTTTTTTTGAATTCGCGTACATTATCCCGTCACGCCATACCCGAGGTGGATCCTATGCCCGCACGATTGAAGAGCCTGATTCCCAGCTCCATCAGGCATAAGCTGATATTGGCTGCCGTCACCTGCATCGTGGTTCCCGCCATCGTCAGCTTGATTCTGTATAATTCGTTAACGAAGGAAGCCTTGAGGCAGCAGGCGGTATCCAACGCAAGCGATGCCCTTCAGCTGGTCCGCGGATCGGTGACGAATCTGCTCTTAAGCAAAATCAATATCGCCAACTATATCCAGATGAACTCGGGTTTGAATTCCTATTTCAAGCAGGTGGTATCCGGCAACGAAGACCCGGATCCTTATCGCAGGTTCATGGAATCCAACCGGGTGCTGGAGCATCTGGACAGCTTGACGGTCGTCGGCGAGAAAAGCTATGTCACCGTCATTCTGGAGAACGGCTCCTATTACATGAATTATTCCGTAAGCGATTACAATCCGCTCGATTACAGGCAGCGCCCCTGGTTTGGCCAAATTTCGGAGCTGCAAGGCTTGGAATCCCTGTGGACGGAGCCGGAGGCCACGATGTTCCGCTCGGACCAGATCGATCATCCGACGCAATTATCGGTGGTACGCACGCTCCGGCTGCCGGATTCCGAAATTTACGGTTACGTGATCGTGACGTTCATGGAGGATCAGATCAGCGGGATCTTCAACTCCCTTTCGGAAGGCAACGATATGGTGCTGTTGGATGCCAAGGGAACCATCGTTTCCGGCAGTCATCAGAGCCAGATCGGAACGACCTTTGCATATCTCGATGACTTGGATCAAGAAAAGCCGTATTCGATCGTGCCGGTGAAGGGGGAGAAGCAGCTGATGGTACACCAGGACATCCCGTTTGCCGGGTGGCGCCTGGTGCTGATGCAGCCGTACAAGGATGCGATCGTCAATATCAACTCGATTTTCAACCGGGTGTTCTGGTTTCAGATGTGCTTCTTTCTGATCTTTCTGCTGCTGCTCATTGCGCTTGTCCGCGCGTTTACGAAGCCGTTAGTCAAGCTCGGTAAAGTCGCAACCTCCGTACAGCGCGGAAACCTGGAAGTGAGGTCGAATGTTCATGGCAATGATGAGGTTGGACGGCTGGGGCATTTATTCGACGACATGCTGGACCGGTTCAAAGCCATGATCTCGGAAATATCCGAGAACCAGGCGAGAAAACGAAAAGCGGAGCTCCGAATGCTCCAAGCCCAGATCCATCCTCATTTTCTGTTCAATGTCCTGAATTCGATCCGGATGAAGGTCATGAAACGGGGCGATCCCGAAAGCGCCAAGATGATCGGCTCCCTGTCCGTGCTGCTCCGCATGACGATCAGCCGCGAAGAGGACGAGATTGCGCTTCACGAAGAAATCGACCTGATCTCGCATTACGTCGCCCTGATGAACCTTCGGCAGAAGGAGGAGGTCCGGCTGGAGTTGGATATCGCGCCGGAGGCTTTTCTCTTCAAAGTACCGCGCTTTTTTCTGCAGCCGATCGTGGAGAATGCATTAATCCATGGGCTCAACCAGCAGGCAGGGACGATTCGGATTGCAGCCGACATGAAGGGCAGGCATCTTGTGTTGGCCGTGAAGGACGACGGCATCGGCATGGATGCTGCGATGAGGGAGTCGATTGCCCGGAGAATCCAGGGCGGATCCGCCGGATCCTCGATGCAGGAGGAGGCAAGCGGAGGCAGCTTCTCCCATATCGGTCTGCAAAATGTGATGGAACGGATGAGCATGGTGTTCGGCGAGGCTTTTCAATGCCACGTCTACAGCGAGCCTGGCCAAGGAACGGTGATCGAGATGTATATACCGGAAAGAGGGAATGCGGATGTATAACGTGATGCTGGTGGATGATGATTATCCGGTCATTGAGCTGTTGTCGGAGGCCATCTCGTGGAATGAGCTGGGTTTGAACCTGATGGGAAGCTATGAGAACGGAATGAGTGCTTGGGAGAAGGCGAGATCTTCGCCCCCTGACATTCTGATTACGGATATCGGCATGCCCAAAATGAATGGGCTTGAGCTGTCCGCACGCATCAAAGAAGTGAAGGCCGATGTGCGGATCGCCATTCTGTCCTGCCACAACGAATTCCAATATGCCCAGCAGGCCATGCGCCTGAACGTGCAGGATTATCTGCTGAAGGATACGCTCGACCCCGAGGAGCTGGCCCAGCTGCTGAGGCGGTTCAAGCAGGCGATGGACGAGGAAGCCCAGAAGGGCTGGGAGCGGTCGCGGATGATCCATCTGGTGGACGAATCCAAGGAGCTGCGGAAGGAGCAGAGCCTCAAGAACTTCATCCATCAGCCCCTCCTGTCCCCCGAAACATGGCGGCATGAGCTGTCGGAATACGGCGTGCTGAAGCCGGGTTATCACTGCCTGCCCGTGGTCGGACATCTGGAGGATGTCCGGGAGATCAAGCACCGCTTCGCTTCCAACCAGACGCTGCATTTTGCCCTGGGCAACGTGCTGCGGGAGGTGCTGGATCAGTTGAATCCGGATGCGGTGCATGTCCTATATGATGCAAAGTCTTCGCTGCTCCTGTTCGCGTATCGACCCGGCTTGGGCAGCAACATATACGATGAGGCCGCCGCCTGCCTGAAGGAGGTGCAGCGGACGCTCGAGCGCGTGCTGCGAATCCGCATGTCGTTCCTGATCGGCAGGGGGTGCGCGGAGCCGGAGGGCTTAAAGGCAGGGCTCAATGAACTGCTGGCCTGCCGGCATCAGCGATTCTATCTGGAGCCGCAGGAGATATCCAAACTGAACGGAGCGCTTGAACAGAAAAGTCTTAATGGGGATCCTGATCTCTTTGCTTATTATGACCGGGCCAGTTCGGAGCTGCGGGAATCGCTGCTCGGAAAAGAGGGGTTATGCGCGGTGCGCGACACGGTCGATCGGTGGATCTCATGGATTCAAGAGAAGCGGTACGCACCGGAATCGGTCAAGGACTGGGTATTGAAGCTCCTGCTGGATCTGAAGCTGAGGCTTCATCTACTGCATTCGCTGTCACCCGCCTATACGGCCGATGCGCTTCATAAAGAGATCATGGACATGGATTCCCTGAACGAGCTGAAATCCTGGCTTCACGATTATTTGGAATCCACCATGCAGGCTATGGACCGGGGATTCGGGGGCAGCAGACGATCGGAAGTGGCGGAGGCCTGCAAATACGTGTCCCTTCGGCTTGACCAGAGGATCACGCTGGATGACGTTGCGGGCTGCCTGCACCTGAATCCGAGCTATTTCAGCCGGATGTTCAAAAAAGAAACCGGCGTGACCTTCATCGAATACGTCACCCGCATGAAGATGGAGCGTGCCAAGGAGCTGCTGCGGCAGACGGACCGCACGGTCGGGGAAATCTGCGAAAGTCTGGCTTACGACAATGTGAGTTATTTCAGCAAAACATTCAAAGCGTATGCGGGGGTAACCCCCGTAGAGTTCCGGAACGGTTGAAAGGATGTCTAACCGGCGTCACCAACAGGCGTTGAAACAGGAAGGAGGAGGGTCCTAGTCCGATGAACAGGATACAAGAGCTGACAACGATCGTGAACGGGATGGCTCCCGCCGATCTGCGGCTGTATTACCAAAGCGGGGACCAGAGTTCCTTCTGGGAAGGGATCCGGCAAAGCGAAGATTACGAGCAGGACATATCCGAGATTCGCGAGGAAGGGGAGCGGCTGCTGTCTGTCCCGAACCCGCCGCTGACGTATGACTTATTCACCCGGTTTGCCCGGCAGGGAACGAGGCTGGATTATGAGAAGGTGTATTTCGAGCGCCGGCGCCGGCTGAATACCTTTGCCCTGCTGACCCTTCTCGAGCCGGATAAGGAAGCGTACCGGACGGCTCTCCAGGAGATGATCTGGTCCATCTGCGATGAGTATACCTGGTGTTTGCCGGCGCATGTGAACGTGGAATCGCCCGGCTGCATCAAGGAGACGATTGATCTGTTCAGCGCCGAGACCGGGTTTACCCTCAGCGAAATCCGCGTGCTGCTGCGGGACCGTCTGCCTTCGCTGCTGATCTCGAGAATCGGGGAGGAGGTTGAAGCGCGGTTGTTCCTCCCTTTCCTAAGCCGTGAGCACGGCTGGGAGACGGCGACGCATAATTGGTCTGCCGTCTGTGCCGGTTCCATCGGCTCCGCCGCGCTGCTGCTTATGGAAAGCGGGGAATCTCTTGCGAAGGTTCTGCTGAAGACGGAGCGGTGCATGGACTATTACCTGCAGGGCTTTGGCCCCGATGGAGCCTGTCTGGAAGGGCTGGGATATTGGAATTACGGGTTCGGGTATTTCGTGTATTATGCCGATTTGCTGCGCAAGCGTACCCGGGGCGAGATGGACTGGTTCCGAGGGGAGAAGGTCGGCCGCATCGCCTTGTTTCAGCAGCAGGGCTTTTTGGGAGGAAAGGCCGTCGTCAACTTCTCCGATTCGCAGCCGGAAAGCACGGTACATATCGGCTTGTCTCATTATCTGGCCGGATTGTACACAGACTTCGAGTCTCCGCCGCAGTCTCTCCGGTCGGGTTACCGCGACGACCATTGCAGCCGCTGGGCTCCGGCTTTGCGAAACCTGATCTGGCGGAACCCCTTGCTGACGGGAAGCGATTGGGAAGAGGCAAGTTATTATTTGCCCGATGCCCAGTGGCTGATCTCCCGCAGCTTCCATGGGGGCGAAGTTTACGCGTTTGCCGCCAAGGGCGGCAGCAACGGCGAACCGCACAACCATAATGATCTTGGGCATTTTATTCTGTACGGCGCCGGGGAAGCCTGGTGCTCGGATCTCGGCTGCGGCGAATACACGGCGGAGTATTTCGGCGAAGGACGGTATGGCTATGATTGCAACGGCTCCCAAGGCCACTCCGTACCGATCATCGACGGCCATGTTCAGCAAGAGGGCCCGGATAGCGCCGCGGTTGTATGGGAAGCGGTGACGGGTGAAGCCGTGGATCGGCTTACGCTTGAGCTGAGCTCGGCCTACCGGGCTCCTGCGCTTCGGGCATTCACGAGGACGCTGGAGTGGAACAAGAAGGGGAATCGGCCGGAACTGACGCTGAGCGACCGGTTTACGTTCGGTTCGCCCCCGGAGAGTCTGGTGGAGCGGATCGTCACCAGGATACGGCCCGAGCTGGTACTGATGGATGGCCGGCTGGCTGTTAGGCTGCGGGCACCGGGTACTTATGAGCAAGCAGAGGCAGGAGGACCGGAAGTTGTTCAGGCCTTAGAAAAGAAGAAGGAGCCGATTGCAGCTGAAGAAGGGACCGGGGAGCAGCCTAAGGTACAGGCCACAAAGCCGGATCCTGCCTTTTCCGTGGACGACAGGCCCGGCCTGCTGATCCACTATGATAACGACCTTGTGGAGCCTGAGCTGACAAGCCACGCTTTCCGTGATCACTTCGGCAAGGAAGCGGCTTGGTATGCCGTGGATTTTAAAGTGAAGGCACCTGGCTTGCATGCGGATATCGATTTTAGGTTTCAATTCATATGAACAGAGGAGTGGAGAGGAATGAAAACGGAGGTCGCTTTGGATTGGTTGACGGAGGCATGGGAAAAATCGCTTGCGAAGACGCGGCGGAACGTAGCGCGGATCGGCGCGAGGTTTCCGCATGCCAGCCAGAATGGCGTCTACCAGCTGGAGCCGCCGCATTGGTGGACGGCCGGCTTCTGGCCGGGCATGCTGTGGCTACTGTACAACGACAGCGGGGGGGCGGAGCTTAGAACAACCGCCGAGCAGTGCGAGGTCATTCTGGATGACGTACTGAACCAGTATGTGCGCCTGGATCACGATCTCGGTTTCATGTGGACGCTGACCAGCATGGCTTCCTACAAGCTGACCGGCAGCGAAGAGTCCAAGGTGCGCGCGCTCAAGGCAGCCAACTACCTGGCTGCACGCTTCAACCTGAAGGGACAGTATATCCGAGCCTGGAATCCGTGGTCGGAAGGGGAGGATAACGCGGGTCTCGCGATCATCGATTGCGCCATGAATACGCCCCTGTTGTTCCTGGCGTCGCAGATCAGCGGCGATCCCCGCTACCGGCATATGGCCGAAGCGCATATGGATACGGTGGTCCGCGACTTCGTCCGGCCGGACGGTTCCGTCTATCACATCGTACGATATGATCCGGTTACCGGTGAGCGCCTGGAAGGGATCGGCGGGCAGGGCTTTGCGCCAGAATCTGCCTGGTCCAGGGGAACGGCGTGGGCGATTTACGGCTTGACGCTTGCCTACCATCATACGGGCAAGTCGATCTACCTCGATACGGCCAAAACGGTGGCGCATTTCTTTCTGGCGAATCTGCCGGAAGACCATGTGCCGTTCTGGGACTTCCGCGCGCCGGACGAGGCCCGCATCTACCGGGATTCGTCCGCCGGTGCCTGCGCCGCCAGCGGGCTGCTGCTGCTGGCTGACAAGGTGGGGCCGGGACAGGCTGCCGTATACCGGACATCCGCGGTCCGGATTCTGGAATCGCTGTACCGGAATTACGGCACATGGAACAACGACGGGGAGGAAGGCTTGATACTCCATGGAACCAGCCATTATCCGGAGGGCAAGAATATCGACGTGCCCCTGATTTACGGCGACTTTTTCTTTGTGGAAGGGCTGGCGCGGCTGAGAGGGAAGGGGCCGTTTTACTGGGAATAACGGAGATTGAAGCGGCGCTCGGGAAGGAAATAGTCGAAGTAAAGCAAGGAAGAGGATAAGGGAATTCGAAGAAGCATTCCGGGAATGGAGTGAGAATGTTAGATGAGCATACAGGTTACTGGGAATCCCAAGGAAGGCTTGATCCATCCGGTTGCCCGGAATCCGCTGAGAACAAGACGGGACGTGCAGGAGGCGCTCTCGCAGCTGCTGGAGCCTTTAAGCAAATGCTACAGCGAGGGGCGCGCACGCTTAATCCTTGAGCGTTCGGGTGCCGATGCCTATGCCGATATTGCGGAGATGGAGGGTTTCTCTCGCGTCTTGTGGGGACTCGTTCCCGCCGTTGCCGGCGGCTCCCATGACGGGCTGTGGGAGCTGTGCCTGCAAGGGATACGCGCAGGGACGGATCCGGAGCATGCGGAGTACTGGGGTAAGGTGAACGACTATGATCAACGGCTGGTGGAGATGGCGGTGTTCGGATTGGCCTTTGCCCTGATTCTGGACCGCATCTGGCAGCCGCTGAGCGAGAAGGAGAAGGCCAACCTCTATCAATGGCTCGATCAAATCAACCATCATCCTTGCTATGATTGCAATTGGCTGTTCTTCCATGTATTGGTCAACGTTGGTTTCCGCAAAGCAGGCTTACCTTACGATGCCGGGCAGCTGGAGAACAATCTCCGGCGCATTGAGGAATTTTATCTGGATGAAGGCTGGTATAGCGACGGGATCGGGGGGCACTGTGATTATTACGTGCCGTATGCTTTTCATTTCTATGGCTTGATCTATGCGCAGCTGATGGGAGACGAGGATCCGGAACGCGCCGGGCGCTACAGGGAGCGGGCAGCGTTGTTTGCACGCGATTTGAACCACTGGTTTGCACCCGACGGGTCGGCCGTTCCTTACGGACGCAGCTTGACGTACCGCTTTGCGCAGTCGGCCTTCTGGTCGGCTGCGGCATATGCCGGGCTGGACGGGTTTAGTCCGGGCCAGCTGAAGGGACTGGTCCTTAGAAATCTCAGATGGTGGTTTCAGCAGCCTATATTCGACCGTGACGGCGTGTTGACGGTGGGTTACGCTTACCCGAACCGAATCATGTCGGAGAACTATAACGCGGCCGGCTCGGTGTACTGGTCGCTGAAAACGTTCCTGATCCTGGCTTTGCCGGACGGGGATCCTTTCTGGACGGCCGAGGAGCAGGAGCTGGCGGAGACAGGACGTATTTCGGTGCAGGAGCCCGCACATCTGGTGCTTTGCCGCGAGCCGCAGACCGGCCATGTGGCTGCGTTCAATACGGGCCACCCGTCTACCAATGAGCATACGCATACTTCCGCCAAGTACGAGAAGTTTGTTTACTCTACCGCCTTTGCGTTCAGCGTGCCGAGGGCGGAATGGGGACTGGCCCAGGGGGCTTTTGATTCCATGTTGGCCCTTAGCGAGGGCGATCGGCTGTTCCGGGTCAAACGCTTATGCGAGGAGACGCGGATTCGGGAGCATGTGCTGTATGCAAAATGGAAGCCGTGGAGAGACGTCGAGGTAAGGACCTGGATAGCGGCAGGACTGCCATGGCATATTCGCATCCATCGGATCAGCACGGAACGAATGCTCGATGCTGCCGAGGGCGGGTTTGCATTAGGCTTGGGATCTCTGAGCAGCTCCATGGTTGGAGAAGAGGCAGCATCGGCTTCCGGCACTTTCGGCACGAGTGCTATTTATGGCATGCTCGGTTACGATACGGCAGAGCTCATCTATCCTCATGCTAATACGAACCTTTTGCATCCCCGCACTGTCATACCTACACTGAGGGCGGCGCTTGAACCCGGGACCCATTGGCTCATCGCGGCCGTGCATGGCACCCCCAGCGCTCCCGGCACTCCCGCCATTGAGGAGCCTTCCATGGAAGACGTGAATGAAAGGCTGGGCGTCGAGATTTTGCAGCATCAAATTACAATCACCACGCAGACGGGGAACGTCATCGTGATTCCGATGGACTAACGGGCAGGTGATCTCACCCTAATAGGTATGTGTTATGAAGCAGTGGTTTGTCAGAGCTAATATAGATCATACAGATAAAGCCGGGGGTCATTAACCCCCCGGCTTTCAATATCATGGCCTTCCGCCCGCGCGAATCATCGCAAGGGCTTATTTTGTCAAATAGGAACTGGTCAGAGGAACAAACAGGGAAGTGCCCGGACCTTCATCAACGATCTCCACAAAAATAAAATCGGCAGCCGATACATCGACGTCTACGCCGACCAGGCCATCTTCAGCACCCAGGGACACCTTTTTGAGCGTTGAGTTGTTGTGGTCCATAATTACGATTTCTTGCGCACCGCCAGTCACGGCCAGCTCAAGATGCAGGTTGGCATATTTTTTACCCGTCATGATCTGGAAGCTGTTGCCTTGTTTGGCCGAATCGGTATGTAAATAAACGTCTTTATAATCTTTGCCTTTGTAGACCGTATCGCTGGAATCTTTGGTGTGCCAGGCTGATGTCCCCAATACGGAGGCTCCGAGCGAGCTTAATGATAACGGACTGGAGGTTTGGGATGGGGATCCCTGATTGCCGCCAATCAGTACTGAAGAAGTTGCGCTGTCATAACGAATGTCGATATTCATCAGATCGCCTACAGCTCGCACAGGCAAGTACGTCGTGCCGTTGTAAGTGATCGGCAGCACGGTTTTGCCGTTTGCGTCTTTCGGCGTTACCACCGTACCGTTTAATTTCAGGGAAATCTTGCTGTTCAAATAGGCTTTGATTGGCTCCAAAGCTGACGACGCCATAGCGCCTGTACCAATCCCCAGCGTGAGTGTACCCGCCAATAACCCATACAATACTTTCTTCTTCATTAAAATCACTCCCAAAATTTAGGTTAATTTTCATGCTTTATAGTATTAAAGTGTCTGAAGGAAGTCAACCCTCTTTAAAGGGAAGGCCCGATCCTTCATAGCCGTATACGGGTAACGGCTTGTGCATCCGGGTTATGCTTGTTGCGAAAAAACTCTTTTACGAAAGCTTGCCAGAAAAGGGCGGGATATTTTCATGAAAAGTGATACAATGATAGAAATACGTAAATAAGGGTAGCGGATGGATCAACGTTTACCTGGCAGCGAAGTGGGAGTGTGATCGAGAGAATGGAAGAGACGTATACGGCAAAACGGGCAGTCAGCATGGAGGACATCGTGCGCGCACACCACGTGCTTCGCGAAGTGATCGTACGCACGCCGCTGCAGCGGGATGCAGTACTGTCAGCCAAGTATGACTGCGAAGTGTATCTGAAGCGCGAGGACCTGCAGGTGGTTCGCTCCTTCAAGATCCGCGGCGCTTACAATATGATTCGCAGCTTGTCGGATGAAGAACGCAGCAACGGCATTGTGTGCGCAAGCGCGGGCAACCACGCGCAAGGGGTGGCTTTCTCCTGCAACGCGCTGAATATCAAAGGCAAGATTTACATGCCGAGCACGACCCCGAACCAGAAGGTGAAGCAGGTGAAGCGTTTTGGCGGGGGCAGCGTCGAGGTCATTCTGACAGGGGATACCTTCGATGATGCATATGCCGAAGCGATTAAGGCATGCGACGAGTACGGCATGACCTTTATCCACCCGTTCGATGAAGCGAAGATCATCGCGGGCAACGGCACGATCGGGATGGAGGTTATGGAGGAGCTGGACGCGCCGGCCGACTATATGTTTGTCACCATCGGCGGCGGCGGTCTTGCGGCCGGCGTGGCAACCTACGTCAAAACCGTCAGCCCAACGACGCAAGTCATTGGCGTCGAACCGCTTGGGGCAGCGTCCATGATCGAGTCCAAGAAGCAGGGCGAAGTCGTCACCATGCATGAGATCGACAAATTCGTGGATGGCGCCGCCGTGAAGCGCGTCGGGCAGCTGACGTATGACATCTGCTGCGAGTTGGTGGACGACATCGTGACGGTACCGGAAGGCAAGGCCTGCACCACCATCCTGGAGCTGTATAACGAGAATGCGATCGTTGTGGAGCCGGCGGGGTCGCTGGCCGTAGCGGCACTGGATATGAACCGGGACCGGATTCGAGGGAAAACGGTCGTCTGCATCATCAGCGGCGGCAATAACGATATCGACCGGATGCAGGAAATCAAGGAACGCTCCTTGATTTACGAGGGGTTGAAGCATTACTTCATGATCAACTTCCCGCAGCGCGCGGGCGCACTCCGCGAGTTTCTGGAGGAAGTGCTCGGTCCCGACGACGATATCGCGCGCTTCGAGTATACGAAGAAGCATAACAAGGAAGACGGACCTGCCCTGGTAGGCATCGAGCTCTTGAGGCCGGAGGATTACGGCCCGCTGGTGGAGCGGATGCAGCGCAAGGGGCTGGATTACACGGAGCTGAACAAGAACATGAACCTGTTCAATCTGCTGATTTAAGAGGTACACGAAAGCACCATAAAAAGCCGGATTCCCCTAACGGGAACTCCGGCTTTTCCAGTTATTTCATGGTATGGCCCTCTAGCGGTCCAGGGCGTCACCCGCCGTTAACGTCAGGATGCCTCAGTCAATCGGAACCGCCTTGGCACGGTACCGCTCCACTTCCTGGTTCAGCTTGTCTTTGTTGCTCTCCAGCACGTCGGACCAGGACTTGAGCTTTTTGAGGAGCGCGCTTTTGGAGACAGCGTCGCTGTCCTTCAGTGCTTTATCGAATGCTTGCCGCACTTCCGGGTCCAGCAGATTGTCCTCGTATTTGAACAGAGGCGTGTTGTTATAACCGTAGTATAGGCTAAGCTCGGTGAATCGAAGCTTCAGCTTCACGTCCGCAGTCCGATTGGATTTGGGATACGCGCTGATAAAGGCCTCTTGCGTTAGTCCCCGATCAATGACCTCGCTCCATGGGATCACCAAAGCGGCATCGCTGACGGCAGGCTTCTCGGATTCAACGACCATGATGTCGATATAGGCTTGAATATCCTTGTTGATATAAGGCTTGTATGGCTTGAGCGTGGTATAGTCGATGATCGGGAAGATCACGCCCTCGGTCGTATAGAGCCTGTAGCCGCTGTCGCGCAGGTTGATGAGCACCTTTCGGAGCGTTTCATCCTTGGTTTTATTAATGGTGGTGTTAATCGGCTCCCCGAATTTGTACAAGTTCATCAGTTTATCCTGAATGCCGATTTCGTACACCTTGTCGGTTTTTGCCGGGAGCGCATCATTCATCGCATTCTCCAGCTTAAGCACCAGCATGGTCGCCTGATACGCGGTCACGCTGCGGATATGCTTGGTGATGTAAGACTTGGCATAAGCCACGTCGGATTCCTTCAGCAATTTATTGGCTTTGTTGTACACGGCATTGCCGAAGGCGGCAGCTTTGCTTGAAACTGCGTTTGAGCCAGCTTGGGATGCGGGTGCTGCGCTAGCGATAACGCCGGTCTGGATCGATAGAATAAGTGCAAGGATGGCAGCAATCGCGGATTTTTTCGACTTTAACATGGTTTTTCCTCCCTTACCACACATTACCCTTATCCTATCATCTTCTATAGAACATTACTTTACAAAGAACGAAAAAATATTAAAGATTTTGTTATGCGACACACGCGAATTCATGACGAGTTTGTATTATTTGCTCGAAAAAAGAAGTTTGGTCCCTGCGATTCCGATCAGGAATATGACGAGGCTGATCCATGGCGCAACCGTCAGTACCGGCAGCAGTCGTCCCAGCCACACGCCCGCTACCAATATCAATACCGTGATGGCGACATAAATCCCGATGTTGCGCGCATTCACCTTGCGCTTGTCTTCCTCCGGCTTGAAGGCGTCGTTCTTCATCCATCTCAGCAATGCGTGGATCAGCACATAGGAACCGCCTGCGATCAGAATCAGGGTCGATATGCGTACCTGCGTCATGCGCTCGACCGGACCCCCGGCCCACATCGTGATGAACCCGACCAGAGCCTGAACGAAGAAAAACCAGGTTAAGGCCACCCACGGGATCATGAGATGGAATTGGAGGCTGCTGAGGCCTTTCATTTTTGGCAGCTGTTCGACCAGCTCCTTGCAATAGGATTCGGGATCGCTGCCGAATACCTCCTCGGCGCTTTTGCCTTTGGCTTGCGCGTCCAGCAGGTGCTGGGCGATTTCGAGCAGCAGCTCTTCGCCTTTTTGCTCCTGCACGGAGCTGCTGCGGATATAGACCACCATGTCTTGGTAATAGCTTAGGTTGTTCGGCTTCATGGCATCCTGGAGTCGGTTGTTCTCTTTGATCATCTGTTTGGTATTCATCTTTACTGTCCTCCGCGGGTTAAAATGTGGTCCACACTATCTTTAAGCGTTCCCCAATGTTCCTTGAATTGTTGAAGAACCTGCCGGCCTTTATCGGTCAAATTGTAATATTTGCGTGGCGGTCCCCCGGCACCGGGCGCGGGCCTTAGGGTGCCTTCGATGAGCTGCTCTTTCTGCATGCGCAGCAGCAGGGGATAGATGCTGCCTTCGCTCACAAACGTCAGCCCGCTGTCTTCCAGCAGCGTGCTGAGCTCATAACCGTAAATCTCCCGATGCTCCATGAGCGAGAGGATGCAGCCTTCGAGAATGCCTTTTAGCATTTGACTTTGGGTGGTCATGAATGTGGGGATTCCTCCTTCAGGTATATTGCTATGCAAGGTAGTGAGGCGTGAGGGGCTGGACTGCGAGTAGGCACGATAGCAGACTATCTTGTTATGCAATATATCATAGCAGATAACATGCTTGCAATGCAAGGTAGTGCTGCTGAATCTTGTCACCTTCGTGAACAAGGTATAATTCTCCGGCTCCTATTTCACAATAATAAGCATTCTGAATCTATACACGACGCCCTGATCATTCAGGGATAAGAAGGAGGAGTTCTCAGATGAGCGCTAGCTTTTTTGACGATGAATTGCACGGAGGAGACGCTGTGCCGGTACAAGGGCAGGAGGTAATCGCAAACAGCGGTGCTCTGGATGTGACACCGGCCCAGCCTGAAGGAGAATTCGTCTCCGAGCGTGAGGACCATGATCTCACCGCCGCATCCTTATGGGAGAATGATCCGGTCGGGAAGACCTGGATGAACGATTGGAGCGGGCGCGAAGAAACCCATGCGATGTTTCGCCAGAGTTACGAGTAAGGCTGAATGTGCGGTGGTGCGTAAGGGATGAACGTTGAAGCGGACAAGAGAAGCGCATGCTTGGATTTACGGAGCCGCGAGTGGGGCGAAGGTGCGGGCGTCAGCGGGATGAACGACTTGGCAAACGGATGCCGCGTTAGTCCGTAATACAGGTAGAGGGCAGAGTGGCCGTTTCTTAACCGCCAGCTTTAAATAGGCTGAATCTCGCTGCATACCGCCAATTCAGCGTTCATGACACCGTCACACCTTTGCTGAGTTTGCGTTTGACTCCTGTTCAATTGCGTTGACAATCCATAATCACGATGCTAAGATAAGTTTAATTAATTCATATTAATCTTATCGGAATTATTAATATTATGATTACGGCGCGTTATCGCAAGGAGGAATCGGCATGGAGCGGCAAATTACAATCCGGCACAATCAAGAGGAACTTACGGCAACCATCCATTACCCATTGAAGGAATCGGCTCACGGAAGCCGGTGCAATCGGGTCCCGCTGGTCATCATCTGCCATGGCTTTGTGGGAAGCCGGATCGGGGTGGATCGGTTGTTTGTCAAAACGGCGCGCGAGTTTGCCGAAGACGGGTACATGGTGATCCGTTTCGACTATATCGGATGCGGGGAAAGCTCGGGCAATTACGGCAGCGAAGGTCTAGACTCGATGATTGCCCAGACGCGTTCCGTTCTTGATTACGGACTCAGCTGCGCGGATGTCGATCCGACGCGCATCACGCTCCTCGGACATAGCCTGGGCGGCGCCGTCGCCTTGCAGACGGCCGTTCGCGATCGCCGGGTAAAGAATTTGATTCTGTGGTCCGCGGTAGGATACCCGTTCAACGATATCGTCAAAATCACCGGTCGCGACGTGTACGACACCTCGGTTAAGTCGGGATCCGCCGATTATTTGGGATACTCGTTTACCCCGGTCTTTTTCGATTCGCTGGCTCAGGGGCAGCCATTCCAGGAAGCCATCAAGTTTACGGGCAATGTGCTGGTCGTTCATGGTACCTCGGATGAGGTGATTCCAGTGGACTACGCTTTCCTGTTTCAAAAGGTGTTCTGGATGCGTCAGGAAGGCCGCTGCGACAAGGAGATTATTTTCCAGGCCGACCACACGTACTCTGCCGGACCCCAGCGCCAGCTGCTCCTTGAGCGGACGCGGGATTGGTTGAACGGGCAGGAGAACATTCAGCAGGAATGGCAGCACTGGATGATTTAAGGGAGTTATTTGGCATAATGGGCGATTTAACGGTACAATAGAGTTGTCCCTTGATTTTGAAGCTGGAGGTGGCATCGATGACGTTACCTGCTTTATTTATTGCCCATGGTTCGCCGATGATGGCCCTGGAGGACAACGAGTACACCCGCTTCCTTGAGCAGTTGGGGCGGGAGCTGCCTGCACCTAGAGGCATTGCGGTATTTTCAGCCCATTGGGACGATCCGGATCAACGGTTGACCGAGGACGCCGAGCATGGAACCATGCATGATTTTTACGGATTTCCGGAAGAGATGTACAAGATTACGTACCCTGCCCGAGGCAGTGCGGAGCTGGCAGCTCAGATCCGTCAGCGTTTTGAGGCAAAGAATCTGCACGCCAAAGCCGTAACCGGCCGCGGACTGGACCATGGGGTATGGGTCATTCTGCGCAAAATGTACCCCGATGCGAATATCCCCGTGGTGGCCTTGTCCGTGGACTCCAAGCGCTCGCCAAGCGAACAATATTCCATCGGTGCGATGCTGTCCGATTTGCGTGATGAAGGCATTCTGATTATCGGCAGCGGCGGCTTGGTGCACAATCTGCGGATGGTGCATCAGAGCGATGAGCCGGATGCATGGGCAGCTGAATTCGACGAATGGGTTGCGGAGCAGCTGTCGAATTGGGACCTGCACAATCTGTTTGCGTATGACAAAAAAGCGCCTCATGCCAGCGACGCCGTACCATCCTACGGACGGGAGCATTTTGTTCCCTTGTTCTATGCGATGGGGGCTGCGGACAACGGCCGCAAGGCAAAGCGATTGTTTCAATCTTACCAATATGGCAGTTTGAGTCTGAACTGCTGGTCATTCGAATAATGAGAAGCCGAGCTTGGATCACAAGCTCGGCTTTTGTTGTGTTTGGGCCGTTTGAGCGCGTGAAACGCGCGAAACAAAAAACACCCGCTGTGCGGGTGCCGGAGAACCAGAACGTAGCGCCATAGGTCTTATACACAAGCCCATGCAGTCTGAAATAAGATTGCATGGTTTTTTTTGCCATGATCGGCAGGCGCCTCGGCTATTTTTTGTATTCAACCAAACCCAAAAATTTTTCTGAACAAACCGTGTTGACATTATCGAACTACAATTGTAGTATTGATTTGTAACTACAGATGTAGTTTATTAATGAAGATTATAGGAGAGGAGCATTACCGAATGAAAGCAGCAACGAAAGTAGCAATCGCGACCCTAAGCAGCATTCTATTACTGGGTTCTTCCGCAAACCTTGCGGCGGAGGCACAATCCGTCAAGAAAGCCCAAGCATCCGCTGTTAAAAAAACAGCCGCAACAGCCAAGTCTATATCGGCAGAGGAAAAAAAGTTTATCGAAAAAGAGATCCAGAGAGTAAAGGAGTTAACCCAAGAGTCGGGTGATATGTATGTTTTGTATCATAAATACCCACAGTTAAATAGCGGATTTGATATTAGCTATTGGGGAGGGGTGCATGAATTCACTACGTACGAGGACTACTTGAAAAAAGCTTCAACCCTGAAAGGATCCATTCTGCAGCAGCCTGCGAACCTGCCGAAGGGATATAAGTTCTTAACAGCGGTCATTGAAGCCCCGATCGAAGGAAAGTTCGTTGATGAAGTAAGAGCCGAAGGCAAGAAGAGCGGAAAGCCCATCTACATGAAAAAGATAGATTGGAAAGAAGCGGCAACCATCCGTCTTAAATATACGAACGGAGAAGACACGCTGGGCTTTTCCAAGTATGCGGCAGATTCGGTGGGAAGCAAGAAAAAAGGTTTCTTTAACGATAAGCTGCCGGCGCATGTTTTTCCAAAATACGTTTTTTGGAATGATGGCGGCAAATTTGAATACAGTATTTCACTAACCTCATTGGATCTGTCCAGGAAACAGAAGATCGAGATTCTGAAAGCAGCGGTGAAAAAATAACTTCTGCGTCAGCTATAGGTCTTGCGGACAAGCCCATACAGCTCTAGAAATAGGATGGCATGAGTTCTTTTGCAGATCAACATGCCCACAAGCGGTACAAGTATACTGCATGTAACTAAACCAAGAAAATTTTCTTCACCAAACATGTTGACATTATCAAACTACAATCGTAGCATTAACACAACTACACATGTAGTTTGATTGAATTAACATTGGAGGTTTCATGCATGAATCATCAAATACCACCGATTACGGATGCAGAACTGGAAATTATGCGCGTATTGTGGGCTAATCCGGACTGCCCTTCCAGCGAGGTCGTAAAGAAAATGACGGATCTGATGGGGTGGAACCCCAACACAACTCGGACGCTCCTCAGTCGTCTGGTGCAGAAGGAAGCAGCGGGTGCGAAACTGGAAAAGGGTTCAAAGCGCACCCAACTATTTTATCCGATCATCAGCGAGCAGGAGTATCTGCAATCTGAAACCAAATCCTTCATGAAAAAACTTTATGGGGGGGCCTTAAAGCCAATGCTGGCCAACTTTTTGCAGGATAAAAAACTGAATGCGCAAGAAATCGAGGATCTGAAGGCTTTGTTTGACGAGAACAGCAGTGACGGGGAAGCAGAAAAGAGAGAGCCCTGATGAGTCATACATTGCATGAAAATTTATTATTGTTTTTCGGCTGGGTCATTCGCGGATCGTTCATGGCCGGCATCCTGATCGTCCTTGTCCTGATCCTGCAATTTCTACTAAAAAACAAGATTGAAGCCAGATGGAGATACTGGCTTTGGTTTCCTGTGGCCATTCGCTTGCTGCTCCCTTGGGCCCCGGAATCTTCGCTTAGCTTATACAATGTGTTGTCTCTGGAGGCCATCGTGCCCGGCATTCATCAACAAACTCAAGTTCCACCGCATTGGAAGGAAACGGGGAGAATAAGCGAAGCGGTGGTTCGCGCTGAGAGTTCTTTAAATCTGGAAGCAGGCGGAACTTCGGAAGTACCTGCTCCATCCCTTGAATCAGAACCCGTGCAGGAGAGCAGTTTTTGGTGGAATGGGTTCAAGCAAATAGGTTTCACCAATATACTGATGTCGGTTTGGCTTGGGGGCGTGCTGATTCTTGCCGCGAAAACGGTCTACGACCAGCTACGATTGAAACAAGCCCTGCGCGCGGGCCGAAAAATGGATACGCCTTTTTTATCGGCAGTGTTTCATGAGACGAAACAGCAATTAGGCGTGAAGCGAAACGTGCAGTTTGTCGCCAGCGAGCGAATTCCCGGACCTGCCGTCGTCGGTTATAGTAAGCCGGCGATCGTCATTTCGCCAAGCCTGCTCATCACATTGAAACAGGAGCAGCTTCAATATATTCTTGCGCATGAGTTCGCGCATATTCAGCGGCGGGATGTGGCAGTGAACTGGTTGATGCATATCATCCTGATCATCCACTGGTTTAATCCGTTATTATGGCTAGCCGTACATAAGGCAAGGCAAGACCAGGAGATGGCTTGCGATGCATGCGTCTTGGATCGGATGAGCCCGCAGCAAAACAATGCATACGGACAAACGATCATCCATGTGTTGGAGCATTTTTCAGGATACCATCGCCAGCCGGGGCTTGCCGGCCTGTCCGCCACGCATAAACAAATGAAAAGGAGACTTAAAATGATTAAGCATTTTAACAAAAAATCCTACCGCCTGTCCATTTTGGGGCTGGGAATGATTCTCGCGCTTGGTAGCGTGACGTTGGTTAATGCAAAGGAAAGCAATGCGGGGAACGTACCGCAAAAAGCTCCAGTGCAATCGGAACAGGATTCAAAAGCTGCCGTGATCTATCCGGAGGGGGATATAGACCGCGAGCTTTACAAGAAAGAACGGGAACAGGCCCGGAAAAAAGCAGAAGCCGCAGCCAAGGCTCTAACTCCAGAGGAAAAGAAGTATATCGAGGATGAGACCAATCGAGTGAAGAAACTAAGTAAAGAGACTGGTGATATGTACGTTCTGTATCATAAATATAAGGATCTTAACAGCGGATTCGACCTAAGTTATTGGGGAGGAATAGAAAAATTCTCTGCTTACGAGGACTACCTGAAAAGAGCTTCCACGCTGGAAGGTTCCATCCTGGAGCAGCCTGCCAACCTGCCGGAAGGATATAAGTTTGCCAAAGCGAGAATTGAAGGTCCAACCGAAGGAAAGTTCGTTGATGAAGTAAGGTCCGAAGGCAAGAAGAGCGGAAAACCCGTCTACGCGAAAAAGATAGACTGGAAAGAGGCGGCAACCATCCGTCTTGAATATACGAACGGAAAAGACACGCTGGCTATTTCTAAATATATGTTGGACTCAGAAGGAAGTAAGAAAAAAGGTTTCTTTGAGGATGACTTACCGGCGGATATCTATCCAAAATACGTTTTTTGGCATGAAGGCGGCTTCGAATACAGCATTTCAACCACATGGGATATGTCCAAGGAACAGAAGGTCGAAATTCTGAAAGCAGCGGTGCAGAAATAACATTTTGAGCTAGCTATTTTGCGCGATAGGCCCATGCAGTCCTGTAAATAGGATTGCATGGGTTCTTTTGTTGATCATGATTTTTCTGGAGTCCGAAAGAAGAGAATCCAAACTGGGAAAGGAATATATAATCAACTTGCTGTTCTGGGTTGAAAACGGCAAGTCATTTAGCATCACAACCGATCCGGGACATCCGTCGACGCATGAAGACCTGATCCCATTGGCTTAATTAGCGGAGAAGGCGCGGATGGGAACGGGCGGATGAGGTATGACGGTGAAGCGATTCCGAAATTCGATCTGCCGTCGGCCCGACAAAGACCAGCATATCGCATTAGCCCACTTTTCAATTTTGAGGAATTTAGCGGTTCGTAAATCATGATTCGAATGCCAAAAATGCGATTGCATGAAAAAGCCTGGCTTTCCAGGCGGCGCTCTAAAGAGAGCTCGTAGGCTCCTAAGTTGTATGTCACACGAGTTACGGCCTGGCCGTATCGGACCTCAGATCCGCTATTTTTGCTTTTTGCTCGCAATTGGGGGATCTATCGGACACACGATCCGTTAAATTGCGGATATAGCGTAAAATGAAGGCCAAATTCGGTGAATAACGGATCTCTGGTCCGTTAGCATTAAAGAAAAGGTGGTTTTGGTCAAAATAAGGTCCGCTGAGTCCGCTAAAATGGTAAGTAGCTAGTTAGTGCCGTATAAAGTAACGTTCGAACGTAAGCACAACGCCCGAACGTATGTTAAAGCTCGAACGTATATTTAAGCTCGAACGTATGTTAAAGCTTAAACGTAAGCTAAAGCTCAGACATATGCCAAAGCTCAGACGTATGCCAAAGCATGAGCAGCATGCCAAAGCATGAGCAGTATGTCAAATCCCAAACATATGCGAAAACACGAGGTGATATGCCGAAACTCCAACGTGCCATAACAAAAACCGCCCGGCTTGATGGCTCAAGTCGGGCGGTTTAATCAATAGGTTAGATAGTTTAGTTTCAGTTGCTTACTATGTTATGCCGTTTGTTTTTTGAAAGGTGTGTGGGTGGTGCCGTCGCCTTTCGTTGTTCTGTGCGTTATTTTGTTCCACAGGCCGCGGAGGTAAGGGAGAACCCAATGGTCGAGACCGATTTTACCAGCGTTGGCAGCAGCAACGATGATCAGCACTTCAAGCAGCAGCATTTGGGCGTTGGTGCTCACGGTGCCCGAGAAGAGGAACGCGGCGTTCATGACCAGACCCATCAGGGCTGCGAAGGTGGTGAAGGTACCGAGGATCAGGCCGACACCGACGAGGAACTCACCGAGCGGGATAATGAAGTTGAACAGCTTCACGCCCGGCAGTGCCGCGTGCTCCAGGAACGCTGCCCACCAGCCTTGGACGGCGGGGTGATCGCCAGCTGCTTTGGCAATCGCGCCTTGCAGGAAGCCGCCTGCTTCAAATCCGCCCGTCAATTTGCCCCAACCTGCCGTCATCCATTCATACCCGATGTAGACCCGGATGAAGGTCAGTAACCACATTGCCACTTTGTTTGTTCTCAGCCAGTTGTTAAACATATAAACCACTCCTTAAAAGTATGATTTTCTTTTTTATGAAAGCTTCCTTGCCAATTCTCGGATGTTGAAGTTCTGTGATGTTGTTCTTTAGGAAGATGATCATCTCTTTCATGTCTTTATTATAAGTGAAAAAAATCACAATATATGTGATTTAAATCACATTAGTGATAAAAATCATAAAAAACTTTAAATTCGTGAGTTGGCAGGGGGAGTGACAGGTGAAAGGGGTGGAGAAATAGGAGCAGTATATGCAGAGGCTTAGGAGAAAATACGGGGCGGTGTGGTGGAGATTACCAATATGATACGTGATAGTTAGCATGGTTGTTTAGGGTGTTGTAGGAGTAGGCAAATAAGTAGTAATTAGTTAGTAAGTAATATGCAGTAAGAAGTATGCCGTGCAGAGGTGTAGAGTGAGTAAGCAGGGCTTGCCAGTAAGGAAGAAATAAAGCAATTGAGCACAAAGCAAGCAAACCCTGAAGCGTAAGTGCAGCCAGTAACAGTAAACTAGGAGTAAGTAATAAGCATGTAGTAGACGTAAACCAGTAAGTAATGAGCAGAACTGTATGTAGTGGCAGTAACCAGTATGTAATAAGTAAGGCAAAGTGCTCAGATGGCAGAAGAAATAGAATAAAGCAAAAGACATCAAACGGTAAGAAACACACGCACATCCAAATCAATTAGCAGAGCATAACTAGGTTTTACGTATAAAGCCAGCAGTATGCAGTAGACATAAACCGGTAAGTGATAAGAAAAAGCTGCATGGAGTAGGTGTATATCCAGTAAATGATATGCAAAATAGGAAGTTAAATGCAAAACCAGCAAGCGGAGTAGTAAATCGTCAGCGAAAACTCAGCAAGCTGTAAGGAGTATACGCAAAGCAGCACCTAGTACCTGAAGCGAGTAGATAATGCTAAACGCATTGGGAGATGCCTTTTCCCTGGACCATGAGGCACGTCGTGAATGTATTACTAAACTGCTTATAAAACACGGATGACCGGTACCGGTGGCCGCGGTCACCCGATGACTTATTGAAAAGGCAAGCAGAAAAAGTACGGATAGAGGAGAAACATTCAAATCTTACTGTTAGGAAGAAGAAACGAGATAGATTTAGCTATGGGACGGGGAGCTAGGAACGAATTTAGCTGACGAGAAGCGTATGACAGGATACGACCGGATGCGATCCAGCTTGAGATTACTTTAAATTACTTTTGAACTCTAATTTACTCCCGCATTACTTGTAAATCAGACTGCCTGATTCTGCAGAGGGGAGGAGTCGCTGCTGATTTTCGCTTTGCGCGTGAATTTATTCTGAAGATAAGGCATGAGCCAACGGTCGATGCCGATCTTACCGCTGTTGGCCGCTGAGAGGATGATCAGGAATTCGAGCAGCAGGAGCTGACCGTTGATGCTGATCGAACCGGAGAAGAGGAACGCCGAGTTCATCACCAGCCCCATCAGCGCGGCGAACACGGTGAAGGAGCCGAGAATCAGGCCGAGCCCGACAAGGAATTCGCCCAGCGGAATGATGACGTTGAACCATTTGATGCCGGGGAGCGCGGCATGCTTGAGGAATACGGCCCACCAATCTTGAACCGCCGGATTCTCGCCGGTGGATTTGGCGATGGCTCCCTGCATAAATCCGCTCGCATCGAAGCCTCCCGTTAACTTGCCCCAGCCAGCCGATAACCACTTATACCCGACGTACACCCGAATGACTGTCAGCAGCCACATCGCGATTTTGCTGGATTGCAACCATTGAATAAACATCAACACCACTCCTCCAATGAATAATCATTCTCTTTTTTGTTTTCAGATTTTTGCAAATTTGAAATTCGTAAGCGCGACGGAAGCCGAAAAAACAGCAACGATCTATATAATGTCGCATCATCACAAATTATTCATATTTGCAAAAATCTGTATTTAAATACAGTATTCGCATAGACTGTGATTTGGCATAGGTTCTTGGCATGAAAAAAAGACGATGGAGAACCGAGTTCTCCATCGTCTTGCATGGATCGTTACGAAGTTAAGCGGTGCGTTTTTTTAGATGAGTCGTCGGCGCTTTTGGCTCATGATCACGGTGTGTCATTTTGTTCCACAGGCCGCGGAGGTAAGGGAGAACCCAACGGTCGAGACCGATTTTACCGGCGTTGGCAGCAGCAACGATGATCAGCACTTCAAGCAGCAGCATTTGGGCGTTGGTGCTCACGGTGCCCGAGAAGAGGAACGCGGCGTTCATGACCAGACCCATCAGGGCTGCGAAGGTGGTGAAGGTACCGAGGATCAGGCCGACACCGACGAGGAACTCACCGAGCGGGATAATGAAGTTGAACAGCTTCACGCCCGGCAGTGCCGCGTGCTCCAGGAACGCTGCCCACCAGCCTTGGACGGCGGGGTGATCGCCAGCTGCTTTGGCAATCGCGCCTTGCAGGAAGCCGCCTGCTTCAAATCCGCCCGTCAATTTGCCCCAACCTGCCGTCATCCATTCATACCCGATGTAGACCCGGATGAAGGTCAGTAACCACATTGCCACTTTGTTTGTTCTCAGCCAGTTGTTAAACATATAAACCACTCCTTAAATGAGTTTTAATTTTTTTTGGATTAACATGATTGCTTTGTTTCTGATGTCGATGATGTGTGTTCTTGTTGCCTTGGGAAGTGATCACCTTCTCTATGTCTTTATTATAAGTGAAAATATTCACAATACATGTGATAAATATCACAAAGTTGTGAACATTTCAAAATGAACTCTATTTTAGGGATTCTGTACACTGTGGTAAGGCATCTTGAACGCGTAGATCGTTGTTCAGGCAAGGCTCCCCGTACGCAAGGCGCGTGATTCGGGAAGGGTGCTGCCTGCACGCACGACATATGGTCCGGCATGAGACACCTGCGGGCGGACGTGGATCGTGGCTAGGCTCCCCGTACGCTAGGCGCGTGATTCGGCGAAGGCTCTCGGTACGCACAATACGTGCTTCATAATGAGACTCATGCGCGCGGCACATGGATCGTGGACCGAGGTGTGGTTCCAGTACGCAAGTGCATATTCCGTGCCAAAGTTCCCTTATGCAAGGTATGTGGACCGTGGCGAGGTTCTCGGCACGCAAGGCCGAGGCTGGGAAAGCTGCCTGCACGCACGTCATATGGTCCGGAGCATACCTGGAGGGCTCTTCGATTGACAAACAGCCGCCTACCGCTGGATTCATAAAGCGCTGCCAACTCAACGCTTTCAAGGAGATTCAAGAGCGGATTGTATCCCTTCTTTGTAAAGACAAAGCACGGATTTTGTGATTAAATGTAAATTAAAGTTGAAACGTCTGTTGGAAATTACGGGTAAACGGTCTGGAAATTTAGGGTAATAAGTAATGGGAGCGTTCATAGGGGGAAACAATATGTTTAGCAAAGGGTCTTTGTCATTCCAAAAAATCGCGTGGAGGACAAGCTTGTTGTCCATGGCGGCAGTATTGCTGCTGTCCGGATGCAGCGGCGGTAAACAGCAGGCGGAGCCAACGCCGGCGCCAGTGGTGGAAGCTCCGGTCGAGCAGCCGGTCGAAGTGCCCCAGGAGGAGACCTCTTCTCCATATAAGGCACCTCTGACGGGATTGCCGTTAGAAGCGTCACTGACGCAGCGCCCGCTGGCCGTTATGATCAATAACGCACCTGCCGCTAGGCCGCAGTCGGGTCTCAGTCAAGCGGACATGGTGTATGAAGTGCTGGCGGAGGGAGGAATCACGCGGCTGATCGGCATTTTCCAAAGCCAGAGCGACATTGAGAAGATCGGGCCGATTCGCAGCATTCGACCGTATCTGATTAATCTTGGCGAGAGCTACGGCGGCGTTCTGGTGCATGCGGGAGGAAGTCCGGAAGCCTACAGCATCATTCAAAGGCAAGGCAAGCAGGACATGGACGAGATCGGCAATGCAGGCGCCTACTTCTGGAGAGCCAAGGACCGCAAAGCGCCGCATAATCTGTATTCCAGCGACGAGAAGCTCCGTGAAGGAGCCGCCAAGCTGAATTACGGCAACGACGTGAAGGTGCCAGAGTATTCGTTCTATCCGGAGGCGATCGCTGCAAGCGCCGCTGGTGAAGAGGGCACTGAACCGGTTGAGGTTGTTTCCGGGGAGGCTGCAGAGAAGGTAGAAATCAAATTTTTATTGGACAGCTATGTCGTGGATTATCAGTATGACGGTTCCTCCAACACGTACAAACGGTCGATCAACGGATCGCCGCATGTGGATCTCAACGATAACGTTCAGCTGGAGGCCGCGAATGTGATCGTGCTGGGAGCAGACCATAAGGTGCTGGATGACGTGGGCCGGCTTGCCGTGAACGTGGAGGCGGGCGGGGAAGCGATGCTGTTCCAGCGCGGGGAAGTCATCAAGGGGCAGTGGGTTCGCGCTGCGGGCGATGCGATCCGTTTCGTGAAGGACGGCAAGGAAGTGCCGCTGGTTCCGGGAACGACATATTTCAACATTGTGCCCAACACGCCTTCTTTTGAAAGCCATGTAACGATCTCGAATCCCTAGAATTCGAGGCAGCGAATCAGGCCTGCCGTTTCGGGATAATTTGCACGTAGACGGAGATGTTAATAGGCAAGGGAATTGAAGGGAAATCCAAGCATCTTCTGTTTTGTTAGTTCCTTACATTTTTGAGTGTTACTTTTCTATACACACCCTGCCATGGATGTGATAAGATAGTCAAGGTTGTCTATCTTTTCAGGGCGTTCGCGGCAATTTATCGAAAAAAGGGGTTAAGAGTATGAAAATGAAGAAAAAGGATATATTCTTCCAAACGCTGGAGAATATGGCCGATACGGTGGTACAAGCCGCAGACTATTTTTCGCAGCACGTTTCCAATCTTGAAGATGTGCTTGAATTTGCCAACGAAATGAAGAAGTACGAGTCGCAGTGTGATACCTACACGCATACCATCATTACTGAACTCAACAAAACATTTATTACGCCAATCGAACGCGACGACATCATGGACCTGACAACCAGCATGGACGATGTAATGGACGGATTGGAAGCGACCGCATCCCGTTTCTATATGTATCAGCTGGGCAAGCCTGACGAGTACATGGTGCAGTTTGCAGAGATTCTGCGTCAATCGGCTTATGAAATTCAGAAAGCCATTCATTTGCTCTCCCAGAAAAAGCTATTGGCGATTCGCGAGTACACGATCCGCTTGAACGATCTGGAGAACCAAGGCGACGAGCTGCTTCGTATCTGTATCAAGGATCTGTTCGCCACCGTCTCTGACCCGATTCTGCTGATCAAGAAGAAAGAGATTTACGAACGTCTTGAGACGACCACGGACACCTGCGAAGACGTGGCAAATATGCTGGAATCCATCATTATGCGCAACTCGTAAGGGAGTCCTGAACAATGGATACAACGATGTTAGTATTAGTAATAGTTGTTTTTTTGGCGCTTGCATTTGACTTCATCAACGGGTTCCACGATACGGCGAATGCCATTGCAACGTCGGTATCGACCCGGGCCCTGAAGCCGCGGGTAGCCATACTGCTCGCAGCGAGCATGAACTTCGTCGGCGCGATGATGTTCACGGGCGTTGCCAAAACCATCGGCGGCAGCGTCGCGGATCCGACCAAGCTGGATAACGGGATCGAGGTTGTTATTGCAACATTGCTTGCAGCAATCATCTGGAACCTGGTTACCTGGTGGTTCGGATTGCCTTCGTCCTCTTCCCATGCCCTGATCGGGGCATTGGCCGGCGCAGTATTCGTCGGCGCGGGAAGCGACATGCTGAATTACGGCGGATTTAAGGACATCGTGCTCGCGTTGATCCTGTCGCCGATTATCGCATTCGTGATCGGTTATCTGGTCATGCAGCTGCTCAAGGTCATTTTTGCCAAGCGCAGTCCGCATACGGTGAACAAGGGCTTCCGTACGATGCAGATCTTCACGGCAGCGCTGCAATCCTTCACGCACGGTACCAACGACGCGCAGAAGGCAATGGGTATTATTACTTTTGCTCTCGTGACGTCCGGTCAATTGCAGGAGATGGAAGTACCCTTCTGGGTTAAAGTCTCTGCAGCAACAGCGATGGCGCTCGGTACGTCGGTAGGCGGCTGGAAGATCATCAAGACCATGGGTACGAAAATATTCAAAATCGAGCCGATCAACGGGTTCGCAGCTGACTTCTCGGCCGCTTCCGTTATCTTCTCGGCAACATTGCTTCACTTGCCGATCAGTACGACGCATGCCATTACGTCGGCAATTCTCGGCGTAGGCTCGGCGAAACGCTTCTCCGCCGTAAAATGGTCCTTGGCAGGACGCATCGTGGTAACCTGGTTTATTACGATTCCGATTACGGCCATACTGGCAGGAGTCATCTTTAAAATTCTTTTCTAGACATGAATCATTACACATAGAGAAACGGATAGTTGTGGGGCCAATCAGGAATCGATTGGCTTTTTTTGTTTAAAGAATCAATGGTACAGGGGAAGGGGACATCCAATCATGATACGCGTTCTGGCGATTACGCCAAGCTATGAACCGGTGACCGGGCTTACGCTGGAAGAGATCCGGATGGAGGACTATGCCTGGATCTGGGCGGATTTCAGCAATCCCACGCCGGAGGAAGCGCGAAAGCTGGAGACCTATTTTCACTTCCACCCACTGGCGGTGGAGGATTGCCTGCACATCCTGCAGCGGCCGAAGCTGGATTATTACGACAACATGCAGTTCTTTGTCCTGCATGCCCTTCAGCCGGATACGCTGCAGGCGGTCGAGGTGGATGTATTCCTGGCCCCTTCGTTCGTGGTTTCCTTCCACCAGCAGGCGCTGCCGGAAATGGACGAGGCTTGGGAACGCGTGCTCTCGGCTGCCGGCAAGGGGCAGCTGGGCCAGGACGGCCCGAGCTTCACGGCATATACGATTATGGATAAGCTGGTGGACCAGTATTTTCCCAGCCTGTTCGCCATCGAGGACGAGCTGGCCGAGCTGGAAAGCCAAGGGGAGAAGGATTCGGTCGAGGACCTGATGAATCAGGTGTTCGCGCTGCGTTCAAGGCTGCTCCGCCTGCGGCGCACGGTGGTGCCGATGCGGGATCTGCTCTACCGGATCGTGAACTCGCAGCATATGGAGCATCACGCGCACCATGCTTATTTTTCCGACATTTATGACCATCTGCTGAAGCTCGCGGACATGATCGAGGCGGATCGCGAGATGACGGCGGATCTTCGGGACAGCTACATATCGGTGAATTCGAACCGGATGAACACGATCATGAAGACGTTGACCGTTATTACAACGATCTTCATGCCGCTCACCCTGATCGCCGGGATTTACGGGATGAATTTCGAGAACATGCCGGAGCTGGGGTGGCATTATGGATACTTTTTTGTACTCCTTCTCATGTTCGTGCTGGGCGGCGGCATGGTGTTGTGGTTTATGCGCAGAGGCTGGTTTAAATAAGGAGGTTCTTTACGGTAAATACTGTTAAGCCAACCGAAGCAGGGATTCCAGCCGGGAGTATCCGAGTCGGCCGAAGTCCTGGGTCAGTAAGTGATTTGAAGAGAGATGAGCGGGGAAGGTTGTCCCATTTCACAGGGCGAATGCTAAATAACTGTCGTTTCTTGTTCTTACGTAAAGGGTAAAGGCTTGCTGAGGAGGGACTGCATATGAAACTCGGGCTCAAACGACATCCCAAGAAGCGTTCATCGCGTCAACCAGACGAGCCTTTACGTTCCCGGCTGCTGCGCCGGATGCTTCGCTTGGCTAGGAGACGAAAACGGAAGCTCGCCGTCACGAACCGTTACGAGGTGGGCATGGTCATCAGCGAGATCGCCACGGGTCTGCTCTTCATTGCAGGCAGCATCATGATGTTTTATCCCCAGATGAAGCGAATCCCAACGGTGCTGTACCTGCTCGGCAGTATTACGATGCTGCTGCGTTCCGGTTTGCGTGGTTCGTATTGGTTCCGGTTAAAATCGCTAGAAAGCGTCGAGAATAAAGAAGCCGGCCCCGAAGGGGACTGGACGCGCTGATGAGGATATACAGGCCGTAAAAAAGATAGGGCTCCAGTCTGGGGGTACAGACTGGAGCCTGCGTGATGTATGAGGGCTCCGTGCATCCCGTTATGATGGGCCCTAACGTATCTGATGGACCATCCTGACAGATCTGATCTCATTCGCTGATCAGAGCCTGCACTGTTAGCTTAGAATTGCACGGCATATAAAAAAGTGTCGTGGGTGCACCGATTACATAGGTTAACGGCGCCGTCTTTTGCTGGAAGACGATTTGCGCGAGCCGGAGCGGCGTCTGCTTCCCGAGGACCGCCGTCTTCTCGGTCTGTATTCGTAGCCGTCTTCATTCTGATCCGTATAGGCAGTCGAAGACGATCCGCTGCCCTTCTTCTTAAGTGCGCCTGCCAGCACGGAGAACATAGGCGCAAGCTGCTGGAAGCCCTGCATGACCTTTTGTACCTTGCCGATGTTGTTGACGATGCCGTCGATGCCGCCCATCCGGTCGATGAGACCCTTGATGTCGCTCATATTGTTGACCCCGAGCCCGCCGAGGAGCTTGCTTAATCCACCGCCGCTGCCGCCTCCTCCGCCGAGGAGACCTGCAAGCCCGCCGCCGCCGGAATTCGTGGAGGGAGCGAGAGCCGAGGCCGAAGCCTCCAGATCCGTTACGCCGTCGGTATATGGATATAACGCCGTTTCACCGACTTCCGGATAATCGCCGTATGGCGTGATGCCAGGGTACGGTGTTGGATCCTGCGGCAGTGATTCATATGAATTGAGGGAGCGATGGTTATTCGTGGGTCGGCGATGATAATAGTGAGAATGACGCGTCATGATATCACTTTCCTTTTTGAGTTAAGATACTATACTGTATGATACGGGCGGGCAATGGGTTTAGGCGGATGTCCCGATTTTCGGGATAGGAGCGGAATCGGGCGATGGCCCAGGAAGATTTTAGCGCGCCTCTTTCGGACGTGAATGAGAGCGTTTATGCGGGATGAGTCCCCCTAAGGGGTGGTCGTCCTGTAGTGCGTGAAATCGTTAATGCTTGAAAATACTATATCCGCTCGGGTACAATGGGAGTGCGAGTGTTATACACACAGTAACAATAGGGGATGATCATCCAGTGCAATTAAAGAAGCTAAATGATAAAAGCATCGATCAATTATTCGAAGCGATATTAACCCTGGACAGCGTGGAGGAATGTTATGTATTCTTCGACGATCTCTGTACCGTGAACGAAATTCAATCCTTGTCGCAGCGGCTGGAAGTGGCGCGCATGCTGGGCAAGGGATGCACATACAACCAGATTGAAGCAGAAACGGGTGCCAGCACCGCCACGATCTCGCGCGTGAAGCGCTGTCTGAACTACGGCAATGACGGTTACAAAATGACGCTGGAGCGTCTGGGACGTTAATTCATGACGAAGCCGGGTGTGCTGGTCATCAGTCATGGCTCACGTGAACGGAAATGGGTGTCGCTTGTGGACGAGGCCGTCCACGAATTGGCATCCCGTATGGATATACCGGTCGTATCTTCGTACCTGGAATTGGTAGAGGGCCGTCTGATTCAGGACGGCATCACGGCCTTGGAAGACCAGGGTGTCACCGACATTGTGGTCATTCCTCTATTTGTCTCGTCCGGCAGCACACATGTCGACGAAATAGCTTATGCTATAGGAGCGAAGGCCGTTCCGGACATGGAGACGGACCTGGCGCCGTTTCGGGTTCGGTCCCGGGTTCATTTCGGTACGCCGATGGACGACGATCCCGAGATTGCGGCTATGGTATGGGATAAGGTGAAAGAGTTGTCCGCGAACCCGGCGAAGGAGGTCATTCTCCTCGTCGGACACGGCAGCAGGCATGATCTGTTTCGCAGCCGCTGGGAAAAGGGTATTAACTCTTTGGCACAGCGAGTTAGCGAGGTAAGCGGAACCGGCGCGGATTATGCCTTACTCAGTCCCGGCGATGTGCGGGACAAGGTGACAGCATGGATGGAGCGCGGCTGCGATGTGATCGTAGCTCCGCTTTTTTTGAGTGAGGGGTATTTTACGGAGAAGGTAATACCCGATCGGCTTCAGGGGCTGGAATGCCGGTATTCCGGCAGAACCTTGCTTCCGCATCCGCTGCTGCCGCAGTGGATGGAGTCGCAGGCCAAACGTCTTCTTCAATCCTTGAAATCATAAGTAGGTGGCGTATCGTTAATGAGAAATGCAAGGTTAATCTATAACCCAACCTCCGGCCGGGAGGAAATGAAGCGTCGGCTTGCTGATATATTGCACCGTCTGGACAGTGCTGGCATCGAAACCTCCTGTCATGCAACGACCGGAGAGGGGGATGCGACTCGCGAAGCGGCGGATGCCGTGGAGCGCGGGTACGATCTTGTGATCGCGGCCGGCGGAGACGGCACGCTCAATGAGGTCATCAACGGGATGGCCGGCAGGGATAACCTCCCGCCGCTGGGCATATTCCCGCTGGGGACCACGAACGATTTTGCGCGGGCGCTCGGCATCTCGAAGAACTGGGAGGAGTATTGCGATCTGGTGATTCGGGGCGAGACGCGTCCGATTGACGTGGGCAAAGCGAATGATCGCTACTTCATCAATATCGCGGGCGGCGGTACGCTCACCGAGCTCACGTACGAGGTGCCCAGCAAGCTGAAGACGATGATCGGGCAGCTGGCGTATTATTTGAAGGGGATCGAGAAAATGGTCAGCCTGACGCCGCAGGAGCTCATCATCAACGCCAGCGGTCATCCGGCGATCCATGACGAATTCATGGTGTTCCTCATTGCGAACAGCAACTCGGTTGGCGGCTTCGACAAAATCGCGCCGGGCGCGAGCATCGACGACGGCTTGTTCGACGTCATTGCGCTGCGCAAGTGCAATCTGGCGGAGTTCGTGCGCGTGGCTACGCTAGCTCTTCGCGGCGAGCATATCAACGACAAGCGAGTCGTGCATTTCCGCACCGACTATATGGAGGTCGTCTCTCCGGGACCGGTTCAGCTGAACCTGGACGGCGAGTTCGGCGGCGTTCTGCCGGGCACGTTCCGCGTTCTGCCGCAGCATTTGCGGATTTTTGGCTGAGATGGTGGATGGTAGAGATGCGGAAGGCATGGGGCGCGTAAACCGTAATGGTTGCTGCCGATGGCTCAGCGGGGACTGACCGCATTAGCGATGGATAGGCGATTATGGCGATGGGCCATGGAACGAGATGGAACAGGCCGAGGATCGCCGCTTAGGCTCCAGGCTCTTGTAAGTAAATGATTGGATTTGCAGGCTGAATGGATTGAATAACATACGAGGCTCCCGTATAATGATGGACGTGAGCTTGTGCGCTAAGCTCCCTTGGGGGAGCTTTTTGTTGTTTAAGCGAATGAAGGTTAACGGAAGATCATCCGCTTTGATTATGGATGGTGTTCCGATTGGGAATATAGAGTGGTAAGGGACAAGTTGAACGGAAAGAAGTGAACAGCACATCATGAAGAAGAACCGCAAGGGAAGCGGCACGCGCCGCAGCGGCAAGCCAGCGGCTTCGGCGGCCCTCTTGGACCTGCCGGTGGCCAAGAACGACGAGGTCGTGATCGATATTATAGGAATGAACCATGACGGGGAAGGGGTCGGCCGTGCCGACGGCTACACCTTGTTCGTTCAGGGCGCCCTGCCGGGCGAGAAGGCACGGGTGAAGGTGCTCAAGACCAAGAAGCAGTATGGCTATGCCAAGCTGCTGGAGCTGGTTGAGCAGAGCCCGAACCGCATTGCAGCCCCATGCCCGATCTACGACCAATGCGGCGGCTGCCAGCTGCAGCATATGAGTTATGCCGGTCAGCTGGAGTGGAAGCGCCAGCTGGTGGTGGACAACCTGGAGCGGATCGGGAAGCTGCGGGTGGTGAGAGAGGCGGCAGGTGCTGGAGAGACGCGTGTGGGCAACGAGCGGAGTGGCACAGATGGTGGAGTGGACAATGAGATTTCTGAAACCAACGGGGCGAATCCTGCCGTGTCCGGCGTTGATTCAGATCAAGAAGGGATCCTCGTACGTCCGACACTGGGCATGAGCGAGCCTTGGCGCTACCGCAACAAGTCCCAGGTGCCTATCGGCGTAACGGAAGGCGGCCTGGTCGGCGGCTTCTACGCCCGGGGCAGCCATCGGATCGTGGATATGGAGACGTGCCTCATCCAGCATGAGCAGAACGACGAGGTCGTCAGCCGCGTCAAAGCCATCGGGCGGAAGCTAGGCATCACCGCCTACAATGAAGAGACAGGTCAGGGCTTGCTTCGCCATGTCGTGGTGAAGATCGGATTTGCTACCCGAGAGATGATGATTGTGATCGTAACCAATGGCGAGCGGATTCCACGTGTCAACGAGTGGATCTCTGCCATCCGTGAGGAGCTCCCGGCTGTGGTGAGCATCTGCCAGAACGTGAACACACGCAAAACGAACGTTATTTTTGGGGATGTGACCCGCGTCCTGTGGGGGCGTGAGGTCATTCATGACTATATCGGCGATGTGAAGTTCGCGATTTCCGCGCGTTCCTTCTATCAGGTGAACCCGGCTCAGACAGAAGTATTGTATGGTAAAACGGTGGAGTATGCCGGATTAACCGGGGAGGAGACCGTGATCGATGCGTATTGCGGCATCGGGACGATATCCCTGTTCTTGGCCCAACATGCCAAGAAGGTGTATGGGGTCGAAATCGTGAAGGAAGCGATCGAGGATGCGCGTGCCAATGCCGAGCTCAATGGTATGAAGCATGTGGAGTTCGAGGTTGGTGCATCAGAGGATGTGATTCCACGCTGGAAAGAACAGGGCATCCAGGCGGACGTCATCGTGGTCGATCCTCCGCGTAAAGGGTGCGATCCGCGACTGCTAAAGACGATTCTTGAGATGAAGCCTGAACGGGTGGTGTATGTGAGCTGTAATCCGTCCACGCTGGCAAGGGATTTGAGGGTGCTAGAAGATGGAGGGTATCGGACGGTGGAGGTCACGCCGGTGGATATGTTCCCGCATACGGTGCATGTGGAGAGTGTGGCGGTGTTAGTGCGTCAGGTGTAGAACGCAATTAAAGTCATCTCAAAGCCTATAAAGTCGTGTTAAAGCCTAAAGTTGTGTTACAAGCCGGGCGAAATTCAGGTATCCACTCCTGTTTTTCCTCGGTTTTTTTATTGAATCAGGGAGGAGCTTCAACTCGTCAAATCCCTTGTTTTCTCACGCATTTTCTCGAAATTTTTTTACTTATTTACTCGACCCCCTTCCCCCCTTCTTTTTTCATAGTCTTTCTTCTGTTTAGCACGACATTAATTGCGATTTGGGTCCCGATTTTCACATACTCCTACATTAAAAATTGCGGAATTAATTTAGAAAATGGAAATAAAGTAAGATAATAGTACAGCAAAAACCTGTGGCATGTCTCATGTAAGCGCTACAGATAAATAAAGAAACAAGGAGGTTTGAAAATGACTAATAAAAGGTTTTCTTTTAAGCCCTTATCACTTTTGGTGGTTTTAGCAATATTTCTATCCACATTTTGCGCAGCCTTACCGTCAGTAAACGCAGCCGCTAGAGGGGCATGGGCTCCAAATACCGCATATGCAGTAAATGACACAGTAACCTATAGTGGAAGCACTTATACCTGTCTTCAGGCACATACTTCTCAAGTAGGTTGGGAACCGTCCAATGTCCCTGCTTTATGGCAGAAAGGCGGTAGCGGCGGAACTACGCCACCAACGACACCACCGACAACGAACGGAGTAACATTCTATGCAGATATAAACTATGGAGGAAAAGCAGTGACACTCGGGATAGGCAATTATACACTGTCTCAGTTGAACGCAAACGGAATTCCGAATGACTGGATGTCGTCTCTTAAGGTTCCAAGCGGTTGGACGGTTGAAGTATATGAGAATGATAATTTTGGAGGAACTAAGTGGACCTTTACTTCAGATTCTTCCTGGGTTGGCAGCACGATCAATGATAAAATGTCATCGGTCAAGATTTATACGGGTTCACCACCTCCTACAGTAACTAAGCCTGCCGAGGTTCCAAGCCATATATGGACATATGTTATGAATGCGGACAATGCCTATGGGAAAGGCGGAGATTTTGCTTTATTGCTAAGTGCTGTTATCAAAAAGGAAAGCAGCTTTGGAGCAGGTTTACCAGGTAGTCCATCGGCCGGCGACGGTTTAATGCAGGTAGAACCAAACACACGCAATGCGTATTTATCTCAATTCAGCTCAAAATTTGGCCGTGCGTATAATCATAGCAGTGAACAAGATCAGGTATATCTGGGCGCGTTGATTTTAAATGAGAAGATTACGAAGTTCGGAAATATCTACAATGGATTATTACACTACAACGGTGGAGATAACTGGTATCCGGGAGCTACGGATTCTTATGGGCGTCCTATTCTGGCAGATCAATATGCAGATGCAGTTTACGCTACTTACAAGGGCTATGGTGGTAAGAATTAAGGTGTTACATCGATAGGTAAATTGAAAAATAGCGACGTGGAAGGATATTCTTGTCGAGTGGAAGCGGCTTATTTAATTTGAAAGGGCATGAGTTACCAAGCAGATTATTGCTTGCATAACCCATGTCCTTTTTTCTTTATCAGGTTTTTTTCGAAGAAAGATCGAGGAAAGATCGAGGGAAAACCTTCTATCAATAGTAAGTATTCGTCCCATGTGGAGTGCCTAATATTAAAGGTTCGCAAAGGAATAGATGAGATGCGACAGGTAGTATTCTTTTGTCAAAACTAAGCCCATTTAGTGCCGGATCATCACATGAATCCATGAATCAAGAGAACTACGCCCCTTCAACTTCAGGGGCGTTCTCTTTTTTATAATGTAGATACTTTTCAAAAAAACGATTTTCTGAACTTGATATGTCGGTCGCCGTAAGAATTATACAAGAGCAACCACAATGTATATCAAAAAGATTCATCCCTTATATGTTTTTTATATTTTTAATATAGATAGCCGCATGCTAACATATACAAATGCAGATTGAGGGGGGACTGTTATTCAGTTTCCGATTCATGGTTTTTATCCATTCGAAATAGGTGGTCCTAAATGTTAAAGAAGTCAGCGTTTCCATTACTACTGCTCAACATGTTTCTCGCTAATCTAAGTATGGGTCTTGTCATTCCGATCATACCGGAACTTCTTGAGCAGTTTAGAGCAAACGGACAGGCCGCGGGCTATTTGGTCTCCTGCTTCGGCTTGACCCAATTTCTGTTCTCACCCCTTGCAGGTAATTTGTCAGATCGATATGGCCGTAAACCCATGATTATCATAGGTTTGATCTTGTTTGCCATCTCCAACTTGCTCGCAGCGTTCGCGGGCGATCTAACTTTATTATTCGTATCACGGTTGATTGGCGGAGTAGGCTCAGCAGCCTTAATCCCGTCCATCATTGCTTATATTGCCGACATTACAGCAGATGAGCAGCGCAGCAAGGCCATGTCATGGTTAGGTGCGTCGATGACATCCGGGTTTATTATTGGACCGGGTGTCGGCGGATTGCTTGCGGAATGGGGCATCAAGATGCCCTTCTATGTATCCGCATGCGTAGGGCTGCTGGCCATGGTTTGCAGTCTATGGGGATTGCCTGAATCGCTGTCGGCGGACCTTCGCCGGATGCGTCGTCAAGTGAAGGAGAAGAGCGAGAATGTATTCCGGCAAATCGTGCTTTCGGTTCGGTCTCGCTATTTTGTCCTGTTGCTCATTGTGTTCGCCATGACCTTCGGTTTAACGCATTTTGAAGCGATTTTCCCGCTTTTTGTCGTACAAGTCTACGGATTCACGACACGTCAGATCGCTATGTTGCTTACCGTATGTTCACTCATCGGTACGTTGAACCAACTGTTGTTCACCGACCGGATCACACAACGATTCGGAGAAAAACGAATCATCGTTGCCATGCTATTGTTATCGGCAGTATCGCTTGTATTCCTATTATTCTCAGGCCATTTCTACTATGTCATGGTAGTCACGATGTTGTTCTTTACGTTCAATAATATATTGCGTCCCACGATCAATACGCTGCTGTCCAGAGTGGCCGGGGATGAACAGGGATTTGTTGCAGGGATGAATAACGCTTATACGAGTCTCGGTACGATATTTGGACCGATGCTGGCAGGTATTTTGTTTGAAGTCCACTTTAACTTGCCCTATCTGTTTGGCGGATTCGTACTGCTAGTGAGCAGCATTTTCACGGGAAGTCGATTGAGAAGTATGCTATCTGTTCAACGCGGCTGATGTGCACTCATCCTCCACAATTACTGAATCTAAGAAAAAGAATGCCCGGTGAGGGCATTCTTTTTCTTAGGCACCAAGGAACATGTTCATGTCATCTTCCACATTGGTAATGCCGCCGATCCCGAAGTTTTCCACGAGGACTTTGGCAACGTTAGGCGACAGGAATGCAGGGAGCGTAGGGCCCAGATGAATATTTTTAACGCCAAGATAAAGCAGGGCAAGCAGCACGATCACCGCTTTTTGCTCATACCAGGCAATGTTATAGGAAATCGGCAAATCATTAATATCCTCAAGGCCGAATACTTCCTTCAGCTTCAATGCAATCACGACGAGGGAGTAAGAATCATTGCATTGACCAGCGTCCAGGACCCGCGGAATACCGCCGATTTCGCCTAGATCCAGTTTATTGTATTTGTATTTGGCACAGCCTGCCGTTAGAATGACCGTGTCTGTTGGAAGTTCAGCCGCAAAATCGGTGTAATAGCTGCGGGATTTCATCCGTCCATCGCAGCCGGCCATGACGAAGAAACGGCGGATCGCCCCGGATTTCACGGCATCGACGACTTGATCGGCCACGTTCATCACAGCGGCATGAGCGAAACCGCCGATGATCTCACCCGTTTCAAGCTCCGTTGGGGCGGGGCATCCTTTCGCTTGCTCGATTAGTAGGGAGAAGTCTTTGGGAGCACCGTCTTTTCCTTCTGGAATATGGCGGACACCCGGAAACCCCGTGTTGCCTGTTGTATAGATACGGTCCTTATAACTGTCTTTCGGCGGAACGATACAGTTGGTCGTCATTAATATCGGTCCGTTAAAGGCTGCGAATTCGCTATTCTGCTTCCACCAGGCATTCCCGTAATTGCCTACAAAATGCTCATATTTCTTGAATGCCGGATAATAGTGGGCAGGCAGCATTTCACTGTGCGTGTACACGTCCACGCCGGTTCCTTCCGTCTGCTTCAGCAGCTCCTCCAAATCCTTCAGATCATGGCCGCTGATGAGAATGCCGGGCCGGTTTCTTACCCCGATATTGACCTTCGTAATTTCCGGATTTCCGTAAACCGAGGTGTTCGCTTCATCCAGCATCGCCATGGCGTTTACGCCGTATTTCCCGGTTTCCATCGTTAAAGCTACCAGATCCTGCACTTCAAGGCTGTCGTCAAGCGTGGCGGCAAGCGCACGGCGCATAAAACGGTTTAATTCGTTATCATCCTTCTCCAGATGAAGCGCGTGGTACGTATAAGCAGCCATCCCCTTCAAGCCGTAAGTAATCAATTCGCGCAGCGAGCGGATGTCTTCATTGCGGGTCGAGAGGACACCCACCGTACGTGCTTTTTCATCAAAAGAAGCTTCGTTATCCGCTTGCCAGACGGCGGCATCAGGGAGATTGGCGGTTCCTTCCGGATATTGTTCGTTATAATAGGTGCGCACCTCGCCGCGGAGCTCGATCGCTTCCCGGATTCTTCCCACAAACACCTCGCGGTCAAAGTTGGCGTTCGTAATCGTTGCAAACAAGGAGTCCATCATAAACAGCGATACGCGCTGTTCAAGCACTTCCGGCAGGCGGACATCCAGACTGAGAAAAGAGATGCCTTTCAGCAGATAAATCAGCAAATCCTGCAGGTTAGCCACATCATGCGGTTTGCCGCATACGCCGACAATGGTGCAGCCTGTTCCTTTGGATGCTTCCTGACATTGAAAGCAGAACATGGACGGCTGATGCTGTAAGGTCTCTTGGGCGTTGTTATTCATGATTTCTCCTCCAATTTCGTGATTATTTGTCGAAAGGTCAGTATAAGATAGCCTCGCAATTGGACTGTTGAAGACAGTATACTTCGCTCCCACAACCGACATAGTGATTGGAATCACAATTTCTTGAGTAGTGAGTTTAATCACAAACCCGGTCCGTTTCTTCTTTTAAACTGGAATTAATGACCTAAGAAGAAATGAGGAGAGAACATGTCGATTTTGCCTCAAAAGAATGAACTGGGATTTTTCGAGATCCGTCTCGAATCCATCGGCGGGCTTGGCGCCAATCTGGCCGGCAAAATGCTGGCGGAAGCCGGGGTTACCGGCTCCGGACTTAACGGTTCGAATTTTTCCAGCTATGGTTCGGAGAAAAAAGGGTCGCCGGTGAAGAGTTTCGTAAGGTTCTGCGATCCCCAGGTGGAAATCCGCGATCACAGTCCCATTGAGCAGCCGCATGTCGTCGGCGTATTTCATGAAGCATTGTATAAGACGATCGATGTCATAAGCGGATTACAGCCTGATGGAACGGTGCTTGTGAATACGGCGCGAGACATTTCCGAAGTGGCCGTTGATCTGAACATGACCCAGGGAACGCTGGCCGTCGTTGATGCGCTGAACATTTCCGTTGAGGAAAAAACCAAAGTGAATACGGCCATGCTGGGGGCATTGTTCCGGATTTGCAGCTTCCTGAACCCGGACGATATGCGGCAGGTGATCCGTTCAACCTTTGAGAAAAAGCTGCCCCACCTCGTGGAAGCGAATGTGCGGACCTTTGACAGAGGATATAACGAAGTCCGGTTCCTTTCCTTGGGAAACGGATCAGAGCTAATAGACCGAATCGCTTTCGCAAGACCGCAGCCGATTCTTGGATATGAAACGCAGGAGCTGGGCGGGATTCTGAACGTTACGGCGAACAGTGTCATGAAGGATCTTAGCGGCTCCCGGCAGGGATATTTGCCAGAGTACAAGATCGAGGACTGCATTCACTGTGCCGCCTGCGATACGGTATGTCCGGATTTCTGCATCGTGTGGGAGACGAAGCCGGATAAGCGCGGGAATATGCAGATGTTTATGAAAGGTATCGATTATCAGTATTGCAAAGGCTGCTTGAAGTGTATCGAAGCTTGTCCGACCACCGCTTTGGCTGCCATGTTAGAAGAGCCGCATTATGCGGAGCAGCACCGTGTGCCGCAATTTTTTCCCTATTTAAAAGCGGAGGGAGTCAGATCATGAATATGCAAATTCAAGAAACAACGGAGAACAAGCTGGCGGCCGCTCAAACGGAAGTCTTCGAATCGGGCAACGAAATGGCAGCCATGGCGGCTGCCCAGATTAACTATCACATGATGGGTTATTTTCCGATTACGCCATCTACGGAAATCGCCCAATATCTTGATATGATGCGTACACGCGGCGAACATGACATCAAGCTGATTCCAGCTGACGGCGAACATGGATCGGCGGGGATTTGCTACGGTGCGGCCGCAGCCGGAGCACGGGTGTTCAATGCTACCAGCGCGAACGGTTTCCTGTATATGATCGAACAGCTTCCTGTGCAAGCGGGCACACGTTTCCCGATGGTCATGAATTTGGTGACGCGTGCAGTCAGCGGACCGCTGGATATTCGCGGTGACCATTCGGACCTTTACTACGGCCTGAACACCGGCTGGGTGATTTTGACCGCCCGTTCACCGCAGGCCGTGTATGACATGAATATCATGGCGCTGCGAATCGCTGAACATGAAGACGTACGCCTGCCGGTCATTGTAGCTTATGACGGATTTTTTACATCGCATCAGAAACGCCGGGTACACATATTTACGAACCGGGAAACCGTTCAGGCGTTTGTAGGGGAACAGGCGCCTGAATATCCACATGTGCTGGACGAGAACAACCCGATCGTTGTTGGGGCTTATATGAACGGCGACGATTTGATGAACAACCACTTCCAACAGTCAAACGCCATGTACCGTGCGGGGGAAGTATTCAAGGAAGTGGCAGAGGAATATGCGGCTTTGTCCGGAAGATCCTATTCGCCGCTTGATCTGTACCGGATGGAAGACGCAGAGGTGGCTTTATTCCTCCTCAATTCGGCGGCCGAATCCTCCAAAGACGTCGTGGACCGACTGCGGGCGAAAGGAATGAAAGCGGGCATAATCAGCCCGAATATTCTCCGGCCGTTCCCGGCAAGAGAAATCCGCGAGGCATTGACAGGTGTCAAAGCGCTGCTGGTTGGCGAACGTGCCGATTCTTACGGTGCGCACGGGGCCAATCTGACCCATGAGGTCAAAGCGGCCCTGCAGGAAATCCGTGGTCCGCAGCCGATTGTGCTGTCCCGCATATTTGGACTTGGCGGGAAAGACTATTATGCGGATGACGCGGAAGCTTTTTTTGCCTTGACGATCGAGGCCATGGAGCTCGGTTATGCCAAAGTGCCGTTTGATTATTACAGCCAAACACCAGGAGCTGAGGAGCAAAGACTGCAGCCGGTCATTGCCCCGATGAATGGAGACAGCTTTAAATCTGGCCTGATCAATGTAAAGGTGGATACAGAGACAAGTAAACTATCCGTTAAAGTGCCGCCGATTCGGGCGCTTGCCGCGAAACCGAAACGGTTTGCTTCCGGTCACGGAGCTTGCCCGGGCTGCGGTATTTTCCCAGCGCTGGAGCTCTTTTTCAAAGGGATTGAAGGCAATGTCGTTACTCTATTCCATACCGGCTGCGCTTATATCACAACAACGGGTTATCCGTATAACTCGCATAAGCAGAGCTTCATTCATAATTTGTTCCAGAACGGACCGGCTACTTTATCCGGCACGGTAGAGGCGTTCCTTGAGAAGAAACGCCGCGGGGAAATCGAAGTTCCCGAGGATTTCACTTTTGTGATGGTGACCGGCGACGGCGGCATGGACATCGGGATGGGCTCGGCCATCGGGACGGCGCTGCGGGGCCATAAACTGATCATTCTGGAATATGATAATGAAGGCTATATGAACACCGGTGCACAGCTTTCGTACTCTACGCCTTTAGGACACATGACCAGTACGTCCGGTGTCGGCAAACAGCAGCAGGGCAAAGCGTTCCATCACAAAGATACGGTGCAAATGATGGCAGCGGCGCATATTCCGTACGTATTCACGGGGACGGAAGCATTCCCGCAGGATCTTGTGAAAAAGGCGGCAAAAGCGCAGTGGTACGCCCAGAATGTAGGTACCGTCTACGGCAAGCTGCTGATCACTTGCCCGCTGAACTGGAAATCGAGCGACAAGGATGGGGAGAACATCGTCCGCGCGGCCGTGAATTCAAACTTCTTCCCACTGTATGAAGTGGAGCAGGGAGAAACGAACATTACGTACGATCCTGAAGCGAAGAAAAAACAGGTGCCGCTCAGCGACTGGCTGAAATACATGGGCAAATCAAGACATCTGCTCAAGGAAGAAAACAAAGAAATGCTGGGCGAATTTGAAAAAGAAGTGGAGCGGCGCTGGTCGATTCTGAAAGCGAAACACGAGAACCCGCTGCTATAAAATATTCAATTCAGCATACTAGGTTTACAACAACGGAGCGGGCATTATCCCGCTTCTTTTTTTGTTTAGGTATGGGCGCATCGTTATGACTATGGAGAACTATAACCCAAAAGGCGCTTTTTAAGTTATAATAATTAAAAATTTGTGAAAAAACGGTGGGAGGGTTGATCATGCAGAGATCCTGGTACAAGCGTCTATTGCTCTCCTATATGCCTATTTTTGTCATTGTGATTACCTTTATATTTTTTGTTTTCTTCCAGCTGTTCAGCGAACAGAGCCGACGGGAGGCGCTTAATGCCAATAAGTCGCTTTCCTTGCAAGCGATGCGCATGGTGGACACATCCCTGAAGGTGATCGACAATATGATCGTCCTCGAAAGCATCAACAGCAAGGCTTTGAATGATTTTTTCAAATCATCTGCCGTTGGCGATCCCTATATTAATATTCAAGCTGTTCAGAAGCTCAAGGAGATTATTAATTATTATCCCTTGATCGATTCGATTTATCTGGTGAGGAATTCGGACGGCTATGTGCTCAGCAATGCCACGAATGGATACGTAAGTACATATCCGGACCATGAATTTATTGAACAATATCAAGTATCGAAAACGCCGAAATGGACAGGCGCGAGAAATTTCGAACAATTTAAAATGAAGGGCGGCAAGCAGGTGGTCAGCCTGGTCAGAGGATCGCCTTACATGAAAAACGACTTAGGCATGATCGTTGTCAATGTGAGCACGGAATCCTTGAACAAGCTTACCGAAGAGATGCTGGATTCCAACATGAGCTTCATTCAGGTTCAGGATACCTCCGGAAATCATTTGTTCGGCACCAAAGCGGATCGTCCGCCATCCCAAGTCAATTCCCAGTATGTATCAAGCTATACGAATTGGAACTATGGAAGCGGTTTGTTGAACAATGGTTTTGTAAGCGCTGTCTCTTATCTCTATAATCTTTGGTTTATCATAGGTCTTGGCATGATTGCCATCGGTTTCTTATGGATGATTTATGTTTCCAGGCGAAATTCCAAGCCAATTGAGGAGATCGCTGCCCGTTTCAGCAGCTATTCGCTTCCGGTGGTGAGCAGTAGCCGACGTAAGGGGAAGCTGGATGAATTCGCATTTATCGAATCCGCCTTTGACAACATACTGGAACAATCCAAGGAATATCAGGAGAAATACCGGGAGGATCTCCATGTCAGGACCCGGTTTATGTTCCGCCAGCTGATCGAAGGGGACTCGCCTCTATCTGTATCCGAATGGAAGTCTGAAGCGGCTCGACTGAATTTGCCGCTGCCACTGGATCGATATCGTATGCTCATCCTGGAGATTGATAAGTACGGGGATTTCTGTCGGGATTATTCCAAGACCGATCAAGATCTGCTTAAATTCACTCTGCGGACGGTCGTGGATGAGATCGCTTCGAAATGGGACTGCCGGCTGTGGTCGGAATGGACATCACCTTCCAACCTGTCCATTATTCTGTTTGAAGAACGGGATCAGGACAAGTTCGAGGAGGCCGTACTGGTTCCGATTGCGGAACAAATCCTGGCATGGACGCACCAAAACTTGAAATTTACCATTACGATGGGAATGGGTCGGTCGACGGATCAGATTGGCGATATTCCGCAATCCTATAAAGATGCGATGCAAGCCTTAAAGTATAAAATCGTGCTCGGTGAGAATCGTTTGATCCGCAGCGAGGATATTTCGGGCCATGGCATTGTCGAGGTTTATACGCATTTAGGTGAGATTCGTGCAATCATCCAGTCCTTCAGAATGCAGAAGGAGCAGTGGAGCGAGGATTACGATCAATGGTTTGAACAGCTGAAGAACAGCTTCTTGACCAATGATGAAATATTCAGCCTGATGAATTATCTGGTTTATTACATCGGCCGCGAAATGTCGGGACTCGGCAAGGAAATTTACAACAAGTGGATACAGGAGGGATTGCCGAAGCTGACGGTTAAGGTAGATAATTCCCATTCCCTGGAACAGTTGAGACAGGAAATTAAACAAGTGCTGACGGAGCATTATGAACAGATGAAGCAGATTCATAATGACAATCAATACTCCAGCATCATTAGAAACATATGCGATTTAATTGAGCGTGACTATGCGAATCCGGATCTGTCCCTTGAAATGCTGGGCGATCGGTATCAGCTGAACGCCAAATATGTGAGCAAATTGTTTAAGGAAAATACCGGACAAAGGTTCGTTGATTTCCTGATTGATATCCGTATGAAGGAAGCGAAGCGGCTGCTGACGGAAACCGATTATTCCGTGCAGGAGATCGCAGAGCGGGTCGGATATGCTCATGCTATTTCGTTTACCCGTGTTTTCAAGAGGACGGCTGGAGTTACCCCGGGCGAATACAGGAATGACCGGAAGGCCAAGGAACGGGGAGAAAATGATTCAGCAGTAGAAAACGGTTAAGGCGGCGATCATGGATCGCTGCCTTTTTTGATTGAGAACGAACCCGTTGTTAAGGCGTTCCGTCCGCCTGGAATGAACCCTGATTCGCTTTCTATGAGGAGGCCCAGGCGAAAATGGTTAGTCGTTTTTATTTTTGTTTCTTGTTGCCGGATGACATTGTTGTGTACACTCGGTTTACATCGCAAGGACCTGAAAGTAGGAATGGACGAAAGGAGCTAACCCGCATGCCGAGACTGAACGCTAGGCTTCAAACCGAACCAAGCCTGGAACCGAAACCTCCCATAATATTGAAAGCGCTGCCAGAAGTGAAGAAAGGAAGGTCCAGAGGAAAACAAATTAAGCGTCATTGGCAGCTGTATCTCGTTCTCTTGTTACCCGTTCTTTATTTGATTATTTTCAAATACATACCGATGGCCGGTATTGTAATCGCATTCAAGAATTATAACGTCATCCAGGGAATCTGGGGCAGCGACTGGGTCGGGCTGAAATATTTTCGCCAGTTCTTCGATTCGCCGAACTTCTGGCTCTACATTAAGAATACGCTTGGCATTAGCTTCTACGGATTGATCGTAGGCTTTCCCGCACCGATCCTGCTGGCACTCGCGCTGAATGAAATCCGCAACGGCCTATTCAAGAAGACGGTACAGATGGTTTCATATGCCCCTTATTTCATATCTACGGTGATCATGGTTTCGATCATTATCGTCAACTTGACGCCAAATGTGGGGATGATCAGTAAATTTTTCGAGATGTTAGGTATGAGCAATACGAATTTTATGGGTATACCGGGCCTGTTTAAGTCCATTTACGTCTGGTCCGATGTTTGGCAATTTACAGGTTACGGAGCGATTATTTACATCGCAGCACTGTCCGGCGTTAACCCGGAGCTGTACGAATCAGCCAAGGTAGATGGCGCGTCCCGCATCCAGAAGATTCTGAACATCGATATACCAAGCCTTATTCCCGTATCGGTCATTCTGCTCATTCTCAATCTGGGCAACATCATGAAACTAGGATTTGAAAAAATATACCTGATGCAAAATCCGCTTAATTTAAGCACGTCGGAAGTCATATCCACTTATGTGTACAAGGTTGGTTTGCTGGGCTCCAGCTTCAGCTTCTCAACGGCGATCGGTCTCTTCAACTCGGTCATCAATCTTATTCTGCTGGTGTCCGTCAATTACATCGCCAGAAAGCTGTCGAACAGCAGCTTGTGGTAGGCCTGTTCTACGCAGCCAGTAAACAATAGCAACTTTGGAAAGAGAGGAGACCCTATGTTCAAAAAAGCCGCTATACGTGAATCGAAAGGCGACCGCCTATTCATGTTCTTGATCTATCTGTTCTTGACCCTGGTTCTTATTGCCGTAGCTGTACCATTAATCTACATCGTAAGCTCGTCCTTCAGCTCGCCTCAGGCGGTTACATCGGGGAAGGTTTGGCTGTTTCCCGTAGATTTTACGCTGGACGGCTACAAGGCGGTATTCAATAATCCGCAGATTGGCGTCGGCTATCTGAATTCCCTCTTTTATACCGTTGTCGGCACCCTCATCAATGTAACGCTCACGATTATGCTGGCTTATCCGCTGGCGAAGAAGTCGCTTTACGGCCGCAATTTCTTCATGGTTCTGCTGGTGATCACGATGATGTTCGAAGGAGGACTGATTCCTTATTACCTCGTCGTTAAGAATCTCCATCTGCTGGATACGCGGTGGGCCATGATTTTACCGGGGGCACTGGGGGTATTCCAGGTTATCGTTGCAAGGACGTTTTTCCAAACCACGATACCCGATGAATTGGCGGAAGCCGCGGAGCTGGACGGATGCAGTGACATCCGGTTCATATTCAGCATTGTCCTGCCGCTGTCCAAACCCATTATTGCGGTCATGACCTTGATGTATGCAGTCGGGCATTGGAATGCTTATTTTGATGCACTGATCTTCTTAAGGAGTCCTGACTTGTTCCCGCTTCAAATCATTCTCAGAAACATTCTAATTCTGAATTCAGTCGATGCTTCCATGATGGCGGATGTGAGCCAGATGCAGGCGCAGCAGGGGCTCAAGGATTTGCTGAAATATTCCTTGATCGTTGTTGCCAGCTTGCCTGTGCTTATCATATATCCTTTCGTCCAGAAACATTTTGTCAAAGGCGTCATGATCGGCTCGCTAAAGGGCTGATCATGACAGAGCGATAATGGTTTCAAGGAGGTGAGGCCGTACATTATTCAGATACGGCAAAAGCTGGTGGAGGCAAAAGCATAGGAAAGGGCCAAATGCCCGAAATACGGATGATAAACGGGGGGTATATTCGATGGAAAAGAGCATGAAGAAGAAAAACTGGCTAGGTATCATTAGCTGCCTAATGGCTTGCGTGCTGCTGCTTAGTGCCTGCGGCGGAACCAATTCCGGCAATCAGTCAAATGGCAAGACGGCCGACAACGGTGCTGCCAATGAAGATTTATTTAATGCCGTTGGTTCCTATCCGATCGTGAAGGAGCCGATGACCATTAAAATGTTCGCGCCTCAGTTTGCGTCAATCGAAAACATGGATACCAACCTATTTACCAAACATCTTGAAGAGAAGACGAACATCAATATCGCTTGGGACCTAGTACCTGAGAATGCTTTGAACGACCGCAAGCAGCTCATGCTGGCCGGTGGCGATTATCCTGAAGTCATTCTCCAAGCGAATTTGACCAAGGAAGAGCAGATGAAGTATGGGTCGCAGGGCGTGTTTATCCCTCTGAATGATTTGATAGACCAATATGCACCCAATATCAAGAAAGCGATGGAGGATATCCCTTACATGAAAGCCTCCATCACGACTCCGGACGGCAACATCTATGCATTGCCGCAGGTCAATGAATGCTACCATTGTGACAATGCGCTCAAAATGTGGATCAATAAAAAATGGCTCGATCAAGTGGGACTGCCTGTTCCAACGACCACTGACGAATTTTATACTGTGCTGAAAGCGTTCAAAGAGAAGGATCCGAACGGCAACGGCAAACAAGATGAAATCCCGCTGACAGGCTCGGATGAAATGTGGGCAGGCAACGTCTCCGCCTTCCTGATGAACTCGTTTATCCTTGATGACTACGTCGACAAGGGTTCGGGTACGTTCCTCCGCGTCATGGATGGCAAAGTTGATTTTACGGCAAACAAAGAAGAGTGGAAGCAAGGCCTTCTTTATCTGAATCAATTGTACAAAGAGGGATTAATTGATCCCGCAGCCTTTACCCAGAATGCCGATGCGGTTCAGCAAATGGCCAACCGGGAACCGGACAATATTATGGGTACGTTATCAACTGCTTTAATCAGTTATGCTTACAGCATGGATGATAAGGCGCCGCGTCATAAAGATTATGTTGCCCTGCCGCCGCTGAAAGGCCCGAATGGTGTGCAGCAGACGCTGAATTTTGCGGGAATCGGTGTCTCGCAATTTGCGATTACGAATAAAGCGACGAAAGAGCAGCAGATTGCCGCCATCCGGTTAGCGGATTATCTGTATACGGAAGAAGCGATCGTGTTGCAGGAATATGGCCCTGAAGGCAAAGGTTGGAAGAAAGCTGAATCCGGAGAAAAGGGTATGGATGGAAAGCAGGCTAAATATACGGCTATTCCTATCCCCGACAAAAAGCCGACGCATAATGACGGTTGGGAGCAGATCGGTCCATCACTGAGAACCTACGCTTATCGTGCGTCCTGGACAGCTCCTCAGGATCCGCTCGCTCCCGATGGATACGGTACCCGTCTGAATAAAGTCTCCGAGGAATATGAACCGTATCAATCCAAGGAGCAATATCCATCGGGATTGTTCATAGCGCTTGAAGATGCCGAGCTCGTAGCTCAGATCAAGACAACGCTTGTCGACTACGTGAAATCCAATATGGCCCAGTTTATTACAGGCTCCAAAGATATTAACAAAGAATGGGATGCATATGTGAAAGGGCTGGATGGCATGCAGCTGAACCAGTACCTGGAAATCTATCAAAAGGCATTGGATGCCGGAAAATAATGCTGAATCGGTTCCCTGCGCACGGGTCTCCCTTGCGCAGGGGATCATCATTTTCATAGAAAGCAGGTGTATGATTCAATGAATGAACTTGCAAAGCCATCTCCGCAGCAGCTGGCATGGCAGGATATGGAGCTGGGTATGTTCTGCCATTTCGGTATGAATACGTTTTGCGATCAGGAATGGGGAGACGGAACGGATTCGGCGGAGCTCTTCAATCCGGAGCAGTTTGATGCACGGCAGTGGGCCAGAACTGCAAAACGCGCCGGCTTCAAATATCTGGTATTGACCGCAAAGCATCATGACGGGTTCTGTCTGTGGCCGACGAAAACGACCGATTACTCCGTGAAGTCCAGTCCATGGAGGGGCGGCAAAGGGGATGTCGTCCGGGAAGTTGCCGATGCCTGCAGAGAGGAAGGACTTCAGTTCGGGTTGTATTTGTCCCCCTGGGACCGACATGAACCTTGCTATCCCGATAAAGAGGCGTATGACGATTTCTACGCGGAGCAATTAACCGAGCTTCTGACCGGGTATGGACCCCTGGTCGAAGTATGGTTCGACGGAGCCGGCTCCCAAGGCAGGGAATACGATTGGAATAGAATCATCGGTTTGATTGATAAATACCAGCCGGATGCCATGGTCTTTAATATGGGGCGCCCAACGATTCGCTGGGTAGGGAATGAAGACGGCGTTGCGCCTTATCCCTGCTGGAATACGGCCACCACAGCGAGGGAGAGCATGTTCACCAGTGACATGATGACCTGGATGGAAGGAACCCCGGCCTGGGTACCGGCCGAATGCGATGTTCCGATACGCAAACGTCACTGGTTCTGGCATCCTGACGATGAAGCAAGCTTAAGAAGCCTGGAGGACGTGCTGGATATTTATTACCGTTCGGTCGGCCATGGCGCTACGCTGCTGTTGAATATATCTCCGGACAACCGCGGGCTGCTGCCTGAAGTGGATGTGGAGCGTGTCGTCGAATTCGGAGATGAAATCCGCCGCAGATTCGGGCAGCCGGTTGGCCAAACGAGTGGAGAAGGAACCGAGCTGCTTCTGAAGCTGGAGCATATTCAGTCCGTCAATCACGCAATCATCATGGAAGACATTGCTCATGGGGAGCGTGTGCGTGAATACGTGCTCGAAGCATTCAGCCATGGCGAATGGAAGGAGCTTGTACGTGGAAGTGCGATCGGGCATAAAAAAATTGACCGTTTCGACACCGTCGAAACCGATCAATTGCGGGTTCGTATTCTTTCCAGCGTGGAGCAGCCTTTGATCCGCAATTTAGCTGCATATCACGTGGAATGAAATTAGTAAAACCAAGAACAGACTGCCACGGCAGTCTGTTTTTGTTATTTAATGTTATGGGTTGTTTTTTGGCAGGGGTTTATTCATACTGAAAAAGATGTGCAGATTGATCCCGCGCCCCTCAGGGTTTGAAAACATAGGAGGAACCATGTCCTGGAGCAAATTGAAGCAACAGCTGGAGAGTTTTCTCAGTCCTGCATTAGCCGGAAGAGTTGAATATCGCGCAACCGGTTATCGTTATTTACCTGATAAAGCAGGGCTTTGTTATATATCGGTAGATAAAAAGAACGTACTCCATATGAGTGATAAAACCAACTCCATAAGGTGGTATCAGACGGAGCTGGAAATCAAGAATGATCCCCATATCCAAATTCCGATCAGCAACGATGAATTGGAAGCCGTCAGAAAGGAAACCAAAGGGACCGTTCCAGAAGATCGTCTCAACGTCATTGCAAGAAATAGAAAAGTATCGGTCCTCGCAAAAGAGCTTTTGTCAGCACAGACTGCATTAAGTAAATCCAATTTTGTCGCTACAGCGAATAAGTTCTTATCTACTTCTATAGAAGAAAGCATGGAGAGCGATGATATCTTATTGAATATTCTAGCTTTGGTAGACAGACGCGTCGGCAAAAAGCGGATTGTAAACATGGCAGATAGGATGAAGCTAAAACATCCGATTGTGCAATATTTTTATGAACTGCGGCGCCGTGCGTGATGAGCATGAATAATTGTCGTTACTCGCTTTCGATAAATATCAAAAGGCGGTAGATAAAGATCAGCTTGGGTCCAAACGCAAATATGTAGGATGTTCATGTACATTTAGAAGTTCATATAAATAAATTCCTGCGTTTCTCCGGAAAAGAACAAAATACCAAGTACGATGGCGATCAGGACGATGGCTCCGCCAAGTGCCACTCCCACCATGATCAGTGCCCTTCCGACATGATGAGTGAGGCTGCGGGCTTTCGTTTCGGCCGATGTGGTGCTATGGGGCTGTGATTCCATTATCTTTCATCCTCATATACAAGATTTCGCCAAACATGTTATTCCCTTTGTCGATAAGATGGGCTGAGTCGCGATAATATTCATGCGGGATTGTATTGTTCTCCTCTTGATTAAATTCGATATAGGGGTATCCTCTCGACTCTACCAGCTTCTGATAAGCGCCCATCGCTTCGGTATATTCGCTCCAATTGAAAAGCTTCTTGTTGGCAATATGCTCTTTATCCAGCGGAGCCGAATAGAACACGGCTTTCTTATGATGCTCCTGCAGCAGTTCAAGCGTTTTTTCAATCATGAACAACCCGAAGCTGTGATCTTGATTAAAAGGCTTACTCCACCGATAAAGCTCTGCATAGTGCTTGTCGATGCCTTCCTGTTGAGCGTCATTCATTTTGTCATAAGCGGTATACATCGGCGTATAGCTTTCTTCTATCCCTTTTCTTTCATTTTCGTTCTTGTGGACTTCCTGGCGGATTTTCTCCATCGGCGTACGAGTCCTGAACAGACGGTAGCTGATCGCGTCGCGATCATGATAGAGGGCCCACTTATTCAGAAAATGGGACGTTACCCAATTGTGGGCGTTGCTTGGGAGCGATTCGCGGTTTTTGTCCGGGAAATCAACCAGCCAGCTGCGCGGGATAGGTTGACCCAGCTTCTCCACCAGCGACGGATAGACGACAACGTTCGGATCATTATCCGAGACAACGACGATCCCATAATTGATCTCATAGACGACAAAATCAATCTCATCAATCATCGAGGCGAGCAGGGAGTAAGTCTCCGTAAATCTTCCGCCGGAAATCCCCAGGTTGATCACGCGGCTGTCTTTCAAATGAGCTTGAAGGACGCCGGCCGAGGTATTCTCCCCCTTTTGCACGGTCGTGCCGAAGACCGTGGAGGGCCCGAACATGCCGATCACCTTTGTGCCGTCATCCGGATGCTCCTTCAAGTATTCGACCCATAACGGCGTAAAGACAATGGCATCGTATGTCGGAACGCGAAGCTCTTTTTCCGCATGCGTCACGACTTCTTGTCTCATTTGATCGACCACTTGATCGGCTTCAATGCTCAATCCAAGCAATCCGACCAAGGCGAAGGAGATCAGCATGACGGACACGGTTTTATTCAAAACTAATTTACGCAAGATATCTTACACTTCCATTTCCATCCATATTCGACAATCGGTAACTTATCGCATACCAAGCAGCCGGAGCATTAAATCCCATCCGTCTGCGATCGGCAATATGAAAAATACGCGGCTGATCGTTACACCGAAGAACGTGATCAACATCGCGACGGTGACCGTTACCGGCTTCAGCCATTTCGGAACAGGCTTTAATGCAGGCTTTAGCTGCTTCACATAATAGCGATGAATGCACAGCATCACGCCATGGAACATGCCCCAAATGACGAAATTCCAGGCGGCTCCGTGCCAGAGGCCGGAGACAGTCATCGTCGCCATCAGATTGAAATAGACCCGGGGAGCAGGAACACGGCTTCCCCCGAGGGGAAAATAAACATAGCGGGTCAGCCATGAACCGAGGGAAATGTGCCAACGGTTCCAGAACTCGGCTATGCTGCGGGCCAAATAAGGGAAGCGGAAGTTCTCCGGGATGACAATGCCGAACAAGCGAGCTGTCCCGATGGCAATGTCTGAATAGCCAGAAAAATCAAAATAGATGACGAACGTATAGGCGACAAGCGAAATCCAGAGTCTGGCGGTATCTGCCTCAGCTATGCCGGATGCTGAGTAGACGGGCTGCGCCAGCATATCAATGGATCCGGCGAGGACGAGCTTTTTGAAAAGGCCACACCCGATTCGGGCGACTCCGATCAGCATGTGGTCCAAGTGAAATCTCGATGTTAGCTGCGGATGAAACATCTGAAATTGCTTAATTGGGCCCGCCACCATCGACGGGAAGAAGAAAATGAACGACAACAGACCTTCCGGCCGATGCTCCGGCAGCGTTCCGCGTTTGCGTTCAACCAAGTAATGAATCAGCTCGAACGTAAAGTAGGAAATGCCGAGCGGGAGCACAATCTGCTCTGCCTTAGGCAAGAAGGGCTGATGAACAAAAGCAAATAGATTATGTAGCGTATCCAGCATCATATTCGTGTACTTGAAATAACCAAGGACCAGAATGGCGGTAACGATACCTGCGGGATAAATCCATCGCCTGCTCCATTTCGCTGCAGATTTCACGACAATAATCGCGATGATAACTTCCGCAAGCAACAGGAACAGGTAAGCACCTGCATAATTGTAGTAAAATGCGACGCCTGAGGCGAAGAGCACCCAAGGTCTGAGACGATGCGGCATGAGGTGATACGTGACAACAGCCACGAACACGAACAGCCAATAAAACCAATCCGTATACATCATAATTTTCCGTATCCACCATCCGAGTTGCCAAAAATACGTATCTCTTAAAGCACTTATCCATATTACAGTATCCATCAGTTGAAACGTATGGGAATTTTATGAATATATTTATTTTTAAGTGGTTATCGAATCCAAAAACCGATTCAAGTTCATGCCCCTTAGGGGAAGCACATAGAATAGACGATCATCATTCTACCAAAGTTGCAACTGGCTGTTCTAAAGCATCATGGAGGGGGAGCGGTCATGGCAATCGAACCCTAATCATCAGTGCGGGACGGCTTTTTAGTTCGTTGCCAACGGAACCGGACGAAATTAAAGCCCTTGTTCTAGCGATCGCCCCTCCTTTTTTCGAATTTATGGGGAGTATGCTCCTCTCTGGATTATGATATAGTCATTGAAGTGTCTGCGATATAACATAAACTGCCGTTTGATTAAGCTGCTTAAACATGCTATAAGTGAAGGAAAAGCAAGGACCTGAACAGGTTGTATTTACTATTTCGGGATAAAGATTTGTCCTGGTATGTATAGAGGAGTTTTTAATATGAAAGACAATTTTTGGCGTGATTTACCACGGCCTTTCTTTATACTGGCGCCCATGGAAGATGTGACGGATGTTGTGTTTCGCCATGTCGTAAGCGAAGCAGCCAGACCGGATGTGTTTTTTACGGAGTTTGCGAATACCGAGAGCTATTGCCACCCGGATGGGAACCACAGTGTGCGCGGACGTTTGACTTTTACAGAGGATGAACAGCCGATGGTAGCCCATATCTGGGGAGATAAGCCGGAATACTTTCGTCAGATGAGTATCGGCATGGCGAAGGAAGGGTTTAAAGGCATCGATATTAATATGGGTTGTCCTGTAGCGAATGTAGCGGAGAATGGGAAGGGAAGCGGGCTGATCTGCCGTCCCGACATTGCAGCGGACATTATCCAGGCGGCCAAAGCCGGGGGATTGCCCGTCAGTGTAAAAACAAGGCTCGGTTTCACCGCGGTAGACGAATGGCGCGACTGGTTGACCCATATTTTGAAGCAAGACATTGTGAATCTGTCCATTCATCTGCGGACAAGAGAGGAAATGAGCAAGGTCGACGCGCATTGGGAACTGATTCCGGAGATTAAGAAGCTTCGCGATGAGGTGGCGCCCGATACACTGCTGACCATTAACGGGGATATTCCTGACCGTCAGACCGGCCTGAAGCTCGCTGAACAATACGGTGTGGATGGCATTATGATCGGGCGCGGGATTTTCCATAATCCATTCGCTTTTGAGAAGGAGCCGAAGGATCATAGCAGTGCGGAATTGCTTGGTCTGCTGCGGCTGCATCTGGATCTTCATGATCAATATTCGGCACAGATGCGGCGCTCCTTCAGCGCACTTGTCCGCTTCTTCAAAATCTATGTCCGTGGATTCCGAGGGGCAAGCGAACTCCGAAATCACTTAATGAACGCAAAGTCAACAAGTGAAGTACGTGCGCTGCTCGATGAGTTTGGAAGCAAGCATTCTGATGAGGCAGATGAATGAGGAAATTAAATGGACAGGCTGGAGAACACCAGCGCTTCAGGAGAACAAATAACACTTTTGGAAGACATGGCCGACTTGGCTGTGTTTTTTCTTTTGGACAATCTCAGCCGTCATGCTTGCTATAGCTTTTAGCTATAACTAGTTATGAGATTTTGGTATGCCTTATAACTCTGCTCGTCGTGATATGATATCGCTATACAACGAGGGGGTTATGTACATGACTGACAAGTTCCAGATCGTAGGAAGTTTGTTGCGGCCCGAAGAGCTGCTGAAATATAAAACGCAAATTGAACATCGTGATGATATCCAGTATCCGTTCTATGAAAATTTCGAAGGGTATGCCGAGTGCGAGACCGAGGCGATCAAACAGGTCGTGAAAAAGGAAATCGAGCATAACCTGTCGGTTGTTACGGACGGCGAATTCTCCAAATCGATGTGGCATCTGGATTTTGTATGGGGCTTTGACGGAGCCCAGCGTTATATCGCGGACCATGGCTACTTTTTCCGGGATGTGGACGGAACCTCGAAATATGAAACACGCAAAGATATCGGCCTGCGCATTACAGGCAAACTGAGCGGAAAGAATCATCATTTCATTAAGTTGTTCAAACAGCTGCAAGAAACGGCTGGCGATCAGCCAACGAAGCTTTGCGTACCGTCTCCTTCCCATATCTATGGTGAACTTTCCTGGTCGGATAACATTGGCGGCACGGATGCGGTTTATCAGAACAAACAAGAGCTCAAGGCGGGCCTTGTGAGCGCGTATAAGGAATTCGTGGAGGAATTCGCTGCGGCAGGCGGCAAAATTCTTCAGTTCGATGATTGCTTGTGGGAGCTGTTTGCAGACGACAACCCGAACTCTCCGTTTACAGGGGAGCATATTAATCAAGCAGAGGTTCAGGGTCTCGCCACCGAATTTATTGAGATTAACAATACGGTGATTGACTTCGGTCATAGCCTCGGCTTGAAAATGTGGACACACAACTGCCGCGGGAACTATGATTCCCGCAACATGGGCGGTGGATCTTATGCGAAAATCGCCAACCTGTTCCTGAAGCAATTGAAATATGATCGCTTTTTCCTGGAATGGGATGATGATCGTGCGGGTTCGATTGAAGCACTGGAGGTATTCAAGGACAGACCGGAAACGGAGATTGTTCTGGGCCTGCTGTCTTCCAAAACCAATACGCTGGATGATGAAGCACGCGTCATCCGTCTGCTTGACGAAGCATCCAAAATCATTGATAAGGATCGTCTGCTGCTCTCGCATCAATGCGGCTTTGCATCCTGCGATGGCGGGAACGAGCTAAGCGAAGCAGAGCAATGGGCAAAAATCGATCAAGGTCAACGGATTGCCAAGCAATACTGGGGTAGCTAGACAATACAACGAGATATTAATATAAACGGCGACCTTCTCCCGGAATTCAATCAGGGGAGAGGTCGCCGTATTTTTTTGGATGGTCCCTAGTTGTTCAATGTGATCAAACGATCATTTCTGGTCTGCATGAGTCATACCTCCAATTATATTCTGAGCAGGATGATTTTGTTGCGTCTCACAAATGGGGTGCAGTTCATTTGAGGACTGTTTTTTGTTAAGAATGGATAAGATCCGAAAGATCAACTTAGTGAGCAGAGTCCTTTATCAAATATTCCATGTTTAGCATACCGTTAATCCGCTGTCTGCACCGCCGAATGCCGTGATGCCATGCTGGACAATACAAACACGGCAATGATGGCCATGAGAACGCCGAATACCCCGAACCAGGTAATGGATGCCAAAGAAACACGGTTAACGATCAGCCCGCCGATTCCTGCGCCAACAGCCATGGCAAGTTGCATCATGGAACTGTTCAAGCTTAGCATGACGCCCGAGGATTCAGGAACAAGCGAGACCAGGTTAAATTGCTGCGCCGGAGCGGATGACCAGGCGGCAAAAGACCAGAGGATCAAAATGGCGAATACGGCAATGATCGACTGTCCGACTAAGGATAGCAAAATCAACGAAATGACATGAAGCACCATCCCTGAAACGAGCGTGAATATAATGCCCCGTTTATCCGCGCTGTAGCCGCCGACTTTCGAGCCAATCAAACTGGCAATGCCGAACACGAACAGAGCTGCGCTAATCAATGATTCATTTAAATGAGTCACCTCTAGCAGAAAAGGGGAGATGTAAGTATAGGCGAGGGAATATCCGCCCAACCAGAAAAAAGTAATCGCTAAAGCAACCAAAACCTGAGGTTTTTTTAACAAAGCAAATTGTTTAATCAAAGGGACAGGCTTGTCGCCCTGCAAACGTGGAAAAACCGCAGAAATGACAAGCATGGCGATAACCCCGACAATTGCGATGGCCAGAAATACCGCTTTCCAGCCAAAAGCCGAGGCTACCATTCTGCCGAGTGGGACGCCGATGATGAGCGATGCGGTAATGCCCATGGTAACGTTGGCGATGGCGCTGGCTTGCTTGCCTGGCGGAGCGATTTTGGCGGCGATACTGAGCGCGTTAACGGTGACCACCCCGGCGCCTAACGCCGTAATGATTCTGGCGGCAATGAAGAGACCGAAGCCGGACAATATAAATGTCAGCAGATTTGCGATAATAAAGAGGCCCAGCGAATAAAGTAAAAGCTTACGCCGGTCCATTTTGGCCGTCAGCGCCATTAAAATAGGTGTGCCGACCGCATAGGCCAGGGAATAAACCGTAATGAGCTGGCCTGCTGCCGCAACACTTGTTCCCATCGTCTCTGCGATCCGGTCCAATACCCCCGAAATGATGTAATTGGATGTTCCAACTAAAAAGCTGACCAAGGCTAGAACGTAAACCTTCCATGTGCTATTCATAATTCACTCTCCTGATGTGTTTAAATAACGATGTTTTGAAAATATTGAAATAAAAATATAAACCACAATTTATGCATATATCAGCATATACTCATATTTAGGCAGGATCTCCATCAAACATAATCTGCGCCTTCGCCAAATCGAATCTAGCACCATCCAGCTAATATAGCTGTACGACGCCTTGTTAGAATCTGATGCGTAGAACCTGTAAAATACCTTAGCTCGCCGTTGATTATGCGGGTGCCACAATTTTGTTATTCCTTAGGCATTTCGTTAAAGAAAGCTACATCATCGACTGCCAGCCTCACCGTCGGATGACCGGGCTTCGCCTCCTTGCCGATGGCGATCAGCATAATCGGAACGTAGCGTTCCACGAACGATTTTGCCGTCTTTGCAGACATGTAACCCGCATCGACCGCCTTTCCGTAAATTTTCTCGGCCAATTTATATCACTCCAAATCTCCGAGTACCGCAATGACAGCCGAAGCCTCGACCAATTGCTGTTGATTGAATGCGATCGGAAGCAGCTTCTGCTTCAGCGCCGGCGAATCGATAACGAGAAACCGCCACGGCTGCAGGTTAGCGGCTGATGGGGCCAGCGTGGCTTGCCTCAATATCTCGGTCAATTCCTCCCGCGAAATCTTGATCTCGGGATCATAGCTACGAACCGACCGACGTTTCCGAATAACATCAAAAAAAGTTGGTGCTCCATCGTTAGTGACGGTTGTGAAACCGACATGGTTCTCTCCTCCTTTTGGAAAAGCGGTATTCTGCATTTTGTTTCAATACAACATTAGTTGTTTGAACAACACCTGTTGTATTTATATGTTATGATAACAACAGAATGGTACGCAATCATCAATAACCATAAACCGTTGTATAGGCAACACTACTTCTATAATGTCGTTTTATTGGGGAGATCAAAACCATGACAATTAAAAAAAATGAAGCTGATCCTCGTGTGATACGTACACGGCGACTCCTTCAGGACGCTTTTGCTTCGTTAATTCAAGAAAAAGACTTTGAATCGATAACCGTTAGGGATATTGCAGAGCGGGCTACTGTTAACAGAGCGACTTTTTATGCGCACTTTGTAGATAAATTCGAAATTCTAGAGGCCAGACTAATGGAATCCTTTATGACAATCATAAATCGTAGAATAAGCGGTCACGAAGTATTAAATGAAGAAACCATTCAGAGTATTTTTCTGGGGGTATGCGATTTTCACAAGAGTCTAAGCACTATGTGCAAAAGAAGGTATACATCGCTTGGGGCTGTATTCGAAATTCAAATAAAGGAAAAAATTCAAACGATACTTCTTTCCTTTATAGACAAAGACAAGATGCTGTCGAGTCCAAACGCGCAATTCTTAATAAATACAGCTACTAACATGTTAAGTTGGGGGATGTATGGGGCGGCCTACGCTTGGAACAAAGAGGGGCATCTAATAAGTGCGGAATCATTCGTTAAACAGACTATGCCCTTAGTGATGAACGGAGCTAAAGAATTGCTAGGATAGGTCCTGTCGCTATTGCTCTATCCTGCGGAAGAAACAAGATGCAATGCGGACAATTTGCGAATCCTTATTCAGGAGCGAGGGCTTGTACCGACCGTTTGAGGGCGTACCGGAATCATGAGTTTGAGGCGATTCGTCTGACGGCACTGGATATTTGGACCGTTCTTGAATAGAAAGATCGGATGGTTGCATCCATAGAATGGCCAGGTACGAATATCAAACTTGAATCATTTTCATTTTCCGAGAGGGGAGCGAGACGATGCTATATTTAAGTAACTTCAAACTCTCTTCTACCATTTCCAGCAACCCGAATATATATCCCGATCATGTGTTCAGGCACATGGCAGGGGAAGTTCTGCTGTTTGATCGAATCACGGTATTATACGGCAGTAACGGCTCCGGCAAGTCCACCTTGCTGAATCTGATCGCCAACAAATTGGGTATCGCGGGCGCTGAGCGAATGACAAGCTATGGTCACAACGCTTACGCGCAGCGGTTTATCGAGGAAAGCAGCTATCAACTCGGGCATGATGATCAGGAGCGTCCCCTATATAAGCTTCCCGACGGGAGCCGGTACATCAAGTCGGAGGATCTGTTGTATGAAATCAAGAAAATACAGCAGGAAAGCGTGCTTCGCGAAGGGCTGCTGCATGAGCAGCTCGTTCAGGGAAAGAGCAAGGCCGAGGTAGAAGAGCTGGAGCAGTCGTATGAATTCAAGAAGAAGATGGACATCATTCAATTCGCTCAGGAGAAGTATTCGAACGGGGAAAGCTCGATGCAGTTTTTTGAGGAATATTTGCTTCCCGGGAAACTTTATTTATTGGATGAACCGGAAACGTCGCTTTCTCCGGCGAATCAAATCAAGCTGGCCGAGCAAATGAACGATTTGGCGCGTTATTTTGACAGTCAGTTTATTATTGCTACGCATTCTCCCTTTGTCCTGGGTACGCTTCATGCGAAGATCTACAATCTCGATGCCAAGATGTTGCAAACGGCCGAATGGTTTGAGCTGGACCATGTACGATTCTTTTATCGATTTTTCCATAAACATCAAAGATTGTTTGAATGAATATGTTCAAGTATCAGAAGAGGTATCCTTCGAGTAAGGATATCTCTTTTTGGTATGGGGCTCCCACTAGGAAATGACTCGACTCAGGTATTTAAATATGCCACAATAAAAGATCAGGGCCACAGGGAAACAATGCAAGCCAAGATCACTTACCAATTTGCGTTCCAATAATTTATACTAATTAAGCCAGATTATATTGAAGGAGCTGCCGAATCGGATATGAACAAAAAAGAAGTCGCCAATATACGCAAGCAATTTAAGCTGGATCACGATTTAATGAATATTTACGATATTCTCAATGTCTATATTACGAAGGAAACGAATGAAATCTATCACTGGGAGCGCCTGCCGTTCGAGCTGGTGGACCGGGAGAAGCAAGAGTTATACATGGGAAATTTCAAAAAACTGCTGACCGGCGAGCTGGATCAAAAATTGTTCGAATTGAGGTTCCAGGAAGCAGCGGAGGAACCGGCGCAGGTCATGCTTCACCAAGCGCTCGTGTCGGGTGATCCGGAAGAATGGCAGGACTTGATGCTGATGCTGGTGGATCGAATGCTGAAGGATGCCCAATATGAGCGGGATATGGTGGTCACGTTCGTTCGGGGACAGTATTATTTGCCGACCAAGGCGAGAAACGATGAAGCGGAAGAGAGCGAGAAGAATGAGGTGTTCGCCCATCCGTTCATTTTATGCAGCGTGAATTCTACGGAGAAACAACGGAAGACGCTCTTATTCGATTATGTGGAGCGGGAGTTCAAGTACAACGTCATTGTAGATCCGATTATCAAGTTAAGCGCGCCAGAGCAAGGATTCCTGTACCCTAGCGTGACGGACAATTATTCCGATGTGAATCGTATATTGTATTGTACGGGAAAATCGAATTTTCCGGATCCGCATTTTGTCGAGCAGGTCTTGAACGGAGAACGATCCGTGACGGCACTTGAAGAGCGGGCGATCTTCGAGGATATCGTCAAGGAAGTGGCCGGCGAACAGCTCGATTCAGCCACCATTGCCCAGGTGTACGAGGAAATCAACCGGGTGATCGAAATGAACGAAGAGACGAAGGAGGAAGAACCTCCGAAGCTGGATTATAAAGATCTGGAGCGCGTACTGAACGCAAGCGGCGTAGAGGACGTGACGACCGAGAAGGTGGAGCGGGCATTCGAAACCATCGTGGACAACAAGAACTATGAGATGAAAGCAACCAGCGTAATGCCGAAGTATACTACCAAATCCATCAAGATCGAAACCAAGGTAGCTACGATTTCGGTGAGCCCGCAGGATTTAAGATATGTCAAACAGGTTAATTTCCAAGGCAAACGCAACATCATGATTGAAGTCGACGAAGATGTCGCGATTGAAGGTTTTACGCTGGCTTCAGAAACGCTTTTAAGTTAAATCAGTTCCATTTTAGACAAGATCAGGTATCGTACGCAGGAACAGACCGCTATCCCACAGTTGGATGGCGGTCTTTTTGTTTTTCTTCCTTTTGGAAAATTGCGTCCGGAGTCAGTCATCGCGTTCCCTTTGCAGTCGCTAAAGCGAAATCCTTCCTGAGGCTGATGATGGAATACATCGCGTGTCGGGTGTCTCTTGTACTGTAAGGTGTAATGATGAGATTAAACGCATCAAGGCCAACTGAAAATCCAATACGGGGAGATGTACGAAGTGACAACGTTAATCGAATTCAAAAAGGTAACCAAGGCCTATCCAATCGGCGAAGTGACGATTCAAGCCCTTGCGGGCGTTGACTTCTCCATATTAGAGGGGGAATTCGTCGTGATCCTAGGGGCTAGCGGGGCAGGGAAAAGCACGATTTTGAACATTCTCGGCGGGATGGATACGGCAACCTCGGGACAAGTGTTTGTTGGAGATCAAGAGATTACGGGATGGAGCGAGAAGAGATTAACCGAATACCGCGGCGAGCAGGTTGGCTTCGTATTTCAATTCTATAACCTGATTCCGAATTTGAATGCGCTGGAGAACGTGGAATTTGCGACAGAGGTATGTAAGGACCATCTGGATGCACGAGATATTTTACATAAGGTTGGACTATCGGATCGTTTGAAGAACTTCCCTTCCCAGCTCTCTGGCGGCGAACAGCAAAGAGTTGCGATCGCAAGAGCGGTTGCCAAGAATCCCGCGCTGCTCCTCTGCGACGAACCCACCGGTGCTCTGGATTATGTGACAGGAAAGTCGGTCTTAAAGCTTCTTCAAGATTTGAACCAGGAAACGAAGACATGCGTCGTGCTGGTCACCCATAACTCGGCCATCGCGCCGATGGCGGATAAAGTGATCCGCGTCAAGAGCGGGAAGATCGAGAGCATCACGATCAATGAGCACAAACAAAGCGTTGAAGGGATCGAGTGGTGATGAAGATTTTAGCGTTAAAATTATTAAGGGACATGAAACAGTCGGTAGGACAATTCATAGCCATAGTTTTGGTCATCGCGGTGGGAGCTTTTTTCTACACGGGGCTGGTCACCTTGAGCGACAATCTTAGCGGCTATACGAAGGGGTATTTTCAAGAACATAATCTAAGCGACTTGAACGTCTATTACAGTCAAATTTCCGCAGAGGATGTGGCGGATTTACAAAGCATTGATGGCATTCAACATATCGAAGGGCGTTATACCGTCCAGGCCGAACAGGCTTTTGAGGATGATAAGGCTTCATTAACGGTGCATTCGATCCCCGTACCTAATACAATCAACACGTCCAGGATGATGGAGGGCAGGATGCCAGCAGGGCCGAATGAGATCCTGTTGGACTCCCACTATGCCGAAGCGCATCATTACCGTGTTGGTAATTCCATCCTCCTCCGTGTGAATGACAAGGACATGACGTTCACGATCAGCGGCTTGAATGAGAATGTCGAGCATGCCAAGAAGAACGAAACCCAGGACCACCAAGCTTATGGAATCGCTTATATCCCCGAAGAGACCATTCCTGAAATCGCTGGCGGCATGTTCTACAATGAGATCCTGATTGATGCCAAGGACGGTTACGACATGGACCAGTTAGGCCAGGCCATTGAAGCACATTCCCAGTCACTCCCTTATATAAGCCAGGTTAGCAAAGAACGGACCTTCAACCATTCCCAGACCCAGCAAACGATTCATAATAACAAGCTGATGAGCAGGGTGATCCCGATCGTTCTCTTTTTGATTGAAGCGGTGATCCTGTTTCTGATCATGTCGAGGATTATCGATTCCCAGCGAAACCAAGTGGGCATTATGAAAGCTTTAGGGGTGAAAAAAAGAAGCATCATGCTGCATTACATGGGTTACGCCGTGCTGGCAGGCGTCATCGGCTCCATCTTGGGTTATGCCATCGCCGCCGCCCTGTTCATTCCACTCATTACGACGTCGATTGGAAGATCCTACTCCCTGCCTGACCTGACGTTCACCCTTTCGTTCTTTACGCTCCTACCTCCAATGATTTGCTCCAGTGCGTTTGGCATGTTGTCCTGCTATTTCAGCGGCAGAGCGATCTTGCAAGAACGTGCTGCGCAGGCGATGCGTCCGAAACCGCCCAAGAAGATGAAGAAGCTGCTCATCGAGAACATTCCAGGGATGTGGAGTCGGCTGTCCTACAGCAACAAGATCATTCTAAGAAATATCTTCTTGAATAAACAAAAAGCATTCGCGAGCTCCGTTGGCGTTGTGGTCAGTACGGTTTTGTTGATCACGGCTTTCGGCACGCAGACGGCCCTGCTCAAGGTAGCTGGCCAGATCGAAGAGGTAAATACGTATGATTTACGAGTCGATTATGCGATCGGATCGTTCCCGGATAGGGCAACACTGCCGTCCGGCATTGCAGACCATTATGGGTTGTCCACCTACCCTGTGGAACTCATCCAAGGGGAAAACAAAGAAAACGCTACGCTCGTGGTAACGGAGCAGGATAATGAGCTGATTCGCTTTTATGATGAACAAGGCAATCGGCTATCGTTAGAAGATCATGGCGTGTTGGTACCGAAATCTTACGCGGATCAGTATCATATTGCTGAAGGGGATACGATCCAGCTTCAATTCACCGCACCGGAGCTTAACCAAACCATCGTCGATATGAAGGTTCTGGATATCTCCACACAATACTCGAATCCGTCGTTCTACAGTACACCGAACTATATGAAGAGTTTGGGTATCGACTATGATCCATCCTCGCTGTTAGTGAGCGTCTATAGCGCTGCCGATCTGGCGGGCGTTCGCAGCTTCTTCGAACAGGACCCGCAGGTGGAGGCCATTGCGGACAAGGATGATCTCAAGAAATCAGCGCAGTATATGCTGAAGCAAAACAGCTTTATCTTCATCATGTTTATCATCTGTGCCGTCATTCTGTCCTTCGGTGCCATCTACACGATCTCTTCCATCAACATTTATGAAAGGAACCGTGAGCTTGCCACCCTGAAGGTCTTAGGCTATCCCAAACGTAAAATCAACCGGCTAATCTTCTCTGAGAACATGCTGCTAACCGCTTTTGCGGTCATTGTCGCCCTGCCGATCAGCGGTTATGTCTATTCCATCATCATCCAGGCGCTTTCGAGTACGCATCAGCAAATTCCGGATCAATTAAACCTTGTGATTATGCTGGCATCGGTTGTGCTGGCGTTCATCCTGACCCTCCTCTCCAACCTCATGCTTCGAAAAAAAGTGACGCGGATTCATATGATTGAATCGTTGAAGGGTGTGGAGTGAAATGGATGCCCGCAAGCACCGAGTACTATAGGCCGCTAAAATATCGGTTGTTAGATATAAAATGAGGGGATTGTGAGTGACACCATGACATAAGAAAGCGCCACGCCTTTTTCATGAGACGTGGCGCTTTTTATAAATCTAGCGGCGATGCGTTGACATCCCTAATAATCATCGCTTTAGTAGATATAACTACTTGGGGTGTAGTCGCATGTCTAACAGCAAAGAGAACTTATGAGGAATTAACCATCAACTACACTCATTTACACACCAGCTGCGGTTAGCCTTTGGACATTAAAATGAGCTTTGTTTCTCGTCATCTTCTTTATACAAAAGATTCATTTTCTTCTCCATTAAACACAAACCAAACTCCTCTGTCCTCGATGGGTAGCATAGCCTCCTATCTGATTTGATTCAATGCAGATTGGGGTGCTTCATTCATAGCCGGCTATTTCAATAAAATAAAATAATAAAGAGAGACACCAAACGTACCTCTTGTAATTGGTGTTATCAATAATAGATGGATAATATAGAAAAATATAGGAAGAGTATAATGGATTATTCGTCAATAGCAAAGGAACCGCGTATCTTATCCAGAGAATTAACATATAACATGTCTGGTAATTACGTCTAAACGAGAGGTGATTCATATATATGGTGTTTAGCAGTAATAACTCTAAAAAAATCCAAAAGGGTTTGTGTATCGGTATAATCGTTGTTGGTTTATCAACAATCATTGCTTGTAGTCCTAAAGAAATAAAAGAAACAGAGTTAATAACTGATTATAATCGGCATTTGATTGGAAAAGAAACAAGTGGCGATTATATGATATATCGAAACGGGGTTTATATTGATTCTAATGGAGTCGAGTACTCACCAGAGGAATTAAAGAATAGAACACGAAATGGTCTTCCTGAGAACCGGATTATCACAAAGATAATGGAAGAAAATTTTATGCCTCCCTCAATTTTTGAGTTAGAAACAAAAGAAAAAAACGGAGTATTTATTTCCCCTGAGATAATTACTGTAAATGGTTCATTAAACGTCTTAACAGATACTAATGGATCGGGGTGGGAACTAAAAGCGGGTGACTCTGTAGAATATGAATTTGAAAAGTATAAATCGGAGGTAGTCGAAAATCAAAATATATTAATTGGTTACGTTAGAGACGGCGTTCTATATCCATCGCAAAAATTCGATCAATTAAAGGGGAATTACAATTTAACTATTGAGGAATCAGGGCAATATTACTTTTACATAATAAATGCAAGTTCTGATACGATTGCCTTGAAAGAGGGAATTTTAAGGCTGACAAAAAATAACTGATTTTTTTATTATTGATTCTACAAGGGCATTATTTTACTACCAGCATAGAAAGAAAGTGCCCTGCGCTTTGAATCCAAAGGAATAACGGAACAGTATCGTATATCAAAGTGTACGGGCTGCAGCACCTTGATCTATAATAGGTGACGTGCATGCAATGGCAAAATTCAATCGCGAATGGAATAGGAGAACAGAATGAACAAACAAAAAATGGCCGTCATTGGCTTAGGGCATATGGGCCGGCATATGATTCACCGCTTACTGCCTCAATATACGGAAAAGATCGAGTTGGTCGCCATTTGCGACAGTGATGAATCCAGTTTGCATCGTGAAGCTGCCGAAGCAGGGATTTATCCAAGGCTGTACACCGACTATCGCCAGCTGCTGGATGAGGTGACGCTTGACCTGGTGTATATCGCGGTTCCGCCGTCCCTGCATTATGACGTGGCCCGGATCGCATTTGAAAAAGGCGTCCACGTTTTCTGCGAGAAGCCGCTGGCCAATAGCTTGACCGAAGCCCGGAGTCTGGTGGAACTGGCCGAGAAGGCCGATGTGCTCCATGCGGTTCATTTCTCGCTTCCGCTCGACCCGGCTGTTCTGAAGCTGAGGGGATTGCTTGAGCAGCAGGCGATCGGCCGGATCCAAAGCATGGATCTGTACCTGGAGTTTCCGCAGTGGCCGAGGGCCTGGCAGCAGAATCCATGGATTACGTCAAGGCAGCAGGGCGGATACCTGCTGGAGGTCGGCATTCACTGGATCCAGATGATCCAGCAGGTGTTCGGGCCGATTACGCATGTGAAGAGCGAGATCGAGTTTCCGCCGGATTCGAATCAGTCCGAAAGCCGTGTCCAGGCCGTACTCAGATTACATCATGATATCGAGATTCGCCTGTCGGGAACCGACCAACGGGAAGGGGAGGAGCGTGTCTCCCTGGTGGTCCACGGTGAAGAAGGCACTTTGGCATTGGAGAACTGGTGCAACCTGTACCGAAGCGGCAGGGATACCGAACTGCAGCCAGTACCTGTAGACGACGTCATCAGCCCGCTGCCAATCCTGAAGCAAATCGTTCAGATTCTAAACGGAGAGTCCGGTCTCATCTATGATTTCCATGACGGGTATAACGCGCAGGTTGTTTTGGAAGCCCTGCGTAAGCCGAGCGAGGGGTTTGTGGATGTAAGACCTCAATTGATGGGGGACCAAACGGAAGGGTTTATTGTAACGACCTGATGGGTGAATGTTCTGTCATAACAAGGACGCTAGCTTAGAAGGCATCTCTCTGGTGAGGCTGTTCAATGCGGCTAGCGAGTTTGTGGGTTTCGCTATCTTGAAGCAGGTTCATGACGAGGTTTCCGCAAACGGTGCATGTGGAGAGTGTGGCGGAGTTGGTCAGAAAGTAATACAGGTTGAAATCACATCGCGTTGAGGTGATCCATGGTGTTCGTGCAACTTAACAGTTTCATCACGCTCGGCCTGTAGAGGATGGCATAACCCTCTTGGCTCCTTTGCAGGCTGGGCCTTTTCCCAAGGGGCGTGATGGAATGAAAAGCAAAGTCAAAAATCGTACTCGTTCGTACTACCGTCATCATCGACGGAGAGTGATCCAGCATAAGAGCAGGCTTGCTAAACAGCTTGGTTGGCATGCCAAGTTTACAGGTGAGTTTGCTAAGGGGAAGATTCATTGCTCTTGTTATTATTGCAGGATGAAATCGAGAGAAATTGGATGGCCTAAGTCTGATCTTGTAAAACTTGCGCGTATGAATGAGTTTAGTAGTTTGGAGTAGGGTGTTAGGTTTAGTGTAGGAAAGGCCGTAGATGGTAATGTCTACGGTTTTTTATTTTGCTCAACGATGTTCAATACAAAAACGGCAGGTTATACCCTGCCGCTTGCTCTACTCAAGATCTTCTAGAATGTATGTGAAAACATCGTCTACAAGCTTCACGATACTGCGTATTTCCTTATCGAACGTTGAGCTGGTAATTGTTCCTTTATTGTAAGAGTCGACATTCAGCTTGACTCCGGAAGTTTTGGCTAAAGAAATTTCTTTAACTTGTCCATTGAGTTCTTTTTTCGTTTCCGCTGTTTCCTTATTGCAGACTTTCTTTGCGTCACTAAGACTTTTCTTAGCCTTATCAAGTGTTGCCTTCATCTGACTCAGTTCCGTTTTACTGGCTTTGGACTTCTTGAGGTTGTTGTACTTGGTTGTCAGCTGCTTGGATTGATTCGTGAGAGTGATTACATCGGAGCACACAGGAGCTTTATAAGTCCGTATAGCAGACTTAACCTCCTTTAACCTCTTGTTGTAATCCTCAAAGTAGATCTTATTAACCTCGGAGATCGACATTTTCATGGAGGGTGGGGCGGCATAAGCCTGTGACGGGAGAATTAAGATAGCGAGCATCAACAAAAGGGCTAAAGTCTTCTTCATTTATGTATGAACACCTCTCTATAAGTAGTAACATTATCATACCTTAATTTGGGTCTAATCAATAGATAGAGAAAAGGATATTCACAGGCTCCCACAGAATAACATGAAGCTGCAAACATTTTTTGAGATTTGAAGGGGATTTGAAATGAAGACGAAATTAATCATGGTTGAGGGCCTGCCGGGGTTCGGCAAGTCGACGACGTCCCGTATGATTCATGCCATTCTTTCCGAGCACAACATCGAGTCCCGGCTGGTGATGGAGGGGGATACAGACCACCCGGCGGATTATGAGGGAACCGCGTGTCTGACGGAAGAGGAATTCGGGCAGTTGCTGGAAGTCGCAGGCCCTTTTAAAGAAATAATGCTCGAACGGGCTGTCCAAAAAGGCAGCTGGAACCTCTTGCCCTACCAGAAGTTGAAGAACGAATATGGCGCTTCTTTTCCGGATGACCTTTATCATTCGTTGGCTAAAAAGGATATTTACGAGCTCCCGCTGGACCTCAACCGGTGGCTCATCACCGATCGGTGGGGGTCATTAGCCGAGCAGGCGCTGCATGAGCCTGCCGTCACGATTTTTGAGTGCTGTTTCATTCAGAATCCGGTGACCGTCGGCATGGTGAAGCATGATGCGCCGGAAGATCAAGTGACGGACTACGTGCTGGGGCTGGAAAAAGCGGTCCTTCCGCTAAATCCCCTCCTGTTCTACATTGAGCAGAACGACCTGGAATACGCATTCCGCAAGGCCATCCGGGAACGCCCGGAGGCATGGTCCACAGGGTTCGCCCATTACTACACTGGACAGGGGTACGGCAAACATCACGGTCTGGAAGGCGTCGAAGGGACTCTGCAAGTATTGGAAGCCCGGCGCGAGTTGGAGCACAGGATCTTGGACAAGCTCGAACTGAACAAGGAGTTAATCAATAACTCCCTTTATGACCAAGAGACGTACAGAACCATGCTAATGGACAAGCTGAAGCGGCATGGGATCATCCCATAATATTTTTCATAGATAAGGAAGGACGGTTTAATGAAGCGATTACTCATGATCATGATGCTTTACATGACGGCTCTATTGGTAGGCTGTGATAAGGACTCTGGTTGGGAGACGATGCAGCTACTTGATGAAAAGGTTGCCGAGATTCGGATTTCAACGTTCGAGACATGGGACGAGATGAATGGGGATACACTGTTGTCCTTTAAGGAAGCGAAAGATGTAAGAGCGTTTGAGGAAGCGATCCGTACCGCTCGCAAGCAGCCTGATAATGCCAAACGAACGGACCCGGATTACGACGTGATGGTCGTCTATGCCCAGCCATCTCCGATCCATGCCATCAAGCTGTGGTTGGGGGAAGAGGGTCAGGAAAGTGTGTTCAGCTACGGGTTCAAGGAATGGGGAGAAGATGTATATGTGGTTTCCGCCAAACATACCGATCGGATGAGAGAGCTTATTTTGCCAGAGGGGCGTTAAAGCCGTTATCGAGCCCCTCTCTTTGACCGACACTGAATGCCTCATATCCCATAAAATAACGACTTGGATGTATAAAATCAGGGGATTGGGAGATGAATGATATCATCATTCAGGAGGCGATGAAGTGAAAAAGTTGACCAACAAGTTAAAATATATGGCTGGAGCGTTTCTTGCCGGAGCCCTGCTGATTATAGGGATTATGTTCGCTGCTGCGAATCCAGAAGGCACCTTAGATACGATTCAACACACGATGTCTAAAATAAGCCACTTCGTTAACGGCAAGGACAACGCCACCGCCGACGGTCCATTTACGGAACAAGAGACGGCGACCTTGGATCCTAAGATTCCTACCGACAGCAGCGATTCGCCAGCTCGCATGGTTTCAGATCCGGTTAACCAACCCGTGTACTGGGGCGAGGCTTCCAGGAAAGAATCCCTGGGGCAGCCTGTAGTCAAGCTGTACAATGCGGCGGGCGAGCCAGTTGGTTCCGCTACCTTGGAGCAGATCCATGACGGGGTGAAGGTGAAGATTACCGCATCCGGCCTCACTCCAGGCAAGCATGGGTTCCATGTGCATGAGAATGCGATACAGGGAACGGATTTTAAATCTGCCGGAGGGCATTTTAATCCGACCCACAAGCATCATGGCCTGGAGAATCCGCAAGGAAGCCATGTCGGCGACATGCCGAACCTGGTCGTGGGCGCGGACGGCACCGTGGAAGCGGAGACGATCATTCAGCATGGCACGCTGGAAAAGAACCAGCCGAACTCGGTGCTGGGGCGCTCGTTGATCATACATGCCGGCGAAGATGACAATGTCACCGACCCGGCGGGCAATTCCGGCGACCGCGTGGCGGGCGGGAATATTCCGGAGTAATCTGGCAAGTTGATAGTACATCCGTTTGCAGCATATGAAATTCAGTGAAAAACGCATCTCCATAGGGAGGTGCGTTTTTTTGTTAAGTTATGCTGGTTCAAGTGCACCTGGAGAATTAACCCCGCAAGATAAAATTGAATTACTCGCTACGACGCGGTGGGGTTCTTGGTCGTATTAGGATCATCCAACTTCTATAAGTAAGTATAGTTTGATAAAACTATACTTATCTTTTGATGGATTATCCGGCAAAGCTTGATTCCGTTTTTTCGTTTCTGACGACACATTCTGAAAATATTGAATGATTTTGAACAATTGTCTCATGTAGTTCCCGGCGGCTCTCCTTCTATACTTAAGGTACGGAAAAGGAGAGTGAATTCATGGAACGAGCAACATCTTTAGCATCCGAAATACCTGTTCGCAAAAAGCCATTTCGCAAGCGCTGGGACTCTCCCCTTGCAGGTTATCTGTTTATTTCCCCTTGGCTGATCGGATTTCTGGCGTTGACAGCCTATCCGATGCTGTTGTCCCTGTACTATTCCTTCACAAACTACACGCTAATGAAGCCGATCGAGTGGGTCGGCTTAGACAATTACGAGCGCATCATTACGGCGGACGACAAATTTGCCCAATCACTCAAGCTCACGTTTTATTATGTACTCGCCTCGGTGCCGCTGAAGCTAATTGCCGCGCTGATGGTTGCTCTCCTGCTAAAAAAGGCCGTGCGCGGGATATCCGTCTATCGAACGGCCATTTATTTCCCTTCCTTAATCGGGGCAAGCATCGCGGTTTCCCTGTTATGGAAAAATATTTTCGGCGTGGACGGCTTCTTCAACCAAGTGCTTGGATTCTTCGGAATTCCCGGAACGGGCTGGGTCACGAACCCGGATACCGCATTATGGTCTCTCATTGGCTTGTCGGTATGGCAATTCGGTTCATCGATGGTGATTTTCCTCGCGGGCCTGAAGCAGATTCCGAATGATCTGTATGAAGCCTCCGCGGTGGATGGCGCGGGCAAGCTAAAGCAATTTTTCAAAATCACGCTTCCGATGCTGTCACCCACGTTATTTTTCAATCTCATCATGGGGGTCATTAACTCCTTCCAGATGTTTACGCCTGCTTACGTTATCACCGGCGGCGGGCCGATGAACTCTACCTATGTCTATGCGTTATACCTGTATGAACGGGCATTCAGCCGCTATCAGCTGGGCTATTCCTCTTCCTTGGCCTGGATCATGCTGATCTTGATTGTGGCTGCGGCCGTGATCATTAACCTGACTTCGAAATACTGGGTATTCTACGAATCCGAGAGCCAAGGAGGGAAAGGAAAATGACCAGACGCAAATGGAACCCCGTGATCCGCCATTCGGTCCTCATTATGTTCAGCTTGATTATGGTTTATCCGGTCATTTGGTGGATTGGCGCTTCGCTGAAAACGAACCAGGAGCTCAGTTCCCCATCCATCTTCCCGTCCGTGCCGCAGTGGTCCAATTACATCAACGGATGGAATTCCGTTCCGGGGTTCACCTTTACCGACTTCTATTTGAATACGTTCTATTTAATTACTGCGGTGATCATTGTGACGGTGATTTCCTGTACGCTGGTTGCCTTCGGATTTGCAAGGCTGGACTTTCCGCTTCGAGGCTTCTGGTTTTCGCTGCTCATGCTTACGCTGATGCTGCCGGGCCAAGTGCTCATCATTCCGCAATATGCGATGTTCCACCAATTTGGTTGGGTCAACACCTACCTGCCGTTTATCGTGCCCCATGCATTAGCGGGAGGAGCGGGAGGAACCTTCTTCGTCTTCCTGCTCGTTCAATTCATACGCGGGATCCCGCGGGAGCTGGATGAATCGGCCAAGATCGACGGATGCAGCTGGTTCGGGATTTATTGGAGAATTGTGATGCCCTTGATGAAGCCTTCCATCGTGACGGTCATTATCTTCTGCTTCCTATGGAACTGGGATGATTTCCTTGGCCATCTCCTGTACATTAATTCCGTCGACAAATATACGGTTGGCTTGGCTTTACGGATGATTAACGATTCGCAAGGCGGCGCGGAATGGGGACAATTGCTGGCGATGTCTCTCGTATCCATTCTACCGGCTACATTGCTGTTTATCTTTGCCCAGAAATACTTTGTGGAGGGTGTAGCTACCACAGGACTAAAAGGGTAGTAGCTAGCTCTACCGTTATATTATAAAATGAGGAAACATTGAGGCAGCGGTACGCCGCACAGCTTCAATGTTTTTTTCTGATAGGAATGTAAAGCATGGAGGATGAGAATTATGATCAATCCCTTCAAAAGATACCGGATCGATTCCCTGTTTATTATTTGCTTTGCAGGGCTGATCACGATTGTGCTGGCGATCACCGTATGGACCAGTTATGTCATGACTTCGCGGGAATTGGCTGAAAACACGTCGTATTATCAAAAAAGACTGCTCGAGGAGCTGAACAACGAAATTACGGGCCGCCTGACGTCGATCGAGCAGATCTCGCTGACCACGTCCAGGGACAATGATTTACTTACGTTTCTGTCGGGAAAAGAAGATGAGTTCAACCACTACAGGAGGTCCAAGGGCATACAGGAAGCGCTGGCTCATCTAACCTATTCGATTCCGCAAATTCAGGCCATCGATTTATATATGGAACAGCCGGAGTGGGGGGATCGGCAGAGCTATATTCAGTTCCATGGATTAACGGAGGCTGCGACAAAGCCATGGTATCCTTTGCTGCAGAACAATGACTTTTCCTGGTCAGAGGAGCATGATTTAACGACCTATAATGGGAACGTGCCTGTGCTCAGCTTTTCCCGCAAGGTGTACAACAACTCCCGGTACTTGGGTATTCTTGTCGTGCATGTGAAAGCGGATTGGATCCGCGGGATTCTCGAAGGATACTCTAAAGATTCGAACCGGATGCTGCTGGATCTGAACGGCAGGGAGCTGCTGAGCGTCGGGAAATCAATGAGGGATGCCGGATTGCAGGAGCAGGATTTGCGGTTCACGGACCAATCCGGTGTGTCACGGCTGCATACGCAGCATGGCGTCGAGTCTCTGGTCGTCTATTCCAAAGTCGCCGACTCCAACTGGATGCTGGTGGAGATTACCCCTTGGGAGCGAATTACGTCAGGCAGCGTCAAGCTGGCTGGAGCCATTATTACCATCGGCATCGGAGCCCTATTGCTGGCTTTCTTGTTAACGCTCTGGTTAAGCAGACAATTGTTGAAGCCGATCGCCCAGTTAGTGAGAGCCATGAAGAATTACGATGTCGGTGGGAGGCAAGCTGAGCTGGCCGGTGATTATACGAATGAATTCGGCATTCTGTTTGCAGGGTTTCGCAGACTGAATGAGAGAATCCAGGCATTGTACGCATCCCTTGCGCAGCGTTACGAGCAGCAGCGGAAGGCGGAAATCGAAGCGCTCCAAGCCAATATTAATCCGCATTTTCTATATAACACCTTGGACCAGCTGAACTGGATGGCGATTGCGGAGGGACAGGAGAAGATGAGCCGCATTCTGGAGCTGATGGGCCGCATGTTCCGCATCGGATTATCGCATGGAGAAAGCTTTATTACGATTGAAGAAGAGCTGACTCACGTCGCATGCTATTTGGAAATCCAGCAGATCCGGTGGGAAGACGGTCTGGAATACGAGGTGCATGCCTCCCAGGAAATCCGCAACTTATTCATTCCCAAAATGACGCTCCAGCCTTTCGTCGAAAATTCAATCATTCATGGATTTAATTCAAGGCAAACTGGCCGAATTCAAATTAAGGCTGAGGAAGAGGGCAGCCGGATCCGAATGACGATTATCGACGACGGAAGTGGGCTTGCTCCTCAGAACAAAGAGAACCATCGCCGCAAAGGAGGTTACGGGATCCGGAATGTGAGAGAGCGGTTCTCGGCGTTCTTCAACGATGATTATGAGATCCTCGTTAAAGATGGAGAGAATGGAGGAGTGGTTGTATCGATCGCCTTTCCAAGGCTTGAGGAAGCACAGCGGTAAAACATAATCAGACGATTTTATAATAAATTGTGCATCTCTCTCATACTCCCGTCATCCTGGAATTGATAGGATACATATTGACCACAATATATTGTTTTTAGGGGGAAGTCGGCATGAACAAATGGAAGCGATTGCAGATTGTCGCGTTATGGATGGTGTTCTCCTTGCTGGTGGCGGCATGCGGCGGTAACGGAAGCACCAACTCAAGCACGGAAAGCACAACCTCAACCAAGAACAATACACAGGCCGAAAGCGGTTCGGCAGAAGAAAATGTCAAGCTGCGGATTATGTGGTGGGGTTCGCAGCCGCGTCACGAAGCTACACTGAAGGCATTGGAGGTATATACGGAGAAAAATCCGCATGTTACCTTCGAGCCCGAATATTCCGGGATGGACGGTTACCTGGATAAACTCTCCACTCAGGCAGCAGCGCATAACGAGCCGGATGTTTTCCAAATGGACCCGGGCTGGGTTTCGGACTGGACATCCCGCAACCAGCTCGAAGAGCTCGACACCAAGGTTAGACTGGATGAATTGACGCCGAGCCTGCTGCCAATCGGGCAGAGAGACGGCAAACAATACGGCGTGCCGCTGGGATCGGTTGCTTTTGGGATGATCTACGACAAGGCGGCTCTTGAGAAGCTGGGCGCAACGATGCCGACAGACGGCTGGACATGGGATGATTTCTTCGCATTGGCGGAAGAGGTAAAGCCTAAACTGGCGGAAGGCCAATATTTCACGCTGGATTATGCCGGCAACTACTTTATGTTCAGCGCTTATCACTATGCCAAGGGTAAGGGCACCTTGATTACGGAAGACGGCAAATTCAATATTGATGAAGCGACTTTCCTGGAATGGACCAAGAAGTTTGAACAGCTGCGCAAGGACGGACTTATACCTCCAGCCGATTTGAACGCATCCGACAAGGAAATGGATCCGACGGCAGACCTGCTGGTCAACGGCAAAATCTTATTCCGCTACTCCTTCTCCAATAACTACACCACATGGGACAGCATGAAGGAAGGGGCGTACGATCTGGTTACGATGCCGCGGGCCGAGGAAGCGGGAGGCTGGCTGAAGCCGTCCATGTACTTCAGTCTTTCGCCTAATTCCAAGCACAAGGAAGAAGCGGCAAAGTTCATCGACTGGTTCATCAATGATCCGGAGGCAGGGGCTATCCTTGGAACCGCTCGTGGTGTGCCTGCCAATGCCAAGATCGCCGAGTCGCTCATTCCGAATCTTCCGGAGGGCGAAAAGGTCGGGATGAAACTGATTGACGCAACGACGCCGGACGGACAGATATTTACGACAGGGCCGGAAGGCTGGGTGAACTTCATCGACAAAGACTTCCCGCTCGTCCGGGATGAGCTGAGCTTCGGCAGAACAACACCGGAGAAGGCCTATGAATCGTTGAAGAAGGCCGCGCAGGAATATGAATAGATCATATAAAATGAGATGAGAACTAGATGGATGCTAGCAAGGGAGTAAAATGATTCCGAAGAAACGGAAGTGGTCGCCTTTGTGACCGGATTTTTACCGCTTAATATAAAATCCAAAAATCCGGGAGCAACAGCGATCGTAGGAACATTGCATCCAAATCAATATTTCAGCTTATATGTTCCGGTCTACTCCCGGTTTACGTCATGCCTGAGCGGTTTTATCGCCGATCGGTCATGACGTATTACAGTTAGGGTGAGGCATTGCCTTTTTGCAAATAAGAAGGAGGATCTTCAGATGTGGAAGATAGGAATCGTTGATGACGACCGCGCCGTGCTGCAGGGAATCCGAAAAGCCATCCCTTGGGATGAACTGAATGCAGAGTGGGCGGGAGAAGCTTTGAACGGGGAAGAAGGGCTTGAAATGATTGAATCGGCCAACCCCGACATCGTGATTACCGATTTATATATGCCTGTCATGAATGGTCTGGATATGATCGAGCAGCTGCGGAAGAACACCGGCTATTCAGGAAAAGTGATCATTCTGAGCGGTTACTCGGACTTCGAGTATGCCCGTCAAGCCTTGCGCCTGAACGTGAGCGATTACTTATCCAAGCCGATCAGCCTTCCGACGCTGAAGTCTGTTTTAAATGAAGCCATATCCGATTTGGAGGAGCAGGAAGAGCTGCGCATGAAGCAGGATGAACTGCTCCAGAAGCTGCAGCTTTACGAGCCCTTCGTCGAGAAGGAGTGGGTCAAATCGGCCGCAGCGGGTGCACTGCAACATTCAGGTCTCCAAACGGAAATCCCGGAGCCTTATCGGTATTGGTCCGATTTCGATCATACGGTCATTGGCATCGAGCTGATTTCCGATCAACGGGCAGCTAATCTAAGCTTGCCGGACTGGAGCCTCCTTCGATTTGCAATCAGCAATATGGTGTGCGAAATTACCCAGGCGGCATTCCCCCGCTTCGACCATACGGATCTCCACACCAACCGCTCCGTGGTCATTATTCATCATGATCGAACGGAGTCAGCGGAGCGAGTGCGGCAGCAGCTGGAACAGCTGGGTGTCCGATTAATCAACTGTGTGCAGAACTACTTGAAGCTGAAGCTCCGAATCGGCATCGGTGATCGCAAGAGCAGTATAAGGGAAATCGGTATCTCGACAGAAGAAGCCTTTCGTGCGATCGATGTGAATACGCAGCCGGCGGTTCCGGAGTATGAGCTGTATTTCTACTGTGCACAGGAGCCGGGCAATGCGGAGGCCAAGTCTCCCGTGCGTCCTGTTAAGCTTTACCTGGAACTGGCCGGTTCGATTCGAACTTCGCAAGAACATCAAGCACAAACGATCATCAGGGACTATATGAAGCGATTGGAACAGCAAGGGGGCATCACCAAACCATACGTCAGTATGCTGGCAGGGGAGCTGTGGGGAATTATCGCCTTTGCTTTCTATGAGACGGGGACCATCGTTGACGATTTCTTCCCGAATGATAGCATTACGCGCGAAATGGCGAAGCTACAGCGTCCATCCGAGCTTGCGGAATGGCTGATCACCAAGATCGGGCTCGTGTTCGGCAGTCGCGAATGGGGCGGGAACGGAAAGCATCGCCAGGCTGTCGACTTTATGATCGAGTACATTCACGAGCACTATGCCGAAGATCTCACGCTTGGGGGACTGGCGGATAAGGTATATATTTCGAGAAACTACTTGTCGATGATTTTTAAGAATATTACGGGAGAAACGTTCAACAATTATTTGACCAGAGTACGGGTCGAGAAGGCCCGGGAGCTGCTGATGGAGAAAAATGCATTGGTGTACCAAGTGGCAGAACAGGTCGGATATAAAAACATTCCGTATTTCAGCACGGTATTTAAGAAATTCACGGGCATGAACCCGACGGAGCTCGTGAAATGATCATGAGGAGGCATTATGAACAGCAGTTATGATCCGGCATGGTTGCAGGTTGATGGGAGCTCGCTGAAGCATGCAGCGGCAATCAAGCCGCTGGAAAGCTATTTGGGCAAGATCGTGACCGCGCAGGCGGTTTCTTCGCAAGTATTTCGTACAGCGATCCAGGAGTTGACCACAGGCATTGCTCTGCTGACAGGTGAGCAGCCCTTACTTCGTGAAGAGATGGATGCCGGCCGCTGCTTGGTCGCAGGGACGCTGGGGAGCATCGAAAGGACTTTGCTTGACGGCTCGCCGGAAGCCGAAGAAGCCGGGCGTGTGGGAGATGAAGGTTACATTATACGCCGCGTCGTAAGAGGAGACCAGGATTACATATTCATTGCAGGAGGATCGGACAGGGGGCTTCTGTACGGGGTCTTTCATTTTATGCGTCTGCTGCAGACGGGCCAAGCGAACGAAGCGCTTGATCTGATCGAACATCCGAAGTACCGGCTTCGCATGGTGAATCAGTGGGACAATATGGACGGAACCATTGAGCGCGGATATGCGGGCCGATCGATATTTTATAAGGACAATGCAATTATCTCCGATCTGACTCGTGTCCGGGCGTACGCCAGAATGCTGGCCTCTGTCGGGATTAACGGAATCACGATCAATAATGTGAATGTGCATCAGACCGAGACGAAGCTGATCACGCCTCAATTGCTACCGGATGTGGCACGCGTAGCGGATGTGTTCCGCGATTACGGCATCAGCCTCTACCTCAGCGTGAACTTTGCTGCACCGATCGAGCTTGGGGATACATCCACAGCGGATCCGTTAGAACCGGCCGTTCAGAATTGGTGGAAACAGAAAGCGGCCGATATTTACCGAACCATTCCTGACTTTGGCGGATTTCTGGTCAAGGCAGACTCGGAGAACCGTCCCGGCCCGTTTACTTATGGACGCCATCATGCGGATGGAGCCAATATGCTGGCAGAAGCGCTGGAGCCTTACGGCGGACTCGTCTTATGGAGATGCTTCGTGTACGATTGCCATCAGGATTGGCGGGATCGCCAGACGGACCGCGCCCGCGCTGCCTATGATCATTTCAAACCGCTGGACGGCAAATTCAAGGACAATGTGATCCTGCAGATCAAGAACGGTCCGATGGATTTTCAGGTCAGAGAGCCGGTATCGCCATTGTTTGGAGCGATGGAACGAACGAATCAGCTGCTGGAATTCCAGATTACGCAGGAGTACACGGGTCAGCAGAGACACATATGCTATTTGATTCCGCAATGGAAAGAGGTGCTCGAATTCGATACGCTCTGCCAAGGGGAGGGCAGCAAGGTGAAAGATATTGTAGCCGGACAAGTGTATCCCTATCAGCACAGCGGCATAACAGCCGTGTCCAATATCGGGGATGACTTCAACTGGACCGGTCATTACCTAGCCCAGTCCAATCTTTACGGCTATGGCCGCTTGCTGTGGAATCCGGAGCTGACGGCGGAGGAAATCGGCGAGGAATGGACCCGGATGACCTTTGGACCCGATCCGGATGTGACGAGGAACGTGATGGACATTCTGATGGAATCGTGGCCGGCCTACGAGAATTATACCTCCCCGCTTGGCGTGGGCTGGATGGTCGTGCCGCATGTTCACTACGGCCCTGACGTGGACGGCTACGAATACTCCAAATGGGGAACGTATCATTTCGCGGACCGCGACGGAATCGGCGTTGACAGGACGCAGGCCACGGGAACGGGGTACGCCGGCCAATATATTAGCGCCAATGCGTCGATGTATGAGCATTTGGAGACTTGCCCGGATGAATTGCTGCTATTTTTCCACCATGTTCCATATACCCATGTGCTAAAATCCGGCAAGAAGGTCATTCAGCATATTTATGACACCCATTTTGCAGGAGTCGAGCAGGTGGAGCAGTGGCTCGCACGCTGGGATGCCTTGGAGCCTAAGCTTGATCCGCAGCGCTACCTGCATGTTAAACAGCGATTGTTGGAGCAGCTAGAGAGCGCAAAAGAATGGCGCGATGTCATCAATACGTATTTTTATCGAAAATCGGGGATAGCAGATGAGCGTCATCGCGTTATTTACTCATAGGGGGAAGGGCCTTGAATTTCAACCTTGGTTGGAATTCGGGGTCTTTTTTGTTGTGGGTGATAGGGGATGGTTGGGAGCAGATTTTGTGAAACAAATTGGGTATTTGTCGTATTTCCGTTTTCAGGGAAAAGAGTAGTCTTTGTTCGAGCGGTTCTTTGATATGATACAAATATAGATACATATTTAACCATGTAAAGGATGAGAATCTATGCCGGTTTACAATAAGATAGTTCGGGATCTTATTCCCCAAGTCATTGAAGCTACAGGCAAAGAATTTCGCACACGGATCTTGGATGAGGAAGAGTTTAAGAAAGAATTGATCATAAAGCTCAAAGAAGAGTTGGAGGAATACTTTGCCGCTCAAAGTCCAAAAGAGTCGTTGGAAGAACTTGCAGATATGCTTGAGGTTATCCGGGCGCTGACGGTTGTACATGGAGCAACATGGGAAGAGCTTGAAGCCTTGAGAGAGAAGAAGGCGGAAGCTCGAGGTGGTTTCCAGGAAAGGGTGTATTTAATCGATGTCGAAGACAGCACTTAGTACCACTTCTTCGGGCGATTTTATTGTATTGAAAATACAGACTGATAATTTTGGCTGAAGTAAAGGTTCTCGCTGGGGAAGTATAACCAAAGGGAGGACGTTAACAAAATGAATAATAGAAAGGGAATACCGAAGGAGAATGGATGTCATTTTGCACAGGTGGATGAAAGAAATTTGCCAATGTAGGCTGCATTATTATTTTGAACGTTAAGAGCAAAAGCAGAGACCCCTTCAATGATGATGGGGTCTTCTATAAGATTAATAGAAGACATGGTACTTTGTGGAACGAGGGCTATGTGAACAGATTATAAAAATAGTCTTTCTAAGAGACAGTTATTGAATTGGACATTATTCGATTCCCATGAAGAGATACATATGAAGGAGACGGTCAATTTTTGTCGAATTTCTTTAGAGGTATTTAAAAAGTATTTATATGGAGTTGGAATAGTTGGAACAGGATGTAATACAGCAGCATAAATACAGAGTAGGCTCCTTATTTGCAGGTATCGGCGGCTTCTGTAGAGCTTTTAAAGATGAAGGATTTAATGTGGTATGGGCAAATGAGCTGGACTCCTATGCTTGTAAAACATATAAACATAATTACCCTGAAACTAAGCTTTATGAGAAGTCCATTGAAGACTTATCTGTAGTAAAGGATGGTCTGGAGGCAGTAGATGTTCTTACCGCAGGATTTCCCTGTCAATCTTTTTCGCTTGCAGGAAATAAACTTGGTTTTGATGATCCAAGAGGCAAACTCTTTTTTGAAATAATAAGGTTGGTAAAAGAGTTTGGAAGAAATAGGCCCAAGATAATTGTACTCGAAAATGTAAAAAACCTAATATATCACAATAATAAACAGACCATTAATATCATTGAAGAGGAAATAAAACGGGCTGGGTATTGGTTTAGAATACCTTTGGACAGTAAGGGGAATTTGATATCAGGTAAAAGCAATGCAGTAGTATTAAACACTAGAGAACATACGGATATTCCTCAGAATAGAGAACGGTTGTACATGGTAGCCTTTTCGCAGGATTTTTTTAAGGTTAATAATTTTAAGTTTCCAGAAGGAGAACCAAGTCAAAAAGATGTGAGAGAATTTTTAGATCTGGGCTCTAAAGCCGATTCTGACTTTTATTTTGATGTAAATTCTAAATACGGTAAGATGTTTGCGGACAAAATGGCAGAAGGAAATAGAGATTCCGTATATTTATTAAGGAGGGCTTACGTCCGAGAGAATAAAAATGACTGTACATTTACACTTACAGCAAATATGGGTGAGGGAGGCCATAATGTTCCTGTCATACATGATGATTGGGGCATTAGAAAACTAACACCTAGAGAATGTGCCCGCTTGCAGGGCTTTAAGGATGATAAGTTTTCTTTTCCTGAAGGAATGCCTAAGGCAAAACAATATAAGCAGATCGGTAACGCTGTTACAGTTGATCTAGTACAAAAGCTAGCAGCACAATGTATGAAGACCTTAAAAAGTGTAAAAAAATAAGGAGATTGTCATGATTAATTGGAATTTTCCACCGAACAATTACGGGCAAGTAACGGGGCTAAATGATGCAGGAATTGAAACATTTCGAGGAAATCCTTTGGACTCTTTGGCAAGGGAAATTAATCAGAACTCTTGTGACGCGAAGGATAATAATAATTCTGGTCCGGTAGAGGTTCATTTTAATCTTATATATATACCAACTGATTATTTCCCAGAGAAGGACAGCTTTGTAAATATACTCAAATCATCTAGAGAGTATTGGAAGGATAATGCTAAGACCAGGCAATTTTTCGAAAATGCTCTTTCAATTATGGAATTAGAACAGATTCCCTTTCTAAAAATAAGTGACTACAATACAACAGGATTAACAGGGGCTAAAGATGAACACAGAGGTGGATGGCACAACCTCATTAAATCGGTGGGTTCATCTGATAAGGACTCAAATTCTGGAGGGTCCTTCGGAATTGGTAAACATGCTCCTTTTGCATGTTCTGATTTAAGGACCGTGTTCTACGGAACAAAAGAAGTAGGAAGTGGTATAGAGGCTTTTCAAGGTGTAGCTAAGCTGGTAACTCACCTTAATGAACACGGGGAGCCGACACAGGGTACTGGGTATTATGGAATAATTGAAAAAAACAAACCAATTACTGCAACAGCAGATGTGAATAAACTTTTCAGAAGATCGGATATTGGAACTGATATATTCATTGCCGGTTTTAATGAGAATAACGGATGGGAAGAAAAAATAATAAAATCTGTTCTTGAAAATTTCTTTGTTGCTATATTAAATGAAAAATTAATTGTCAAAGTTGGAGAAACAACTATTAATGCTAATTCATTAACGGGTTTATTAGAGAAGTATACAAAAAATGACCCAGATTGTCTCTCGTATCATTATTATGAAGCTTATACTCTTTCCAGTAGATATCACTTCCCTCTAAATGACTTTTTAGGGCTTGGGGAAGTTGATTTATTTGTTCTACCGGGAAAAGATCTTCCGAAACGTGTAGCTATGGTAAGAGGGACTGGTATGAAAATTTATGATAAGGGCAGCTTCCGAACACCTTTCAAGTTCGCAGGTGTAATGATTGCCAAGGGGGAAAATCTAAACGATTTTTTAAGAAAAACTGAGCCTCCTACACACAATGCTTGGGAACCTGAAAGACACGAAAATCCGGATTATGCTAAAAGCATCATAAGAAAACTTTACACTTGGATAAATGAAAAAGTTCGTACCATTTCAATAAATGATACTGTAGAAGAATTGGACGTAGAGGGATTAAGCCAATATCTACCTGATCATTATGATGCTTCGGTTGAAGTTGAAGGCCATCATGAACTCTATCAAAACGGTGTAGAAGGAGAAAAAACGGTTCCTAAAGACATTGAATTAGAAATTTATCATCAAAGAACGAAGTTGATGACATTTGTTGGAGTTAATGAAGACTTTACAGCTGATCAGGAAAGTGCTGCAGGAATAGAAGATGGGTGGGGGGGCAATAAAAACGAAGGTGATGGGTCTGTAGCGGAGAATAAGGTATCTGGCGGAGGAATCGACAAAGGATCGGACAAAAATGACCAAAATGGTTTTGGGCAAGAATATCCGAAAGGTAAGGCTAATAATACAACACCTGCGCTGGGAGGAAAATTGCAATTGATACATACGCGCATTTTCTGTGTAGATCCGGTTGCTGGATCTTACAAGGTATCAATGCAAACAAATGCAGATGGAGAGGGATACATCGGGATTAGAATTATAGGAGAAGTAGGTGGGGAAGCAGCTCCTATAAAATCTGTTATCCTACAGCAAACCGGGGAGAGTTTATCTTTCAGGAGAAATGGAAAGATCGGTCCGATATATTTTTACAAAGATAAAAGATATGAGTTATTAGTCGAGTTAAATGAATCACTCCGGTGTGCTTTGGAGGTAGCAATTCATGCAAATTAATTATCGGCAATTCCCACATCCGGTATTATCATATTTTTCTGATGATGTTATTGATAGTGATTTCCAGGCGTCACTCAAAAGTAGTAAAACCCAAAATACATATATTTTTGAGGCCTACTGTGTCACTAGCTGTGAGGGGATCAATCAGCTTATAGAAGATAAAAAGGCTCTCTTTGCTTTTCATTTCGAATGCTCCACAACTCGATTTCGTAAAGTATTTACCTCGTTTGAATCTTTTTTTACGTTTCAGCTTCCTGCTGATTCTATAGAGGGAAAAGTACAAATATGTTCTTTTATTTTAGCTGCAGAAGATATAAACAATTACTCATTACCTGAGTTTCATCCGGACTATGAAGGCCACTCCTTTATAGTAAAAAGGGGTGATGTACTAGGTATAGATGCAGAAAGAACATTTTTTGCTGAAAAAGAGATTGATCCATTAAAAAGGATACCCTCAATTTTTTCAGTTCAGCCTAATCGTGGTGAAAACGTGATACCATTTGACATGGATTCATCTGGGCATAAAATTGTCATTAAACTCTCTGAGGATAATTTTGAACATTACAAAACAATTTCATTAAATCAAAATTTACAACCTTTATTGTCTTCATTGATCATTATGCCAGCGCTAGTATCGATTTTGGAAATGATCAAAAATGCGGAAGAGCAGGATTTTGACCCCGAAGAATGCAGATGGTATCAAGTAATTAAAAGCAGACTAAGAGAATTAGAAATTGATGTTGAAAATAAAAATACCTTTTCTGATTCTACAATAGCAGTTGCGCAAAAGTTAATCGGAGATCCATTAAATATCTCGCTTCTTGCCCTAGTAAATTTTGAAGATGAGGACTGAGGTGCTTTATTATGGAATTAAATTATATCAGCGAAAGTTCACTTGATGAGTTAAAAGTAAATATTTTAAGCAATATTGAAAGATATACATCAGATGAGGTTTGGATCTATAAGTTCTTTGAGGGAACTACCTGGAATTTTCCATCAACAATAAGAATAGAGAACATCGATTTACATATGCCTCAGAGCAGTACACTTCATTTTGATTTTGAGAATACTAAAAAAATTTATACTTCCCTTAAAGGACTATCAGTTATACAAGCAACTGACGAGAGACTGTGGACCTACTTAACTCACAATACCTTCTGGAACTACATGAGAAAAAGGTGGCCAGTAGAATCGTATTTAGAAAAAGAAAAGCCGGTAGAAGCGATTAAAGAGCGTTATTTCTTTATGGCAAATCGGGATAGAGCTTTGATTCGTAATGGTATAGCTCGCTTATGGTGGTACGGCTATGTTTCTTATGATGAAAATAGAGAAGATCCCTTTGAACTTACCAAAGTTCTCCTATCCAAACTAGACATTGCTCAGAGTCTTCTAGAACGAAGTTTTTCGAGAAATCCTGATATTACGAAAGCCGTACTATCAGTACTTAAACAAAAGGAACTGGAGACATCATTTATTGATAGGGAGAATTTTAGGAGTTTAATGATGTATATTAATCAGCTTGGCGGTGTTACAATTTTAGATACTTTAGATCGCGAGGATCTGGAGGAACTTGTTAGAGAGAAAATCGAAGCGTTGAGTTAAATATTTGTCCTGCCGACGAAGGTAGGATTTTTTTATAGCATTTAACTTTAAAATGCTGTATTCTGATATTTTACGAGTTGCTACTTGAAAAATTAGCTATGAAATGTTAAGCTGCTATATATGGAACGAATGTTCGTGAGTAAGGGTGGGAATAATGATTGATAAAAAACTTGTGGCTGTTGATTTGTTTTCTGGGGCGGGTGGATTAAGCCTAGGCTTTTTACAAACGGGCCGGGTGAAAATTGCGGCCGCAGTGGAAAACAACGAGTCTGCTCAGAAAACTTATAAACGGAATCATGATCGTTACAGTCATGAAGATGATATCAGATATTATAACGATATAAGAAAAGTTAACTTCCAAGAGATATTAGATGGATGTCAGAAGATTAATCTTGTTTTTGGCGGACCTCCTTGTCAGGGTTTTTCAAATGCAAACCGGCAGAAGTCCGAGCTAATTTCAACTAATAACCAATTGGTTAAGGAATATGTCAGAGCAATTCAGGAACTGAATCCAGATGCCTTTGTAATGGAAAACGTAAAGGCCATGAAATCAGACAAACATAAGTTTTTCTATTCATCTAAAGATCAGCAAGAAGTTGTTCAGGAACTGAAGATAGAACTTATACCTGATAAGGTGATTTTGGGGAAACAAAATAGTTTGACAGATAATTTGGTTGTTTTTCTAAAAAAATGCATTAATATGAATGTTGATATATCTTCATATATAATTAGTGACAAAAATTTGTTCTCCAAGATAAGCCATATCAGCAGAAAAGAAAAAGAAGCTGATATATATATTGCAAAAGCTCAAAGCGCTTTACAAAAAGCACTTATGAAATGGAAAGAACAGCATACTAGCTATTGGAGCACTGCATACGAAGAAGAGTGGCAAAAGCTCGGGGCGTTATTAATTAACAAAGAACTTACGGACTCTTCTCGTAAAGAATTGTTTATAACTTTGAATCAAATTATTGAAGTTCAAAAGATATTAATGAAAATGAATGAAATTGCATCTAATGACATTGAGATAGTAGATATTCTACTGGATCATAAGAATGTTTGTGTTAAAGTACTGACATATGGTGTACTGGATTACTTAACTCGTAAGTTTAAGAGCCTTGGTTATGTTATCAATGAAGAACATATCATAAATGCTGCTCATTTCGGTGCCCCACAGCTCCGAGAGCGCCTTGTTGTTATTGGAGTCAAATCAGAATTTGTTAGGGATGTCCCTGTAGTTCTACCGGATTCGATCATTAAGGATCCTGACCGATTTTATAAAGTTAAAGATGCTATTGGAGATCTTGAAGAAATTGAACCGTTCACTATAATGGAAGATGATCGGCCGGTTGATTTGCCTATACTCAAAAGAGCTACCCCACTGCTTCAATATTTACGAGGAGATACGAATCAGATCCAAAATCATGTTATGACTGAAACGACAGATACTGCATTAGAAAGATTTAAAGTATTAGAGCAAGGTCAGAACTTCCATGATCTGGATGAATCATACAAACAAACATATTCTGATCCGGGTAGAACACAAAATACTGTATATCTGAGACTTAATTACAACACTCCATCCGGAACTGTATTAAACGTCCGGAAGTCAATGTGGATTCATCCAAGTAAAAATCGTGCAATAAGTATTAGGGAAGCAGCGCGACTCCAAACATTCCCTGATGATTTTGTTTTTGAAGGAGCTAAAGATTCACAGTACCAGCAAATCGGAAATGCTGTTCCGCCACTCTTAGGAAGGGCAGTGGCGGAACAGGTATTAAAATACTTGGGAGTAGATGTCGAATATACAGTTTCAAGTTTAATTATGCCTAAAGAATCTATTACTTTATAAAACAGAGTCCCTGCTCTTTTGAGTAGGAGACTTTTTTTATTTATTTGTAATTGATAAACATAAAGCACCTGGGGAGGATATCTGTTTTCAGTGTCGAATACTGCTGTATACTATGAGAGTCGAAACGTGTCTATTTTTTAAAATGTTAAAAATACTTATCGGTTATTACTTTCTTAATTAGGGGTATCTTGCTATGAATATAATCCTGACACAACCTTCTGCTGCACCTGTAATCCAAGCACTCCGTTCATTAGGATATAATGCAGGGACTGCAATAGCAGATTTGATTGATAATAGCCTTGATGCTAAAGCGACTAAAATAATTCTCCAATTCAAGTTTTTTGGAAATGATGGTGCAATAATTATTGCGGATAATGGTCTTGGAATGAACGAAGATAGGCTTCAAGCAGCAATGAATATTGGTTCCAAAGACCCGCGTGTAGATAGACAGCCAAATGAACTCGGAAGATTTGGTATGGGGCTGAAGACAGCCTCTTTTTCTCTAGGTAAGCGCTTGAGTGTTCTTACCAAACAAAATGGAATTTACTCGCAACGCTGTTGGGATCTAGATCATGTCTCTCAATGCAATGAATGGCAGCTGTTTACGACAATTCCAGATGAAGTTAGACAGTTTATGTGCGATATTGAAGGAGATGGCGGTACAGTTATATGTATAGATAAGCTAGATCGGTTTATGGGAGCGGGAACCATAAACACGATACATGAAAGCAGCTTTTTCGCCAAAGTTCGACGTATACATCAACACTTAGAGTTTGTCTTTCATTCAATTATTGAACACGGTAAGGTTCAGGTTTTCCTAAATGGAAACGAGTTAGATCCTTGGGATCCTTTTCTGGTTAAGCACCCTTCCACTCTGGAAGGTGAAACGCAGATTCTAAATATAAATGGAAACAAAATTAAAGTAAAATACTATGTTCTTCCGCATGCTTCATTCTTAAATGAAATGGAATACAAAAGGGCAGGTGGTAGCAGAGGATGGAGAGATCATCAAGGCTTTTATATATACCGTGAGAATAGATTGCTGCATTATGGAGATTGGTTGGGTATGTTTCAAAAGGATACTTCATCCCAACTGGCAAGAGTCCGAATCGATATTCCAAATACTGCAGATGAAGGTTGGCAAGTAGATATTAAAAAGTCTGCAGTTATTCCTCCAGACAATGCAAAAACAAGGCTTGAAACAATTGCTGAATTTGTTCGTAAAATTTCGCGCGATGTCTTTTATTATCGGACTCAAAGATTCCATCCTAGTCAAACCTTCAAAGGGAGTCTCAATACTTGGGAGTTATCAGGTAGCGATGAAGGACAGCAATTTGTATTAAATAGAAATCACCCTATTTTATCAGAAATTCAGAAAAGAATTGATGATGAAACTTCGAAGCTACTTAACATGTATTTAAAGTTTGTTCAGTTAGGGTCACCCAGTAATATAACCGATTCACCCAAAGTAGAGGAAGAATCAATTCAAAAAGTTACCGACGCAACGAAAGAGTTAGTGATCCAGTTTGCATCTACCTTAATTAAGCTTCAAGTTGTAGAAGATATGCAGCAGTTGATAGATGCACTTATTACTCAACCTGCTTTTGATGGTTTAAATCGAAAAACGTTGAAATCAATCATAGAAGAGGCGAATATTAGGCATGAATGAAGCGAAGAAGTTATTTGAACACACCTTTGCGACTAATTATATGAATTTGAAATCTGCTTTGCCCAGCCATGAGAAAGCAGCTGAGCAGGCACTAGAATTTGCGAAGCTGGTTATCCAAGGTCAAAACATAGGAGAAAGATTGGTTGAGCAGTGGTCGTTAGAAATGTATATGAAGTTTAATGTTGGTTTTGACATCATAAAAACAACTGTATTACGTTCAGAAGAAGAGGAGGAATGGTACAGCCCTAAATTACTCTTGCGAGCTTTTTTTTGGACCCGCTACAGAGATTATTTAATCAGAGTCAAGAATTGGGATCCAGAAGCCGTTGACTCCATAGATGATTCAACAAATGAAATTATGAGATCCTTGGGTAACCCTGAGGATATTTATCCTTTTGACAAGCGCGGGCTTGTTTTGGGATATGTGCAATCAGGGAAAACTGCCAACTTTACAGGGTTAATCAATAAAGCATACGATATTGGGTATAAGTTGGTGATTGTACTATCAGGGGTACACAATGATCTTCGAGCTCAGACACAGCTCAGATTAGATGAAGAAGTAATTGGCAGCAGAATCGATAAGACTGGAAAACCTGTCGGAGTTGCCCAAATCTATGCAAATACACCGAATCATATTATTTCTTCTTGGACTACTGTAGAACGTGACATCTCTTCTGAACCAAGCGGCATTTTTAATTTGAATCAAAGGACTCTTATGGTTGTTAAAAAGAATAGTATTGTTCTGGAGTCACTAAAAAATCAGCTCGAATACCAAAAGAAGTTATTTAGTTTAGATATTCCAGTTTTAATCATTGATGATGAAGCCGATCAAGCATCTGTTGATACTTCCAAAGATGAAGATCCAAAAACGATTAATAAGTTAATACGGCAGATCTTGGAGATTTTTGACAGGAGATGTTATGTGGGTTATACAGCAACGCCCTTTGCAAATTTATTAATTAGTGCTGAGGCCAAAACGGAAGATGAAGGTAAGGATCTTTATCCAAAGGATTTTCTTGTTGGGCTGCCCAAGCCTAAGGAATACTGTGGTCCAGAGGAATTCTTTAATATTGAAGAAGAAGCTGACGATCCACGTCCAAGTTTAATTCGTCCTTTAAGGGATGAGGATATAGAAGTCTTTACTGGAATTAAAACAAAAGGTGATGCTGATAAATTTGAAGAGGTTCCTCCCCAGATGGAGGAATCGATATTGGCATTTCTTTTAACAATCGCTGTACGAAATCTGCGAGGCCAGAGGAACAAACATAATTCAATGCTTATTCATACCTCACGTTTTAAAGATGTTCAGTCAAGTGTAAAAGACGGCGTTGATAAAGTATTCAACGAAATTATTACGCAAATTCGATATAACGAAAATAGTACGATTGTAAACGTACTTAAAGAGCTTTATGAGGAAGATATAATTCCAACAAGCAGAGCATGGCCTGGTGACATCCAAGAATTCAGCTGGGAAGAGGTTTATCAGGAGCTTAAGGAAAGTTCTAACAAAGTCCGCGTTTTTGAAATTAATGGTAACAGTAAAGATGCATTATACTATCACCAATATAAAGAGGACGGTTTAAATGTAATCGCAGTTGGTGGAGATAAGTTATCACGTGGACTTACGCTTGAGGGACTCAGCATAACCTACTATTTTAGGAATACGTTAATGTACGATACCTTAATGCAAATGGGACGCTGGTTTGGTTATCGAAAAGGATATATGGACTTGTGCAGAATTTACACTACCGCAGAGATTGCTTCAAATTTTGAACATCTTGCCATTGCTATGATTGAACTGCGAAGAGAATTTGACAGGCTAGCAAAAGAAAAAAAGACACCATTGGAATACGCAGTAAAAATGCTAAGTCATCCAACCATGACCTTAACAAGTCCGTTAAAAATGAGAAATGCTTCTATAACAAATGTCATTTATAGGCTGACCCTGCAGCAAACTCGTATATATGAGAACAAGGAATCTTTTTTTTCTCACAATATGAAAGTGACAGAGAATTTAATTAATAAATTATCCTCCGATTTCAAAAAGATACGTATAGGCTCAGGGAAAACGGGCTACTACATAGCTCAGAAAGTTGGTGTCGATAAAGTATTAACATTCTTATCTGAATATAAAACTAGTCAGGGTGCAGATAAAGTCGATAGTATCAAGATTGTAAATTATATTCAGCAAGTTAGTGATATTGGAGAGCTCTTGTATTGGACTGTAGCAGTAGTTGAAGGAGATCCAAGTGATAAAAGTGGTCTTGAAAAGTTTCCAGTACGTCTTGGAACATTAGAGATTGGTTCAGCTGTAGTTCGTGGTGTTAAGGCGGAAGAGTATACCAATCAAGGACAGGCTAAAATTGATATCCGGGCTATAGTTGCTTCGCGGCAGGAATTTATTGATCTCAATCAAGTTGAAATAAAGAATATGAAAGACAAGCAAGAGATTAGAAAACTGAGACCAAAAGAAAATGGAATGCTTCTTATTTACCCGCTTCACCCTAAAGTAAATGTATTTGATGACCTAGGATTTTCCTTTAGTGAGAGCATGGTACCGATTGGAATTGGAATTTCCTTTCCTGACTCAGATTTAGATGATTCTAAGATTTATGAAGTAAACAAAACTATTAAGTAAATATTCTCATATAGTAGGGAAGATGTGCTGAATGCTGAATCTTAAATTAGAATATGAGCAGATGATTAATGAAATAAAAGACCAATCTCAGCAAGAAGTATACAAATTGAGGGTCCTAACGGCTGAAAATCCTATAATTTTTGCAGGCGTAGATACTGCAAGTATGACTAGGCAGCTGTATATTGATTTGGGTTTCGAATCTTGGGAGACTGATCAGGTTAAGGCACTGCCAAAATGGCGAGGTTTATCTATCCAAATTGAGTATTATGAAAAGTTGGCTTTATTGAGGGGGCATTACTTTCTTGTTTTGAGGCAAGAGGCAGAATGTGGTACAGAGATATTTGAAGTTGTACTGCAGAATGTCGTGGATCATTTGCTGTTAAGGGAACAGAATGAATCGATATTTTCGGTAATATACAAAGTGTTGGACAGATGGCGCGTATTTTTTCAAAAAGGTGGATACCGCAAACTAACCGAAGAACAGCAACGGGGGCTTTTTGGCGAATTGTGGTATATTGATGACTGGCTTAACCGGTTTCCAACTTCTCCGCCACTTATAATTGAACAATGGGAAGGTCCAACTAGTGGTCGAATTGACTTTAAGCATTCTAAACGCGGTGTAGAGATTAAGACGGCAATAAATAAGTTAAATAAGACAATTAAAATTTCAAACGAAAATCAGTTAAGGCTGACCAATGCAGTTACTAGTATATATCTTTATGTTTGCTTTATAGAACTAAGCAAAACTCATGGTATTTCATTATACTCGCTTGTTAACAAAGTTCGAAAAAAAATTGAAAGCCGCTCTGACCGTATGTTATTAAAGTTTAACGACCTTCTTGAGGATTTAAGGTTTAAAGAAGATGATTATACGGATGATTTCTTTTTTGTAGATAAAGTAGAGGCATATGAAGCCGCGGCGAATTTCCCAAGAATATTACAGGAAGATCTCCCCAAGGGAATATCCCATGTTAGTTACTGTATAGACCTTACACATTGTACTGATTTTGAAAGAGAAGTAGATGAGGTATTTGATTTGTGATGGGGGATTTGCTAAATGCTAGAGAATAAACAAAGAAGTGAATTCCTGAAGGAATTTCTTGAAGAGATAGAAGAGAGGGCAGCAAAAACAGGCGTTTATCTGGTCCCTTTTTTAGAAAAGATGCTGTTGTTTATGGAACGAGATGTCGAACCTGATATTTTAATTCCTCCATATATAGATACAAATAAAAAAATTGCGATCAACGCGTATTCGTTTGATGAGAGCCAGCGTGTTCTTGATTTGTACGTTGCAAATTATAGCTTTGACCAAAATGAGCACGATTTACTTTCAATAAATATGACAATGCTGACCGATTTGGCCAACCAGGCTAAACGATTTGTTACGAATGCTAAAACATTAGCTCAAACAATCGATCATTCCCTTCAAGCCCGAGAACTGGCTGTACTTATAACAGAAAACTTTAGTGTTATTGATGAGGTGAATATATTTGTATTAACTAACATGTTTTATAGTACCAATAAACCTATTGAGATATCGATTCCTGGAATCGAAACAGTAATTGTTCAGGTTTGGGATATTGATCGCATTCTTCAAATGATATTGTCCGAGCAAGGAATTCAAACAATTCATATTGACTTTGAAAGTGAATTAGGACAGACATTTGAAATGATGTATATTCCAAATACTAAACATGAGAGAACCCATAATTACTTTTCGTGTTATGTCGGCTTTATACCTGCTGAGTTACTCGCGAAAGCTTATGATCGATGGGGTTCTAAACTCGTTGAGCGGAATGTTAGATCCTTTCTGCAATCTAAAGGCGGCACCAATAAAGGGATCTTAAAAACACTAAAAGATCCGAATGAGAGAAGAATGTTTGTGAGTTACAATAATGGTATCTCAAGTGTAGCTCGTGCGGGGGACATCGAGAAAATAAGTGAAGATATTAATCTTTTCCGAATTAACGGGTTGACAGGTTGGCAAATTGTTAATGGTGGTCAGACCACTGCATCCATTCATCAGGCTTATAAGAATGAAGTGGATTTAACGGATGTGTATGTTCAGGCCAAATTAACAATCCTTCATATTGAAGCAGATCAAGAAAAAGACCAGCAGCTTCTAGAAGATGAGATGGTATCTAATATCTCAAAGTATGCTAATACGCAGAATAAAATAAACAACTCTGATTTACTTGCCAACTCCAGGTTTATGTCTGACTTAGAGAAGTTTTCTAGGGACACATGGATACCAGCTACTGATGGACGTAGAGCAGAGAGCAAGTGGTACTTTGAACGTGCGAGAGGTCAATATGCAGTTGATTTAAATAGACGCAAGCGTGGTAAAGAACAGAATGAATTTAAAAAGCAGTACCCAAGTGATAAGGTGATTACAAAAGTTGATTTAGCTAAACATTATATGTCATGTGAAGGATTTCCCCATGTTTCAAGCAAAGGTGGAGAAGAAGCCTTTAAGCGGTTTATGGAGCAAAATAAGCAGTATTGGAAGTACGATAAGGATGAAAATGATGAAATCATTCCATTAAGTGAAGTTACTCTCAAAGTATATCAGAAACTAATAGCAAGGACGATTATTAATTTTCATGTTACTAATATTGTGGAATCCATGCGACTTCAAGGGTATAGAGCAAATGTAATTTATTATACTGTGGCTATGCTTCATCATATATACGGAAACAAGATTGAGCTTTTAGAAGTATGGGATAGGCAAGCACTATCTGATAAGTGGGACGAAGTAATACGGATTATTGCGGATAAAGCATTATTCTTCCTTCGTGATTCTGCGGGGGATCGAAATGTAACACAATGGGCTAAACAGGAAGCGTGCTGGGTCCAGTTCAAAGACGAATATACGAAGCACCTGAGTAATATTATCTGAGTATATTCAATAAAACACTCAATTACTGAGTTAATTAGCAGGTATTGAGTGTTTTATTTGTTTTTATGGTCCATTAATGAACTTATAAGTCGAGGATTATGTATGCTGCTAATATGGGTAAGATAAATAAGTAAACCATAAAACATAAACCTGGTGATGAGAATGAGTGAAGATTACTTCTTTTGGAGGGAGCTGCTAGCATGGTATGCCGAGAATGGGCGGCATCACTTTCCTTGGCGGAATACTAAAGATCCTTACCGAATTTTATTGGCAGAGTTTCTGCTTCAGCAAACCCACGTACGTAAAGTAGAGGATGTATATGAGCAGCTACTGTTCAATTACCCTAATTTAAGCGATTTATCAAAGGCGAATATTGTAACATTAGAAGGAATTATTGCTCCTATTGGGTTAAAGTACCGTGCAGCAAGATTAATAAAAACAGCTGAGATTATTTGCAGTCAATATAATGGTAAAGTTCCAAATGATTATAATGAGTTAAGAAAGCTTCCTGGAATTGGTGATTATATTGCAAATGCTGTACTATGTTATGCTTTTGATCAACCGGTTGTTCCAATTGATACGAATGTTATTCGGCTCTTTACTAGGTATTTCGGTTATACATCAAAGAATCGTAGGCCTCGAATGGACAAAGAGTTAGCATCTAAAATTAGAGCTCACTTTGAGGGGATGGGCAGCACACGAACGGCTAATTTAGCAGTACTTGATCTTGCAGGATTGATATGTACTGCTAAAAAACCACACTCAACAGAATGCCCATTATCTAGGTACTGTTTGGATTTGTCTTCACGGGTAACCTGATTCTCCTAATTTAACACCTTCACGAGAAAGGAAAAGATTTATTATTAATTTTTAAAGCAATTTTCTCTATGCCACGACAAGTATTTTTTATGACCTTCATCTAAATAAATAAACAAACTTTCAGTTAGTCCAAACGTTTCTTTTGTTTTTGTTGTCAGAAGACTTGAAATGACGACATTCCCATCATCAGTAAAGGTTATAAGGCCTTGATCAAATAGTTTATCATGATTAGGACATAACAATAACCCATTATATTTATCAAGTCTTTCAAAATTAGAGCTATACTTCCAAGGTTTAATATGGCTAGCAATTAACAATGTTGGTTCATCCATTCTGCAGATAGCACATTCTGCGGAATCCTCAAATAACTTCTTTTTAAAGATCGCCTGACCTCGCCTTTGAACTACTTCAGCCACAAAACTTGTATTAATTTCCTCATCTTTTATCAATCTTTTCAATTCATCAAGTGGATGGAGTATACCTTTATAAGAAAAGGGTTCAACTATAAAGACTCCGTCGTCACGTTCTGATGTGATAATGCCAAGGCCAAGTATGCGATTATGTCCTTTTTTTATTTTATGTAGTATGCCGAGAGGAATTTTCTTTTCAAGGTTATAGCGTGCAGCTACTATATCGCTTTTTTTGCTATGATCGTTTTCTTTATCCGGAGGAGCCATTTCAATACGTAAAAATTCAGATTGGGTTTCATCGCTCCAAACTATTTGCTTACCGTAGTTTTCGCTGGATTCTGTGGCCTGATAGGATAATATATACGGCTTGTCAGCAGGTTTATAAAACCCCCTCACCAAATTATGGATAATATGAGCTTCAGGAACATATTCATCTGCTGGAAGCCGTTTTTTAGAATTAATACCTTTAATACCTGCTTTGCCAATAATTAATTTGCCCTTTAGAGCATCAAATTTTTTTAAAATTCCTTCATGAGTTGCTTCCAAAATATCCACCTTCCACAAAGTGATGCTAAAAATGATCTAATCTAAAAATAAACCGAATAATGACGATATAAATATAGTACTATAGTCATGTGTGATTTGTATACAAATATGGATGATCCACTGTCCCGTCCAATGTAAGTGCCATCTCAACTCTATGTAATATACTCGTTCTTATCTGATCTCAAGCACATGATATCTTTAAGAAGAATACAATTCTAATCTGTAGAATTATGTAAAAGTATAGGTATAATAATACTGATAACAAGTGTTTTATTGAGGGACTATTGTACTAGTATGTAACCCCTAAATGAAAAATGAAAGAGGAATTTCAATGTTTATTCCGACTACTCTCAAGGATACACCTGGTTTAGATGCAGAGCTCTCTGTGTGGAATGCAATTACTTATGCTTTTGATCAGCAAACGACCTTGGCTATTCATCAGTTTCCAATGTTCTTTTCAAACGGAACTGGGCGGCAAGAGATTGATATCTTAATTATCAACGAGCTCTTAGGCGTTTGTGTTATAGAAGTTAAAGGACTCAAGATTGACCAGATTACGTCGATTCAAGGGCATCATTGGTCGTATACCAACTTTTATGAGGCACAAGGCAACCCCTATAAACAAGCAGAGAATCAGATGCTAATGTTATGTAATCATTTAGAGAAGAATCCACTTCTCTATCGCCGTTTAAGTAAGCGTATATTTGTTGCCCTTCCTTATATATCCGAAAATCAGTGGCAGGAACGGGGATTCCATAGGCAAATCAATACACCTCTTCCTCTATTTAAAGAGGATTTGACAGATTTGAACCATTTAGTGCGGAAGCTCCAAAACTTTGCCTTGTCAGAGGCTAAAGGGAAACTAACAATGCCTGAACTGATGATGATCTCGGAAGAACTAGGTATTCAAACAACGAAGGTACAACAAGTTGTGCTGGGGTCACGTTTGCCTTTCTCTAATCTATATATTGTGCAGACGAGTCAGGATTTTGAACGTTACAAGAATGATATTTCAAATGCCTTAAGTAACGGCACAAAAGTATATTTATTAACCTACACTAAATTAGAGTTGTCTGATATAACTGACTATAAAATACATAAAAAAGAGTTTCAGTTAAATGTATATGAATCGGAGAGTTCAACTAAGAGTCCGATCCTTTCAAACCGTTTTGTTGACGGTGAACATGTTACAAAGGACCTTCTCGAACAGCTGGCAAAACATTTCCCCAGCTTCAATGGTGGACAGTACAAAGCAATTCATCAGCCCATTGATGCAAACCAAATCATTACAGCCGGAGCAGGCACAGGAAAAACACATGTAATGATTGACCGTATTTTATTTTTATTGATTAATGGTGGTATTCCATTAAAGCTTGTTACGATGATTACTTTTACCAATGCCTCAACAAATGAAATGAAAAAGCGTTTAGAGAATAAATTTATTACTCTATACAACCTGACCGGGCAAATGCGTTTCTTGCAGTTTGCTGAGGATGTAAAGGATATGCAAATCAGTACTATTCACTCATTTGCTCGCTCCATTTTAAAGCAACTCGCTCATGAGATTGGCTATGGCCAAAACGTTCAACTCGGAAGCTATAAATATGAGAAGAAAAGAATTATCAACGAATTGATGGATGAGTTTTTTTCCACGCGACCTATTGAAGATTTTTTAAAAATAAAAGTTATGGATTATGAGTTTATTGATCTTGTATACGATATGTGGGAAGAGATGGAGAAGAAGGGTTTGACGGCCGACGAAATAAAGAAGATTAATTGGGGCGATGCGTCAAACGAAGAGTCCACACTTATCCAAGAAGTGCTTATATTTATTTTCAATAATTGTGAGACTCGTTTAGATGGATTAAAGCGAGCGGACAACAAAATCACAATGGGTGATTTAATCCGAAAGCTTAAGCTGCTTACAAACAGCGGAGATAGAATGAAGCAGCTTTCTAAGGATCATTTTATATTTGTTGATGAGTTTCAGGATAGTGATTCTGTGCAAATTGAACTATTAGCCAGTTTACAAACCTATCTGCAGTACCGATTGTTTGTAGTAGGGGATGTGAAGCAGGCCATCTATCGGTTTCGCGGCGCCGATTACAAGTCATTCCAGGAACTGCAGAATGCAACTGCGGGTGCTGCATACGAAAAGACCGAATTACAGCTTAACTACCGAAGCTCGGCTTCTCTTTTAGATAAAATGCATCAATTGTTTGAACGCTGGCATAAGGAAGGTTGGCTCACCTACGAAAAAACTGATCGTTTACAAAGTAATAAACCGGCGCAGTTTCCGAATAATGATTGGCATGTGTCAATAGATTATAAGAACGATTTTGAAAAAGCCTTAGCCACGCTGCCGGATAAAAAGGATAAGATCGCATTTATCGTCCGAACAAATCGTCAAGCCAAGAAAATTAAAGAATACTGTGTATCCAAAAACATTCCGACATCTGAAAATTTAGATGGTACGTTCTTTACTAGTCCGTCTGTACTCCATTTAAAGACTTTGATTGATGGACTATTGTATTCGCATGAGCCGAAGTTTTTATTAAACGCTCTACAAACACCCTATTTTGGATATGTTGTGCCGCAACACGTGCTTATACCTTTTGGTGGCCATAAGGAGCGTATTACGTCATTTATTCATGAACGTACCAAGAACGAGTTGAAACAGTATGTGCGGCTATTACGTACGCTATCGCCAATGACGGTCATTCAAAAAATAATTTATGATAAAAAGCTGTTTGCGCGTTTACCTCTGTATTTAGAACAGCAATCTCTTCATATAAACAAAGAAACTGCCCCTTCAAAGGAAGAGATTGAGCTTGCTGTACTGCGGTATATAAAAAATTTGCAGCATCTGATGGTATTAATAGAGAGGAATTTTTCATCCCAACATGTGACACTTCAGATCTTGCGTGATTGGCTGGGGCTTCAAATTAAAACGAACCGCACTGAAAATGAACCGTTGCTGGAGCAGGACAAAGCCCAGGTAGAAATAACAACAGTCCACCGTTCAAAGGGACTTGAATATCATACGGTATTTTTGCCCATTACCGATACACCGTTTAATGTGGTTGAGCAGAAGTACTTCTTGGAGGAGGCTTCTGAGCAAACGCAAAAAAGAGCAAACCGTAGATTTGGCTGGAAGATTACCTGGGATAAAAAGCAACCTGATAAACCACATATCAATAGTCATTTCGAGGATTTAAAAGAGTACGAAGACAAAGAACAACTTAAGGAAGAGACGCGATTACTTTATGTTGCACTCACAAGAGCAATGCAGCGAGTGTACATTACGATGCCAAGTCGTAAAAAGTTCTCCAATGAAAGTTGGGCTTATATCTTAAAAAGCGGTGGATTGGAGGCGTTCCAATGAACGTAAAAGTGCATACCTACTCACAGCCTAAGAAATGGGCACAGCATCCGCACTATGCATCATTTCCAGATGCCATTCATATTTGTGCTACAAATAATCAAAGGAAAGGGATTAAAGCATGCTACGGTCACGATTTAAAGCATATATATTCCTTTCGTGAATTTATAAAAAGTTTGTATCCTAAGTGGTATAGTGCTGAAACAAAGTTTCAGCAGTTTTTACGCTTATCGGCAATTATCTCCAATTTAACGGGTGTATCGCCGGAATTAAAACAGGCGTTTCGTTTAAATGCAATGGAGATTTTGGATAGTATTCGTTTTTTCGTGGAAGTGAATATCAAGCCTTTAGCATTAAAGGACCATTGGCTAAAAACAGAAAAAGAGCGTTTGTTTAAGAAGGTTTGGGACAGCTTCATAAAAGATGATGCTGTAAGTCAAGAGCATTATCAAACATTAGACCGGCCTATATTAATAACTTCTATACAAAAGACCATCAGCAAGTTATGTAAAAACCCTGATATCCAAATCAAAGACGATATCCAGATTGTGCTGCACGGTTTTTACTTTGTCACACCGGAACAGCAGATCATATTAGAAAATTTGCGTAAGCAGCAGATACGGATTACCTTTTTCCATTACTTTGATGGCCGCTACGCAAATACTTTTAATTTTATTAAGGCGTTTGTAACAGATCGTTTCGGCTGGCCGTCTCCTGAAGAGTGGATATACGATTCTGCAGCTCCGGATGATACAACGAAAAGTGCACAGACGTTTCTGTCAGCGTATGAAAGCAAACCGAATAAGAAGGAGCGATTGAAAGAGACTATCACGGGTTACGCTTCTTTTTTTGACTTTTTACATGATGTAATTCTACCGAACTTCCCAATTGATAGTGATCATAATAATAAGTCAGCTGTTCCTAATATTATTTCGCCGAATGCAAAGCAGCTCAATGAACTGCTCCTATCTTATTACCCTGAGTTAAATCCCAAAAAGCGAAATTTTTTATCCTATCCAATTGGTCGTTTTTTAGTGAGCCTGCACCAAATTTATAGTTATGGGCAGCTGAATTTAACAGAAGAGATTTTGACGGATCTGTTTTCATCAGGCTGGTTATCCGGCCAATCTTTAAGTATTAATGCCCAAGATTACACATATGATCTGCAGCAGCTGTTCCCTTATTTGCAAGGCTGCATAGAGATAAGCAGCTGGATTTCTCGGTTAGAACAGCTCATTGAACAGGGCATGATCATTGAAAAGGCATTCCCGATAGGGGACGAAAATCGCGTTCTCCGCAGTATGCGTAGTCCTTTTGCGAAAATTAGTCATTTTGCCGTGCCGCTTGATCGTGTGAAGCAGGTAAAGATGTTTATTGAAAGTATTCAGACGATGACTAAGACATTATTTGACCAGTCTAAATCTAAAAATACCATTGATGTTCATTTCAAACGTTTAAAAGACATTTTAAAAACACATGGCCAAGGGGTTTCCCTTATTGCAGATGAAAACGAAAAGTTATTAATCCAAGAGCTTGGGCAGAAGCTTAATCGCATTCAGGATGATTCGGAGTTTTTATATGATGATATCCAAAAAGCGCTGCATTTTTATTTGAGTGGTAAGCTTGATGATATGGATGAAAACTATATTAGTGGATTTATAGAAATTGACGGAGAAATGTTTAAACCTCAAGATCATGCCATCTACCTGACAGGACTTGATGAGAATTCATTACCTCTTGGTGGACAAAGCACTCCTTGGCCGCTGCAACTTGAAACTTTTGAGCTGTTAAGTGAACAGCATACTGCTCTTGAGCTGCACACCATTCGCAGTCGTGCAAATAAGTCCATTTCACGTTATTTATTTTTCATTGCGCTGAATCTATCCCCACAGCAGTTAAAATTATCTTGGATTAAAAATATATTGGATCAAGATGAACTACAGCCAGCTTTGTATATAAAACAACTTGGTTTACAAGCGGTCAGTTTTGTGGAGGCATCAGCAGATACTGAAGATCCATTACCGCTTTATGATTTTTCTCAAGAATCAATCCATCAGGATGAGATAGCGGACGCTTGGGGAACATTGGGGTTCGAGGATTTTCTCGCTGAGTATAAGTCGTGCCCAAAACGTTTTTATTACAGCTACATTACAGATGAATATCCAACGTTTTCAAGTGATTTCATACACCAATTTATGTTTTCAGAAATTGTCCGTGTTGTAAGAAGAGGGGCAAATGCTGATTTTGAGACTGTTGTACAGGAAGTAAGTCCATTATTTCCACAGTGGCTTGATTTTAGAAAGCAATTCTCAGTAAAAAAAGTTTTTCAGTATAGGTCAGGTCGGGCGGGGAAACAGACAGCAGTATCCGAATCTTATTCATATACTGAAACTCGTAAAAATTTTCAATTCCCTGGATTTAGAAATGAAGATAGAGATGAATTATTTAATGAGACGAAGGCTTCCATTGAAAGTATAGTCAGCGAAATTGAGGCTGCAGAAAATCAGGTACTAACTGCAAATCCTGGTTATGCATGCCGCTTCTGCCCTCATACCGACTACTGCAGCGACGCAGTGTTTCCAATAGACTTGCGTAAGGAGAATAAATAGTAATGAATTTATCTTTTTGGAAGCAGGTAAGTACAAGCTGGCAGTCTGTACAGACGGAGGCAGTTGAGGCTGTAATTAACATAGAGCTTCTCCGTAAAGTTATACGGAAAGATATTGCCAGCAGTAAGGGGGCATACTCAATGATTGAGCCACCTTTAGAACTATCAAATGATGACGATTTTTGGGGAGGTCTTTAGGGTGAAGAAGGATATTAAGTATTCTGCACAGCAGAAGGAAATAATAAAATACTCAGGTGATCAGCTATTGATTCGTGGTATTGCTGGTAGCGGAAAAACATTAATACTGCTTGAAAAAGCACGTGATGTTGCAGCGAAGCATCCCGACGAAACCGTAGCCATCTTTTCATATGGAAGTGCATTAACTGCCTCCGCTAATAGGCAGCTGGAGACATACAATTTACCGAATGTGACAGTTACTACCTTTCATTCTTGGGCAATGAAAAACTATTTTAAAACGTTTAAAAAAAAGATGTATCTAGAGAATCATACACGTCAAAAGCTGCTGGATGCAATTGAAGAGGTAAAGCGGGAATATGTTAATCATCGTTTTGTGAATAACAAAGATTTAATTACCTTTATAGAAGAGGAAATAGGCTGGATTAAAGGCTCGGATCTATGTGAATTTACTAAGTACGATAAAGCACCTCGCAAAGGCCGAGGTGGGAAGGTTCGCCTTTCTGCAGTAGATCGTAAAGTTATATATAATATATATGAGGCCTACCAAAAACAACTGGGTTATCGTATAGATTATCATGATATTGGTCTTCGGATGTCACGACAATTGGAGAAAATCCAGGACGAGTCAAAGTTTGACCATGTATTTATTGATGAGGCACAAGATTTGACAAAGGTCAATCTACAGGTGCTTTGTCATATCCCACGAAAGTCCTGTGTAGTCGGTGCAGATAAAGGACAAAAAATATTTACAACTTCTTTTACATGGGAGAGCGTTGGATTAAATATTAAAGGTGGCCGTACAAAAGTACTACGTAATTCATATCGCTCGACAAGAGAAATTATGGAACTTGCTTACAGCATCCAGGAAAAGGACGAAATTTCAAAAGATGAAGAATTTACCCGTCCAGACCTACCAACAAAAACAGGCCCTAAGCCAAAGGTGTTTTATACAAAAGGAATCGAAGGGCAAAAGAGAGCGCTTTTGGAAGCGATTGAGCTCATTCAAAAAGAAGATCCTCAAGCTACTATTGGTATATTATCGCGCAATAAAAAACACATGAAGCGTGTAGTGAATTTACTAGAGGGGGCAAAAAAGAAATATCAATTCATCAAATCTCCATCCAAGAACGATGATCCAGATTTAATTGGTACTCACCATGATCCTGGTATCAAGCTCACTTCATTTCATACCGCCAAAGGATTAGAATTTAAATATGTACTCATAACGGATTTAGTCGATCCACGAACAGAAGAGAGATTGGGAGAAGACTTCGATTGGGATATTGAACGTCGCTTATTATATGTCGCTATGTCGCGAGCCATGCAAGTTTTGAACCTATTTACTTACGGGGATCGTCACTTTTTAATAGATGAACTTGGTGAAGCTTATTATGAGAAAATAATAATTTAACATTTTATACCCCTGCAAAGTTAGTGGTTGGGATATTTTTTGTTTTGGTAGGATAATTATAGATTTTACTAAACACTAAGAGAAACTAAAGATAATGATAAATGTAGGTGATGTCGGCGTGGATATTGTCGCAGATGAAGTGGTGCCTATTAAGGATTTTCAGGTGGTGGTTGATGGGAAGAATATACCGCTTCTCGAAGCGGGCTTGCATGTCAACATGGTTAAGGATGTCGATGATCCTGATCTCTGCGAGTACGTGGTGCGCGTGGATTGGATTAAGACGCTTCTGAAGCATGAAGCTATCTGGGAAAAAGGGATGTTCGCAAATCAGAACTCAGCATGTAAATTGAGAAACCAGTTTACTATTGAACGTCTCACTCACCATTTTCAAATAGATGAAGAATAGTAGGGTATATTCATCTAGGAGTTCGTGAGGTATTGATACCTCCATCTAACGACTTAACATAGAGAGCCAAGGCTAGACAAAAATCATTAGCCTCGGCTCTTCATCATCACTTATATTCAATCGGTCGATCACGGGAATTGATTGCTTAGGTCATCTTGTATGAGCTATTCCGTGCGAGTCACTTTGCCGAAGGCGGTGAGTAAGCGAGCACTTTTAACTAATCACCAGCCACCCTCACCATGGCTGTTTGTGGTAGACATCGGGATGGTAGGAATAGGCTTTGATGGATCGGTTATATTTAGGCTACCTGGTAATACCAAAGTTCCAGTGAAGCTAAGGATGAGTGAAAACACCACTAACTTTTTTTTCATTTTGATAATAAACCTCCTTCATTATGGCGGCGTATTTTTGGAGATCTGAATAACTTAACTTATGTCGGATATGCTCAATCGTCGTGCAGCATCTCACGATGTTAGCTGTACTATTAATTTTATATGAGATTTCCAAACTCTCCAATATATATTTCGATCCTTTTTGAATGTTATCCTTCCATATGTAATACTTTCCGAGATCGGTAAGAAAATTGGCAAAACGGTCATCTATTATATATTCTGTATAACTTCCGACTCCTCCCCCGCTTTTGAGATGGTTTAAGATCAATTTTTCGAATCTATCAAGATATTGATCGATTTCAAAGTGATACATATTAGCTGCCTGAATGATTTTAAATAAAGCCTTTAATATTTCGTTTTCACGGGAGGAGAGATAATTGATATACGGTTCTAGCACATCTGTATTACCTTTCATTAGTTCATATAAATAACGGTTGCCTTTTGCCCATTCCCGAAATTGTTCTTTGGTTATTTCGGCAGCTTCATCTGATTCTTTAACCCAGCTTTGATCCTCGTAACAGGATACATAATAAAGTGCTTGATCATAGTCATCGTTTTCAGCTGCTATCGAACCTAACAGCAAATCAGAGTACAAAATATAGCCGAACAAAGGCTTGGCTGGTCGTTTAAGTCTACTGCTAGGTCTGGCTTGTTTATGTTTTTGAGTATATAGTACTCTGGAGATACGTCCCATCTCCTGAATATAGTATTTCGCTTTATTCCATTTACGTAAAGATAATAACGTGTTAGCTAAATCTTTTAGTGCATCTAATTGCACTGCATCAGGGAGCCGTTTGACATAGTTTTCAAACTGTATTGTGCAGTCCAGGTTATGTTCCTGATCCGAGTTCAAGGAGCAAGTAAATATTCTGTATTGACACATACCCAATCGCTCGGCATGTTGGTATTTTTCACTTTCGGCAACCTTTTTGTAAATGATCAGGGCCGCTTCTCGATTTCCCTTATGGTATAGTGCTTCTGCGGTATCAAAGAGCAAAGAAGAATACGTTAAATTATCCATCATCATTCCAACAAGCTGATCTAAGCATTTGAGTTTATCTAGTTCGGCACAGCGCATGATAAATGGGCCAAGTCGTCTCCAATTAGGGGATGACTGAATCATGCATTCATACGCATATAAGGAATAAAAATATCCCTCTTCCAAATTCATAGCTTCAGTAACTAAATCAAGGTTGGAGACGGAAAGGGGCTGTTGCCCTTTGATGAATCGGCTCAGTGTTCCTGAATTAATCCTTGATTTATTTGCAAACGCGGAAATGCTGAGGTTTTCCTTCTTCAGGTATCGTAATAGTTCCGTACTTATCGTTGTGTCTGTCGGTAACAAAGATATCCCCCTCCAGATTCATATTCCATATTCAGGAAAATGACGTATATAAGTAATTTAATGCATAAATACACCATTGGTCAATAACTTTATTGGGACTTGATGTAGAACTGCTTCTGTTAGTGTTGCTACACGTAACTTTGAAGGATAGGAAAGAAGGTTTAATGCAGCACTTTTTTACGATCTGCTGCTCTATATGACTCTAATCTATTAACAGGCGGTGATAAGTAGCCTAATTGGGAAACGATGCAGTTTCTAGACGAACAGGTGGATGAAATCTGGATTTCAGCTTTCGAGACATGGGACGAGATGAATGGGGATACACTGGGCTTTTACTGTTTTTAATTTACTATTTGCTTGTTTATATTTGTTTAGTAAAACGTTAGGGAATGGATTTTACAGATGGATTGTCCATGATAGTTAAATATTGCTGGTGTGGATATTAATGAAAGTAACGCTAAAAACAAACATGACGATTTATTTTTTCCAACGCTATCTTGTGTGTGAAAACAGAAGGTGGGCTAGCTGGTAAAGTGAGAGGATCGTGGTTTCGTAATTGCGTGTCCTTATTTCTTAAACCTCTCATTGAGGGGATTATTCAACCTAAAGTTGTTGTAACATTGGGGGAAAAGGTTACCAAGTCATTATTACATGAGTATGGTTATAAGGGTGTAAACTTTAAGGAATTGGTTGAAAGGGATTCACCGATCATCGTCGGTAGGAATACAGTAGTATTTGCGGTGTTCCATTGATACCTAAGGACAAGTACAAATAATTCTTTTCTAAACAGATATTCAGTGCAAGCAAGCAGGGCGAGAATAATAAAGGATAAATTAATCCATCTATTCCCACCCTTTTTTTACAGTATGTCATGTTCCGTGACTCCCTTCATCCTAGAACTCCTCTAATAATGGTCATGTTATTGGGAATTCCGCTCGTAATAAAGTCCTGTATCTACTGAGAAAAAGATCCTAGTTTTAAGTGACATAGCAAGGCCTCGAGAACCTTTTCCATATAATTCAAGTAGAGTAAAATATTTAAGTTAACTATGATCGGAGATCGGGTTCAATCCCGAAAGCAAGATGGAGAGGTTGTTATGAGTAGAATTTTGGTCACACCGGAGATGTTGCTGCACGTTGCACATCAATGCTCCAGGGCGCATGAACAGCTGGAAGCGATGATAGACATGCTGAACCAGAACATCCATATGCTGGAGTCTGCCTGGGAAGGTACGACGAGATCCCGTTTTTATGTGGATTTTCAGCAGGCGCATCGAGAGATGACACTGACCACGGAGCATATCCAGCGGACAAGCCTTGAGCTGAGAGGGATTGCCCAACGATTTAAGTCAGCAGATGAGCGGGGACAACCGATTCAAGTTGCTGGGCATGTGCTGGGAACATTCCCTATGATGAGGGGACCCGCAGGCCATAGTGCCGTAGAGGATGCCGGGAGAAAAGCGGAGGAAGCCTGGAATTCGGTGCAGCAGGAAGCCGGGAAGGCATGGGACACCGTGAAGCAAGAAGCAGGGGAACTATGGGAGGGCGTAAAGATCGGGGCCGCCCAGTTAGGGAACTCGTTAAAGGATACGGCGATATCCTTGTACGAAGATCCGCTTGGAACCGGGAAAGAGATGCTCTATAATGCAACCATCGGGACGGTCGAGGATATTTGGGACACGGGGATATGGGCCGGCCGAATGGTTTTTAGTAACGAATATCGTGAAAAAATCGTGGCAGACACAATGAAAGAAGTCGATTCAGCAGGCGGCTGGTCCAATTACTTGGGTCAACAGTCGGCTATGATCCTTGGAGGCGCTATTCTCAACCGTGCTGGAATTAGGGGTAGAGGCCCACTGAATAATAAGCATGATGATCTTGGTGGCGGAAATGGTGGACCTTCTTATGGGAAGAATTCAGTACCTATCGGACCCTATAGAGAAGTTAATGGATTCCCAGTTAAAGTAAAGCCAGGTGCTCAAGAAAAACATATTCCTAATACTCCAAATTACAAACAAGAAATAGCAAATGGACAAAATAAGAGCATTTTCTATGGCGATAATAAAACCGCACAAGAATTGCTTGATAAGTTTGCAGGGAAAGGAACCACTGTCACCAAAAATAAAGAGAGAGTGGACTTTGGTAAACCAATAGGTAAATACTATGACCCTGTTACAGGACAATATGTAGAGACTCATAGAGGGATGATACACTATGGAAAAGATGGTGCTCATATAGTACCAGCTAAACCATCAGAATAAAAAATAAGAAAGAGGATGTCTATGGAAGCAGATTCTTTATTTAAAACATTAAGAGAGTATGAAGGTGTAGAAATCATATTAGAGTGGGACAGTGGATTAAGAATTGTAGGCAAAACAGACACATTTTTTGAGACAGATAATGGATTAGATGATGATGATCCCGAGTACGCAGAATATTATGCAACTGCATTTCAAGTAAATCAAATTTTATCCTATCCTTCTATTAACGAGGGTAGTGTATATAATTGGTTGAAAGAAGGAAAAAGTTCATTGGTTGAGATTTCTCTCTATGAAGATCCACCAAGTTCAGTAAATTTAATCGACGGAAAGAAAGTATGGGAAAGGGGAAATTTATAATTAGTATTCGGGAAGGCGAAAGGGGGCAAGCGGATTGAGAAAAAGAACTAAGAATATTCTGATTTCTTTCTCTGTAATAACATTGATTATCTTTTCTATACTTTTGATTAATCAAAACATCAAAAACGATAGAGATTTAAAAATGAAACTGGAATCTATAATAGGTAATTCCGTATTTGAAGTCTGGAATTTTTATCATAATCTTGGCAACTTTCAAGATTTGGATGGTAAAAGCATTCAGGAGATAAATAATCGGCTATATCGTGTAGAGGGCTATTCTAAAGTTATAGATTCGGGAGTATCGACAGAGTTATTAGTTCCTATTGCAAATAAAATGAATACAAAAATTAGCGCAATATCTTCTAACTATAATGAAACAGAGGAAATAACTGAAGCTGATCAGGAAGTATTCAATCAAATGGTCCAAGATTCAAGAAAGATTTCTGAGCTGATTACAGAAATTTATTATCAAAATAACATTCATCAAGAAGGGAAAATCAAACTTAAAATTACGAACTATGAAGAGTTAACAAAATTTAAATAATTTAAATGACAACTAAGATGGAACAACGTAGCGTGTAGATAGGGGGCGTTATCCGATTACGGGCGACCTACTTCTTTTGTGGTTCAATGCTAGGTCAATCGTTTAAGCAAAAAAAGGACACCAAGTCCTAAGCAGACCTCGTGCCCTCGAAGAGTTGCATATTGGAATTTTTACCGAACAATGCCTGATGCTCACCGCTCCACTAAGCTTCCTCAAGCGGCTTCACTTCAACGTCCTTACATCCACCGTATTGGATAGGACATCCACTTCATTTGGAATAATCCCTTTCTCAAACATATAATCGGCGACTGCTTGCCAATGTTGGCGAACGGTGTCATCAATCGGGTCAAATGGGTATAAAGAGCCTTCCAGCTGCTGACGAGCCACAGGTTCGGAGACGCCTTGGATGTCCTGAATTAATTGGACGGTGTGATCGGCGTCGTCGGATAGAAGGGCGGACTCTTCATTCAAGCCTTCGAACACTTCATGGACGAGCTCAGGATGCTCCTTCAGGAAGCCGTTTCGCACAATATACACCGTATCGTTCTCGGATTCGATGTCGCCTGCGGAGATGACCAGCTCTGCACCGAAGTCGACGAGCGCCACGGCCGTGAACGAACCCCATGTCGCCCAAGCATCGACTTGCCCGCTTTCAAAGGCAGGTCCCGCTTCCGTTGGCGGAAGATAGACGATCTCGACTTCGCTTGCATCGAGTCCGCCTTTCTCCAGTGCTTTATATAGTAAGTATTCGCCGGTACCGCCGCGGTTGACGGCGATTTTCTTGCCTCGGAGGTCGGAAGGCCCCTTGATGCCGGCTTCCGGTTTGGCTACAATGCCTTGATTTTCTTGATCGCCAGGCTGCTTTGTAAAAATCGTAAATTCCGAAGAGCCTCCGACAAGTGCGCTGATGGCTGCCGTAATCGAGCCGATCGTGATGTCGATCGAACCGGCGTTTAACGCCTCGATCGCTGGGGACATGGCGGCAAAACCGCCGGTTTTTTCAATGCTCGCTCCGGCTGCTTCAAGCCTTTTATACAGGGGCCCGCCTTCCTCGGATAAACTTAATGGCTGGGCACTGCGCAGGATGCCAAGACGAACGGGGACGGCTTCATTCTCGGCACTGGCTTGTTTCGCTTGGCCGGCTTTACCGCAAGCCGATAACGTAAATAACAGAATTACTAATAGTAGATGTAAGCTTATTTTTCGCATAGGACACTTCCCTTTTTGCCGGATCATTTAGTGGATGTTATGAGCCCACGTGAAGACCTTCTCCTGTTCTTCTTGCTTCGGTGTGGTCACGTCCTGACGGTTAACGCGTAGATGGGGCAGGATGTATTCTCCTACACGGTAAGCTTCTTCAAGCAGCGGAACGCCGGAGAAAATAAACGTTGAAATGCCCGCATCCTGATACTCTCTTAAGCGCGCCAGCACGGTTGCCGGACTGCCTACGATCGTTGTGCCCGGACCTGGTCGTACCAGACTCATCCCGGCCCATAAATCCGGATAAATTTCGAGCTCCCTCGCGTCTTTAGGAATTTGGCCGTTGTGATTGCGAAGCATGCGCTGCTGCCCCACCGAATCGCTATTTCGAAGGATGGTTTGCATATGCTCCACGGTGTGCGGATCCATCGTCTTAAGCAGCCGATCCGCTTCTTGCCATGCTTCTTCATCCGTATCGCGCACGATCAGATACAGCCGGATGCCATACCGCATAGTACGGCCTTGCTCGGCAGCTAAAGCCTGAAGATCTTGGATCTTCTCGGCAACTTGCGGAGGCGTTTCGCCCCAGCTCAGGTACGTATCGATATGCTTGGCTGCCGCGAGGTGGGCCGCTTGCGACGATCCGCCGAACCACAGGGGCGGCGTTGGCTTCTGCGTGGAGGAGAGCTGCAAGGCTTTGCCTTCGGCGGTAATATACTTGCCATGGAAATCCAGGCTTTCTCCGGCCACCGCTTGTTTCCACACCTGAATCCATTCATCCGTGTATGCATAACGTTCATCATGCCCAAGCGTTGATCCATAGGCGCGCATCTGCGCCGTGTTCCCGTTCACGATGTTTAATAGGACGCGACCTCCGGAGAAATCATCGAAGGTTTGCGTCATTTTCGCGGCGAGCACGGGGGAAATCAGCGGTGGATGCACAGCGATGAGAAAACGCATGTTGTTCGTACTGGAAATCAGGGAGGAGCCAAGCACCCACGTATCATGCGGGCCCGTTGCCAGCAAGGCGCCGGTAAACCCTAATTGGTCGACAGCCGAGGCAATCTGCCTCAGGTAAGGCAAATCGATTTTGCGCGCACCCTCCGTTGACCAAGGACTGCGGCCATCCGGCGCGGTTAAATACCAATACACTTCAATGTTCTCGTTATGTGCAGCCATTTTATTCTCCTCCAATTTCTACGGGTGCAGGTAACACGGCATCTGAAACGACAATTTCTTTCGGCAAAATGTGCTGGCGTGCTAACAGATCGGCCACCCGCTGCTGTTCAGATATGAATTCCTCGGTAATCGGCTGCAACCCCCAAGGTCTCCGCCGAAGCGCAGCTTCCCATGAATCCACGGAAGGCCAATCGGGCAAGTCCCGGGCAAACAGCTCCGCCGCTTCGCGCGTGTTGTCTTGAATCCACTGATCTGCTTGCTGTAGCGCCTCAACTACGGCCTGGAGCAGCTGCGGCTGATTCGTCGCGAAATCCCGGCTGGCAAACCATACGGAACGGTGAGAGATATGGGACTCAAGCGGCACGAGCGTGCGAATGAGACCTTTGTTGTGCAGCTCCGTCAGCTGCGGATCGTTGCCGACCCAAGCCTCCACTTCGCCGGCAAGCAGTGCCTTTGCCCCCTCATTGCCTATATCCGCACGAACGACATCATCATATAGAAGGCCTGCCTTGTCGAGGGCGGTTGCCAGAAAACTCGTATGCCAGGACCCTTCGGACAGCGCAATGCGCAAGCCTTTCAAATCCGCAACGGATTGCACCGGCGATTCCTTGCGCACCACTAATGCGCCGCTGGCTGTACGGGGATTCGATACCGCAACGTACACGATATCGATACCCGACGCCTGCGCGGTTAACGGCGGGGTAGAACCTGTACCGCCGAAGTCGATTTCGCCGGAAGCGATCCGCAGCGGCGTCCTTGCTCCGTCGGTGTAATCAACCCAAGCAACGGTTGCGTTAAGGTCTTTAAGAATCTCTTCCAAAAAGCCTAAGCGGCGCAATACGAATAACGAATGATTATTAGGATGAACGCCGATGGTTACGTCTGCTTTCGTTTGAGTCATGTGAGAGACACTCCTTTGGCAATGTTTTGTTCAGCCGCGGCTAACGGTTCGGGAAGAATCCAGTCCCATACGTTCACGGGATTCGGGAGGAAACCATGCTCGAACAGGAACCTGCTCTGGTCATCAAGTGCTGTTAAGTAGTCTTCACGCAGTGCGGGTCGAAGCGAAATATTGCGATAAGCGGAAGCTACATATTCGGAGGAAGCGCCGGTTTCCTTCGTAACGACCCGAATGAAATCATCGGGATGATCTTTGGACCAATCGGCGGCACGAAGCAGCGAAGTGAGAATCTGTTCCACGATATGCTCCTGCTCCGTCAAGGCCGTATCGACGGTCACGGTTCGGGGCACGCCATTGTTGACTCGCACCAGCGGATCCGGATGGAACCCGAGCTCGATCACTTCCTTTAGGCCGACCGTACGGGCGGCCTCCAGTCCGGTAGCTCCTTTGACAAAAACAGCATCGATCTCACGCCGCTGCAGCGCCTCGATTTCGGTATTCCACGAATCCCTTCTTCCTTCACGAGCCGCTTCAAGATGGGTGATGTTGACGTCATCCAGCGTAAGGTTCGCCAGCGAGAGCGCATTATGAAACCCGCGAAGCGCTTGGGCTGCTCGAAAATCGACCTCCAAATATCCATGACGAGGAATCCCGATTCGTCTTCCGCGCAGATCGCCAGGCTCCTGAAGATCCGAGTCGGGAAGGGTGAGGATGGCTTGATATTCATCGACCCAGCTTAGTCCGATCAGCCGCGTATCACTCCCGGTGGAGCGTGCCCATAAAGCCGGAATGTTGCCGCCTTCCCGCACCAGGAATGGCAAGGTGTGATTAAAATGCGCATCAGGCAAAGCTTGACGGGCGTCTCGCGTTAGCTCCGCTGCCGTACATCCGGACTTTTCAAGCTCCTGATCAAGAAGCCCGAGGTCAAGGGCCAAACTGGCTGCTGTCGGAACGGGGCAGCGGGTAATCCTAATTTCTTTTACGATTTCTTGCGGACTATCGATGTTGGGCATGCTTTCTGGGCTCCTTTCTTTTTCTAGATATCAGAAAGTATAAACTTCGGAGAATCTGCTGCCTGATATCGCAAGAAAAACTACCGCTAAACGCGGTCTGTCTTCTTTGAAAGTACGTCGATAGACGTTTTTCTTACGGTTTCACATCCGGTCAAACGCTCGCTCTTGATCCACCTCCTTCAAGAAATAGTTATGGAATTCTCCTCCCAAGTGGGAGGGTATTCGAAACCTATGAACCTTTCTTTAATGGATAGGGGAGGTCTTCTGCTTCATGCCGGCTTGCCACTTCGGTTATGCCCAAGACCCGTTTCAGGATGTGATCGATGAATGCGGCCACTTCGGCATTTCCCCGTTGACGGGGGCGCGGGAAAGGGACGGCTCGATCCATCGCGATCCGGCCTTCCTCAATGAGGACCACGCGATCGGCCAAGACGACAGCCTCTTCGACATCGTGCGTAATCAAGACGGTCGTAAATGGCTGCTGCTGCCATAGCGATTCGATTAATTGCTGCATTTCAATACGGGTCAATGCATCCAACGCGCCTAAAGGCTCATCGAGCAGCAATAATTTGGGATGGCTGGCTAATGCTCTTGCTAAGGCGACTCGTTGTTTCTGACCGCCGGAGAGCACGGACGGCCATTCATTGGCCCGGGCACCGAGCCCAACCTGATCTAAAGCGGCTTCCGCTTTATGACGGTCTTCTTTTCGAAGTCCGATCGCTACGTTATCGATGACCTTATTCCAGGGCAGCAGCCGGGCGTCTTGAAACATCATCCGGGTTTCGGTTTGCACATGGTCGACCGGATGGTCATTGATCCTTATGTCTCCCGACGTGGAGGGTTCCAAGCCGGCGATCACGCGCAATAGCGTGCTTTTCCCGCAGCCGCTTCGCCCGATAATGGCAATGAACTCTCCGGGCTTCACGTCTAACTCAATGCCTCGAAGTACAGGCTGCTCGCCAAAGCTTTTCTGTAATTGGGATATACGAAGATGCACACCATGGGTAGAGGATTTCAGGATCGACACATCCTTTCAGGACTTAGTTGTGATAATTCGGGTTCCATTGTAAGAAGCGCTTCTCTAAGAGCTTCGCGATGGAATCGGCCAGCTTTCCAAATAAGGCATACAGCACAATGGTTAGCAGAATAATATCGGTTTGCATGTATTCTCTTGCATTCATGGCTAGGAAGCCGATGCCCGAATTCGTGGCAATCGTTTCGGATACGATTAAGGTCAACCACATGATGCCTAAAGCGTAGCGGAGTCCGACCAGAATGGAAGGCAGGGCGCCAGGCAGAACGATTTTCCAGAAGAGCGAAGCGGTGCGCAGTCCGTATACGCTGCCCATTTCGATCAATCCGTTGTCCACGGAGCGGATGCCGTGCAAGGTATTGATGTAGACCGGAAATAACACGCCAACCGCGACCAAGAATATTTTCGACTCTTCGCCAATACCAAACCATAGAACGACTAGAGGAATCATCGCCAGATGAGGAACATTGCGTACCATTTGAATCGTTGTATCCAACAATTTTTCGGCGATGGACGATAAGCCGTTGATAAAGCCCAGTACAAGACCGATCCCACCGCCGATTAAGAAACCAATGAACGCTCTTTGGAAACTGATGGCGATGTGTTCGATTAACTTTCCAGATAACAGCAAATCCCTGAAAGAAAATAAAACGTCTTGAGGCAGGGGGAGAATTTTCCTCGAAATCACGTCAAGATTGGATAATATAGCCCACACAACGATCAGTAAGATGGGGAGAACCCAAGGCAAACATTTTCCGATGATGGGATTGGACATGAGCTTTCTCATCATTTCAACTCACCTAGCCTTCAAAAATAGGATCAAAAGAAAAAGGCCACAACGCCAGCACAATATCTGCTGAGGCTGTGACCTCCATTTGAATGGTCGGTATCATTTAATGTTTAATAATTCCTATAAGTTTAATATGGATTTGATTATACTTCCCGATTATGGTTTCGTCAACCGGAAATATGCGAGTCTAAAGTCTATGGAAGAGGCTATGTTAAAATATGGCGTAATGTATATTCTCCCATACGGAAAATACGTTCTTAATTGAAGTGATATATAGGAGTGTTTCATATTAACAAAAAAATAGCCCTATTGTATGCTGTTCTTGTTGCTTCCCTCCTAACTTCCTGTTCGCCAAGAAACCCGGATCGAATAGAAGAACCCGGCTTGTTGGAGATGGTAAATATCTATTTGTACCGTAACGATACCCATCGCGTTCAACCCGAACTGATCAATGTTCAAAGTGAGCCTGATTTGCTGAGGAATGCCGCAAAATGGGCACAGAGTGGAGAGTCTGAACCGTTGCCTGAAACCCAAGAAATAGAGCAAATGTATGTCTTTCAGTACCAATTTCGTAACGGAGATATCATCCAAGATGTCTATTATATGTATGTTACCGACACGAGTAATGAGCAGTACATGAAGGAATTTGAAGGGAGTCTTAAAAAAGATACGGACAAATTTGATGCTTCAGAAAAAGAACGGATATTAAATTTAGTCGGATTTGAAGGATGGAAAAAGGTTTCAGCATCAGACTTATTCAATTCATGATTGTTAGATTGAATAAATTAGATTGTATTCGTTGCGAAGCGTATCAATATTCTCTATAAGAACTCGCAGAAATATTGTTGAACGATATACATCGAGGAGGTTGACCCAACTAAATGAAAGCAAATATCGAAGGAATTCTCCATGTATTAGGAGAGCATCACAAGGAGGCCCACGGCATTCCGGAGGCGGACATTCAAGCAAAGGAACAAAGCTTGGGTTTCCCGTTGCCGACGGTGCTGCGGGAATATTATAAGATTTTGGGACAATCCCCATATATCACTCAAGGGTGCAATAACCAATATGAACCGCTCCCTCTGCAGGATGTGTTTATTCCTGATGATACATTTTTTACGACAGATAAGGCATTTCTGATCTTCTATCAAGTAGAGGAGTCCGTAATATATTGCGGGATCCGACTTCAGGATTTGGAGCAGGAAGATCCACCGGTCTATTTGTGCGCGTGGAACTCTCCCGACTGGCAGCTGGAAAATCGATCGCTTCAACGTTTTCTCGCTGGCAAGGGACTCGTTCAGTTGGGCGTTGAGGATCGGCTGCCGTATTGGGCCATTTTCGATGAGAGCATGTGGAGCTTGTCCGACTATCGCAGATGCATGCGTCTGGAGGAACCGGAGTTTGAGATGGAGGAAGGGTCAGAGCTGAATGCATGGAAAATCTATCTGAAGGACGATGTGCTGATCGTGTTTGAACTTGACGTATCCGAAGAGGAGACGGATGAACTGTTGGCTGTATACCTGGCGTCCTTTCAGCGAGCGAGCATGGAAAAACTATTGAGTGTGATGGGGCAGGCAAACAATTTGCCTGCGTTTCGAACGAATCTGTCATTAGACCGGTAGACATGCAACGCAATACAGAGGAATGAAAATGCTCACTTCTAACAACAGCCGCCCTTAAAGGCGGAAAGTAGAGACAGGGACAAGAAATAGGTCGTTTTCGCATCCACGAGCGACCTATTTCTTTTTGCATTGGTTCTAAGAGCAAGACCAATCGTTGTGACTAATCCGATTAGTGTCATGAAACTATCAAGTGTACCCTACCAGTTTCAAAAAAAATATTTTTGAAAAATATCAAACTTTTAGTATAAATATTACGTTAATGTAAATGTAAGGATTTAAATACTATAATTTAGGAGATGATTTAAAATGAAGAAAAAAATTCTCTCATCATTGCTACTACTATCCTTGGTAGGTTCAAGCCTCTCAGGGGCGGTATTCGCAGACGAATCTAAATATTCACAAAATGTCGTAGATCTAGTTTCAGACCCTTCGGTAAACCCCATTGGTAAAGTAGTTAGATATGAAAATGAAGTCAATGTAAAACCTTTAATTGCAAATGCTGCGGAAAATAATGTGTCCTCATTCAAAACAAGTGCCTCACAAATGTCTCCTGAAGAACTAGATATGTATCTTGCTAAAGTCGCTGTAGGCCAAGAGGAAAAATTTACTGATGAATTTTTTGAAGTGTTAGAAAGTAACGGACTTGTTTACTACGAATTAGGCCAAGATAATTCTGTAGTAACACCTCATGCACAAAATGGGGATATTCAAGTCAACACTCCGTTTGGGCTTTACAATTCTACAACGAAATATTGGGAGATCTGGGGCGGTTTCAAATGGACGAATGCTAATGCATGGTGGGAAGAAGCAAGAAAATATTTGGGTTTTGCAAACCCCACTGGACCTTTAGGTGGTGCTGATACTGCAGGTATTAACTTAATTGGTGGCACTAATGGTGCTGCTCTTAAAGAGTTCCACTTGCAACCAATATGGCAAGATGCACCGTCTCCATACAATAATGGAAAAACAGGATCCTATTCAGCTCCTCAACAAACAAACCGGGTAGGTACTTTTGATAGTAAGCATGGCGCAATGTTCAAATTCCAAGATAGCGTATCTGGCTTTGGTTTAGGTAGTGATGGTTATGCCAAATATGCAATGAATTTTGGATCTGGTGCAGTGAAACTTGCATATGATAGTAAGTTTTCAGGTGCAAGTGGAAATGCTGTAGCGTATATGCGTCATACATGGGATAAAACATATGTTGATAATGTTACATTAAACAGCAATGGTTCTTTTTCTGTTACAATCAAAGGTGGAACGGCTGCAACAGATACTTTAATCGGCCCTGATTATGCATACTAGTTCTTAAATGAATTAAAAAGGCAGTTCCAAAAGCTATCAATAGCTTTTGGAACTGCCTTTATATTTTTTGTTTAACGTATTTTATGAACCAGTATAGAAAAATCCAAGGCAAAATGTATAACGTTACCCATTCTATAAAATCAATAACACCATTTAGATTTAAGCCGTTTTGAAATGTTTTTAATGCGACAACGCACAGGATAAAGATACCAATCATGAATATTGAAATTTTTAATGGGTTTTTCGCCATAAGTTTCTCCCTTCCTTAACTCTCTATAAATTCTGATTTTTCAATTTCTTGAGGGTTATATAAATTCTATCCTTATTACCTTTTTTGGGCAAGTATAACATATTCTAATAACTCTATGTTGTGATGAGAAATTTACCATACAAAAAAACCACCCCCAAAGCCTACGACAAACGTAGTCTCTTTAGGGGTAGCTCCGTAAACCTTACATACAACTCCAATTACCTCGCCCTACAACCTACTTCGCGTTTGGCAACAATTTATTTAACAAGATCGCTGCAATCGAAGCAGCCAGAATCGGCGAGCCCAACAAATACTGCACGAACGTAGGCAGCGTGTACAAGAAATCTTTAGGAATGAGCACTAACGCCAACGTCAAAATCATCGGGATGGCGATAATGTACATTTCTTTTTCCCCGATTTTTACGTTCTTCATGACCTGGATCCCGTTAATCGAGATGATGCCGCAGACGATGGCGAATACGCCGCCGATGACAGCGGTTGGGATCGAGGAGATCAATGCGGCCAATTTGCCGGAGCAGCCGAAGAGGACAAACCATCCGCCTACCGCCAGAAAGACTCGACGACTGGCCACACCCGTGATAGAAATAATGCCCGCATTGGTGGAATAGCCGGTAACCGGCGTGGAGCCGAGTCCGGAAGCAATCAGGCAGCTAATCCCTTCACCAATGACCCCCCGGTTAATGTTCTTATCCGTTAACGGTTTATCAATGACATTGCTGATGGCAAACCATGTCCCCGTCGTTTCTGCCAGCAGGACGAGATAAATAATGATCATGGTGATAATCGCCGAGAAGTCGAACGAGAAGCCAAAATCCTTAAACGGGATCTGCGGCATGCTGAACCACTTGGCGTTTGCGACAGCGCTGAAATCCAGCACCCCCATAAAGTTGGCCGAGATACATCCGATTATAAGTGCGACCATTACAGACGTAACGCGGAATATCGCACCTCTCGTGCGGAACAAAGAACCCAGGATCACGAACAGAATGAGTGCAGCCGCTGAGATCAGGGCCAGCAGTACGTTCTGATTGATGGTAGCGTCCGTGGCGCCGTAGATATTGTCTCGGATGGCAACCGGCAATAAGGACAAACCGACGATGAAGATGATCGTACCCCCGACAATGGGCGGTATGAAGGAAGTAACGATTTTATTGAAAATTCCCGTATACCCCAAAATAATCACGAGGATCGCGCCAATCAAGCTCGCGCCCAGCACGGAACTCCAACCCATCTCTCCGCCGCCGCTGGCGGCATAAATGGCGACAATCGCGCCGAGCGGAACATAGGAAGGACCTTGCGCCATCGGCAGCTTCATACAGAAATACGTTTGCACGATCGTGGCAAGCCCGGCTGCAATAAACGTGGATTGAATCAATGCGCTGGACTGATTGGGCGCTAAGCCGATTAACATGGCAATCAGGAAAGGGACGACATAGACGTCCATCGCGACGACATGCTGTAAACCGAGAATGGCGGATTTCCCGAATGATATTTTGCCGTCGGGCGGAACCGTTAAATGCTGTGATTTTGTTTGCGTGCCATTTAGCCCTTCTGCTTGTGTTTTCACTTCGCTGGACACCTCGAATGTTAGGATGAATTGCTTGTTGAACAACCTCTATTATTCTTAACGCGTATGAACCTTTTCCCCTTGCACCCACACCTCGCGGATATGCTCAGGCCGTGCCAGATACATGATCTTCTGAAAAATATCTTGTATGTCTTCAAACTCATCAAAAATCGGCAGCTTCGCGGATGGAAGTCTTGTATCGATCACCTGCACATCCCACGCGTAGTTTTCTTGAATGCGACCGATCGGCAGGCTCAGACTTTCACCGCCCCCGGCCGTAGCCAGATAAAATGCCTCATGGACCGTAATGCGCGAGTCGGGTACGCCGCGAGCTTCCGCAGGAAGGGAGGTATTCACGCCATCTTCCAACATTCTCGAGGACATTACGGCTTGCCTTATATTATCGAAGAGACTGGGCGAGAAGCCGCCGGATAGATCCGAGCCTAAACCGATCTCGACATTTTTGGCATGGAAGCGGGCGACCGGGATGACGCTGTTGGCGAAATAAGCGTTGGATATCGGGCAATGCGCGATCGCGGTGCCGGTGTCAGCGAACAATTCGGCATCCTGATCATCAAGGAAATTACAATGAGCCATGACCGATTTATCGCGCAGCAGGCCAAAATCATGCAAGGCAAACGCATCGTTTTTCTGGAAGCGATCTTTCACATACCCGTGCGCCCAATCGCTTTCGCTGCAGTGGGACTGCACATACGTATCGTATTTGGCTGCCAGCTCGCCTAAACCCTTCAGGCCCTCATCCGTACAGCTCGGGATGAAGCGTGGGGTGACGACGGGATACACGCCTTGTTTTGTGGTTTTGGCGAGTTCCTGTACAGCGATAATAAATTCCTCCGTATCCGCCAGTGCCGTGGATGTGTCCGCATCGCGGTAGTAATCCGGATTCTGCTCGGGGTCGTCCATGACAACCTTTCCGACAAGTCCGCGCTGGCCTTTGCTCGCACAGATTTGGGCTAACAACAAGCTGGCTTCTTTATGCACCGTGGCAAAATAAAGGGCTGTCGTTGTTCCGTTGGCCAACAGGGTGCTTACCACATCGTCGTAAACCTTTTGCGCAAACTCCAAATCGGAGAATTTGGATTCCAGAGGGAACGTATAGGTATTCAGCCAATCGTAGAGCGGAATGTCCAATGCGGTTCCGGATTGAGCCCATTGCGGGGCGTGAACATGCAAATCGACAAAGCCAGGCAGGAAATACTGTCCTTCCTCTAGTCGGTGAAAGCTGTCCGTGCCTTGATACATATCCAGCAAGGATTGATAGTCGGCGTCTTCCGGTGCCACGACTCGCTCAATCATGCCGTCCGTATTGACGCAGTAAAGATAGTCTCTCAATACTTGAATTTCTTTGGGAGATTTGCTTGAAAAAGAAGTCCCTTGAAATAATAACATATATTTACTCATGTTTACCGCCTTAATGTTCGTTTTTTGGAGCGCTTTTGTCATTATAGTCCGTTAAAAAAGAGATGTCCATAGTTTAAAGGCGAATAGATGGAGCATGGAACAAATCAGGTGACTGCTATGTTTGAGGAGATGTCGTTGTGGAATCATGAGGGGCTAGGTTGAAAATGGAGTCTGATTCTTGATACGTGCTAAAATAGAACCATCATACGTTGTTATTGGAGGTATCTTCATTGAACATTCAACTGGGCCATTTTGAAGTGAATTCCGGACAATTGGTTGTGGCCGATCCTTGTTATGAATTGGATACGAACATTATTATCATGGGCGTGTTGGAAGCCGTATTGAATGGAACGTGGGTAGGAGAAGTAGAGAAGGTGGAGATCCCGGACTGGGGCGAAGCCAACGCCAAGCTGACGGCTTACCATCACTCGGTAGCAGAACAGGGGGCACTTCTGGAGTGGATCAAGTGTCCTTTTGTGGCTGGAGTGGATAGCGGACAGGCGGGGATTTTTGATGTTCAAAAGTACCGAATTCCGGATGCGGATTCAGCATCGGATAGCTCGGACACGGATACGGAATGGTATTATGCCTGCTGCGACATCACCGAGAGCGGGGAAGAAGCAGGTGTCCTGGATGGGGGCGTCGTATCTCGTACCGGCATCGGTGATGGTGCATACGGCGTGTATAAGGCCGTGAATGAGCAGGATCAGGTGGTTGGCGTGAAAATTGTGTTTATTAAGAAGTAGTCGAGCGCTAACGGAAAAATGAATAAGAGCAAGTATAAACAGTCATAGAAGGTAACCCTTTTATGGCTGTTTTATTAGGGATACACCATGATGCCAACCAAGCCTGTCACTATACTAGAGAGAATAGAGGCATATTGGGGCTTCTGTACCATATGGAAGAATGAAGGCTTCGCTTCATCCAACTGGCATACTCCAATGCCTTCAATATGAAGGACTCTGGAACCTTTTCCATATCCTAGAAGATAGATACAATAAGGTCCAATGAAACGTTGGAGAGGATGCGAATGCCTAGAATACTTGTCCCGCCCGAGGTATTGATTCGGGTGTCGGAGGAAGCCGCCAGGGCTGCGGAAGAACTGGAAACGACCAAGAATCGGCTGGACCAGCAGATTACATATATGATGTCATCGTGGGAAGGAACGACACGTTCGCGGTTTTTCGAAGATTTTCAGCGTGCCCACGGCGAAATGAATAAAACGATTGAACATCTTCGGATCATCGGCCAGGAATTGAAGGCCATTGCATTCCGGTTCATCTCAGCCGATATGCGTGAAGATATTATGATTGTGGCATCGGCAGCGGGCGCTGCGAACGAGCCCAAAACGTTCTGGGACCATGCGGGGGACTTCTGGCAGGGGCTGCAGACCGGGGCGAAATCCGTAGCGAATTCGGTAAAGGATACGGCTACATCCTTGGTGGAAGACCCGCTTGGCACTGCCAAGGACATGGCCTATAATGCAACTATCGGGACGGCGGAAGAGATCATCGACACGGCGGCCTGGGGAGGCAAAATGATTTTTGATGCCGATACCCGGGAAAAATTTGCCGCAGACATCGAGGATTCGGGCGGCGCGTCCCATTATATGGGGCAGCAGGCTGCCATGATCCTGGCCGGTTTAGCCACACGCCGGATCGGCGTGAAGACCCACCCGCATTTGAAGCATGATTCGGGTGGGGATGGGGGGAAGGTTGTTGAGGATAAGGGTAAAAGAGACTTAGATTTAATCAGAAAGGATGCCCCCGACTACTACCGGGAGTTAATGGATAAGTATAGTGATAAGGGAACTTATCATGTTAGAACACCAGATGCGTATGAAGATTTGGCAAAGGATCCAGACCATAATTTTAAGATTGATGACAAAACTAAAATAGAACGGCAGGCTGGGCTTGAATTAGAAGTTAGAGGAGAACTTACGGGGCCAATTTTGCGTGATCCAATTACTGGTCGAGGTGAGTTTGTTGATGGAAATGGACAAGTATGGGATGTAAAAGGATTTAACTCAAATTATCCCCCTAGGAAGGGTGGGTTTAGATTAGATAAGGCAATCGTAGATATTGAAGATGAATTACGTAAGGGAGAAAATGTTATCCTTGACACCACCAAACTCTCCCAAGATCATATTGGGCAATTAAAAAATGCGATAAATACTATGGAATGGAAGGAAAGAATTCTTTGGTGGCCCTAAATGGAGAGAGGGGATAGTGGATGTTAACTCAACAAGACTTAAATAAAATGATTCAAGATCACCAACTTTGGATCACTGAATCAAAATCTAAAGGCAAACAATTGCATTTAGAGGATGCTACTTTAAAAGAGTTGAATTTTGTTGGATGGAACTTATCAGATGTGGTGCTGGCTGGCTCAACATTACAGAAATGTGTATTAACAAATACTGATTTCTATTATTCGAATCTGGCATCAGTAAATTTTTTAGAGGCCAGTATGAATGGGGTAATTTTGACAAAGTCAAATTTAGATTATTCATTGTTTAAAAAATGTGATGCATCTAACTCTAAAGTTATAAATGCAACATTCTATGAATCAGTAGTAGAAGAAGTGAATTTTTCTGATTCTAGTATGATGAAAGTAAAATTTATGTATTCTACCCTTACAAATATAAAATTTATTAATTGCGATTTATCGAGGGCATCTTTTAGGAATTCCAACCTCCAAGATGTAGATTTTACTAGTGCTGATTTATCTGAAGTAGATTTTTCAAACGTTGAAATTAACAATGTCATATTTAATGGGGCTTTTTGCAATCATAAGACTATATGGCCTGAAAATATAAATCCGGAACAGATGGGAGTTATTTTCAAAAAAGAATCTTGATAAACTTCCAATGGTTTTCGATAAGATTTAATAAGTATGGAGTGTGAGTAGTGGATATTACAAAATTAAGTAAGGAAGTATCATATGCCTTAAGACATGCACCATGGGAGTATGAATTAGAATTAGATGATGAAGGATGGGTAAGCATTGAACAGATTCTAATTGCGCTGCGCCGTGACAAACAATGGGAATCTATAACCGAAAATGATCTAATTGAAATGATTGATAAATCAGATAAAGCACGGCATGAAATTTTGAATGGAAAAATACGAGCCTTGTATGGTCACTCTGCACCGCAAAAAATATTGAAAGTAATCGGAACTCCGCCAACATTACTTTATCATGGGACAGCTAGACACTTAGTCGAACAAATTTTGCACGAGGGACTTCGACCAATGGGTAGACAGTATGTTCATCTATCCGTTGATAGAGAAACAGCATATTTGGTCGGAAAGCGTAAAGATCCCTAGTCCCGTGCTGCTAGTAGTTCGAGCTGAGCAGGCTTCAAATGAAGGATGTAACTTTTATCAAGGCAATGATGCTGTATGGTTAGCTGACAGTGTTCCTTCGAGGTTTATTTCTGAAGAATAGTAGTAACAATTGATTCATCTTAATTGGGTTTATAACTTGAATGTTGGTACATGAGATAGAGTGATCTAATCATGCATCTGATGTGGGGATTAGTTTAACGTTTCTACAATATCCTTTATTCATTATTTTGACTAACCTTTGATATACATAAAAGGCTTATTCCAACCTAGGAATAAGCCTTTTTGCACAATTTATGAAAGAAAAAGAGAAGACTAAATAATCACCTCAGAAACAAGGAAGTAGACATTTAATTATTTCTGCTTAATTTACAAAAATTGAATTAAAAGGGTTTACAGTACCTTTATATAATGTTAGGGTATTTACCAAGTAAAGGAAAGGAGGACGGATGTAAACTCTAAAAAAAGATTTGGAGGTACTATATGAAAAGAGTTTCTTTGTTTTTGACTTTGACGGTTTTTGTGACGTTTGTGTTTTCTGGATTTGCTGGCAGTTCTTACGCATCTTCTCAAGTCGACGATACATTAAAAGAACTTTCGTATTCTTTTACAGAGAATTATGGTGAAAAGAATATTCAGGGAGTCTATCAAGATGAGTTGACTGATGAGACATCACGTCTTGAGCTCAGTGAGTCAGATGGTGTGAGGACGGTAAAGCATTACATTAACGATAACTTGGTAGCGGAAGCTACTTTTAATACAAGCACAGGCGATGTTGTAACAAAAAATATTCAAACTGGAGAGGAAATTGTCCAAAATGTTGATGAATTAGTTACAGAGTTAGAGCGTCCAGTTGAGATGACTCCGATGGACTCTCCTTCACCCGGTTATAATTTTGTGAAAACAAAATATAATTCTACATGGAACCAATACGGTTCATTGTATAAAAAAACTACAGTATCCGACACCACCTACATTGATGTACAATTCTCTGCGGGTACGGCAGTTGCCACTATTTTGTCAGTTATCGATATTATTTGGACAAAAGGTGGACTTACCACCCTATTAAAAGCATTTGCAATTACAATAACAGGATCTGTTATCGATACAGCATGGTATGGAATTCTTGATGCTACTAAGTACTTGACGCAAATCGAAGTGTTTTCACAAGGCAAACTCGGATTAAGAAGTGAACAATATATTTTAGAGGCGAAAGTAAACGGGGTGCCAAAACAAGTGCATGATGGTGGAGATGGTCGTACGTATGATCAAATGATAGATGATGCCATTTATAATGTAATTATTCTAGGTTAAAAGAGAGGGTCTTCGTCATGAAAAACTCATCCAGAACTACATATTTGAGAAGACGGCTTATATCGGACGTTGTTTATTTGGTGCTTTGTATTTTAGGGATAATTCTAGTTGCGAATACTAGACATTACTGGCTTACATTAGTCCCTATATTAGCATTAGTTCTTGGAATATTCATAATAAGATATCATCTAAAAGAATACAAAGATAAATCTGATAATGGATGATTTAACGAGCCTTTAGAGGCTCGTTTTTTTCTTGCTGAAGTCCGACAAAAGTTTTTGTTTTAGGGTAATTCGACCTGTGCAAGGATGGAGTGAAAACCGGCTCACACCATACAAGAGATCTGTACCGTCGCGAATCCAGAGAAGTTAAGCAGCCTCTAGGGTAATTTCCGCTTTTAACACGGTATATTATTTGATGAATTCCGTATAGCGAGGGGACCTTAAGCAAAAATAGCCGAGCGAAAACTCAGGGCCGCTCCCTGTATTCGCTCGGTTTTTCCGTTATGACAGCCTTTCTATGAACTTGAAACAAAAATGAGACAGTTCTTGATGGACAATTGGTTTACACTGGTTGAAGATGTTGAAATTGATCAGATTGCGTCGTGTTTCTAAGACTCATCGATGATTGTACTGATGCAAAGGAGAAACCTGTTTATGAAAAAAATGTCCATCATGTTGGCAGTAACGCTCATTTTTTCGATGGTGCTTGCTCCCTTGGCTTCCGCTCAGCCGGTGGTCCGGGCTGGTAACGACTCGGTTCCGGTTGAAGCGGACGGTTGGGTGTGGGTCGGGACCGCAGAAGAACTGGCTTATATCAATCGGAATCAAGCGTCTTACCTGGATCGGAATATCCGATTGACCGGCGACATCGATATGACCGGATACGATTGGGTGCCGATGGGCAATGAAGAGGCAGCCTTCAGTGGAATATTCGACGGTGGGGGATACCGGATTGAAGGTCTTAAGATCGAGGGCGGCGCACTGCAGGATGTCGGATTCTTCGGCCATGTGTCGGGTACGATTCGTCACCTGGGTGTCACGGTTCAAGTTCACGGTGGCAGCTATGCCGGGGGATTGGCCAGCCATCTGGTCGGCGGCAGCATCATCAACTCGCATTCTCAGGGCACTGTTACGAGCGGCAATACCGGTTATACAGGCGTGAGTGTAGCAGGCGGGTTGGTCGGTGTGGCATACAGTGATTCGAGCATCATTCGCTCTTCTTCGTCCGCTGCCGCTAAGAGCGGCGATGCCTCCAACCAATATGCCGGAGGGCTTGTCGGTTCCCAAGGTGCAGGCTCCATCAGCGACTCATATGCCACGGGATCGGTTACCAACTGGGGAGATAATGACTTTTTCTCTGGAGGCGGATTGGTGGGGCACCTAGTATATGGGGCTATTTCCAATAGTTACTCGTCGACAGCTGTCACCCAATCCGGAAAAATCAGATATGGCAGGATGGGCGGCTTTGTCGGTTTCATTTTCGACGCGACGAATCCTTCGATCCATGCCTCGTATTTCGATTCCGTTGCTACCATGCAAACCAACGGCGTAGGAGATGGTAGTGGTACCGGCGGCTCGATTCACATTACGGGCCTTACGACCAACGAAATGAGGGAAGCATCCAATTACCAAGGCTGGGATTTCACCGATATCTGGGCCGTCGATGCCGGTATTAATGGAGGATATCCTTATTTTCGTCCGGACATTTTGACAACCGATCTGCCGCGGGCGGACAAGGACGTTCCTTATTCCTTGGTCCTTGAAGCTTTCGACGGCGCAAGGGGGGGCTTGACTTGGAACGCCTCCGGACTTCCTGACGGCCTGGCGTTGACAGATCACGGCATGCTCAAAGGCAGACCTAAGGTGAGCGGTACGTTCCCGGTTACAGTTTCTGTGACCGATGCGGGCCAGAACACCGTTAGCGCAATTTTGACTCTGTATGTGGATGAACCGGCACCGGACATCGACGGGCTTGCTATTCGTCCAGGCAGCGCGAACGGTTCGACGAGCGTGACGGCGGTTCCGGGGAATCCGGGGCGTACGTTTGCTTATTTGCTCGGGCCAGATGCCAGTGAGCGTCCCCTATTGGGAGATGCTCTGCCTGGCGAAGCAGCCTTGTATTCGTTAGGTACGGACATTGTGGATCCAATCCCAGGTCAATATCTCCAGGTGTTTGAACTGGATGCACAGCAGCGCATCCAGGCATGGAGCGTTATCCAAGTGGAAGCGAGCCATATTCGTAACACCATCCCCGTTACGGGGGTGAGTCTGGATCAGACGACTCTGACCCTTACGGCAGGAGGTGCTTCACAGAAGCTGACAGCCGTCCTTATGCCGGCGAATGCGACGAATCAGGCGGTATCCTGGAGTTCCAGCGATTCAAGCGTCGCCCAGGTGGACCAGAGCGGCGAGGTGACGCCGGTCGCTGAAGGTACGGCGGTCGTTACGGTGACTACCGTCGACGGCGGGTTCACGGCCACCGCAGCAGTGACGGTACATTCGGCTCCAACGGATACGGGGACGGTGACCGGCGCAGTCTACGGTACAGGGAATACACCGCTGGCCGGTGCGGCGGTATCGGTGGGTGGTACGAAGGATATGACCGACGCCGAGGGGAGATTTGCACTGAATAACGTAGCGGCAGGCCGCCATGAACTAACGGTAACAGCAGCGACGTATAACGATTACGCGACAACCGTAAATGTCCTAGCCGGGGAGACGGTCGACGCAGGACGCATCGATTTGAGAGCTGCCTATATCCCAGAACCGGAATCCCCATCCTATAGCTGGGTTCCGGTTCCTGCCCCTTCCCCTGCGCCGGACCCAAGAATGATCGTAACGATCAACGGCAAACAAGTTCGGGTCACCGCCAAAAAAGAGCAGGATCATGACGGGCGCACCGTTCTGAGACTGATACCGGACTCCGATCTGGTTCGGTCATGGGCCGCTGGCGGGGAGGATATCGTTATCGACATCGATAATGAGGATCCGGTGGTGAAGGTCGATTTTCCGGCTGAAGCGCTGCAGGTTCTCCTTGCGGCCAAACCGAATGCAGCCATTCGGATTGGGGTGAACGGGGCAAGCTACAGCGTTCCGCTGCACGTGCTGAGCGACCTCCCGAACCGAACGACCGTAACGGTTGTCATCGCCAGAATGACGGATTCTGCAAGCCGTGAGCTGGATGAGGAATTGACCCGTCAAGGCTATGACATGCTGGCTAGGCCGACGAGCTTTGAGTTATACAGCGACGGCAATGTAAAAATCGAAGGGGAAGGCACGTATTTGGAGCGCACATTCTCAATGAACGGTGCGGCAGAATCCGACCATTCCACCGTCGTGCGGGTGGATGGCGCAGGGAAGCCGCGCTTCGTCCCTTCCATTTTTGAAGGGGAGACAGCGACTTTTTATGATGCATATAACGGCGTGTTCACCGCGGTTCGATCCAACCGAACCTTCGAGGATATCCAGGGACATTGGGCGCAAAGCGACATCGAGCGGATGGCGAACAAGCTGATCGTGAACGGCTCGGCTGACGGCACGTTTGATCCTAACCGTACGGTGACCCGCGCCGAGTTCGTCGCGATGCTCGTGCGTGCGCTCGGACTAGCCGAGAAGCCGCAGCTTTCTTCCTATTCGGACGTGGGGCCGAACGATGTTTGGCATGACGGTGCGATAGGGGCCGCATCCGCGGCTGGCTTGATTGAAGGCTACGCTGACGGTTCGTTCCGGCCGGACGCTAGGATCACGAGAGAGCAGATGGCGGTGATGCTGGGCAGAGCCGTCCGATATGCCGGCGAGCTTCTGCGACAGGACACATCTGCGTTGGAACGCTTCTCGGACCATGCCCAGGTATCCGATTGGGCCAAGGGATCGGCTGCCGACCTGCTGGCTGCGGGCATGATCGAAGGCGTTGGGAACGCGGTGTTCGCTCCGCAGGCGTATGCTACGCGTGCTCAAAGCACGGTTCTCTTAAACCGAATGCTGCTCTACTTGAATTTCATGAACTGATTGCAGCTGAATAGCTGGCGCGTACATTCCAACCGTGAATGTGCGCGTTTTTTTGCTTTTATTCCGTAATGGAGCCTATTCGAAGACTCGAAACATAGTATAGTATAAAAAAATAGCAGGTTTACTAGTTGGAAGATTCAACGGGCGAAAAGCGGATGGAGTGAGATGTAACGAATGGAGAAGATTGCAAAACATCGCATCATCGGTTTGGATCGGGAAATGATGAGTTTCACGGATTGGCTGGCGGATCCCCGGGCGCAGACATCCATTTTTTCAATATCAGGAATTGGCGGCATTGGCAAAACAACGCTGCTGCTGCAAATGGCCCGCACGGCAAGGCAGTCCTCCGTGCGTTCCCTTTGGCTGGACGGGCAAGGAGGCTTAACGACGTCGGGCGCTTTTTTGGCGAGTCTGGAGATGAGTCTTGCAACCGAATACGGCAGAACCAGGGCTCCGGAATCCGCGCTGCTGCCATACATCGTTAACGAGCTTCAGCTGCAGCGTACCGTGTTGTTCATAGACAATGGCGAGGAGACCGAAAAGCTGGAAGGGTGGCTGTTCTCCCGATTTCTTCCTGAGTTGAAGTCCGCCCGCGTGTTGATCGTATGTGCCTCGCGCAATGGACTGCCGCTCAAGTGGCAGACGAATCCGGAATGGAAGTCCCAAATCCAAAGGTTCCCTTTGCGGCTGTTTACGCGAGAAGAGGTCTACGATTATTTAGACGGCAGCGGATTGTCTGCGGAATGGCAAAGGGCTATTGCCGAGAAGACGGAAGGCCATCCGTTGTCGCTTGCCTTGACCGTGGATATGCTGCTATCCGAGTCTGTGGTGCAGTGGGATGTATGGCAAGAGGTTCCGGCTGTATTGAGCGCCGAATTTTTGCGGGAAGCGGCTTCTCCTGGCGTGTACCGCGCGCTGACGGTTTTGTCGCTTCTGCCTGCAGCCGACGAGAACATGCTGAACCGGATGTTGGATACACCCTTGGAAGGGGCGGACTATTACCATCTGAGGGCACTTTCGTTCGTACGGAATACGGTGGATGGGATAACGCTGCACCAGGTCGTTGCTCGGATGTTACGGGATGACTTTGCGCGCAGAAACCCCGCACAATTCGAAGCGGTTCGCCATCAGGCGTTCGTCCTGCTGGCGGAACGATTCCATTCGGTCGATCAACGGATGCAGATGCGCCTGAGCGCCCACATCTTGGAGCTGTACCGCGAATTTTTGCCCTCGGCCCATGCATATGCCAATTTCTCGTCAAGCCTGAAACCCGGCGAACAGAAGCCGTTCCGGCAGGAGGATATGCCGTATTTGCAGCGTTTTTTGCAGGCGTCTATTCGGGGTTCCGACTGGCAGTCCGAGCTGGTCGACTCTGCCGATTACCCGGTTTTGCTGGAGGAGATTGCAGCTCATTTTTCCGAAGGAATCTTTATCGTGCGGGACGAAAAAGGGACGCCGTTGGCGTTCTGCGCAGGCGTATGGCTGCATGCCTTAAGTATGCCATTGTTGGAACGATATGCGCCTGGGTGCAGGGGAATGCTGGGAGAGGAGGCTTCCTCGCTGCATCGGCTTCCTCCGGAGGCGGCCGATACGATATTTGTGCTGTTATCTGCGGTAAATTACGAACATTCCCTGTATCGTCCCGAAGAGCTGGGAGCTTTGCTGATGCAGCAATGGCTGGTTCGTATGACTGGCGGTCTGCGGGGGATTTTGGCGGCGGGGGATCCGCAGTTGAATTCCTTATTGTCGATCCTGGGATTCAAAGCGTGCGGGAAAGCGACGGGATTTGCGGGCATCGAATTGACGACATGGGAGCTGGATTTTAGGCAAACGAGCTTTGATCAGTGGATTCAGCGGATCATCCGGCAAACGGAGACAGCAGCAGGACAACCGGCACATCAACGGGAGGATGAGTATCCCCGGGCCATTGATAGAAGCGTAATGAAGCAAATGCTGGAACGGCTGTTCGATCCGGACAAGCTGGAGGAACTCTCTGTCGTTCGACGATTGGGTTGGGACGGGATGCAGGTGAGGGACATCATTCAAGGGATTCTGGCCGACGAACGTCCGATGGAACCTTTGACGCTATTGGAGAAGGAAATTCTCATCGCAAGTTATCTGCGCAAGGAGCGGAACAAAAGCCAGCTCGCAGCATCCTTTCATATGAGCAGAGCCACCTTTTACCGTCATATGCGTTTGGCCGAAAAACATCTGGCTTTTGTGCTAAGCGATTTGATGAGGTCCGGATTCTGAGCACGTATATATTGGGGCTTCTGTACCATATGAGAGCATGAAGGCTTCGCTTCATCCAACTGGCATACTCCCATGCCTTCAATATGAAGGACTCTGGAACCTTTTCCATATCCTAGAAGATGGATACAATAAGGTCCAATGAAACGTTGGAGAGGATGCAAATGCCTAGAATTCTTGTCCCGCCCGAGGTATTGATTCGGGTATCGGAGGAAGCCGCCAGGGCAGCGGAAGAACTGGAAACGACCAAGAATCGGCTGGACCAGCAGATTACATATATGATGTCATCGTGGGAAGGAACGACACGTTCGCGGTTTTTCGAAGATTTTCAGCGTGCCCACGGCGAAATGAATAAAACGATTGAACATCTTCGGATCATCGGCCAGGAATTGAAGACCATTGCTTTCCGGTTCATCTCAGCCGATATGCACGAAGATCTCATAATCGCGGCAGCTGCAGCGAGCGCTGCGAACGAGCCCAAAACGTTCTGGGACCATGCCGGGGACTTCTGGCAGGGGCTGCAGACCGGGGCGAAATCCGTAGCAAATTCGGTAAAGGATACGGCTACATCCTTGGTAGAAGACCCGCTTGGCACTGCCAAGGACATGGCCTATAATGCAACTATCGGGACGGCGGAAGAGATCATCGACACGGCGGTTTGGGGAGGCAAAATGATTTTTGATGCCGATACCCAGGAGAAATTCGCCGCAGATGTTGAGGCGTCGGGCGGTGCGTTAAATTTTGCCGGACAGCAAGCAGCCATGGCCATCGCCGGCCTGGCGACACGCCGGATCGGCGTGAAGACTCACCCGCATTTGAAGCATGATTCGGGTGGGGATGGGGGGACAGGGACAGGGCAGGAGGGAACGGAACAATCTCCAGTCCCAACAAAGCCCGGTGGAGGAAGTAATCCCAATGATTTTGTTAACCCGCACTCTGAAAAGCACATGTTTGATCCAAGCAAGCCCTCAACCCCTAATCGTACACAATATGGTCAAAATGTTGATGTAGAGGGACTAAGGCAAGAAACCATGACTAATCCTGATAAAGCATATTCAAACTGGCCGAATCCTAATAACCCTAACACTCAAAGAATAACTAAGTATTATAAAGAGTTTGACGGTAACATTAGTACACCTGACACGGTAACAGGAAGCCATAGAGTATTTGAAAACTTGGATGACCCTACGAGAAGTTCCCATTTTCCTTACTTTCCAAGAAAATAAATTTGGGTGGTGTAAAAATAAAATATGAAGGACTTGTTGTATCATGCTTACTTATCTGAAGGTCATGAACACCATGCTTCTATTGAAGAGATTATATCAGGCGGCATAAACTTTATGACTAAATCAAACAACCGATATAGCAACGGTGGTAGGGTGAAACTTGAGATTACAGAACGGTTCAGACCTTTCAATACACCAGATTGGGTTAACTTCAGTGAAGCAGTCGGAGTAGATCTGGTTAATCGTTTTACTAAATCTTTTTGTTTCCCGGTGTTTACGGATAGGATCCTAGTCTTTGATGGAGATATTTCTCTTTCTATATATGACCAAGCATTTTATGAGGATTTGAAGGATACCGATGAAGAAGCACTGAATTTTGATACAGGTGAAAGTATTGAACATTGGATAAATTTGTATTGGAGGAGTCTGATGACACTTGAAGAATACAATGCGACGAAGCCATATTCCAAGCCGGAAGTATTAGTCTTTGACTCCATTCCTAAAGAGATTATTCAAGTATGTGAATAAATTTTTGAGCCTTGGACCGGCTTGTGCTTTTCAATGTTTATTTTTGTAAGGGAATTTGTAGAGTGAAGTAAAACTCGATAATTATTATGTATTCGATTGCTCATTTACAGTTAGTGAAGAAACCCTCAAAAAAAAGACGTGACATGGAAATGACCGCACAGCGATCCTTCCCATCACGTCTTTTTGTCATGGATTATCCTTTATTCAGCAGCCGATAGAGCGTGAGCGCCAATTGAATCTGGAATAACTCGTCTGCGTTTTTTAGGCTGGAATTCAACAGCTCTTTGATTTTGTCGATGCGATAGATAAAGGTGTTGCGGTGAATGAACATCGCTTTGGCCGCTTCCGTCACGTTCTGGTTGTGCATGAAATAGTATTCCAGCGTGGAGATGAAGCTCGTGCTAAACGTTTGGTCATGGTGATGGATCACGCCAAGCGTATTGTGGAAGAACTCCTCCATCTCGGCAGGCTTGATGTTGGAATCGAGAAAATGATAGACGGCATAGTCCTCAAAATGGGAGATGATGCGAATGTCTTTGAATCGCTGCATCAATCGCATGGCTTCCTGGGCTTCGAAGAAGCTTCGATGCAGGGAAGAGAACGTTTTATACTGGCTGCCGATGCCGATTAGAAACTGCGTTTTCTTCATTTCTCGGGTCAATAGCTCGACCAGCTCATTGGCGAAGGCCTTTGCTTCATGGACCGTCACCGGAGGTTTATGCTCATTCTTCCCGACCAGGATGATGATCTGCTGGCTTCGGTAGTAACAGGTAAGCTCTCCGTTCGCTTTGCTGGACAAGCCGTGGATCAAATTGACGCACTTCTTCACCATATGCTCCAGCTCGTATTTGCGGTACACGATGTCCTTGTAGTTATCCAGCAGGGTCGGTTCGATATGGACGACCATGCAGTAGTAGGTATAGTTGATATTCAGCCCATGCAAATCCGACTGTGAATGCAGCGTCTCGGTCGAGGTGATGTTACCGGACAACAGGTCGTCAAAGAAATCATGCCGGATCTTGAGCTTCACTTCCTCCAGCTCTTTCGCCTTCATGCGATCGAGGGCCAGAATGGTAGAGCCGTGCTCTAACGCCAAATTATCGACCTCTGTCAGCTTGCGGACGGTTTGGAAGATGACGATATATCCGTACACATGGCTGGACACCGAGATCGGCATGATGCGGCATTTGAAGGTTTGATTCTTGTGATCGTAGTCGCGCTGGATCGATTTCTTGATTTCGCTTACGTAGGTCGGGATCGCCTCGGTGAACTCGGACGGGAAGATGGGCCTGTTCTTCTGGAGCGACATGAACTCATGCAGCGGCGTCTGATTATCCGGATGATCCGTATAACAGAGCAGATTCCAATCCCGATCGAGAATCAGGATCGGATTATGGACGATGTCGGCTAGCTCCGCCGAAATTTGTTCGATGCCGCCCCCTTCCAGCGGGATTTTGAACAGCGCGTTATGCAGATCCAGCGATCTGCGATTCAGCGCGTCATAATCGGCATTGGTCTTCTCATTAATGATCGCGATCACCTTGGACAGCGTGTATTCAAAAGGGAGCTCCAGCAGCGGAAGCCCATACTTGTCCGCCATATCGATCATGTTTTGCGGAATTCGGTCAAAATAGCGTTTCATTTTGATGCACAGTCCCGCGCAATTGTTTGCGGCCAGTTCATGAATGACCCGGTTCTGCAGCTCTTCGCTGTCTTTAAAAATATATCCCGTGGATAAGAGCAGCTCGTTCGAAGCCAGCCAATCGAATACGTCCGGGTTCTCAATAATATTCACAATGGATATTTGGTGATCGATTCCTGCTGCGCCTGCAACGAGCTTGATGCCCTCGATCGCTTTGATCTGAAGGATGTCCCTGATGGTTAGCATTCTTTAACACCCACCTTTATTTTTCGATCTTCATTGTGCAATGTGCACAGCGAATACGGCATGTTTTTAGTTTCGCTGTACAATGACCGGAGCATAGCCCTGGATTACAATAAGGGTGTCAGGAGCGGTTTGCAACTTCAACTGTGATATAATTCACAAAATATCCTTTTGGCCGTGGAAAGCTATTCACCTGTTATATGTTCTACGTTTATATACCGGCTGAATTTGAATTCAGTATAGCATTTAAATTCCTTTATCTACAACCGAATCCATGGCGGTTTCAAGGTGAATGAAGCATTCAAAGGGATAGCCTGACACAGGGCGTTACCTGCCCAATGGTTAGTGAAGGAGGCGATAAAACGGGAAGTTTCGGGAAGATAGCGAAGACGGAGTCCGTTTCTATTGTAAGCGCCGCCATTTCGTGCGACGCGGAGTTTCTTCAATACATGAGCCGCTTGAAATGGGAGGGGTACGTACACAGTATTTTTGACCGAACGGTGAACCTGCATAGCCGGACGAACGATGAATTATACACGATTACCAATCGCCAGGTCGACAATGCTCCGAATACGCTGATCACGGATAGGGACGGCTTTGCCAATCAGGGGCTGGCCGTTGGAGACCGGGTTTATGTGGAGCACGATCGACTCTACGTCGGGAAGGCGTTTGTCCTTACGCTGCGGGACGTCCGCGTATGGAGGAGCAAGCTCCCGTCATATCCGGATGACGAGGGAAATCTAAGGAGCAATGCAGCTGCAGCGGCGTCATTTATTGAGATTTACGGTAAGGGCGGTGGGATAAAGCGAACGTCCGAAAGGGCGAATGCTATGGATCAGGAAATGGGGAGGCTGCTGACGGAGCGCTCCAATGGACTTCTTCGCGCACTATCCATGGGCGAAGCCAGCTTGGCATCTCATTATGCAATTCAACTAATGGGCTTGGGTCCGGGCCTGACTCCGTCGGGCGACGATTTCTTGGTAGGCTTGTTTGCCGTAATAAACCTGGCAGATGGTCCCCTGCAGCCGTTTCGTCCTATGTGCGAACAGGTTGCGGCAGCATCAGCCGACAGGAGCAACCCTATTAGCGGCATGGCTTTAAAGAAGGCTGCATCGGGCCAAGTAAGGGAATCCATCGGAGATTTCATGCACCACATGATCCATGGCAGTAAGACGGAAGTCATTCGCAGCCTATCCCGAGTCCTCGATATCGGTTCTACATCGGGAACGGATATCGCGCTGGGACTGGTGAAGGGCTTGAAGCTCAGCCTAGACAAGAAATGGGAGGTATAGCATGTCGACTAAAGTTGTGATTAAGAAGAATACGTACTTCGATTCCGTCTCGCTGATGTCGCTTTCAACGAAAGCGAATCAATTGGAGGGCGTGGATCAGGCGTTTATTGCAATGGGAACGCAGATGAACAAGGAAGTGCTCGCCAATGTCGGTCTGATGACCCCGGAGCTGGAGGAAGCCAAGGGCAGCGACCTGATGATTGTCATCAAAACGGTCTCTGAAGAGTTACTCGAAAGCGCTTACCAAGGCGTCGAAGCGTTGTTTAACAGCAAGGGGAGCGAGGCAGGGAACAGCGAGCTTACGTTCCCGACAATCGATTCGGCTGTAAGAAACCTGCCTTCGGCCAATCTGGCGGTCATCTCCGTCAATGGGCAGTTCGCGGCGAGGGAAGCCCGAAAGGCCCTGGAGAACGATCTCCACGTCATGCTGTTCAGCGATAACGTCAGCGTGGAAGAAGAGATCGAGCTTAAGAACATCGCGCATGAACGCGGTTTGCTCATGATGGGACCGGACTGCGGTACGGCGATCATCGGAGGCGTGGGGCTGTGCTTTGCCAATCAAGTGCGCCCAGGCAGCATCGGGATCGTTGGCGCATCCGGGACGGGAAGCCAGGAGGTCAGCGTTCGGGTTCATGATTTTGGCGGCGGAATCTCCCAGCTGATCGGCACGGGCGGACGCGATTTAAGCGAACGCGTTGGCGGCATTATGATGCTGGACGGCATGAGGGCGCTTAACCAAGACGATGCGACCAAGGTCATAGTCCTGGTCTCGAAGCCGCCAGCCAAGAGCGTGGAGGAGAAGGTGCTTGCCGAGATCAAGAACATGAGCAAGCCGGTCGTGGTGTGTTTTATCGGCGGAACGGAAGAAGCGGTGGTGAACGCCGGCGGGCATTTTGCCAAAACAACGAAAGAAGCGGCGCTGAAAGCCGTTATCCTGTCCGGCGTCGACGAGAGCACCATCGATAAGCATCCGCTGAACCTGCCTCTCATCGATGAGGTCAAGGCCAAGCTGAAGCCGGAGCAAAAGTATATCCGCGGATTGTTCTGCGGCGGAACCCTGTGCGACGAATCGATGTACCTGGCGATGGAGCAATACGAGGACGTATACAGCAACATTCCGAAGGATCCGAAGTATCGTCTGCAGGATATCCATGTGAGCCAGGGCCACACGTTCATCGATTTCGGGGATGACGAGTTCACCAACGGCAAGCCTCATCCGATGATCGATCCTTCTTCCCGGATCGCCAGATTCAAGCAGGAAGCCAAAGATCCGTCGGTCGGCGTCATCGTGATGGACTTTGTTCTTGGATACGGATCACACGAGGACCCGGTCGGGGTTATGCTTCCGGCGATCCTGGAGGCGAAGCAGGCGGCCGAGCAGGAAGGCAGGCATCTGGAGATCATCGGTTATGTATTGGGAACGGATCTGGATACGCCGTCCGTTGAAGAGCAGTTGAATAAACTGGTGTCTGCGGGTGTTACTTATGCCAGCAGCAGTACGAACACGGGGCTTCTCGCCAGAGGCTTCGTCGAGAAAGGAGTATGACATGAGCAGAATCAACGAGCTGTTTAACAGCGATCTTCATGTAATCAACGTGGGTCTCGAAATGTTCAAGGACGATATCCTGAAGCAAAAGGGGAAGGTCTCCCACCTCGAATGGAAACCGCCGGGCGGCGGCAAGCCTGAACTGATCGCTCTGCTGGATCAGCTGGATCAGCCGGACATCCGGGAGAAGATCGAGGCGGCGAACCAGCAGGCCGTGGAGCGGATCATCAACTCCCAGCCGGTGCTGATCGGTTTTGATCAGGCGATCAACGTTGTCCCGGGCATGACCAAAAAGACGATCCTGCACGCAGGTCCGCCGATAACGTGGGAGCGAATGAGCGGTCCGATGAAGGGCGCGGTTACGGGCGCTTTGGTCTTCGAAGGCTTGGCCGGCAATCTGGACGAAGCGGCGGAGCTGGCAGCATCGGGCGAAATCACGTTCTCGCCATGCCATGAACATAACTGCGTGGGCTCGATGGCAGGGGTAACCTCGGCCTCCATGTTCATGCACATCGTGGAGAACCGGACCTACGGGAATATCGCTTATACGAACCTGAGCGAGCAGTTATCCAAAATCCTGCGGATGGGCGCCAACGACGAAACGGTCATCGCCCGCCTGAACTGGATGAGGGACGTGCTGGGCCCGATGCTCCGGGATGCGATGAAGTTCTCCGAGAACGGCATCGACCTTCGCCTTATGCTGTCGCAGGCGCTTCATATGGGGGATGAATGCCATAACCGCAACAATGCCGGCACAACGCTATTGATCCAAGCGTTGACGCCGCTGATTCTGCGGACGGACTTCCCTACCGAGCAGCAGATCGAGGTCTTCGACTTCGTGGCAAGCAGCGATTACTTCTCCGGCCCGACCTGGATGGCGCTCTGTAAATGCGCGCTGGACGCGGCCCATGGGATTGAATACAGCACCATCGTGACCACGATGGCCCGCAATGGCGTCGAATTCGGCATTCGCGTCAGCGGCATGCCGGGCAACACCTGGTTTACCGGACCGGCGCAAAAGGTGGTCGGACCGATGTTTGCCGGCTACAAGCCGGAGGATGCAGGCCTTGATATCGGCGACAGCGCGATCACGGAGACCTACGGAATCGGCGGATTCGCGATGGCAACCGCTCCGGCGATCGTGGCGCTGGTCGGCGGAACCGTGGATGAAGCCATGAATTATTCGGTCAAAATGAAGGAGATTACGACAACCGAGAATCCGAACGTCACGATTCCTTTGCTGAACTTCAGCGGCATTCCGACGGGCATCGATATTCGCAAAGTGGCGCAGACCGGCATCATGCCCGTCATTAACACCGCCATCGCGCATAAGGACCCGGGCATCGGAATGATTGGAGCGGGCATCACGCACCCGCCGGCGGACTGCTTTGAACAGGCGTTGCTGGCTCTAAGCCGGCGCATTCGGTCATAGAATGGCTGCCCTTCAGGCATGCGCTCACGTCTGAAGGGCGCCTGAAATGCTAGATCTTTAAGCGTAGTGATCTAAGGAGGCATTTATATGGATCAGGTACTCATGAAAATGTTGTGGAAAAAGGGAGATTGGGCTGCGTTCTTCGGCTTGCTTGCCAATAATCTAACCAATCTGCTGACCATGATTTCACTGTTGATATTCGTTGTAGGCTTTCCGGAGGATATGGTCTACGGGAGAGTGGTTCCTGCCTTCGGATTAGCTATCTTTATCGCAAGCATGGCTTACGGTTGGTTTGGATACAAGCTGGCAAAGAAGACGGGCCGAAGCGACATTACCGCGTTGCCTTCGGGTCCGAGCGCCCCATCGATATTTACCGTTACATTTCTGGTGCTGATTCCGGTATTCCGACAGACCAACGATGCGACGTTTGCGCTGCAGATCGGTCTCGTATGGTGCTTCTTCGAAGCCTTGATCCTGGTCGTCGGCTCTTTCCTGGGCGATGTGCTTCGAAAAGTGATTCCAAGAACCGTTCTCTTATCCTGTTTGTCCGGGCTTGGCTTGCTGCTGCTTGCCATGAACCCGATGCTGCAATCGTTCGAAACGCCGATCGTCGCTTTTATCGTACTGGTCATCATCTTTATCAACTGGTTCGGTAAATCCCCGATATTCAAAAAAATCCCGACCGGCTTTCTGCTGCTCATTGCCGGCACCGTCCTGGCTTGGGTCTTCGGATTGCAGAATCCGGAAGCGATTACGGCTGCGCTGTCCACGCTCGGCTTTAATCCGCCTGAAGTGCACATTACAAGCCTGTTCCAAGGAATTCCTCATGCGCTGCCGTACTTGGCGTCGGCGATTCCTTTGGGGCTTGCCAACTATATTTTCGACCTGGAAAATATCGAAAGCGCGCATGCGGCCGGTGATCATTACAACACCCGGAACGTCATGCTGACGAACGGCGTGGCTTCCAGCATCGGCGCATTCACGGGCAACCCGTTCCCGGTTACCGTGTACATCGGCCACGCCGGCTGGAAATCCATCGGCGCGGGCCTGGGGTATACGATTGCATCCGGCTTCGCGATGCTGATTATCTCGCTTTTTGGAATCGGGGCGCTGCTCCTGTCCATCATCCCGGTCGTCGCGATTGTTCCGATCCTGGTGTATGTCGGCGTGGTCACGGCGAATCAGGTCGTCCGGGAGACGCCTAAGATTGAAGTGCCCGTCATCTTCATTACCTTATTCCCTTGGATCGCCAACTGGGCCTTAACCTTGGCCAATAACATCTTTAGTGCCGCTGAAACGACGGCTTCCAAGGTAGGTATCGATTTATTGTTAAGCAAAGGCGTGTACTACAACGGTCTGAATCATCTGGGGAACGGCGCGCCGCTTAGCAGCTTGATCTGGGGTTCGATCGCCATCTTTGCCATACTGAACAAGCCGCTGCGGGCTGCCGTGTTCGCGGCCATCGCAGCCGTTCTATCCCTGTTCGGCATCATCCACGCGCCGACGGTCGGATTTGCCCAGGATGCCTTGATGCCGTTTGTATATGCTTACCTGATGGTTGCGGCGCTGTTTGTGTATAAACACTTTTCCGATCTTCGTGATCCGGCGAATCCATTACAGTCAGATTCATGACCCGAAATAGCAGGTCCGATAATAAGGAACGACATCATAATAAGAGGAGGCCAATCAATGAATCCTGACGCGATGAATGACGAACTCATTCAAGCATGCGACCGCGGAGACTTGGCTGCGACAGAGCAGCTGCTTGAGCGCGGTGCCGATGTTCATCATAAGGACGGCCAGGGCCGGACGGCTCTAATGGCTGCAACGCAGAGAAACCATGTCTCCCTTGCCCAAAGACTGATCGAAGCCGGCAGCGACGTGAATGCAAGAGACATTACCATGTTAACCCCATACCTCTGTGCAGGAGCTAACGGCTTTCATGAAATCCTGCGTCTAACCATTAACGGAGGAGCCGATCTCGCCAGCGTGAACCGCTTCGGAGGAACGACGCTGCTGCCTTCGAGCGAGAAGGGATATGCAAGAACCGTTCAGATTTGCCTGGAAGCGGGCGTTGCGGTGAATCACGTAAACAATCTGGGCTGGTCCGCGCTGCTGGAGGCCGTCATTCTTGGAAACGGGGGGCGGCTGTACGCCGATATCATTCAGCTTCTGGTTGAAGCGGGAGCCGACGTGCATCTGAAGGATCGTGACGGAAAGTCATCCCTCCAGCATGCGGTAGAGATGAAGCAGCATAAGGTCATCCAGATTCTCAACAAACAAAGCGTAAGTCTCCCGGACAGCATCCTAAGAGCGAAAGAGCTGGCGAAGGCAGAGAAGTTCGAGGAAGCCCTCTCGGTCATCGACAACGCGCTGGGAAAAGAAGGGAATCCAATAGACCTCTACTATTACAAAGGGTATTGTTCCGGAGAATTGGGGCGCTACGACGAGGCTCTGGCCGCTTATCAACAAGCGCTCTCCCTGGATCCGGGCGATCTCGACTTTTATTTCTATACAGCGAATGCCTATCGGATGATGAAGCGTCCGGAAGAAGCCATTGCCGAATACAATAAAGCAATTGAGCGGAAGCCCGAGGAAATGTTCTATCGTTATCATAAATCCAATTATTTAAGAGAGCTGGGCAGGCATGAGGAAGCCGTCATCGTGATGGATGAGCTGTTGGCACAGCAGCCTTGGCGTTATGATTATTCCTTCCACAAGGCGAACAGCCTGAGATCGCTAGGCAAGCATCGTGAAGCCGCCGAAGCGATCGAGAACGCGATCACGCATGACCGCACGAATCCGCTATATCATTACCATAAGGGCCAGTCCCTGAATTTGCTTGGTCACTATGAGGCGGCGATGGAGCAGATTGACCAGGCAATCGAATACGGTCCGGATCACGCGGATTATTACTGCGAGAAGGCTTGCAGCCTGCTGGAGCTTAAACGGACGGAGGAGGCCATGGCGCTAATAGAACGTGCACTTACGCTTCATCCGAACCATGGCAGAGCCGAGGGATTGAAAGAAAAAGCAGCGGCTGCCGCACGAAAATAATTCTGCAGAATCAACGCCTCTTTTCGGAATTTTCAACAGCCTCCGGCGCGATTGGGATGAGTTGTATTCTAAAACGCTGCAGCTCGTTATGCCCCGCGCCTTTACGGCTCGTCATAGAGGATCACGCAGCTGGAGCAATCGGCTGAACGACCAGGAGGATTGTCATGAATAAATTTGTAGTTGTAGCCATTGGCGGAAATTCGTTAGTGAAGGATAACGGTCGCGAGTCGATTAAGGATCAGTACGAAGCGGTATGCGAAATTGCAGCCAATATTGCGGATATGGTGCAAGCCGGCGTCAACGTGGTCGTTACGCACGGAAACGGGCCGCAGGTAGGCTTCGAGCTGAGAAGGAGCGAGGTGGCCTCCGAGGTCATCGGCATGAATGCCGTTCCGCTCGTGAACTGCGTGGCGGACACGCAGGGCGGCATCGGCTACCAAATTCAACAGGCGTTAACGAATGAATTCATCCACCGCCGCATCACGAAAAAGGTAGCCACTATCATCACGCAGGTTGAGGTCAGCGAGGCCGACCATAACTTCCGCGAGCCTTCGAAACCGGTGGGTTCCTTCTTCACCCTGGAGCAAGCCGAGGAATTGAAGCGCGAGCATCCCGAGTGGGTGATGATCGAGGATTCGGGGCGCGGATACCGCAGGGTTGTTCCTTCGCCTGCGCCCATTGATATCGTGGAGAAGGATGCCATCCGATCACTGATCGAGTCCGGCTGTATCGTGATTGCCGTCGGCGGAGGAGGCATTCCCGTCATCAAGACGAAGGACAATACCTACGAAGGCATCGATGCGGTGATCGATAAGGATTTTGCCACAAGTTTATTGGCGGAACAGGTGGATGCGGAAACGCTGATTATCACAACGGGCGTGCCCCAAGTATTCGTGAATTTCGGTACGCCGGAACAGAAGGCGCTGGAAGAGGTCACCGTTGACGAGATTAAACAGTATGTGAAGGAGGGGCATTTCCCGAAAGGCAGCATGCTTCCCAAAATTGAGGCGAGCCTCAATTTTCTTAAGAAGCCGAGGCGCAGAGTTATCATTACGAACCCGGAAAGCTTAAGCGATGCCATCAGGAAACAGGCCGGCACTCATATTGTGAGTTAATGGTGAAAGCTGTTGGCTAAGGAACCGCCATATCCATGTTTTAGAATGAAGACCCGAGAGGGATGCTTTGAAAAAAGTGCCTCTTTCGGGTTCTTTGCGTTTATATTAAAAGATTACTCTTTCAAATTTTAAAAAGAGGAAAAAACACCATATATTCGAATATACTCTAGAAACCAAAAGAAGAGAGGGATACGCTGATGAATATGCAGACGCTAGCCGAGAAAACGAGTGCCGGCTTGTTTAACGATATCCTACAACATGACTTTTCGCAGGACATGATTTCGGAATTGGAACAGATGAACGCAGTCCAATTGGAAAACAAATTGAAAGACATATTAGCAGTACCAATAGATATATCCAAGCAGAGGGTATTCGAATATCTTCAACTGTATTATTCAGCATCCTGGCAGAATCTCTTCACGGAGCTGAATGTGCCCCGTGCTTTAAGTCTTTTGGAAGTCGGTGCAGGCGATGTCATTTACATTCCCAAGGCTGTAGACGCCTATTCCCATGAAGCGGGGTCCTATGTGACGGCCAACCTCAACAGGGAGCTGACACAACATTTTCAGGAGAAAACAAAAGGAATGGACGTCAGCATACGGGTTGTTGAGGACGATGCCGCCAATATCGGTTTATATTATCCGGAGTCCTCTTTTGACGTTGTCGCTTTTCATCACGCTATTAACGATATCATCCAGACCATTATCGCGGATCGTGAAGGCATTGATACAGTAAATCAAGATTGGTGGACGATCGAACCTCTAATGCTGCAAGCGGTGATGGATTATCACCGCAAAGGTACGCTAAAAGATGCAGCGTATCAGGCGTTTATCCAAATCATAGACACAAGCTGTAAGCAGTTAAAGAGCGGAGGATACATGATATTCGATAACATTACCTATGCCGGATATGATGAAATGGGTTATTCCTCCGAATTTCACAACGACTATATACAACTGGCTAGAAGTTGGATCAGCGAAGCGAATCTAGGTCTGGAAGAGATTGAAGTCGATTCGTATGATAAACAATGGTGGATGATATGGAGAAAAGTATGAGCTTCTTATCGAAGTCATCATCAGGAGGGATTTAGTAGTGAGTAAGCCGATTATGCAGGTCGCTCTGGTTGTCGGACCGGATTGCGATATGGAGAGCCAAGCCGTAAGGGCGGCTCTGGAGTATTTCGGGGTGCGCGTCTTTACATACTGGATCGGGAGGCCGAATGATCTGATCTCCGTCTTGTCAGGCGATGATCTATATGAAGGCACCGATATAATGTTGTTGAACTTTCACGGGGATGAGGGCAGCATGATCATGCCGGAGCTCGGTGAAGAGGTATACGAGGAGGATGAGCCGAGGGGCGGCTTCGGGCCAGGCGAGATTATGCGATATGCGAAGCTGGACGGGAAGACGGTGATCGCGAACGGCTGCTCGCTGGGGGATCCAGCACTGGCCGACGCTTTCCTGAAGCGGGGCTGCAGGATGTATATCGGGCCGGATGACTACCCGGACGGCAACGAAGCGCTGATGTTCGTTCTCCGGCTGTTCTATGAGATCGTTCAGCAAGGACGGGACGTGAAGGAAGCCTTTGCGCAAGCGGTGGCGATGAGTGGTGAGCTATCCATGTACCGGCTGTATGAACGACAGGGATCATAGATAAAGATTCTACACCCCTGCTCATGCCTAGCAGGGGTGTGTGCAAATATAAGTGCGATAGAGTACCTCTAGTAACTAGATTCCCCGTTCTATCCATTCTTCTCCTCGAAATATTCCTGATACTGGCTCGGCGTGACGTGGGCGTACTTCTTGAAGATGCTGATAAAATACTTGTAATCACTGAATCCGATATCCTGCGCGATGGTATAGACCTTGTTGTCGCCTGACTTCAGTAACTCGATCGATTTCTGGATGCGGTAACGGTTAAGAAATTCATTGAAGGTATAGCTTGTCTCCGCCTTGAACTTCTGGTTCAGGTAATAGGCGCTTAAGCCGAGCTCTTCCACGAGGTCATGAATGCTGATCTTCTTGGCATAGTTCTCCTGTACATAGGCGATCATTTTGGACACGTATTTCGAGGTTTTGGTTTCCTTCTCCAGAAATTTACTGTTCAAAATCTCTTCTTTTTCCTGCGGATGATTCGAAATTACTTCATATTTGCGGATTAAATCCACTTTGGCTTTGGCTGATTCGAGTGCCGCAACCAGCTGCTCATCCTCTAAGGGCTTCACCAGGAATTCGGTGACGCCTAACTGGAGTGCCTGCTGCGCCAGGTGGAATTCATTATAACCGGAGATAATGATGCTGCTGAAGGTATGCTGCCGCAGTCCTTCCCGAATCATCGAGATGCCGTCCATGATCGGCATGGTGATGTCGGTTATGACGATATCAGGCCTCAGCTCGCAGATCTTCTCGTAGCCGTCCTGTCCGTTAAGTCCTTCTTCAATGACGATGCAATCGTATTGAACCCAATCGATGCTGAACCGGATGCCCCGGCGAATCATATCCTCATCTTCGACCAGCAGTACTTTAAACATGATATTCACTCCATTCGTAAGGAATCGTAAGGACGACACAGGTGCCTGTTCCTTGCGTGCTGTCAATGTGGATGCCGGACGCTTCGCCATATAGAAGCACCAAACGGCGATGAACGTTGTACAGCCCGATATGCTGCGTCGTGTTTGTCTGGCTTTGCAGAATCCGGTTCACTTCCTGCAGTCTCTCTTTACTCATGCCTTGCCCGTTGTCGCGAACCTCGAGAATGAGCTTGCCGGCGGAGGTGTGGATGTTAATCTCGATCAGCACATCACTTTGATTCTCATACCCATATTTGATAGCGTTTTCGATAATCGGCTGCAGCAGAAGCTTGGGGACGTACACATCCAGCGTTTCCTCGGCTACGGTAATCCGATAGTCCAGCCGGTCATTGAACCGGATTTGCTGCAGCTTCAGGTAATCCCGGACATAATTCATGTCATTCTTCAGCTGGACGCTGCGGTCATGTCCGATGCTGTATCGAAGCAATCGGGATAGGATCAGCACGATCTCCTGGGCTTGATTCGCGTCAATCTTAATGGCATAGCGCAGCGTTTCGAGCACATTAAAAATAAAATGCGGATGGAACTGCGATTGCAGCTGCTTCACCTCGATAATCGTGCGGAGCTCCGACAGCTCTTTGTTTTTCTCGATCAATTCTTTCAGCCGATCCAGCATCACGTTGTACTCATTGCCGAGTATTTGAAACTCGTCATTCGTCTGAATGTCGACATAGCCGTTGAAGTTCCCTTCGCGCAGCTGGGCTAAAGCGTGTATGAGTTTATCGATCGATTCGGAATTGCGCGCCGACATTTTGTTCGCCAGGAACTGGATCAAGACCCAGAGCAGCAGGCTGGCCGCAAGGACAAAGAAAGAAACCGTATAATAGGTGTACTGCTCCGATTTGTAGGAATTCAGCGTAATGACTTGGATCGGCGTGCCAGGAATTCGTTTGGAATATTTGTAGTACTTGCCCCCGTTCAGCAGAACATGTCCCTTGTTATCGACCTTGGGGTTGAATTTATTGAGCACACCTTTGGTCACATTGCTTGTCGTGGCAATAATGGTGTTGTGTTCATCGGTGATCAGGGCGATTTCATTATTTTGCTCGAAAATCACCTTCTGGATGTCCGATTCGTACAGCTGATAGATGATATAGCCTATCGTCTGCTGGTCCTTCACGATGGCTTTGCCGAACGTGTAGCTCGTATCGCGGTCATGCGAATAGCGGAAGCTGTTCATTTCGGTTAGCGTGTCGCCGGGCCGCTGTTCAATCCGGTGAATGAGGTTGCCGAAGGCAAAATTGGAGTACAGCGCATCCGCCGGGGCTGAACTGGCCAGGAAGACGCCATCGGTATTGACGATATGAAAAATACTTTTGATCTTCTGTCGATTGTTGAAATCATAGAACTCGGAATATACTTGTTCGCTGCCCAGATGGGAGCTTACATAGTTGATTACGGTGGGAGATTCGGCCATCCGATGAATCTCCTCGTCATACTGCCGATATACGCCGGATATGGACTGGCTGATGGACTGGGCGGCTTCGGTCGTTTTTTGGGTTAAGTTCAAACGCCCGTTCATAATGGTGAACGCCAAGAACAATACGATTAAGATGGAGAAGGGGATCATCGTATAGACGCGAAATAAATGACGGGTGGATTCCTTGAAATTACGATAAGGTGTTGGTTTCATGCTGCCCTCCATCTGCGATAAGAACCTCGATCCTATTATACTGACTCGCGGTTAACCGCAGATAATCCAAATACATCCAAGCGGCCCTGCATGCTGCAGGCGCCGGCTTGGATGTAGGTCTACGTTATGATTACATTACATTTACATGGAAACTTCCTTTTGTCCGGAAAGCTTCAGGAAAACGAGCAGCGACACGACCGTAATGACGGTAAGAATCGTGGAGAGCGCTGCCGCCACGCCGTAGTTCCCGCGAATGACCTCGGTGTATATGGCGACCGTGACGGTCTTGGTTTTGCCTGTATACAGAATGATCGAAGTGCTTAATTCGGTAATGATGGTAATCCAGCTCAGGATCGCGCCGGAGACGACGCCTGCCAGCATCATCGGAAGCGTAATCCTGAAGAACGTCTTCATCTGGGAAGCGCCCAGGCTGATCGCCGCTTCTTCGATCCCGTCGTTAATCTGATGCAGAATGGCTGCGCTGGATCGTATTGTATAGGGCAGGCGCCGGATGACAAACGAGATGATCATGATGACGGCCGTCCCGCTTAACCCCAGCGGTTTATTGTTGAACGTGATCAATAGGGCGATTCCCAGTATGGAGCCGGGAACGATATACGGGAACATGGTGAAGATATCCAGCGTATTCGTCAATGCATTCTTTCTTCGAACGGTTACGTAAGCAATCAGTATCGCTAACAGAATGATGACGACCAGCGACACGATAGCCAGGAAGAACGTGTTCAGAATGACGCCGCCAATATTACTGAAAGCATCCCGGTAGCTTTGGAGCGAGAACCCTTCAACGAAAATTCTGCCGTTGGATTTCAGGAACGAAGTATAGATGACATAGAGCTGCGGCAGCAGCGCGATTAACGTATACAGATAGATAACCGCATGAGCCGCGATATTGCCGACGCCCTTCTTCTTCTTGGCTTCGATCGGATGCAGTGCGCTCATCGTAAAGGATTTGCGATTGGCTACGAATTTTTGCAGCAGGAATATCGTGGTGGCGAACAGAACGACAATGACGCTAATCGCCGCCGCAAAGCCGTCATCGCCGCCGACCTCACTGATGAACTCGTTAAAGATCAGCACGGGCACGGTTTTATATCCCTCGCCGATCAGCATCGGCGTACCAAAATCGGCAAGCGCGCGCATGAAGACGAGCAGGCCGCCTGCCAGCAAGGTTGGCGTAATAAGCGGGAGAAGCACTTTGCGCATTTTGGCTAAGCCTGTATAGCCCATGCTCTCGGCAGCTTCCATCAGCGATTGGTCCATATTCTTGAGTGCGCCTGATACATACATGAAGATCAGAGGGACCATCTGCAAGGTTAAGACGACTAAGATCCCCGTAAATCCGTAGATATCCGGCATCGTAATGCCGAATGTGCTGCTGACGAATTTCGTAATGACGCCGCTTCTTCCGAGCAGTAGGATCCAGGAGTAAGCGCCAATGAACGGAGCCGACATCGACGAGATCAGAATCAGTACGCGAATGGCCGAGCTGCCTTTGATCTTCACCGTAGCCATAATATAAGCCAGCGGCGTTGCGATAATCGCGGCAAGCAAGGTTACGCTGACGGTCACCTTAACGCTGTTGAAGAGGGCGTTCAAATAGTAGGGCTTACTGAAAAACTTCGTGAAATAGGCAAGGGAAAAATCGCCTGTCGTGCCATTGTACACACTCTTGAACAGCATCGTAAACAATGGCAGGGCCAGAAACAGAATATAGAACACAAAGATCAGTAACGAAATGTTGGTCCAGACATCAAATCGTTTGCGCGTCTCTCTCATAGCCGGACGCCCCTTGTATAGTTCAGTTCGCCGACCGCATCATAGACATTAATTTTATCTTTTTTCACCTTGAGATAGATGTCTTGACCCGGCTCGAGGATCTGTGACGTTTTCGATTCCTGCGTAATCTCCACGCGTTGACCGGATGCCAAATCCACAAAATAATGGGTGTTCTGCCCCAAAAATACGCTGTGTACGATCGTTGCTTTCATGCCGGTCTGGTCCTCGGTTAATATGAACTCTTCCGGCCGAACCGAGATTTGAACGTTTAGCGTATCAGCCTTGGCATCTGACTTCGGCACCTCGATGTTCGTCATCTCTTCCGAATAGCCGGAGCCGAATGCCAGGGCATAGCTGCCTGCGGATTTTGTTATATTGCCCTCAAGGATGTTGGTCCGACCGATAAAGGTTGCAACGAATACGTTTGCAGGACGCTGGTAAATCTCCTGCGGCGTTCCCAGATGCTGAATCACGCCGGATTTCATGACCGCGATGCGGTCGGAAACCGCCATGGCTTCCTCCTGATCGTGCGTGACGTAGACGGTGGTAATTCCGACCTCCCGCTGAATGTCTTTAATCGCGTTACGCATGTCGACCCGAAGCTTGGCATCCAGGTTGGACAGAGGCTCATCCATCAGCAGGACGTCCGGCCGGATGACGATGGCTCTGGCTAGCGCAACGCGCTGCTGCTGGCCGCCGGACAGGTTCTTCGGCATGCGGTCTTTATAGGGCTCGATCTGAACGACCTTAAGGATGTCATCGACCTTGGCGTTAATCTCTGCCTTCGATAATTTCCGATTCTCCAGCCCGAACGCGATGTTTCCTTTGACGGTTAGGTGAGGGAAGATCGCATAGCTCTGAAAAACCATCCCGATATTCCGTTTGCCCGGTTCCACCTGGTTAATGACGCGCTCGTTAAAATGTATGGTTCCGCCTTCAATGCTGTTGAAGCCGGCAATCATGCGCAGCAGTGTCGTCTTGCCGCACCCGGAAGGCCCGAGAAGGGTGAAGAATTCACCCTTCTTGATCTCCAGGGACAGCTCGGGAATGACGGTTGTGTCGCCGTATTTTTTGATTAAGTCTTGAATGGTTATGGTTACGCTCATGGTTGTCACCTGATTCTATAGTTTATTTAACGCTAGTGAACAAATCGACATAACGCTCAACGATCTCGGATTTATGCGCGCTGACGTAGTCCGTGTCTTCATCGATCATGTGGATCTCTTCATAAGGCTTCATGTGGTCGCCAAGCTTGGTATCCTGGCGAAGCGGGCGGTTCGTTAATTGCGTGCCGAACGCATCCTGGGCTTCTTGGGACAGGATGAAGTCGATGAATTTCTTGGCGTTGTCCATGTGCGGCGCATCTTTGATGATGGCGGATCCCGCATCCAGGAATACGGCGCCTTCTTTCGGATACACGATTTCGACCGGTGCGCCGTTCTTTACATAGGTGCTGGAAGGGTCTTCGTAAGTAAGGCCGACTACGTATTCTCCGTCCGCCACGCTTTTGTGGACGGCGCCGGAACCGCTGGCGATTTTGCCGTCCAGGTTCTCGATCAGTTGCCCGACGTAATTCCAGCCCTGCTCACTCTCATAATCGCCGCCCATGGCTTTCAGCATGTTCGTTAACTGTGCGAAAGCGGAGCTGGAGCTTGCCGGGTCGGCGGAAGCAATTTTCCCTTTAAGCTGCGGGTTCAGCAAATCCGCATAACCTTCGATTTTGATATCGCCGATCAGGTTTTTGTTCACGAGCAGCACGCTGCCGTCCGAGATATAAGGGGTAGCGAAGCCCGACGTATTGCGGTGTCCTTCCATTAAATTCTTGTCTTCAGGCGATACGTAAGGCTCGTATAAAGCTTCGTTTTCGCGGTAGCCGGCCATGGAACCGCCGAACATTACGTCAGCGTATGGGTTCTGCTTCTCGGACTGTAAGCGCTTAATAATTTCTCCGGTGCCAGCCGTTACAAGCTCAACCGTGATCCCGGTCTGCTTCTCGAACATCGGAATGATGGTTTTGATGATCTCCTCGCTGTTTGGACTGTAGATCACGAGCTTATTCGACGAACCCGAATCGGACTCGCTGCTTGCACAACCGCTCAGCGCCCCTATAATGAGCACGCAGGTTAACAGTAAAATCGACAGCTTTTTCATGAATAATCCCCCTTGAGCAAATGTTCGTTTCGTAATTGCATGTTCATTGTAGCAAGCTTGGTACCGTTTACATAATCCCATAATCCGCAAACATCGTCTAAAATTCGCAACCTATTTTCGATTAGAAAGGAATCCGAACCGGCATATTTTAAAGAATTCTTTTAGATCCGTTAGGGCAAGATATGGTTTGGAACAACGTCCGGCAAGATGGAGCTGTTCCTGTCACAAATTTCGAAGGAGTGAGATGGATGGCTAATAAAAACGATCGTAATCATAAGGCTGATGCTGACCGCGACACGACCAACATGGGCGTTGACGCTGGAGAAGCTATCGGAACCGCGGGCGGCGGCGTCGTGGGTGCTGCTGTAGGTTCCATACTGGGTCCGATCGGCACGATTGCCGGTGGTATCGCAGGCGCAGCATTGGGTAACAAAGCTGGCGAGGCTGCAGAAAATGACGACAACGATTCAAAATAAACGGCGTTAAACTACCATCTGTACGAGTAAAAATAAGGGGGCCTGGTGAATCCGGTGTGCCCTAAATTATTTGCTGTATGGTTGGACAAAGAACCGCGCTCCTGCGCGGTTCTTTCATTTTACATATAAGTTCGATGCAGCTGTAAACTTCAATTCCCTTTGCTTGACATACCACTACACGATGTAGTAGTTTATAATCACTACATCGTGTAGTAATAAGTTCGTTATGGACGCATAACGACGTAAAGAGGTGTTCACCGTGAACCAGGTTCAAAAATTATCGGATACTGAAATGGAGCTCATGGAGGTGATTTGGGAGTGTACGCCGCCTGTCACATCCACCGAATTGCTCGCACTGTTTGCCCAGAGAGGAAGAGAATGGAAGGCACAGACCATTTCCACCTTCCTGTCGCGTTTGGTGGACAAAGGGGCACTTACGGCTGCGAGGGATGGACGGACCAATAAATATACGCCGCGCATTTCGCCTGAAGATTATAAGCTGATGGAAGCGCAGCACGTCCTGGACGGATTATATCAAGGCTCGGTTAAAAACCTAATTTCGGCTTTGTATGACGGCGAAAAGCTTTCGGATGAAGATATTGCAGAGCTGAAGCAATGGTTCTCGCAAAAGTAGGGGTGCTTATGAATACTATTCTTGAATTGCTGTTGACCCTTACCGTTGCCGGAAGTGCCGTTGTAGCCTGCATTCTTGTACTGCGGATCGTATTCGTCAATACCTTTCCTACAAAGTGGCGCTATGGAATTGGCAAAATGGCAGTAGTCTTTTATCTTTTACCCGTCGTCCTTGGTATTCAGTGGATCTCGCCGCTTTTTACATTTAGTGCAACAGCAACCGTTCCCATTGTGAACGAGTTGCCTTCAACAGAGCAACATGCGCTGCCCGGTCCATATTCAGGGACTGGTTTGGAGCCGCTCATTCCGGCAAAGACCATTTCAGTAAACGTAGCCCTGCCCCTTATTGTCTTATGGGCACTCGGCGCTATAGCTTTTGCTGCATGGCAGTTGTATTGTTATCGCAGATTTTTAAAGAAATTAGAACATTCGCGTGTCACCGTTCCGATAAGCAGCGAAGCAGCGAAACAGCTTTCCTTCATCAAGGAAGCCCTCGGTGTGAAAAGCAGCGTCGGGCTTGCCCACAGCTCCATCATTCGGAGCCCTGTTCTTGTCGGCCTATGGAAACCTACCATTTATCTCCCTATAGAGAATACCGTTAACATGGACATGGTAATCCGTCATGAGTTGATCCATCTGAAACGGAAAGATTTATGGGTCAAAGCGTTCACGCTCGGAGCAAGCGCCCTACATTGGTTTAACCCTTTGGTGCACATTCTTCGCAAGGACCTTCATGTATGGAGCGAGCTGTCTTGTGATGAAGAAGTCGTAAAAGAGATGTCCTATGCCGAACGGAAACGCTATGGGGAGACGATTTTAAGCGTCATGGCAGGGTCAAGGAATTTACCCATGCAATTTATTGCCTCCTTATCCGGTGACGGCAAACAATTGAAAAGGAGATTAATGATGATGCTGAACGTAAAGAAACAAAAAAAGAAAACAATGTATCTCACGTTAACAGGGGTGTTTTTGGTTGCTGTAATTAGCACGTCAGCAGCGGCATGGGCTTCTAGCAATACGCCTAAAATCATTGAGGCTGGTCATGCTGAAGCTCAACCAACAGAAGCGGCCCCAAGAGCGGTATCCTCTGAAGTCCTAGTTGAGAATAATGGAAACCATGTTGTAGATTATCCCAAAGAAGCTCGTCCTGAAGCTGCCCCTGAGAATGAAGGAGACGATGCTGTAGCTTATCCAGAAGAAGCTCGTCTTGTGGCTGTCGCTGAAGGAAGCAATGTCGTGGATTATCCAACAGAGGCTCGTCCTGCAGCTGTAGTTGAGAAAGAAGGAAGCGATGTTGTGGATTATCCAACAGAAGCACGTCCTGTGGCTGAAGTTAAGAATGAAGGTAGCAATGTTATAGCTCCTTCAACGGAAGCTGCCCCTTCGGAGGTAATCGTTGAGAGTGAAGGAAACCCGGTTGTAGCTCCTTCAGCAGAAGCTCGTCCTGTCGATCAGGGTTATAAGTCTCATCCAAACGAGACTCCCCGAGTACTTCCATTACGATAAGATCCATGACGCTTGAAGATATTCTGAGTGTGCTTGATGCTGATGAGTGACGCATTCTAACATAAGCGATGAACATAACATCAATAATTAGAGCAAAAACGAAAGAAGAGGGTACTCCCTCTTCTTTCCCTATATATTAGAATGGCCTCAGATCCATTTATAGCTGTAGCTGTAAATGCCAGCCTATGGTACGATGTGAAGGATTGGCAAGCGAGCAAGCTGGCAAATCGTCATACGATCATAGACATGGGATTGGGGATAACATCTTGAAGACGTTTAAGAAAGTTTACATAGAAATCACGAGCATTTGTAATTTGGCCTGCACGTTCTGTCCGCCGACGGAGCGCAAGGCCAACTTCATTAAAGTGGAGGACTTTGCGAGAAGATTGGATGAGATCAAGCCGCACACGAGTTACATTTATCTGCATGTGAAGGGAGAGCCGCTGCTTCATCCGAAGATCGACGAGCTGCTGGATATCAGCCATGAGAAGGGGTTCAAGGTCAATATCACGACCAACGGCACGTTGATCGCGAAGAACCGGCATAAGCTGCTGGGCAAGCCGGCGTTGAGACAGATGAACTTCTCGCTCCACAGCTTTGACGGACATGTCGGCTCCACGGACCGTGAAGGATATTTGCGGGACATCCTCTCTTTTGTGCGGGATGCGGAGGAACATAAGGTCATCTTCTCGTTCCGTCTGTGGAACCTAACGCAGGACAACCAAACGAACCTGGAGAAGAGCCGAAACCGCCAGACGCTTGAAATGTTGGAGCAGGAATTCAATTTGGACTACCGCATCGAGGAAAAGGTTGAACCCGGCGGTGGCGTAAGGGTAGCCGAACGCGTCTACCTGAACCAGGATTATGAGTTCCAGTGGCCGAGCTTGTCTGCCCCGGAGGATGACGGCAAGGGCTTCTGCCACGCGCTGCGCAGTCAGGCGGCCATTCTTGTAGACGGGACGGTCGTGCCTTGCTGTCTGGACGGGGAAGGGGTCATCAACTTGGGCAACCTTCATCAGAAGTCCTTCTCGGACATCGTGGATGGGGAGCGGGCGAACAACCTCGTGGACGGATTTTCGCGCCGGGAAGCGGTTGAGGAATTATGCAGAAAATGCGGATATCGGCAGCGGTTTGGGGCTTAAAGGGGAGGCGGAGAAAAATTCCGCTTCTTTTTTTATGCCGATCTGTGGTATCGTTATATGTTATGACGTAAGTATAGATATTCACCATAAAGGAGATCCCATGACATTTGAAGATTTAAATATATCCCCTGTCATTCTCAAGGCTTTGGCCAAGGAGAATTACAAAGCGCCGACGCCGATTCAGGCTCAGGCGATCCCGGCTGTGCTGGCCGGCAGAGATTTGCTGGGCTGCGCCCAGACCGGAACCGGGAAGACCGCCGCTTTTTCGGTGCCGATGATCCAGCTGTTGAATCAGCAACCCCCTAAACCGGGCATGGGGCGCCGCATTCGCGCATTGGTGTTGTCGCCGACCCGGGAGCTTGCCCTGCAAATTTCGGATAACGTCAAAGCTTACAGCCAGTTCACCAAGCTGCGTTCGACGGCCATTGTTGGCGGCGTTTCGCAGAAGACGCAGGAACGCGCGCTTCAGCAGGGAGCGGACATCCTGATTGCGACCCCAGGCAGGCTCCTGGACCTCATGAATCAGAAGCACGTCGATTTGCAGCATGTGGAGATTTTGGTGCTGGATGAGGCCGACCGGATGCTGGATATGGGCTTCATCCATGACGTGAAGCGAATCATCGCCAAAATGCCGAGCAAAAAACAAACGCTGTTCTTCTCCGCCACGATGCCTGCGGAAATCACCCAGCTTGTCCAAACCTTGCTGCACAATCCCGTAAAAGTCGAGATCACGCCGGTCTCCTCTACGGCCGAACGGATCGAGCAATCGGTGTACCTGCTGGAAACCGGGAATAAGCAGCAGCAATTGAATGAGCTGATGAAGGACCCGTCCATCGTGTCGGCATTGGTCTTTACCCGTACGAAGCGGGGAGCTGACCGGGTTGCGCGCGGACTGAACAAGGTGAATATTACGGCTCAGGCCATTCACGGCGACAAATCGCAAACCAGCCGCCAGACGGCGCTCAACAATTTCAAAAGCGGGGCGACCCGCGTCCTGGTGGCAACGGATATCGCCGCGCGCGGGATCGACATCGACGAGCTGTCGCATGTCATTAACTTCAACCTCCCGAACATTCCGGAAACGTATGTGCACCGGATTGGGCGCACGGGGCGCGCGGGACTGAGCGGGACGGCGATATCGTTCTGCGAAGTGGACGAGGTTCCTTTTCTTCGGGATATCGAGAAGCTAATCGGAAAGTCCATTCCGGAAGTGAAGGACCATGACTTCCCGATGTCCGGGGCGTTAAGAGCCGCCAAGGTGGACCCGACGCCAAAATCCGGCTCGTCCAAGCCCGGCAAAGGCAAGTCAGCTGCATCGAGACCTGCTAAACCGAAGGCGGATGCGGCCCGCAAACCAAAGGCCGACGCGGCACGCAACCCGAAGACGGGTGCACCCCGCCAATCAAGACAAGACGCGGGAATTAAGCCGAAGACGGACGCCGCCCGCCAATCCAAGACGAACTCGGCGCGTAAGCCCATGACGGAAGCCGTCACGAATCCATATTCAGAGATGGCACGCAAGCTGAGTTCGGAAGCAGCTTCGAAACCTAACAACGGCCAGGCCCGGAAACGCAAGTCCGGCGGATTCAACAAGGGAAGCAGAGCCGGCAGACCTTCATAAGTGGAAGCGGCGATTGGGGGATGACTTCTTATCATGGCCAACAGCCATTCATGCATGCCCCAAACCACGCACCATGCGCATGAATTATGCAACCGTCTCCGACGAACCCATTAAACTTAAAAAGCACCCTTTTCACTTGTGAAGTGGAAGGATGCTTTTTTTTCTTGATGCCGCTAGTGAGCTACTCGCTCTTTTTCCCCGCAAGAAACAGAAACAACGGAATTCTGCGCCTGCGCTCATAGGTTTCCTCGTTGACAAAATACTCTCGCATAGGATGGGACTCCCTCAAGTGCTCCACGATAAAGCCGGCTTCCTGCATCGCCCGGAAGTGATCCTCGACGGTTCGATGGTACTTATGAACGGTGCCGCCGAGCCATTGCTGCTCCCGGTAGCCTTGGATGAAGTAGTTGTCCACCACCCAATTCGTTCTGGTGCCGGACGGCTGCAGCGTGGAGGTAATGACGGGATGCTCGACGGAGAAGATGAACCTTCCGCCTGGCTTCAAGGTCTGGTGAACGCTTCGAAAGATACCCCCGATATCCTGCAGATAGTGAAGGGCAAGCCTGGAGAGCACTACATCATAGGTGTCGCGCGAATACGCGTAATCCTCCATCCTCATGTGTTGAACGGTCCCGTTCTTGTAATCGGCCAGGCTGCTCGAAGCGGCTTCCACCATGTTGCGGGAGCCCTCGATTCCGGCATAGGAGGCACACCCCTCTTGAAGCAGTTCCACGCCGAAGCCGGCATCCCCACACCCCAGGTCCAATACATGAAGGCCCGCGATATCCCTCAGCAGCTGCCGGATGACGGGCTTTTCCAACGTATCGTTGGCATTCTCCCGCCACTGCCGCCGTTCCATGTATTTTTCGAAATTCTTGTCGTTGTCGTAAAAATCGGATCCGTGATAGCTCATAAGTCCCTCCTTCGGATATCAGCCTGCAACCATCTTGATGTACTGTACCATAACGGAGAGACGACATGAATTAATAAGGCAAAAAAATCTTTGATGCAAAAATGAAACGGCGGCCAAGGTTGAATCGCACCAACCCTGGGTCCCCTATAGATTCAATGCTGGAACCTATTTTAAGGTCTCCTGTAAGGTGAGAGTCAATGGTATGATCATATAAAGTAAGATAGAAGAGGTTTATGGAGGGGAGGAAGCACATGTTCATCGTCAATGTGGAAGGTGCCGTGCATAAGGACGGGCAGTGGCTGATGATAACGCGCAGCTTGAAGGAAGAGAACGCAGGAGGAACACTTTCGTTCGCGGGGGGCAAGGTCGACAAGGAAGGCAGCACGTCGGATATTCTGGAGCGCACGGTGAAGCGGGAGCTTTACGAAGAAGTCGGGGTTGAGGTGAAGGAAAACGTTACATATGTCTACAGCTCTTCGTTTGTAACGGGCGATGGCCGTTCCGTCATCAATATGGTGTTCTTGTGCGAGTATGATGGAGGAACGCCGTATTGCAAAAGCCCGGACGAGGTCGATTCGGTGCAGTGGATGACGCTGTCGGAAATTAGGGATCATCCCCAGACGCCGCCGTGGACGATGGAGAGCGTGCGGCGGGCGGAGGAGGCGCGAAGGAAGCTTAAATAAGCATGGTTTTCGAAAAGCAAAATCCTAAGAATGGGGGAAGGGTATGAGCAGCCTATTGCAGGTTCGAGTCACCGGAATTTTGATCGAAGATGAACGGATTCTGCTGGTCAAACAGAGCGTTTCGTCGGAACGCGGCTGGTCGCTTCCGGGAGGAAGGGTAGAGCAAGGGGAAACGCTGGAGGAAGCCATGATTCGGGAAATGGAAGAGGAGACCGGGCTTGTTACAAAAGTGACCAAGCTTCTGTATTTATGCGATAAGCCGGATTCATCGCCATCCCTTTTGCATATTACGTTTTTGCTGGAACGCTTGGAGGGGGAAATCCGCCTCCCGACGAATGAGTTCGATCTCAATCCTATCGGCGATGTGGTCATGGTCCCGATCGCAGATTTAGCAAACCACGGGTTTTCCGAGAAGTTTATGACGATCGTTCAGCGCGGATTTCCGGAGTCAGGAAGCTATCAAGGGCTCAAACGCAATATTGGATTATAGGGAGGTGCCGATCCTATGAAAAAAATATACATCGTACGCCATTGCCAAGCGGAGGGACAAGCGGCGGATGCTCCGTTAACCGAGCAGGGGCTTCAGCAATCGCTTGAACTTGCTGAATTTCTGCACGACAAAGGGATTGACCGTATTGTTTCAAGTTCTTATCGCAGAGCTCACGACACCATTACACCTTTGGCTGATCGCATAGGCGTGGCCGTTGTGCTGGATGCGAGGTTGACCGAGCGAATACTGTCGGGTCGAAATGCTCCTGAATGGCGGGAGATGCTGCGCAGAACCTATGAGGATCTGGACTTGTGCTTTGAAGGCGGAGAGTCAAGTCGTACAGCCATGCATCGTGCGGTAAGCGTAGTCCATGAGGTCCTGCAGAGTTCAAACCGAAATGCCGTTATGGTATCCCATGGCAATCTGATCTCGCTTCTGCTGAAGCATTACGATAATCAGATCGGCTTCAACGAGTGGGAGGCTTTCTCCAATCCCGACGTGTATAAGCTCAGCTTCCGTTCAGATGTACCGGAGATCCGGCGGATATGGAATTCATAGCCACGAAAGAAGGCGTATGTAAAAAAGACTTCATAAGCATTTATTCCCTATATTTGGCGACGGCCCGTCCCCTATAATGGAGTTGCACGGATATCCGGCTTGTCCATCCCAAGGATTGAGCTTCGCATAACAAAGAATAATCGCGGCGGTGGCAAGCGGCGTGCATGGGTTCGAAATACCATTGGAGATTATGAAATAAAGGGGATATGAACCATGGCCAAAACAAAACGGGGCCGCGCACTATGGAACACGCCATCGCGCGGCCGCGGCACATGCCCGGTATGCAGCACGTCGCGCATCAAGCTTCTCTACGTCGCCAACAAATCGGACGGCACGGCACTGAAGGTATGCAAACGATGCCAGAATGCCGATCAGTCCAGGGTGGACGCAGCGGTAGTGTAAGAAGCGGCTTAGCTGATATCTAGGTCGACAGCAACAGAGCAACCGTGTTCCGTACGTGGAGCCGCAACATCCGAAAAACCCGTTCCTTCATGAAGAAGGGCGGGTTTTTTATGGTGCCAGGGCCTTCATTCTCCATGAGGAGGTTTACTTTGTAATTCGGATGGTTTAACATCTGATTTAACAAACTATAAATTAGATGAATGTTAAATTTATATAAGGAGTTGAGTCGATAACCGTGCAATTGGATAAAGTGGTCAGTTATCACAAGGCGCTCGCAGACCCGACCCGAATCAAGATGCTCATCCTGCTTGCGGAAGGCGAAATGAACGGCCAGCTTCTGGCCGAGAAGATCGGCGTCACGCCGGCTACGATTACGCACCACGCGGCGAAGCTGCGGGAAGCGAGCCTCATCAACGAACGCAGGGACAAGAACACGATCTTTTTTTCGCTGAATGATTATTTTATTAAGAACAATGCGACAGCGACGGAGAATCTGATTTACCAAAGAGTCCGGCCCGGGGGCGTAACGGAAAGCTTGCAGGAAGAAGAACGGCGGATGAGGGATTCCGTGATCAAGAACTTCTTCACCTCCGACGGGAAGCTGAAGAGCATCCCTGCCCAGCTGAAGAAGAAACTCATCGTGCTTACGCATATGGTATCCCGGTTGGAGAAGGGACGGAAGTACAGCGAGAAGGAAATGAACGAGTTTATCAAAGAGTATCATGAAGACTTTGCGACGATCCGGAGGGAGTTTATCATGCATCACTTCATGTTCCGGGACAATGGGGTGTATGAGCTCAATCCGGAGAAGATGTGGGCACGGTGGGAGGATCTGTCCTAATGAAAGAACATTCGCCGCTAACCCATCAACGGATCGAGGATGCCAAAGCGGGGGATTTTGATGCCTACCGGATGATCGTCAACGAGTATTCCAACGCCCTGTTATCCGTTGCGTACAGCGTGCTGGGAGATTTCCACGAGGCACAGGATGCGGTGCAGGAAGCATTTCTGAAGTGCTATCGCAACCTGCATACGCTGAACGATCCAGCGAAACTGGGCAGCTGGCTGTATGCGATAACGCGCCGGACCAGCCTCGATTTTGCCAAACGAAGCAAGCAGGCTCTCCCCCTGCACGAAACGACTCCAGCATCGGACAATATCACGCCATGGCTGGAACAATATGTGATCCATGATTCCGTCTGGGGAGCCTTGCAGGGATTGGAGGAGAAGAGTAAATCCGTTGTCGTGCTGCACTACTTAAGCGAGTGGTCCATGAAAGAGATCGGACAGTTCCTTAACATGTCGGTATCTGCGGTTGAAAGCCGAATACGACGTGCCAGAGAAGTTTTGAAACAGCATCTAGCCCGTGACTTCGAGCATTATTTCCTTACTCATCGTTTGGGGAGGGATTTCGAGCAGCAGGTCTCGGAACATGTCCTTAAGCGAGCCGGTCATTTCTATATTCCAGTCACGGATAAGGGGCAGGCCACCGCCTGGTTTATCCTGCATTTTCATCTGGGAACCAGTAGGCACGGCAATCCGGTGCTGGAATCCGGACAGGAATTGTATTTGCTCGAGTGTCAGCGCCACGCCCCGGCTAGCATGCCTGTACTCACGTTCGAAGCAGCGAGCGTTGGGGAGTTAGAGCAGCGGCTGCATCAACAGGGGATTGGAATGGAGCCGATCCGGGAAGATGCTTTATTCGGCAAATTGCTGGTATTCTACGATCCCGACGGCAATAAGTATCATGCAATTGAACCGAATTGATAAAAAAATGGCTCTCCGTGACGGAATCGGTCCGGTTCCATCGTCTATATATTGAAACCACATTGAACAAGAGGTGAATCGAATGACGATAGACAACCCATTAAACGAAGCACCCAAGCTCCAATCCTTGAACAAGCCGCTGCTAAAGAAGGTTCATTGCAATTATCTCCCGGTAAGGAATCTTCCGCTGGCGGTAAAATGGTACTCGGAGCTATTTGGCCTTACGGTGAGAAAATGCGACGATACAGGCGCCATCTTGATCTTAGGGGACGGACAGTGGTTATTCCTGCTGGAAACACTGGGTAACCGAACAGCCAACTTCATAACCAACCAATGGGAAGGGGAGAATTATGAGATGTTCTCGTTAACCTTCGAGGTCGAGAATATTACGGAGCTGCATAAGCGGCTGCGGGAAAATGGAGCACAGGTCGAGCCGCTGGTAGATCACGGTTCCTGCGGATTGCAGTTCAAATTCAAGGATCCCGACGGCAACAAGTTTAATGTTTGGCAGGATGCACCCACGAGCTGACCCATCGAGCCGCAAGAATGGAAGGGCAAGCGCTGGCTTTGAATGAGTCAGAGGGCTTGCCTTTTTTTATTTCCGCGATTCCGATTGGAAACGGCGGCATCTTATGACGTCTTATGAATATTCACCCCAGGACCATCTGTCGTTTGCAGGTGGTGGTCTAATTCTCCGTTAGCGTTTACAATAGGCAATATAAGGGTTAAATGCCAAATGAGGTGATTCGATGGAATTTTACCGCTGTATGAACCATCCCGAAAGGGCAGCCGCCGCGCAGTGCACGCGATGCGGGAAGCCGGTGTGCGACGAATGCCATAATCCGGAGACGGGCCGCTGCCGCTACCGCTGCGGCGAAATGCCCCCCGCTCCCGGCATGCCCGGACGATCCAGGAACATATGGGTGACCGTGATCGTCTCCATACTAGCCATCTTGGGCGGGCTTACGCTGCTGCTGCTCGCGATTTGCGGAACGATCCTGTTTTCCTATTAAAGAACGCGTTTCGAACTCGAACAAGGTCTTATTTTCAACTCAAGTTTTCATTCAAGGAGTGGGCGGATGGAATTTCCTGTTTATTTGTACCTGGGCTCCTGGCGGATTCATCCGCATGTGTTATTTGAATCGCTGGCCTACTTTATCGGCTTTCGGGTATATTTATGGACCCGTCGGCCGAGCGGCATGACAAAGCTGATGAGCCTGCAGCTTCTGGCCGGCATCATCGCCGGGGCTGCCGTTGGGGCCAAGCTGCTGTACTGGTTTGAGGATCCGGCGGCCACTTGGGAACAGCTGCGCCAATTCCATCTCCTCTGGGGTGGCAAGACGATTGTCGGCGGTCTTCTCGGCGGATTGATCGGCGTCGAGCTGACCAAACGCTGGGTGGGCTGGAAGCATTCCACGGGCGATGATTTCGTGTACCCTCTGATGCTGGGCCTGGGCCTTGGGCGAATCGGCTGTTTTCTGACCGGCCTCGACGACCACACCTATGGCACGCCGACAACCTGGTTCACGGGCGTGGATTTCGGAGACGGGATCTATCGCCACCCGACTCAGCTGTACGAGATCCTCTTCCTGATCGTGCTGGCCCTGCTGCTGATGCCGCTGTACCGCCAAAGCCGCGGCAGATCGACTCGCGAGGGCTATGTGTCCGGACGAATGTTCCAGTGGTTCATGGCCGGGTATCTGCTGTTCCGCCTGGCGATCGAATGGATCAAGCCGACGCCGCATCCTTACCTGGGATTGAACAATATCCAGCTGGCCTGCATCGCGGGCCTCATCTATTACGCATGGCTGATCGGCGGCAGAAACCGGATTCGCCGCTTCACGCCGGATTCCCGTCTTCCAAGCTGACCAAAGGAGTATGATTATGCCAAAAAACCGGCCTTATCTGTATCATGAACTGACGAACAGCATATGCACCACCTGTTACCGCAAAGTGGAAGCCAAGATCATCGAGGAGAACGGCATGGTGTATATGCTCAAAAGATGCCTCGTGCACGGTCCGGAAAAAGTGCTGATCGCAACCGAGGCCGAGTATTACCATCAGACGCGAAAGTTCATCAAGCCGTCCGAAATGCCGCTCGTCTGGAATACGCCGATCCGTTACGGCTGCCCTTACGACTGCGGACTGTGTCCGGACCATGAGCAGCACAGCTGCCTCACGCTGCTGGAGATTACGGATCACTGCAATCTGCAGTGCCCGATCTGCTTCGCCGAATCGTCGCCGCACCGCACCTCCTACCGGTCGCTGGCACAGATCGAATTCATGCTCGACCGGATTGTGGAGAACGAGGGGGAGCCTGACATCGTGCAGATCAGCGGCGGCGAGCCGACGACGCACCCGGATTTCTTCGACATCCTGGATATGTGCAAAAGCCGTCCCATCAAGCATATCATGGTGAACACGAACGGCATCCGCATCGCCCAGGACCGCGATTTTGCGCGGAGGCTGGCCGAGTATATGCCCGGCTTCGAGATTTACCTGCAGTTCGACAGCTTTGAGGAACATGTGCTGAAGGAGCTGAGAGGGGCCGACTTGCGGCGCATCCGCCGGCAGGCCATCGAGCACCTGAATGAATTCAACATCTCCACGACGCTGGTCGTCACGCTGAAGAAAGGGCTCAATGACGGCGAAATCGGCGACATCATTCAATACGGGCTTCAGCAAAAGGCGGTGCGCGGCGTCACCATTCAGCCGATTCAGGCGGCGGGACGGCTGGAGGGGTATGATCCGGCAACCGATCGCCTGACCGTAAGCGAAGTCCGGCGGATGATCATCGATCAGTCCGGGGTGTTTACGGACGCGGACATTCTGCCGGTGCCTTGCCACCCGGATTGCCTCGCCATGGGTTATGCGTTGAAGCTGGGCGGGGAAGTGCTCCCGCTGACGCGGATGATCGACCCGGAAATCCTGCTTGAAGGCGACAGCAACACGATTGTATTCGAACAGGACCCGGTCATCCGGGGCAAGATGTTTGAGCTGCTGTCGACGGGCCACTCGCCGCAATCCTCGGCGCTTTCCCTGAAGAGCCTGCTCTGCTGCCTGCCGCTGGCCGCCGTGCCGGAGCAGATTACGTACGACAACGTCTTCCGGGTCATTATCATGCAGTTCCTGGATGCCCATAACTTCGATGTCCGGTCCGTCAAGAAATCCTGCGTGCATATCGTGCATCCCGACGGGCGGATGATCCCGTTCGACACCTATAACATGTTTTACCGGGATGACAAGGAAGAGCTGCTGAAGGAGCTCAAGGAAGAGGTTGCCACCGCATGGGACAGATAAGCCGTTCTAAGGCAATGTACTTCAATTCGAGCTTACATAGGGAGGCGATACATTGTGCAGAACAATAGCCCTGAACCTGAAAAGGTGTCTCCATTTCAATTGGATCAGAACATGAAGATCGATCACGTCGAAGCGGACGAATTGTTATGGTATTCCCCATTGGAAGAGCCATTCCGAGTATCCGGCTTTGCCTGGTTCGACACCGAACGCCTCTATCGCAGGCTGCCCGCCGTACCTGAGGTCCCCGTCCGACCGGAGGTGGATACGCTTGCGAACTGCACATCGGGCGGTCAAATCCGCTTCCGAACGGATTCGCGGAACGTATCCGTCCGCGTGCGGTTGACGGCAGGATCCGGCATGTACCATATGCCCCCCACCGGGGAGTGCGGAGTGGATGCGTATATCGGCGGCCCGGGCGAGTGGAAACATGCAGGAACCGCCCGTTTCCAGCCAGGTCAGGCAGAGTATGAGAGCAGCCTTTTCACTGTCGAAGACCGCAAAGCACGCTCGTTCCTGCTCAACATGCCCTTATACCAGGGCGTTGAGGAGATATGGATCGGAATGGAGCCGGGAGCCGAGGTCCTTGCGCCGGAGCCCTATGATTCCAGCTCGAGAGTGGTCATATACGGAACCTCCATCACGCAAGGCGGATGCGCGTCGCGGCCCGGCATGTCGTATACGAACATTCTGAGCCGCAGGCTCCATCTGGAGTTTATCAACCTGGGCTTCTCGGGGAACGGCAAGGGAGAGCCTGAGCTTGCCGAACTGGCCGCCCAAATCTCGGAGCCGGCCTGTCTCGTGATTGATTATGAGGCGAATTGCGGAGGGACCGAAGCTTATCGTCAGACCTTGCCGCGGTATATCGAGACCTACCGGAAGTTCCATCCGGAGGTTCCCATCATTCTGGTATCCCGCATCCCTCATGGAGCCGAGTCGTTCATGCCGGAATTTCGCGAAGGACGGCTTGAACGGAAAAAGTTTCAGATAGAGCTCATTCGGGAACTGACGGTGGCCGGAGACCATAACCTAACGTTTGTGGACGGATCGGATTGGTTAGGCGACGATCCCGGGGAAACGACCGTTGACGGGGTTCATCCGACGGACCTCGGCTTCAAGCTGATGGCGGACCGGCTTGAGCCTGTGCTAAGGCAAGTGATCGGCGATATGGCTGCAGCAGCAAGGCGATAGAACCGTTAACGGGGTGAACGGTTAGCGTGCTAATTAACGAAAGGCGTCATGAAACGTTCATAAGCTACAATCGTGAGAGAGCCCGTTCCAGGTTGGAACGGGCTCTTGTCTGCGCCGTCGCTGCATTCAAAAGTTTTAATTGTTTACCTAATAAATGAAATGTTATGATAACAATTAACTAATAACTTATCGATTACCTTAAAGGATGTGTACAGGTTATGGCAGGAAAAGTCACGATGCAGCAAATTGCCGATCATCTCGGCCTTTCGAAGTTCGCTGTTTCTAAAGCGCTTTCAGGTAAATCCGGCGTCAGTCTCGAGACCCGGGAGAAAATCGTGAACGTCGCGACCCAGCTCGGTTATTTTGCCAACAAGTCGCCGAAGGCCGGAGGCAAGAAGAATGAAGCCAATGCCGACGGCAGCCAAGCCGCTAAGGAGACCGTCATCGTGCTCGTGCCGAATGTCCGCTACCAAACGCGGGATTCCCTGTATTGGGGACGGATTATCGACGGCATCACGAATGAGCTTGAGGCAAGGGACACGGGGATGGTCATCGTGACCGATCAATTCAAGGACAGCTTCGCGAATTTGATTAATCCGAGCGGGGTGAGAGGCATCATCGGCGTGGGATTTATCTCCTCTCAGCTGCTGCTCGAAATCCGCAGCCTGGATATTCCCTTCGTCTTAATCGATCATGAGGATCCGCTGATACCGTCGGATGCCCTGTTCATGAACAATGTGGAGTGCATGAGACGGGTGACCAATTATTTGATCGGGTGCGGGCATCGAAGGCTTCAGTTCGTAGGGAACGTCCGGTTCTCGCGCAGCTTCGCCGATCGTTATCAAGGCTATCGTTCCGTCCTCGGCGAGCAGGGGATCCCGCTGGATCAGAACGAGGAGCTCCTTAGCTTCGAAGGAGATAACCGCTCCGAGATGACGGAGTCGCTCGAGACGATACTAAGCCGGATGGAGGAACTGCCAACCGCCTTTGTGTGCGCGAACGACTCCATTGCCATCTGCATCATGACGGTGCTCGGCAAGCTGGGCGCCAAGGTGCCAGCAGACTGCTCGGTTACCGGTTTTGACAATATTGAGGATGCCGCTTATGCGGCTCCGTCACTGAGCACCATCCACGTCAACAAGGAGGCGTTCGGACGCAGGGCGGTGGAGATGCTGGCGAGACGGGTGGAGCAGCCAGACAGCCCGCTGGAAAAAATACTCCTGGCCGGCGATTTCATCCTCCGCGAATCCACCGCTTATGCAAAGAAGGTCGACTGACGTGAACCTGCGCGGCTACATTACCCGTCTTTGGAAGGAGCGGCCGGCCGGACGCTTGGACCGGAAGCTGTTTGTGGTCTTTCTGTTTCTGATTATCCTGCCGATCGGACTCATCACGTATTTTGCGGCAGAGCGTTATACGGCCACCATCGAGAACAATACGGTCGCCTACGTGTCCCAGCTGTCGAGCAAAATGATGGGCAAGCTGGATGATTACGTGACCGATATGATGAAAATTTCGATCATTCCTTCTTACCTTAATGAAATTCAGTCCGGGCTCGAGATGTCCAATCGGCATTACCAGGCGGAAGGGCAGCCGAAGGAATCGGCAAGCCTGAACGAGAGCGAGCTGAAGCTCCAGATTACCCGCAAGGTCGAGCGGAGCATCTATTTCATGAACAACATCAAAGAAGGCACGAGCAACGTGTACCTGTTCGACCTTTTCGGCAACCCCTATTACGTGGTCAAAAGCGGCGGCAACCGTTCGAATCTGCAGCAGTACTATGACAACTGGCGCAAGCTGGCCACGGAGGCCGGCGGCCGGCCCGTCCTGGTCAGCACGCAGGAGATCGCCGTGTCCGCCGGCAGCAAGCAGTACATGTTCACGGTCGTCCGCGACATCATCGATAAATCGTACCATTCCATCGGCACCATTGTGGTGGATGCCAACATCGGCGTGATTGAGAACATCGTCACCGACCTGGAGGAGACGACGCACGGCACCACCTTCATCCTGGATGACAACGGGACCGTGATCTATGACAGCGAGAAGAAATATTTGTCCCGCAGCATGACCGACAATGCGGCGCTTGCCCAGGCCACCGGCAACGAAGGAAGCTTTCGCCATAAGGTCGACGGGGAGGAGCAGCTTGTCGTTTACCGGAAATCCGAGCAGACCGGCTGGCTGATCCTGATTACGGTGCCGGAGCGGCAGCTGATGCAGGATGCGCTCAAGACCCGCAAGATAACGATCGCGGCGGCTGTCGGCGTTACCAGCTTTGCCCTCATCATTTCCCTGATTCTGATCTATGCGCTAACAAGGCCGCTGCGGTCCATCGTCCATCTGATGAAGCAGGTACAGACCGGCAAGCTGGATGTGGTGTTCCCGGTCCGAAGGAGGGACGAGGCCTCGCTGATCGGGGTCTCGTTCAACCGGATGATGGCACGCATCAAACAGCTCATCGACGATATTTACGCGATCGAGAAGCGGAAGAAGGAGGCGGAGCTGGAGCGTCTTCAGCACCAGATCAATCCGCATTTTATCTACAATACGCTGGAAACGATCCGGATGACGGCCGTCCTTCACAACGATCAGGAGGTGGGGGACATGGTTCAGCTGTTAGGGCAGCAGCTTCGTTACAGCATTCATGCCGGCAGCGAGGTCGTGGAGGTGAAGCGCGAGTGGGAGCATGTCAAAGCCTACATCGAGCTGCTGAATTACCGGTACGGCGAGCGGTTCGTGCTGACGCTGCCGGATGATCCGGGGGCTGATTCCATTCGGGTGATGAAGCTGCTATTTCAGCCGATCATCGAGAACGCCGTCAATCACGGCTTCGACGAGAACAAAAACGTGCTGCATCTGACCATTACCTATGCCATGGATGGCATGAACCATGTGTTTACCGTTACGGATGACGGGCTGGGCATGTCGGCAGAAGCGCTTGCGAGGCTGCGCAGCATGCTCGATCAGGCGCAGTCCCCAGGAACGGACGGCCGGGGAGTCGGGCTGCGAAACGTGCACGAGCGGCTGCAGCTCCGATACGGAAGACCCTACGGCCTTACCGTAGACAGCGAGGAAGGGCGAGGAACCGCCGTTCGGATTACCTTTCCCGCGGAACATATAGAAGAACCGAGGACAGGAGGACTTGCAAATGCTTAACATCGCCGTGGTGGACGACGAGGAACGGATCAGGCTGGGGCTTGGCAAGCTGATACGGGACGCAGGCGAGCAATATCGGGTCGTAGGGACGTTTGCAAGCGGCCAGGAGCTGCTGGATCAATGGCATGAGCTCCAGCCCGACCTGGTCATTACCGATATCAAAATGCCGCAAATGAACGGGCTTCAGCTGATGGCGAATATCAAGCAGATGGCCTGCCGCACGAAATTCGCCGTGCTCAGCGGTTACAACGATTTCGAGTATGCCCGCACCGCCATGCGTCAGGGAGCGCTGGAATATTTGCTTAAGCCGGTCAACATGAAAGAGCTGCTCCGCATGCTGGAGAACGTCGACGAGCTGGTGAAGGGCGAGCAGAACGAGCGCAAGCTGGAGTCGGACGATCTGGTCAGCTTCCTGTTAGGCACGGATCAGCGAACAATGCCGGAGCATCTGTTCGAAGAAGTCTGCGACCGGCTGGATCGGCAGGCGCTGTTCCACCGACATTACGCGGTGCTCCTGCTTCGCACGTTCCCGGAGATCGCGGAAGAGAAGCTGCTGGCGTGGACGTCAGTCTGGGGGACGGAGCGGAGAATCATCGGCTGCGAAGGAGGAAGGCAAGCGATCTTGGCGTCCATCGCCGAGTCCGGCCATGCGGATATGGCGAGAGAATGGGCGGCCATGCTGCTTCAGCAGCTTCCCGCGGGCACTTCGGCAAAGCTGGGCATCAGCGGCGTATTCAGCGGGAGCCGCTGGCTCCCGCAAGCCTATAGGGAAGCCGCGAGCGTCCTGGAGCAGGCTTGGTACAGCGATGAACGGCGCAACTGCGGAGGCGAAGGCATAGCGGCGGTTCACCGGGAAGAGCGCTACCGGCTTGTCCGTTCCTTGGATAAACAGCTGCTTCCGGCGCTGCGTGCAGGCGAGTATGCACGCTTGTCGGCGGCGATGGGCACTTGGCTGGAAGAGACGGCTTCCCTGCGGCCCGGCTGGGCTGAATTGAGGGAAGCTTGCCTAACCCTGGAGTCGCATGTGGCGGAAGAGATGAAGCAGCGCGGCATTGACGCAGGGGATGCAGATTGGAACCTGGAGCCGGGGGACAGCGAGAATTGGCGTTCGTTCGCGGGCCGGCTGAAGCGCGCTGTAGAGGCTGCTGCCGGGCTTCTGGATCAAGGAAAGAGCGAGCATCGGGCTGTCGAGACGATCAAGGCCTATATTCAGCAGCATTACACCGAGGAGCTGGAGCTTCAGCACCTCGCCGACCTGGTCTATCTGACTCCGAGCTACTTGAGCAAGCTGTTCAAGACCGAAACGGGCGAGACGATTACGGACTATTGCATCGCCGTGCGAATCGAGCATGCCAAGCGGCTGCTGAAGGAGGATCACGGGCTCAAGACGTATATGGTCGGCGAACGCGTGGGCTACCCGGACCCGGCTTATTTCAATAAAGTGTTCAAAAAAATGACCGGAAAAACGCCAAAGGAGTACCGCGATTTTGTTAGGTGACTGTTATCTAAACTGAGGACAATAAAAGCAAACAAAGTCTATTATTTTTCGGGGCGCTGTCTTTTATAATGATTGAAAACGGTACCATTTCATCCAGAAAGCGAGGAAGGGAACGTGTTCAATTTCAGTTATAAAACGCAGCGCTATCTTATTCTGTTCGGTTTCCTTGCCATTCCCGTGCTCCTGTCACTGACCTTCTCTTATTATCCGGCGCTCTCGCTGTTGTATTACAGCTTGACGGACTGGTCGGGTCTCGGCTGGGATATGAACTTTATCGGCTTTGACAATTACGTCGAGATTTTTACGAAGCCCGAAGTGTTCAGCTCACTCAAGAACAATCTGTATTATCTGATCGGGGGTCTCATCCAGGTCGTCTTTGCCCTCTATTTTGCCGTTATTCTGACGGGCAAGCTGAAGGGGAGAAACGGCTTCCGGGTCGCCTTGTTCCTGCCGTACGTGCTGCACAGCGTGGCTACGGTCATCATGTTCAAGAACGTGTACCACATGGAATACGGCTCGCTGAATACGCTGCTTGGCGCGCTGGGACTCGAATCCTGGCAGCAGAGCTGGCTGGGCGATAAAGGGATCGTGAATTTTGCGCTGGCCTTCATCTCGATGTGGAAGTACATGGGGCTGAACATGGTCATCTTTATCGGGGCGCTGCAGTCGATACCGGGCGACCTGTACGAGGCGGCCTCCATCGACGGGGCATCGGGCTGGCAGAAGTTCCGTTACATTACCTTGCCTAGCATCCGGGGCGTGCTGGAGCTGATGCTGATCCTCACCTTGACGGGCGCGCTCGAAGCGTTCGATATTCCGTTCGTGATGTTACTCGGGGCGAACGATACGTCGACCTTCGTCATCAAGACGGTGGATACGGCATTCAAGTATCAGAACTTCGGACTGGCCTCGGCGATGGCGGTCGTGCTGCTGATCATCGTGCTGCTGTTCATTGTCATCCAACGGAAGCTGCTGTTCAGGGAGGAGAAGCAATCATGAGAAGGGAAGGCTCGATCGGCTTTAGGATTTTCAATTATTTCACGTTGGTTGTCGCTTTGTTCGTGGTGTTCTTCCCGATTTACTCGATCTTCGTGGGGGCGTTCAAGACCCAGGTGGAGTATTATCAATCCGGCCTAAGCTTGCCCGACAATTTCCTTAATTTCGAGAACTTCAAGCGGGTGATCGACATCGGGGATTTGGGGCTCGGATTTCGCAATATCCTGATCGTATTGGTCATTTCGGTGGTCGGCAACATCCTGTTCGGTACCATGGTCGCTTATGCGGTCGGACGGTTCGAATTCAAGATGAAAAAAGCGATCATGGGCATGTACCTGGTCGCTCAGGTCATTCCGATGGTCACGACGCAGGTGGCTACCTTCAGCGTCATCCAGAGCCTGGGAGCCTACAACACGATGTTTGCGCCGATTCTGCTGTACTTGGGAGCCGACGTGCTCCAGATCGTCATCTATCTGCAATTCGTGAACAGCATCCCGCGGGATCTGGATGAGAGCGCCATGCTGGAAGGGGCGTCCCTGTTCAAAATCTACCGTTCCATCATCTTCCCGCTGCTTGCGCCGGCTACGGCGACCCTGGTCATTCTGAAGAGCATTTCGATTTATAATGATTTTTACACGCCGTACCTGTATATGCCGAGCCAAGACCTGAAGGTGGTATCCACCGCGATTTATTCCTTCATCGGTCCGAACGCGGCGCAGCTGAACGTGATCTCGGCAGGCATTCTCATTATTTTCATTCCGACGGTCGTGTTGTTCTTGTTCATGCAGCGGTACATTTTTGCGGGGGTTACGAACGGAGCGGTCAAATAACGAACACGAGACGATGAAGAAGAGGAGACTCGATATATGAACTCGACAAACAAGTGGACGGAAAAAGTATGCGGCATGACCTGGGGGTGGACCGGCGTACGGGGCTCCTGGACGGGACCCGAGGCGGAATTCTCCATGGAACGCATGGCGGACATGGACGTGAATTGGGTGGCCATCGCGCTGTCGGCCGTGCAGGAAACGCCGCAGTCGACGGAAATCCCGTTCCGGGAGGAACCGACCGTGACGGACGATGAGGTGCGATGGGCGATCCGCAAGGCGAAGAGCCTGGGCCTCAAGGTGTGCTTGAAGCCGGTCGTGAACGTCGCGAACGGAACGTGGCGGGCCCATATTAACTTCTTCGACGAGGAGGTTCCGGGTGAGCCGAGTTGGGCGGAATGGTTCAGCTCCTATGGGGAGTTCATTCGCCATTATGCCGAAATCGCGGAGGAAGAGCGATGCGAAATGCTGTGCGTGGGCTGCGAGATGGTGCAGGCCGACAAGCGGGACGCGGAGTGGCGGGCCCTGATTGCGGATGTACGAAACGTCTACGGCGGGCTGGTGACGTATAATTGCGATAAATATCAAGAGGAGCGCGTGGGCTGGTGGGATGCGGTAGATATCATCTCCTCCAGCGGCTATTATCCGATCGACCAGTGGGAGGAGCAATTGGATCGGATCGAAGGCACGGTCCGCCGATGGAACAAGCCGTTCTTCTTCATGGAAGCCGGCTGTCCGAGCCGCGAGGGCTCCGCGGCCCGCCCGAACGATTGGTCGCTGCCCGGCGGACCGTCGGAGGAGGAGCAGCGGCAGTATTATGAAGCGATGTTCGCTGCTTGCGCCCAGCGGGAGTGGATGCAGGGGTACATGCTGTGGGATTGGCCGGCGCGGCTGTATGGCGTGGAGGAAGCGTCCCTGAACGATGATTATTGCATGTACGGCAAGCTGGCCGAGGAGACGGTGAAGACATTTTATGCGGCCGGCATCCGGGTTTAATGCAGGATCGGACGGGCGTACCGGCTCGGTGCGCAAGGTAGCTGAACATAAACATAGGGTGAACATCGCACCGCACGTTCGTTAGGACGTACGGTGCGATTTTTGCTGTCGGCTGCCGAGAAGCAGGTGATTTCGAGCCTAACAAGAAAATGATATGTTAGCATAATTTATGACAATAAAAACAAAAACAATTCATTTGTTTTGAACGTGTTAGCGATTATCATTTGAAATGTAAGCGATATCAGTAAGCGCTTCATGAAGATGCGAAGAAACGCAAGTACATTCAACGTACAGGGGGAAGACGAAATGAAAAAAAGATTTACGATGGCACTGCTTCTGCTCTTAACCGTATCATCCATTTTGGCCGCCTGCGGAGGAAATAAAACGAATAACGCAGGCACCGAGGCACCGCCGAGCGGCAGCGCCGGCAGCGAGCCGACCGAGGCATCCGGCGAAGCGGAGCTGGGCGGCAAGCTGAAGGTGTTGACGCACCGCACCGACCTGGTGAACGACGGCACGCTGGACAAATACGTGGAAGCCTTCAAAGCGAAATATCCGAAGGCGGAGATTGAATTCGAAGGATTGACCAACTATGCGACGGACATTCAGGTCCGTCTGACCACGGGCGAGGCCGGCGACGTGCTGATGATTCCGACAGGCCTTGCCACCTCAGAGTACGGCAAGTATTTTGAGCCATTGCCGGATACGATGTTCGAGGATGTTTATTTTGCGGACAATACTCTCTTCGAAGGGAAACGCTATGGAATCTCCACCGGCGTCAATACGCAAGGCATTGTATACAACAAGAAAGCGTTCCAGGCTGCAGGCGTCGACAAAGTGCCGACCACGCTGGATGAGCTGTACGCAGCCGCAGAGAAGCTGAAGGCGGCGGACATCATTCCGCTGTACATGAACTTCGGAGCCCAATGGACGATGGGCAACTGGGCGGATAACTCCGCATGGTACGTGAACGGGGATCCGCAGTTCGCTTCGAAGCAGGTCGCCGAGGAAGCGCCGTTCCAGGTGGACAATGCTTGGGGCATCCTTGCGAATATCGGACGCACCTTCGTGCAAAAGGAATGGGTAGAGAAAGACTTGTACACAAACAACTGGGAGATTTCGAAAGGCGAAATGGCTTCCGGCAAAGCCGCGATGTACTTCCTGGGCAATTGGGTGATTCCGCAGGTGATCGGCGCCGGCGCGGCTTCGGAGGACATCGGCTTCTTCCCGCTCCCGTACGATAATAGCGGCAAGTACAACGCGCCGCTCGGTTCGGATTACTTCATCGCCGTCAGCAAAGACAGCAAGAACAAAGAGCTTGCTACCGCGTGGGTCGATTTCTTCGTGAAGGAATCCGGCTACGTGGAAGATTCCGGCTTTATGCCGATCATCAAATCGGCGGAGTCCTCCATCTCGCAGCTCGCCGAATTCCAATCGTTCAATCCGACGCTGATCGAGAGCGAAGCGACCGATCCGAAGTTTAACGAGATCGCGAACAAGGCGCAAATCGGCATCGGTACCGGCGATTACGTCCAGGAATATATCGTGGCCGACGATCTGCAGGCTGCATTCGACAAGCTGAACGCGAAGTGGAAGGAAGCCAAAACCGCACTGGGCTATTAATTCGGAGATAATAACGGGTTCGTCATCATGAGCTCGAGCGGCCTTACCCTGGGGTGATGGGGGTAAGGCTTTTTCATTGCAGGGCATAGATGCATGGAAGGAGAGACGGACAGATGAAAAGAGTTTTATTGCTGGGCGATTCCATCCGGGAGGGCTACGAGCCTTATGTGAGAGAACGGCTGGCTGACCGGGCAGAAGTCGTGGCACCGGGAGAGAACGGGCGGTTCTCGTTCTTTACGCTGTGGGGCGTCAACCTCTGGATCCGTGAGCTGGGGATCCCGGATATCGTCCACTGGAACAATGGGCTGTGGGATGTGCACCGCGAGGCTCCGAGGGTTGAAGCACTGACGCCGCTCAGCGAATATGCAGCCCATCTGAAGCGCATTGCCCATGAGCTGCGGCGAACGGGAGCACAGATCGTATTTGCCACGACGACGCCGGTGCATCCGGAATCCGAGGGCAGAAGCAATGAAGAGATCGATGCCTATAATAAGGCAGCCATCGAGGCGCTCATGCCGCTCGGCATTGCGATTCACGACCTGAACGCCCGGGTGAAACGGGATCTCTCGGGTTACTTGTCGGATGACCGGCTTCACCTGAACGAGGCAGGATACCGGGTGTGCGCCGACTCGGTGGCAGACATGCTGGAAGGCTATCTGTGACTTTTAGCTGACCAATAAGCGCTAAGACCTATATCTATGGAATCTTTACCAAAAATGGCACAAGTCTATTATAGGTTCTAACAAATTTGTTACATCCTACTTGCGTTATGACGATATTATAGAATAATATGAAGGGGCGCGGCTTTCATAGAGGGAACCCGCGCTTTTTTGCTATCTGGCTTGCCTCGGCACCTTCTTATCGGAAGCCCCCCTGTAAGAGAGTGTAACGACGCGGAAGGCCGGCATACCTTAAGGGTCTACAGGCTTGAGGTGCGCATTTTCATATTTTCCATGTATAATAGAAGAAATCATTCAAATAGGAGCTAGGAAATGAAAAAGCTAGGAAGAAACGATCTATGTCACTGCGGAAGCGGGAAAAAGTACAAAAGATGTTGTCTTGAAAGAGATGAACGCACGGTATACGGTAAAGTCATCCAGTTCCCTGGTGCGAAAGCAGCAGAGCCTAAGCTACAGGTCGATCAGTTGCGACAGATGATCAACGACAAGCTGGGGTGGATGGATTGGATCGCCGATGAGCATCGCGAGCTTGCAGAGTCTGTGTTTCCTCAGATCTGCCGGGATTACGAACTGCAGGATGAGCAGCAGCTGTTTCAAGTGTTCAGCCTCCTGATGGTCTGGAACAGCTTCTCCAGAGAAGCCAATCCGAAGTACCGCAAACAGGGTGGATATGCAAGTGCGATCGAATATATAGTAACTTCATCGCTTAACATTCCAACAACGAAGTCCGACATCGCGAAGAAACACGAGGTTTCGGTAGCCACGCTGACTCGCAACAGCGGCCAGATTCAAGATTTCATGGATGGCGTAGCGGCATCCGCAGACGACTCGTTCGCCGAGGACGAGGAATCCGCTGGCGAAGAGGATAAGGACTTGTCCTTGGGTCGTTAATTGCCAAAGAGCCAAAGTGAAAGATCCATAGCATAAGTACAGCATTTACGCATTCGGTTTCATAGCTGTGACCGCTCCCACAAGGGGGGCGGTCATTTTGCGTTGAATGACCCAATCAAATTCCAAAGTTGTTTATACAAGTTAAGCCTATATGGTGCTGGAGGTAAAATTCGGGGTAATTAAGCATAGGGAATTTAATTTGCCAAATTGGGTTTTACCTATCGTTAATCAGCTGAAAGCCTTGGAAACTTAATTCTAAAATAATACTTTACACTCAAGCCTCTCCATTCAAGTGGAGCGGATATTTGCATTAATCTGAAAATTTTTCGAAAGACTGCTTTCCGGACTAGGCAGAGGCTCCACGTGAACTCGCCAGCAGCCAGCCCATAGCGATGCCGTACAGCAGATGACCGGCCAGCCAGAATAGAAGGGCGGCAGGGTCGGATAACTCCGGGGTACGGTCAGACAAGACGGTGGTCGGATATAGGAGAAGTCCTACGGCCAAACAGGCCAATGAAACCCAGAACAAGCTTCGCCGGCGGGACCAGTTCTTCTGCTTCAAAAAGATGGCTAGAGCGATGCTCAGCAGGACAGAGATGACGAGATGCAGCGCAAACTCGACAAGTTCGGAGAGCTTCAGTTCATTCAGGAGAGGCACGTAATCGACGTTCAGGAGAAGCGTGTAGACCTCCAGCGAGGTGATGTGCTCGATGATCTTGAGGAACAGCCCGAGAAGAATGCCCGCCGCGATGCCTGCCCAGACCGGCCTGTTCAGCTTCCATATACCCCGCATGTGCGATCCCCTCCTTTGTTGTTCATTTTATAATATCAGTCCATCTAAGGTGAAGCGTATTTTCAATTTTGGAAAGGATGGACAAATTGGGTGCGTCTGCAGGCGGTTGCATTGTCCTTGTACATATAAAATAACGGCACTCACCCTCCTTAAACAGGAAGAACCGACGGCGTAACGTGGTCAATTCTTGTTGAGAAATTGTATAGTTATGTCTTATATCCTAGTTCTATAGACTTATACAACAGGGGGATAGGATGACAGACGAGTACTTTGACGAAATGCGCAAGTTCGGCTACGAGGATGAGATGAGGTATCGCATGTTGATGCGAGGGGTAAAGAAACTGTTGGAACAACGGAAGCGTGAAAAGTCCAAGCTGTTCGGAGGACTTCCGCTTCGACAGAAGCATAAACCCCCGCGTGCAGGCAAATGGTCATAAGCGGTCGGTAACCGAATGGTTAGCGGAACAGCATGTGTGCAAGTGGTGCAATGGAAGCCGAAACCTATGTATTTAGCGTTTATTACAAATATAAAAGGCTGCCCCGACGTTTTGGGGCGGCCTTCTTTGTGACTCTACATGCCTTGATATGTCTCTGTAGGCCTTGACGTGTCTCTGTAGGCCTTGACGTGTCTCTGTAGGCCTTGACGTGTCTCTGTAGGCCTTAATATGTCTCTACATGCCTGCTGTGTCTCTGTAGGCCTTGATATGTCTCTATAGGCCTTTTTGTCTCTGTAGCCTGAGTGTCTCTGCGGGCCTGATGTGTCTCTGTATGCCTTTTATATGTCTCTGCGTCCTGAATGTGTCTCTTTTGTCTCTCCACATGCCTTTTAGTCTCTTTGCGCCCGCAATGGATTGTTGAATATGAGGAGGTTATGTTGCCTTCCATTTATCCGATGATCGGCTTTGTCCCCGGCTGCTTACCGTATCTTGGTTCACGTGCCGATTTTGAAAGAGTTCAATACCGGAGGGAGAACAAAGAGACCCAACAGATAATACAGATACGACAGATTCAAAGGTCCAAATAATTAAAAAAGCCGGCTTTCCCGCATAAAGCGAAAACGAAGCCGGCTGTATGTTTGTATATGCTAGACCGTTGCCAGTTCAGGGGCGGGCGCCGGAGTTGTCGTTGGTTGATTCGGTTCTGCCGTATTCGGCTGCACAGCCGAAGGTCGGCGTTTGCCTTTCCCGCACGGAACGCACATCGGAGTCCCGTACAACGGGTCCGGTATAATTTCGCATGGGAGCTGGAACACGGTCTGCATCAAGTCGGAATTGATGATATCTCCCGGTTTGCCCTCAGCCTTGATGCTCCCGTCGCGGATGGCCACGATATGGTCGGCATAACGGCAGGCCAGATTGATATCATGCAGCACCATGACGATGGTCCGCTGTTCTTTGGTGTTTAAGTCGTACAGCAGATCCAGCACTTCGATCTGGTGCGTTAAATCCAGATAGGTGGTCGGTTCGTCCAGCAGAATGAGCGGCGTTTCCTGCGCCAGCGTCATCGCAATCCAGGCCCGCTGCCGTTGGCCGCCTGACAGCGAGTCAACTGTACGATCAGCCAGCTCGGTCAGTCCCGTGGATTCAAGAGCCGCTGTGACCGCTTCTTCATCTTCCCGCGACCATTGGCGCAGCCAGCTCTGGTAAGGATAGCGCCCTTGCTTCACCAGCTGCATGACCGTCAGCCCCTCGGGAGCCGTTGGCCCTTGAGGCAAAATGGCGAGCTTCCGCGCCACGTCCTTGGTGGACAGGCTTGCGATGTCGGCCCCGTTTAGTACTACCGAGCCGCGCTGCGGCTTCAGCAGCCTGGCCATGGAGCGCAGCAAAGTGGATTTGCCGCAGCCGTTGCTGCCGATAAACACGGTGATTTTACCTATAGGCACGGTTAAATCCAGATTTTCGAATATAAAGTCTCCCCCGTAAGACAGACCCAATCCCTTTGCTTCCAGCGTATTCATGACGCTTTAGCTCCTTTCGGTTCTAGAATCGATTGCGGTTACGATACAGCAGGTAGAGGAAGAACGGCGCGCCGATCGCGGCGGTGAATACGCCTGCCGGCACGTCGCGCGGCAGAAAGGCCGTCCGTGCCACCAGGTCCGCGACGAGCAGCAGAATCGCACCGATCAGCGCGCTGACCGGAAGCACGCTTCCGAAGTTGGGTCCCACGAGCCTGCGGGCCATATGCGGCGCCATTAATCCGATAAAAGCAATGGCGCCGCCAATCGAGATGGCCGCTCCGGCCAGTGCAACGCTGAGTCCGATCAGAATCAGCCGCTGCTTCTGAACCTGCGCGCCCGTGCTGCTGGCCACGTCGTCTCCCAGGGCCTGGATATTCACATTTCTGGCTTGCAGCCAGGTTAGCGGAAGAAGAACGGCGACCCAAGGAAGCAAGGTCATTACGTCCTTATCCCAGGACATGCCGTAAATGCTGCCCGCCATGAAGGTAAGCGAACGGTCCGCCAGCTGCAGCGGTCCGGAGATGATCAGCATATAGGAGATCGATTTGATCGCGGCCGATACCCCGATTCCGATCAAGACGAGTCGCAGTGGCGATACGCCATTTTTCCAGGCAAGCACATACAGCAGTCCGGTAATGAAAAAAGCGCCGAGAATGGCGAAGAGCGGCATCCAATGGATGGATACGGCGCCCGTAAATATGAAGATGAAGAGAACCGCCCCCAGCGATGCTCCCTCCGTAATGCCGATGACATCCGGAGAAGCAAGCGGGTTGCGGATGACGCCTTGCAGAATAGCCCCCGCCACCGCGAGAGCCGCGCCGATCAGCACAGCAATGATAATACGGGGCAGCCTTAGCTGCATGACGATGACCTGCTCCATCGGGGAAGCGTCACCGAATAACGCTTTGACGACATGCAGCGGCGAAACAAACTGGCTGCCGGTTCCCGTGCTGATAATCATGGTTGCAATGCAAAGCACGAATAGGATCAGGCACACCCATAGGGTTCTTCGCTCCAGCATAAACGAGACTTTGGCGTTCCGGGAACGGAATATGCGGTGTTTACTCATTGTGCTCGCCTTCCTTTCCTGGCTATGTACACGAAGAACGGCACCCCGATGATTGCAGTCATCACGCCGACAGGGACTTCCTTCGGCATGGCAATGTATCTGGAGCCGAGATCGGCCGTCACCAGCAGGAGTGCGCCAAACACCGCACTGTAAGGTAGTATCCACCGATAATCATTTCCTATTAAATACCGAACGATATGAGGGATGATGATCCCTACGAATGCGATGGGTCCCGCCGCCGCTACGGAGCCGCCGGCCAGCAGGATGACGGCTGCAGCAGCTAACAGCTTGATGAGTGCGGTTTTTTGCCCGAGGCTCTGAGCGATGTCGTCTCCCATGGAGAGGGCGTTCAGATGCCGTCCCAGCAGCAGCGCAGCCAGCATGCCAACGGCCATGTACGGCCATACGGCGGTTAGCTGGTTCAAATCGCGTCCGGCTACCGAACCGACCAGCCATACCAGCACCTGATCGAACATTTTGCCGTCGGAGAGCATTAATCCTTGGGTCAGGGAGTGGAAGAAAGCGGCCATGGAAGCCCCTGCCAAGGTGATTTTGACCGGCGTCATGCCGTCCCTGCCGATGCTGCCGAGGAAGAATACGATACCGCCGCTGACGGCGGCTCCGATCAACGCGACCCAGGTAAGGGACTGAAGTCCGCCAATGCCCAGCCAGCCCGATGCCAGAATAATGAAGAAAGCCGCGCCGGAGTTCACGCCCAGCGTGCTCGGCGATGCAATCGGATTGCGCGTGATGACCTGCATGAGCGCACCCGCAACCGCAAGGCATGCCCCCACGGCGACGGCAATGAGCGCTCGAGGAAGCCTTGCCGTGAGAATGATCAGATGTTCGTTGCTTCCGTTAAAGTGAGTGAACGATTCCCATACCTGATGAAGAGGGATGTTCGTTACTCCGAATGCGATGCTGCCCATGACGGCAGCGGCCAGCGCCAATAGCGATATCAATAGTCCGAATACGCGCATATATGCTCACTTTCTTAAGTCCATGAATAATTAAGTTCATATGAATTTTAGGTGAAGGGACGTTATCTGTCAATGAGCTTGATAATCATTCTCACAAATATATTGATATTTTTCACGAAACCCTTTATAGTTTTGAATCAGTGATTGATAATGGTTTTCAAATAGCGGGATATGACACAAGGGGGATTTAGATAGGAATGGGAACAGGAATGGCAAAGAAACGGGCAAGAGGCATCAAGTTTAGCTTGCTGGCTCTGATCATGATCATGATTCTTGCGGGGTGCGGAGCAAGCCCGGCGCAAGAAGGGACAAGCAACGCGGGCGGCGACACGACGAATACCGCAGAGGGCAACAGCGGCGCTGCTGCCGGCGGCGAATCGTATGAAGTTACGCATGCCATGGGGACGGAAACGATCAAAGGAACGCCTCAAAAGGTCGTCGTCCTCACGAACGAAGGAACCGAGGCGCTTCTGGCCTTGGGCGTGAAGCCGGTAGGTGCCGTTAGATCCTGGACGGGGGATCCATGGTATCCACATATTAAAGACCAGATGGAAGGCGTTACCGTTGTCGGGGAAGAGAGCCAGCCGAACATCGAACTGATCGCCGGTCTGCAGCCTGACCTGATCATCGGCAACAAGATGCGTCAGGAAAAAGTATACGAGCAATTGAAGGCGATCGCGCCGACTGTTTTTGCCGAGGATCTTCGCGGCGAGTGGCAGAACAATTTTGAACTGTATGCCAAGGCGCTGAACAAAGTGTCGGAAGGCGAAGAACTTTTGGCTGCCTACGACAAGCGGATCCAGGAGTTTAAAGAGAAGGCCGGCAGCAAGCTTGACGAAACCGTCTCCGTGGTTCGTTTCATGGCAGGCAAGACCCGGGTGTACCATACCAATACGTTCTCGGGCGTTATTTTCGATAAAATCGGCATCGCCCGCAACGACATGACTAAGAATGCCAAGGACGATTTCGTGGACGAGATCACGAAGGAACGTCTGCCTGAGGTGGAAGCCGACAGACTGTTCTACTTCACTTATGAGACAGGGGATGGCGGCGCCAACCAGACCGAGCAGGAATGGATCAACGATCCGCTGTGGAAGAACCTGAACGTTGTGAAGAACGGTCAAGCCCACAAAGTGGATGACGCGATCTGGAATACGGCGGGCGGCATTCTGGCGGCCAACCTGATGATCGACCAGCTGCAGGAGTTTTACGGCATTCAGTAAGCAATGAAGACGGATGCTGAAGGCTAGTATCATCGTATAGCGGAAGATGCTAGGAACAAGCGGATAAAGGAGGCACTCCGAAAGATCTGGGATCTTTTGGGATGCCTCCTTTTTTAACATCGCGCGTCGGTAACATCGCGCGTCGAAGTACCGCCGGTATGCAGCTGCATGTCACATCGCTCGCCAGTACAGCCTAACCAACTCCGGGCATCATGCCGCTAACCATGACCTGTTAACGGACACCAGTTCCCTTATTTCCCTGATTAACCCCCGATTCTCAGATCAAACGGACACAGGATCCCTTATTACCGCAATAGACTGTCCTTTTGCCATCATATTCTATGAATAACGTATCTGGTGTCCGTTAGCCATCAAAAATTACGCCTATTCAGCTAAATAACGTATCCTCAGTCCGCTTGTCCTCGGGCAGTCACACCAAGACCAGTAGTCGCACAAGACCAGTAATAGCATCAATACCAGCCAGTCACCAAGGTACTCGTTAACGGACACCAGTTCCCTTATTTCCCTAATTAACCCGCGATTCTCAGATCAAACGGACACAGGATCCCTTATTTCCGCAATAGACTGTCCTTTTGCCATCATATTCTATGAATAACGTATCTGGTGTCCGTTAGCCATCAAAAATTACGCCTATTCAGCTAAATAACGTATCCTCAGTCCGCTAGTCCTCGAGCGGTCGCACCAAGACCAGTAGTAGCAACAAGACCAGTAGTAGCATCAATACCGTAGTCGCACCAAGAACAGTAGTCGCACAAGACCAGTAATAGCACCAAGACCAGTAGTCGCACCAAGACCAGTAGTCACACCAAGACCAGTAGTAGTACCAGGACCAGCAGTAGCACCAGCTATCTACTCCGAGTCCCCGAGTTTTCTACCTCTAACCCATAGCTACTCTAGTTATGCGGTTTTACATTCGTTTTGGTCGGCAGCCATCCATGCATACCCCAGGGACACCGAATCCACCCACGTCCTCCCTGTAATAACGCTTGACTTCACGGTACTTTTTACGACGTCTTCACCACGATCTCCGCCCCTGCAACATAGGTCATCGCTTTGATGTATTCCGGGTCTTGGGCACGCTGTTCCATTTCCACCGGAGTGAGGTCCTCCATTCGTGTCTGTACCCACCATAAGTTGCCGAACGGGTCCCGTACCCGTCCCACCCGATCGCCGAAGAACAAGGTCGTTGGCTCCGTCACCGAGACCGCACCTGCGGCCAGCGCTTGCCGATACACGTCATCGCAATCCTCAACATACAAACGGAGGTATGCCGGGCTATCCGGCCATTCCGGCTTTGCGTCAAACATCATGACGACGGCATCCCCGATTCGCACCTCGGCATGGCCGATGACACCATCGCCAACATAGACGCGGGCAAGCTCTTCGGCCCGAAAAGCCTGCTTGAGGAAATCGATCAGCGCTGCGGAGTTTCTTGAGATGATCCACGGCGTCACGGAGGTGTAGCCATCCGGAATGGGTTTAACCGCTTTCGGTTGGTTCGTCATAAATACGCTCGCTCCTTTAAATTTCATTTATTTGAATTGTGCTTATGCACTCATTATGCGGGGGCATATATGACAGCCGAGCGTCAGTGTTTCCGGAATGAGTTTGGGGTAGCCTGCGTTTTTATCTTGCGAAAAGACAGCCGCCACGGTACATCGTCACAATCACGCGGTCGGAGGAAGGTTCGAGCTTGAGGTTCCGTCCACAAACTGTTAACGTTTGACACCACCCTCAAACCTATGTACAGTATTAGACAAAAGAATAGGAAGTCCACTAGGGGAGCCGTTGGCGGCTGAGACAAGAGCGTATCTTGGACCCTTTGAACCTGATCTAGTTCGTACTAGCGTAGGAAAGTGGAGCCTTCGAATATGAGGTCTCGGTGCGTTTTTTTGGCGCACCCGGGCTTGTTGACGAAGCCGCTCCAGTTTTCGGGGCGGCTTTTTAGCGTTGTCTGAAAAGTCGTGTCTTACGGACTTCCTGCTCTTCAATATGTTGGAGGTGGGGACAAAGATGAGTTTCACGCAAGAGCTCCGTCAGCAGGCGGGAGGCATTTTTCAAGCAATCTTCGATCATCCCTTCGTAAAAGGCATTGCCGAGGGGAATCTGAAGCGGGAGCAGCTGATTCACTATGTGAAGCAGGATTTTGAGTATTTGAATGCCTACATGCGGATATACGGAATAGCCATATCCAAATCGATCAGCCGTGAAGAGATTGCGGCCTTTAACGAACAGATTTCATTCATTCTGCACAGCGAGGTGCACCCGCATCAGAATTTTTGCGCAGCCGCCGGGGTGACCTATGAAGAGCTTCAAGGATATCCGCTGGCTCCGTCCGCGCATCATTACATCCGTCATATGCTGACGGTGGCGCATGAGGGTAGTTTGGGGGAGATTATGGCCGTGCTGCTGCCGTGCCCATGGACGTACCTGGAGATTGGCCGCAAGCTGCTGAATGAGGTGAAGCCGGATGCCTCCCATCCGTTTTACGACTGGATTTCTTTCTACGGAAACCGGGGGGAAGACGCGACAGCCAAATTCCGCGACCGTCTCGATGCATGGGCGGATCGTGCGACGGCAGCCGAGCGGGAACGGATGAGGGAGCATTTCATGCTGAGCTGCCAGCTGGAGTATCTGTTCTGGGACATGGCTTATAAGCAGGAGGAGTGGCCGGTGCAGCTGGAGGCTGCGGTGCTGTAAGAGCAATGATCACAAGCACATGGAATTCCATTATAGCGAAGAGAGGCTGATATAAATGCATTCATGGGAAAAAGAGGTTTCGGCGCTTTTGACGAAGGTACAGCAGACGAGCCCCCTCGTTCACAATATGACGAACGTGGTGGTTACGAATTTTACGGCTAACGGCTTGTACGCGCTGGGCGCGTCGCCGGTGATGGCTTACGCGCCGGAGGAAGTGGCGGATATGGCCGCCATCGGAGGCGCGCTCGTATTGAACATCGGTACGCTGAACCGCGAGCTGGTGGATGCGATGATTATCGCCGGGCAATCGGCGAATGCCCATGGCGTGCCGGTGCTGCTGGACCCGGTCGGCGCGGGAGCGACCCGTTTTCGGACGGAGTCGGCGCTGCGGATCCTAAGCGAGGTGAAGGTTTCGCTCGTGCGCGGAAATGCGGCTGAAGTCGCTCACCTTATCGGGGAGATCCGCGAGATCAAGGGCGTAGACGCAGGCAATAGCGCAGGCAGCAATCATGCCGAGCTGGCCGTGCGGGCGGCGCGCGAGTTAGGCACGATCGTGGCCATTACCGGTGAAGAGGACGTGATTACCGATGGAACGGAAGTGCGCATCATTACCGGAGGGGATGCTCTGCTTACGAAGGTGACCGGCGCAGGCTGCCTGCTGACCTCGGTGCTGGGTGCCTTTGCCGCGGTGGAAGCAAACCTGCTGCTTGCAGGTACGGCGGGTCTGGCCTTCTATGGGGCCGCGGCGGCGAAAGCTGCTGAGCGAACGGCAGATCTGGGACCGGGAAGCTTCCAGATAACTTTCCTGGACGAGCTGGCGAAGCTTCATCCAGGATCGCTGGAAGGGTATGCCGCTGTGCTGGAAGCGGGAGCGGCGGCTGCCGGAGGCACGCGATGAGCGAGGCTCGCATACCCCGTGCCCTGACGATTGCCGGGTCTGACAGCGGTGGCGGCGCCGGCATTCAGGCCGATCTGAAAACCTTCCAGGAACTCGGCGTGTACGGCATGTCGGCGATTACCGCGATCACGGTGCAGAATACCTTGGGGGTTCACGGCGTATATCCGCTGCCACCCGAAGCAACTGCGGAGCAGATTGAAGCGGTTGGATCGGATCTCGGGATAGATGCATTGAAGACGGGCATGCTGTTCAACGCCGAGATCATTCGGCTGGTTGCTGACCGGATTCGGGCATTCGGCTGGGGGAAGGTCGTTGTCGATCCCGTGATGATCGCCAAGGGCGGAGCGGAGCTGCTGCAAAGCGAAGCGGTGGAGGCTTTAAGAGAAGATTTGCTGCCGCTGGCGTTGATTGTCACCCCCAATATACCGGAGGCCGAAGTATTGGCGGGGATGCGAATCCGCACGATGAACGATCGCAAAGAAGCGGCGAGACGTATTCATGCTCTTGGGCCCAGGATCGTAGTGATCAAAGGCGGTCATGACGAGGGAATCCTTGGAAGCGATGAAGGTACGGATCACGAAAGAGACAGGGGACCGGCTATAACGGCGGGTATGCAGCAGGAAGAGTTGCCTCAATCCGAAAGGACGCACGGTCTAACGAGAACTGCCATGCCTGCTGGGGAGTATAGGGGAGGCCGCCCGCTCTTTTCCAACGATGACGGTTATCCGGAAAGTCTTCCGGTCATCGACATCGTTTATGATGGTACGGCCTTCACAGATTTATATGGCAAACGAATTGATACCGTTCATACACATGGGACCGGCTGTACCTTCTCTGCGGCCATTACCGCAGGCCTAGCCCAAGGCTTGAGCGCACTCGATGCGATTCAGAGCGGGCGCTTATTCATTCAAGCCGCCATTGAGGACGGCTTAAACCTGGGGCAGGGGCAGGGGCCGACCAATCATTGGGCATACAATCGCCGCCGTCAGGAGGTGCTGCGATGACGGGCAGAGTGGCCCCCGAGATCATGAGGCGGCATCTGCGGATGTACCTCGTGCTCGGCAGCGTGAACTGCAGCGTCGAGCCAAGCTTGGTCCTGCAGGAAGCACTGGCTGGAGGCGCAACCATGGTCCAGTTCCGTGAGAAGGGGCAAGGAGCACTCGCCGGGGAGGCGATGATTCGGCTGGCTCGCCGGATTCAGGATCAGTGCCGCCAAGCGGGCGTGCCCTTCATCGTCAATGACGATGTGGAGCTGGCACTGAAGCTGAACGCCGACGGCGTGCACGTCGGCCAGGATGACGAATCCGCGGCTTCCGTCCGCGAGCGGATCGGCAACCGGATTCTCGGCGTTTCCGCCCACACGGTGGAGGAAGCGCGGCGCGCGATTCTCCACGGTGCCGACTATCTTGGCATCGGGCCGATCTATCCGACCCGCTCGAAGGATGATGCCAAAACTGCGCAAGGCCCGGCCATTCTCCATGAGCTTCGCGAAGCTGGAATCCACCTGCCGATCGTTGGGATCGGCGGGATTACCGTGGAGCGCGTGGAGGAAGTGATTGGAGCGGGTGCGGATGGCGTCGCAGTGATATCCGCCGTGACGGGAGCGGAGTCGGCGCGGGAAGTTGTAGAGGCTTTTATAGGTAAGATACGATGTACGACCGGAAGAATTTCTTAAGATGTAAGAGGGATTATGAAACAAGGGGGCCGACTTCTGCGGCACCCTTGTTTTGTTTACGTCGGATTTTAGAATACTGTATATGCTCAGCTTTTCCGTCAATATGCCATTTCTTTTGATCCACTCTCGTGTAACCTCCCAGATCAGTTTGCCATAGAGACCCGGATATGATATACGTAGGACAATGCACCCGCTCTACGATGAGTGAGCACTCCCATTAAGTTGAATAGGGGATCGGAATGAATAATAGGCAAAAAGAGATTTTTCGCAATTTGTTAATGGAACCGAACCGGCTGTGGCTCGTTCAGGATCTGGCGGATCAGACCGAGTGCTCGGAGAAGACGATCCGAAACGATCTGAAGGTGATTGAAGAATATATAGCTAAGCACTCCAGCGGCCATCTGGTGAAAAGGCCGGGACTTGGCGTCTATCTGGAGATCGGGGAAGCGGATCAGGCTGATTTATTCCGCCGCTTGTATTCCAACGAGAGTACCGCCGAGGATGAATCCGATGAGGAAAGGGTGCTGCACCTGGCATATCGGCTCTTGATGAACGCGAAGCCCGTAACCCTGCAGAACCTGGCTTCACCGTTTTACGTGAACAAGGCGATTATCCGTCGGGATATGGAAAAGATTGAGGGCTGGCTGCGGAGCTTTGATCTGAGCTTAATGACGAAGCAGCGAGTAGGCTTCATGATTGAGGGCTCGGAGAAGAACAAACGGATGGCGCTGGCGCGGTTGAACCAATTGATCAACCGTCCGGAATTGACGGGACAGATGATGCGTAATCAGTATGAACCGCACGAGATCGCAGCCGTATACAATGAGTTGAAGGCGTTGCAAAAGCGGCACCAGCTCCGCTTCACCGATGAAGCCTTTGAAAGCTTGATGCTGCATATACTGCTTATGGTCAAACGGACCAAGCTGGGACAGCCGATTTCGCTCTCTGCGCAGGACATAGCGTTTTTGGAGAATAAAGCGGAATTTGCATGGGCGATAGACTTTTTGAAGCAGCTGCAAAAATTGTTCGCCGTCCCTTTTTCCAAGGAAGAAACCGCTTATCTAACCCTGCACCTGCTTGGCGGGAAGTTCCGATACACGCAGGAGGATGGAAGTGCCCGGCGGGGCGATCTGGCAGACAGCCACCCCCTGCTGCGACAGTTGGTTGAGCAACTGATTCGGCGGATGTCGGAGCTGAATATGATCCCATTTTCCAAGGACCCGGTATTATTGAACGGGTTGAAGGTGCATTTATACACGACCATGAACCGTCTTCATTATGGTCTGGCTGTGTCCAATCCGATGCTGGCCGAGATCAAAAAGATGTATCCCTATATGTTCGATCGCGTCATCATGGCCCTGGAGGAGGTAGGGGGAGCGCTCCAACTGTACTTTCCAGAAGAGGAGGCCGCGTATTTGACTTTGCATTTTCAGGCGTCCGTAGAACGGCTTCACCAGAACGAAAGCCACCCTCAGAAGGTCATAATCGTGTGTCATATGGGCGTTGGGATGTCCCAATTGCTTCTCGCGAAGGTGGAACGAAGATTCCCGTCCGTGCATGTAGAGACAACGATGTCCAAAGCGGAAGTTGAGGATTATCTGGCAGCTCATGAGGTGGATCTTGTCATTACGACCGTTGATCTGCCCGAGTTAAAAACACCTCATATCCTCGTTTCCCCTCTGCTCGAGGCCAGTGACGAGCGGAAGCTGGAGCAAGCGATCCGGGGGCTTGATGAGCCGGACGGCAGGGCGGCTGAGGAATCGGTCTTTTTGAAATATACGACACCTTTTCTCATCTTTCCTCAGCAGGAGGTCGAGCGTCCAGAACAGTTGATCTCCAAGTTTGCGCAGATGCTGGTGGACAAAGGATATGTCCAGGCAGGATATACGGAAAGTGTGCTGGATCGTGAGAATATGTCTGCTACGACGATTGGAGGAGGCATTGCCATCCCTCATGGCAGCTCGGAGCGGGTTACACAGTCCTGCATCGTTGTTATTACTTTAAAGCAGCCGATTACCTGGGGAACCGAGAAGGTAGAGCTTGTGTTCTTACTTGCTATCAAGCATGATGAGCGGAAAGAGATGCGGCAGCTGTTCAGGGAATTGTCACGGATCAGTGAGCAGCCGGCATTGGTCCGTGCGTTGTCTAAGGAGACGGACGCGATACGATTGCTGAATACGTTAAAAGGGTAAAATTAGTAGTAGAGGTTGTTCAAAAAGTCCGCTTTTGATAAGAAAACCTCTTATCGAGGCCACTTCAAGGATGAGCGACCGCGATGCATAGGTAGGTTTTCTTGCGATATAGAATTTCATCAGTTCCACTGATAACTCATAAATTCTATATCTAACACGAAGCGAATCAGGAAGCAGCTCGGCATCGAATCTTGAATTCAGCCGGGCCTAAGCAGATGCTTTCGAAGCATGTTTCCTGGGGAAACATTTCAGGTGCTCACGTACCCAAAACGTACGCTCCGCTCCTGACGTCCCTAGCTTCATCCAACTGAAGCGTTTTGAAAAAACGCACGTCGGAAGCATAAGCTTCGGTGCTGAAAATCGACCTTTTTGAACACGCACTATTTCAAACTGTGATGATGAAGCAGGACGGTATACCGTCCTGCTTTTTACATTTTTTTGGGGTCCCGCGTAAAGTATTTGGATTAAGCATATAGGCTCCACTTTGTGGGGATATTTGTTTGCGAAATAAACCTGTTTTTCCGGAAGTTCCGGTAAAAAGTTCATCCGATAACAGCGTTTTCAGCATGTACACTATAAATGTAAGCGGGAACATGACAGCGAAGGAGAATGACGAACATGAAAATATTAGCGATTACTTCATGTCCTAACGGAATTGCACATACGTATATGGCCGCTGAGAATCTGCAGAAGGCAGGCGCGAAGCTTGGCGTTGAGATGAAAGTGGAGACCCAAGGCTCCATTGGCGTGGAGAACCAATTCACGGAGCAGGATATCCGCGAAGCCGATGGCATTATTATCGCAGCGGATAAGACGGTGGTGAAGGACCGGTTTGTGGGTAAAAAACTGCTTGTCGTTGGGGTGCAGGATGGTATCCGTCGTCCAGAAGAGCTGATCCAACGGATGATGGAAGGGGATGTGCCCGTCTATCAGGCACAGTCCAAGTCGGCTGAAGCTATGACGGGAGAGAACAAACCCAAACAAAATCCGATCTATCGCCACTTGATGAACGGTGTATCCTATATGGTGCCGTTTATCGTGATCGGTGGGCTGCTCATCGCAATCGCCCTGACGATGGGCGGCGTGAAAACGCCGGGTGGTCTGGTTATACCGGAAGATTCCATCTGGAAAACGATTGAGAGTATCGGCGCGGCTGCGTTTACCTTCATGGTTCCGATCCTTGCCGGATTTATCGCCATGAGTATTGCGGACAGGCCGGGGCTTGCACCAGGTATGGTCGGCGGGTTCATTGCTGCGAACGGCAGCTTTTATGGAAGTGAAGCAGGAGCTGGATTCATCGGGGGGATTATTGCCGGTTTCCTGGCGGGATATGTCGCACTTGCTATTAAAAGGATCAAGGTTCCTCGGTCGCTGCAGCCGATTATGCCCATTATCGTTATCCCGGTACTGGCTTCACTGGTTGTAGGATTAATCTTCGTCTTTGTGATTGGCGCTCCGGTTGCGGATCTGTTTGAAGCGTTAACCGTCTGGCTCGCGGGAATGCAGGGTACTAGTTCGATTCTGCTCGCGCTTATTCTGGGCGCGATGATTTCTTTTGACATGGGGGGGCCCGTGAATAAGGTTGCGTTCCTGTTCGGCTCGGCCATGATCGGTGAAGGCAACTATGAAATTATGGGCCAAATTGCCGTTGCCATCTGTGTTCCTCCGATTGCCATGGGACTGGCGGCCATGATGAACAAAAGGAAGTTTACGCCTGCGGAACGCGAAGCTGGAAAAGCGACATTTACGATGGGATTGTTCGGTATTACCGAAGGAGCGATTCCATTCGCGGCGCAAGATCCTCTACGCGTCATTCCGAGTATCATGGTCGGTTCCATGACGGGTTCGGTGATTGCCATGTTGGGCAGTGTCGGTGACAGCGTAGCCCATGGCGGTCCTATTGTAGCCGTGCTCGGTGCCGTGGATCATGTGCTGATGTTCTTCATAGCGGTCATGGCCGGTTCAGCCGTATCGGTTATCATGGTGAGCCTGCTCAAGAAAGATGTTGCAGCTGTGACTCCGGCAGTTGTTGGAGAAGGAGCAGAAGCGATAGAGAATCCTGCCGGGGCAGATGAATCGTCGACAGTAGACGCGGCTGCCCCCATGGCCGCGGATTCAGCTGAAGTGGATTCAACCGTGATCAATAATGGTACAGCAACGGAAGTTTCTGCTATCCGCGTTGAGAAATTGACGGATATTGTGACACCGGATCTCATTAACCTGAATCTGGTAGGAACAACACAGGATGCTGTGATCGACGAAATGATCGGTGTATTGGAGCGGAATGGGGCGATCAGAGCTGACGGAGATTTTAAACAGGCCATATTAGCCCGGGAACAAGAAAGCTCCACCGGCATCGGCATGAATATTGCGATTCCTCACGGTAAATCGGATGCTGTCCTGAAACCAAGCGTGGTTTTTGGCATCCAGCAGGATGGCGTCGACTGGAAGAGTCTGGACGGAAGCGAAGCCAAACTGATCTTTATGATTGCCGTGCCACGTAATAGTAAACAGAATGCGCATTTGAAAGTGCTGCAAATGTTGTCCCGCAAGCTGATGGACGATGATTTCAGGGAAGCGCTCTTGGCGGTGACAACCAAGGAAGAGGCCTATCGATTGCTCGATCAGGTGCATTAATTCAAGAGACTGAGTGAATTCACCTAGACCAGCCCCGCACAGAAATGAGCGGGGCTGGTTTTATACGTTTCTCGGCTTGCTTCCGCAAAATCCACGGATTTGCTTGTCAGCCGGCGCCATGCCAATCGCTTTCAGAGCAATAACTCCATGGCTGCGCGTTCTTTATCAGCTATCTCGAGCAAGAGATTGGACGCCTGCTGTAGCTCCTGGGTGTTACCTGATCTTCCCGCACGGTCGATCGCTGCGGAGACACTGGCCCACATTGGCGCGATCTCCGTAAACAAAAGGTAGGCTTGTTCGATTCTCGGGTCTTCCAACCGATCGGCGCATTCCTTCAAGTAATCCCGATACAGATTCCGAAACAAAGCACCGCCGGTTCCCGCACGCTCCATCAGCAATGCGGTCAGGCATAAATCTTGTTCGAAATGGTTGCTGCGGGAAGGCCACTTCAGGATCTCTTTGCTCATTTTTACAATGCCTTTATTCCCGATATTGCGAATGGGCGGGTTCAAATAGTCATGCGCATTCTTGGTCAAGGATTCTCGTAATGCGGGAACGAGCGGGGGTAAGGCGTCGATGGGCTCGAGCGTAAAAGAGCGATTTCGGGAACTCATGGCTCCCTTTGCGTTTCTGGCTGCAGCCAAGCTTGTCAAACGCGTCTTCACCAGCCCGCCCTGTTGCCTGGTATCTGCCATGTAGGCATATTCGTCATCCACGCCGTATAGGACCGCATAGTGACCGGCAAAGTGCACTTTGCTCGTGAAATAGTCCAAGTAATAGGAATCCAATTTCAGCCCAACCGGAATTCCGCGTTCGATGCAGCTCCGTACGTTCCGCCACGCTTTGTCGACGGACGACGTTTCTTGGACTCTGACGGTCAACCCCAGCCTGTCGGCGAGATTGGCTGTCAACATATCCACTTTCACCCTTCCTCCGATAAACGGAAAATCCATTCCCTTCGAGTCCCAATAAATGAATCCGAGCCCTTGTCCGAGTCCGAACAGCATCGGCTCCGATAGCCGGACTCCCGCAAATTGCATTAAATTGCCCATGGTGGTCGTTTCGCAATGGTCGCCTTGGTAAGGAACAAAACCTTCAATGATTATGGTCATCTTCCCTGGTCTCCTTCGACAATTCGTTAATTAGACTGGCAACGAACGCTTGCTCACTCTCCATTAGGCTGATCGGATGCAAGAACAGCGCTCTTACGTTCAGCGGCAATCGAACACCGCCCTGGGATTCGAATTTTTGCTTTATGCCTTCTGAAGCCTCACGAAGAAAATCCAACCGTTTCCGCAAGGCAGCTATGGCCATGTCGTTCCCGATAAGAGGCAAAGCGGCCAAACCGAGATCGAAGCGGTTGTCGCGCTCCCGTGCTGACGAAAGACTGTCAAGGACTTCATCTTTCAGCTTGACCATACCGGCTTCGGTGAGGACAAACCGGGTCGGCATGGGTCCCTTGCCGGATTTTTCGTCGGATTCCTCGGATGCAATCCATCCTTTATCGCTCAGTTTCCTCAGTCCTACGTAGATTGAAGTCGTGCCGATGTTGGCCCATTCCCGATAGCCTCGTTGATCGACTAACTTCTTGATATCGTACCCCGAAGCTTGACGACATTCTGCGATCATTTGCAGCAGCATGAATTCGACGTTTGAAATAGGGTGCATGAAGAACCCCCTTGTCTTTTTAATATTTCACATATGTAATATAACACCAGTGGAATATAAGATCAACAACGGAATTCAGACACTCGACAGTACGCCGAAAGATAATCATCGATACTAAACCTTTAAAACCATGAGCGGATGAATTGAAATGTATGAGTATCACGGATGGGCAACTATTAGAGAGAGTTCTTCAATTGAATTTTCAAATGACAAAATAATAGGTGATCCTTTTTTATAGCGAATTAATTTCCATTAAACTAAAGCCTGCCGTTTACCCGGCAGGCCTTCGGAATTCGGTGTTATAAATCGTATTTTCGTTTTTCAGTTCCAGTATCTTAGCAGAGATCGAACCGAAGACGTTTATTACATGTATGTTACTGACGTAAATAATGAGCAGTATCTAAAAAAGTTTGAAAGTAACCTTGGAATTGATATTGATCCGTATGATTCAACACAAAATGAGTTGATACTGACTAAAGTAGGAGTAGAGAATTGGAGAAAAGTTTTGCCGCCAGAATTGTTGTAATAAAGTTTTTCTGGATATGATTTTGACGAAAGCATGACGGCAAATTACTAACTTCATGAAATAAAGTAAAGTGGAGCCGTTTCCTATTCGGGAGCGCAGCTTCTTTTTATGTTATAACCAGGCTGAAAAGGAATGTAATCTAAGAAAATTCAACTCATTTACAGTTTACATATCTATCGAATGAACCATACTTTCCCCCCCACCTCAACAAAACACAACCTCAACCCAAAAAAACAAAGAGGCTGCAACAGCGTACCTTCTATAATGGAGGTTACTAGACTGTCGGACCGTTAACTGGCAGGTGAGGAAGGATAAACATGAAGCGGGATGAATACATGGATGGGGCCGGATTGGAGCAGGAACGCTCGGATAATATCCCGACCGATCTATGGGTGGATGACCGAGATCGAGATCGCAACCGTCGGATAGCCTGGTGGAGGGAAGCGCGCGTTGGGCTGTTTGTGCATTGGGGGCCTTACTCGATGCTGGGCGGAATGTGGAAGGGCGAACAGGTGGATGCGAATTATGCGGAGCATATCCAGCTTAGGGGGAAGATACCTGTAGCTGAGTATGCAGAAGCCGCAGCCGGTATGAATCCGGAGGCGTTCGATGCGCATGAGTGGGTGTTGCTGGCCAAGCGGTCGGGGGCCAAATACCTCATCGTGACGGCGAAGCATCATGACGGGTTTGCCATGTATGATTCCAAGGTTTGCGATTATTCGATTACCCGGCATGCAAATTTCCCGAGAGATCCGATCAAGGAGCTGGCAGAGGCATGCGAGGCCGAGGGGATTCGGCTCGGGATTTACTATTCTCACGCCATGGACTGGCATCATCCGAATTCGCAGGGGAACACGCTGGATTACCCGGGGAATATCGGTGCATGGGATCTGCTGGAGGACTGGATCGACGATCAGGATAAGTGGGAACGCCTTGAGCGTTATCTTCATGAGAAGGCTCTTCCCCAGGTCGAGGAGCTGCTGACCGATTACGGCCCGATCGGGTTGATGTGGTTTGATTGCGGCCATAAGATCAGCGACGAACACGCCGTGTGGTTCCATGATCGGGTACGCCGGCTGCAGCCGGATTGCCTGATTAACAAGCGGCTTCGGGATGACCGCTTTGCGGATTACGGGAATCCGCATGATAACCAGCTGCGATTTCATCCGGTGCAGCAGGACTGGGAGTCGATTCATACGCTGAATGATTCTTGGGGATTCCGGTATGGCGATGACCATTGGAAGAGTCCGGAGGAATTGATCGACCAGCTGCTGCGCGTGGCAGCGGCGAACGGCAATCTGGTGCTGAATGTCGGTCCGCTCGGAAACGGGGCGATTGACAAGAAGTCGAGAAGCCTGCTGGAGACGGTGGGCAGCTTCCTGGAGCGGAACGGCGAGGCCATATATGGCACGAGCGGCAGTCCGATCGGTACGCCGCAGTGGGGCTACTGCACCTGGAAGCCTGAAGAGAACAGCTTGTATCTGCTGGTTAGAGATTGGCCACAGGACGGTTATTTGATTCTGCCCGGTCTCGCAAGCGGAGTTCAATATGCGAGGCCTATCGGAGCGAAGGCCAAGGAGGACCGCCTGCCGATCCGGCAGCTTGGGCGATGGGACTGGCAAATTGATGTGCGTTCGGTACCTCAGGACGCCTATGCGACTGTGCTAGAGCTGAAGCTAAGCGGGGAGCAACTGGAGAGCAACGGGACTCCTAGATTCATATCTTCAATGCCGAATACGTTTTGGGCATATGATGGTGTTATCGAGGGCGACGGCCTGCGCCGCGACAATGGAAAAAGAGGGCATGACGGCGTTACCGGGTGGACCGCTCCACATGCGGCTGTTCAATGGGCGTTTCGTTCGGAAGAAGAAGCGCCCGTCCACTGCCGAATCATCGTCACCTTGTCCGCCTCAGCGGATCAGGCGGGGGGACGCTTTGAATTGTCCCTGGATGAACAGAAGCTGGCTTGTACCGTTTACGATACGGGCGGGGACGGATGCTGGGGAGATTTTGAGATCGGTCAATTGACGATTCATTCGGCAAGCCTACACCGTCTTGAAGTCCGCGGAATATCGCTGGCATCGGATTCTTTGATGAATTTGCGCAAGGTTACGCTGCTGCCAATGGAAGGGGAGTGAGGAGTTTATGAAAATCGTATTTGATCCTGCACCGGTTGCAGGAGGCTTTCGAATGCCGGGGTATTGGGTCTGGTGCGGCAGCGTCATTCGAGGCGAGGATGGCCGCTACCATATGTTTGCTTCGCGCTGGCCGAAATCCATGCCCATGCACCCCGGATGGCTCGCGGCCTCGGAGATCGTCCGTGCCGCCGCCGATCATCCGGCAGGACCGTACGTCTACGAGGAGACGGTGCTTGGGGCAAGGTCTCCGGCCTATTGGGACGGCTGCAGCGTGCACAATCCGCATATCGTGAAGGTGGATGGCGTATATGTGCTCTATTATATGGGCACGACGTTCCCGTTCCCGCTGCCTGACGAAGGGGAGGCGCTGCTGCCGCACGATCCGCTCGCCGTGGTGGCCAGGGCCAACAAACGGATCGGCGTTGCGACCGCCCCTTCCGTAACCGGCCCTTGGACACGAAGGGATCTTCCGGTTCTGCTGCCGCGCCCGAATCAGTTTGACAGCTTTTTCGTGTCCAATCCGGCACCCTGTGTTCATGCCGACGGCTCGGTGCAGCTGATCTATAAATCCCGGCCCTACGAAGGGCATACCTATGGCAACATGCAGCTGGGCTTGGCCAGCGCTGAATCGGTATACGGTCCATACGCCCGCAAGCCTGAGCCGCTGTTTCCGCCTGCCATTCATATTGAAGATCCCTTCATTTGGCGTACGGCACGGGGGTACGAGATGATTGCCAAGGACATGGACGGCTCCATCTGCGGAGAGCGCTATAGCGGGGTCCATGCGTGGTCGGCGAACGGAGAGCAGTGGGAGATGACAACCCGGCCAGGGGAGCCGGCGTATTCCCGCAGGGTACTGTGGGACGATGGCGCGGAGCGGCTGATGGGCAACATGGAACGGCCGTTTTTGCTCATGGAGGACGGTCGTCCGGCCTGGATGTTCGCAGCGACCTCGGATGGAACCAACGGATTTCACGACTGCACGGAAACCTGGAATATGGCGATTCCGATTCGGGAGATGGAGGAGAAGGAGCACGAATAGGGCAGCCTTTTCCGGTGCAAACGAATGGATGAGCTTGTTTTTCCCGCGAAGCCGCATGTGATATATTTACGATCCAGATGATCCATCGGATCTCTCCTGATAACCGGGGGACCGCCGTCCTGCAACACCGAACCGAGCATCGTAGTCGAGCGAGGTTCGTCACACGACGGCAAGGTTGTTCCCATGGACACAGTAGGCCTGTGTCCATGCCCCATAAGCATAAGCCCTTTGGCGAAACTTGGCCGCATTAGACCGGGTTCCCTAAAGGGTTCTTTTTTGTGTCACACTCCTTTCGCCGTGCCCTCTACAAACACAATCGTAAAAAAACACATCGACAAACAAATGCCGCCATTGTTGGCGAAGCGATCCGCTTATAGGATGAATACGAAGGCAAACTTACAACGGGAGGTCCTTATGGCGAACATCAACCCAAGCACGCGGCTAACACCGTCAGCGCGGAGCCGGGAATGGTTATCCAGCTTTCGCAAGTACAAGGCGATATACCTCATCTCGATTCCGGGCATCCTCTATTTTCTCGTATTCAAATACGTCCCTTTATTCGGCAGTGCCATGGCTTTTCAGGAGTACAACTTATTCAAAGGCATATGGGAGAGCCCTTGGGTCGGGCTGGACCAGTTCTACCGGATGTTTCAGTACGAGGAGTTTCTGCGGATTTTCTGGAACACCCTGCTGATCGGGATGTACAGCATCGCATTCGCGTTTCCGGTACCGATCATTCTGGCCCTGCTATTGAACGAGATTCGCCTTGTCCTGTACAAGCGGGTGCTCCAGACGGTCATCTACATGCCCCACTTCCTGTCCTGGGTCATTATCGGGGGGATTGCGGTGGGCATTCTGTCTCCGACCACGGGGATCATCAATCAGATCCTGATGTGGGTGGGACTCGAACCGATTTACTTCCTTGGCGAGGAAAGCTACATTCGCAGCATTCTGATCGGCTCGGGCATCTGGAAGGAAGCGGGCTGGGGAACGATTATTTACCTGGCGGCGTTGGCCGGAATCAATCCGGACCTGTACGAAGCTGCACGCGTAGACGGCGCGAACCGCTGGCGCCAGACCTTGGCGATTACGATTCCGTCGATTCTGCCAACCATCATGATTCTATTCCTGCTGAACATCGGCAACTTCCTCGATTTCGGGTTTGAACGGGTGTTTGTGTTCCTGAACGCCTTGAACGAGAACAAGGGCGACATTCTGGATACGTACATCTATCGCGTCGGTCTGCTTGGACAGCAGTACAGCTACACCACGGCCATCGGGCTGTTCAAATCGCTCATCGGGCTGCTGCTCATTGTGGGCGGTAACGCCATCAGCCGTAAAACGACCGGAAATTCCTTATACTAGGCAGGTGACCGAAAACATGATAAAACGATCAACAGGCGAAATCGTATTCGAAATGTTCAACTATATCTTCCTGGCCGTCGTGTCGGCCGCCATGATCTTTCCGATCCTGCACGTAGCGGCGCAATCGCTCAGCAGCGATCTGGCCATCTCCAGGGGGGACGTCGGCCTGTGGCCGGTTGAGTTTACGCTCTCGAACTACGCCATCGTATTGAACGATACCTCGGTATGGCGTTCCTTCATGATCAGCGTATTCGTGACCGTCGTGGGGACGGGAATCAACCTGATCGCAACGGCTTCGCTGGCTTACCCGCTGTCGCGCAACGAATATCGGGGACGGAAGGTCATTCTCATGCTCGTCCTGATCACCTTTATTTTCAGCGCGCCGCTCATTCCCAACTATCTGCTCATTAAATCGCTGAATATGCTGGATACGGTCTGGGCCCTCATTATTCCGGGCGCCATCAGCGCATACAACCTGTTCATCATGCGCTCGTTCTTCATGAATCTGCCTAACGAGATTATCGACTCGGCAAGGATCGACGGGTGCGGAGAGCTGCGGATCATATCAAGCATCGTGCTTCCGCTATCCAAGCCGGTGATGGCGACGATGGGACTGTTTTACGCCGTGGCGCATTGGAATTCGTACTCGTCCGCTCTATACTATATCAATAGCCGAAAGCTGTTTCCGCTGCAGGTTCGCCTGAGGGAAATCGTGATCACCGATCAGATGGGAGAGATGGACACCACGTTCGAGAACTTGGCCAACATGTCCCCGGAGGGCATCAAGATGGCCACGATCGTCATCGCTACGCTGCCGATCATCCTGGTATACCCGTTCCTGCAGAAATATTTTATCAAGGGCATGCTTATCGGTTCGATCAAATCCTGATCGTAAAAGAACACAAATCCATAATAAGAACGCCAATTCTGCGCATGAGGGTTATGAGCTACGATGAAATGGATTTTACGAAAGCGCTTACCTCATGAATGAACCACTTGTCTATTTTTGCGAAAAGGGGAGAGGTTGATGAAAAAAAGTTGGACGGTCTTACTGATCGGCGTCATGATGATGACACTGCTTGCGGGGTGCGGGGGGAAAGCGGAAGAAGGAACAGGGAATACCAAGCCGGAAGGGAACGAGCAGGGCACGGCTTCCAGCAAGCTGGCATTCTCGATTTCATTCTCCACGGGCGGCAACACCTACATCGAATCGTCGCCCGACATCAACAAGGACAAATGGGTGCTGAAGCTGGAGGAGATGACGAACACCGATCTCGATATCCGCTTGATGTCCCATAAGGAATTCGATCAAAAGATGAGTCTGATGTTTGCAGGCAACGAAATTCCGGACGTGGTCGGCAATATGCGCGGGGGGCCGACGACGGGCTCCATGTCAGGCTCGGTGGAAGCGGGCGTGTTCATGCCGCTGGATGACCTCCTGAAGGAGCATGCGCCGAATCTGATGAAAATGGTCACCCCGGCGGCATGGGAGGAAGTATCGTACGACGGCAAAATCTACGGCATTCCGGCTTGGCTGGAGAACCCGTCGCGCCGCGCCACGTTTATCCGTACGGATCTGATGGAGAAGGCAGGCATCCAGGAAGCGCCGAAGACGGTGGAAGAGTATCTGGATATGCTGCGTGCCTTCAAGAGACTGGGAGTAGAGCATCCGTTCCAATACCGGGAGGGCTTTAAATACGCGGATACCTTCCTGGGGGCATACGACGTGCTGCCGTTCCAGTTCATGGAGCTGAACGGGGAAGTCGTGCCGAAGTTCTTCGATGTGGAGAACATGACCAAGGCACTGGAGACGTATAAGACGATGTACGACGAAGGCCTGATTCCGAAGGATTTCGCTTCCCTGTCCCAGGAGGATTACGGCCGGAATATCAATTCCGGCAAAGCCGGCATGTGGGCGTCCAACGGCGAGGGGCTGATCGGGTTCCGCGCCAAGCTGAAGGAAGTGGATCCTTCGATGAAGGTGGATATTTATCCTTCGCCAACGGGCTCGGACGGCAAGGGCGGCCTCGGCTTGTACAGCTCGATCTCGACCACGTATTACATCAACAACAAGGTCGGTAAGGAAAAAGCGATCGAAATCATTAAATTCCTCGACTGGATGCTGACGGAGGAAGCCGATATGTTCTTCTCCTTCGGGATCGAGGGCGAGAACTACACGATGGAGGACGGCAAGGTCAACTATACATGGCCCGTGAAAAAGGAAGAAGTGGACGAAGCGGGGTTCCGGGCCAACCAGCTGTGGTTCGTGCATGAGCTGACCTACAACAAGAAGCAGACGGCCCTGACCGAGGACGGCCAGGATGTCATTACGGCGTTCAGCGACGTGCTCAGCAATGAAGGCCGCGGCGGCATTACGTTTACGGCGAACCTGAACAGCTTCTCCAAGTTCCCGGATTTGGCCTCGACCGGAGATACGGGACCGAAATTCATTCTGGACAGCATGGTGAAGATGATTTACGGCAAGCAGCCGATATCCGAATGGCCGAAGGTGCTCGAGGAATATCGCGCCAAAGGCGGGGACGAGATCATCAGGGAAGCGACGGAACGCTGGAAGAACAAGGAGAACGTCGTGGATCGTACAAGATAACATGCAAGATAGGCAGTAGGACATCTCCAGTTTATCCCGAAAATCCTGTACAATGAATCCGACATGTAAGCGTTTTAAATAAATAAATGAATGCGAAAGTTCAAGGTATCCGCCGGTCTGCCGTTCCAGGCAGCCGCTCGCGGATACCTTCTTGTTCCATTTCATGATTGCCTCATCCCTAATTCTTCTACATACAGGAGGCTGAAAATAATGCGGTTGTTGATTGCTGACGACGAACCTGTCATCCGAAGAGGGCTGGTCAAGATGGCGGAAACCTATCGCCTGCAGTTTGACGCCATCGATACCGCCGTGAACGGCGAGCATGCGCTCTCGATGATCAAGGAGAGCGAGCCGGATGTGCTGCTGACCGATATTCGCATGCCCCGAATGGGCGGGCTGGAGCTGTGCCAGGAGCTGCATGAGTTGTATGGACATATTCAGATCATCGTCATCTCGGGTTACGGCGAATTCCAATACGCTCAGCAGTGCCTGGCTTATGGGGTGAAGCATTATCTGCTGAAGCCGGTGACGGGCGTGGTGCTGCACCAAACCTTTGACGCGATCGTAAAACATCGCAATAAAGGCATTGTCTCCCTGGCTTCCTACGTCGATTGGATTGAAAACATCGGGCAGGAAATTTGGATGCTGCAGACCGAACGGCTGGATGAGCTGTTGGTCGATTGGAGGGCGCATCTGCAGGCAGCGGGGCTTAGCGTCCCACAGCTTCAGCAGCTGCTGGATGATGCAGTGGGGATGATTTTCCGGCGGCTGGTATCGAAGGGATATATGGAGGTTTCCGTGATCGAACCCATCGGCCATCATGCGGCCCAGGAACAGCTGCTGAATGAATTCGAGCTGAGGGTTAAGCGGATGACGGCCGATCTGGTGACCCAGCGCTGGGGGAATTTCAAGAATCCGCTGGATGAAGTGAAAGCGTACATCGACACGCATCTGTCCGAGGAAATCACGCTGGAGGAAGTGGCGGAGATGGCGGGGTATACGCCGACCTATTTTAGCGCGATGTTTAAGAAAATGACCAATGAAACCTTTGTCCGGTACCGCATTCACCGGCGGATGGAGCGGGCGAAGGAGCTGCTTGCGCTGCCGCATATGCGGATCATCGACGTGGCGGCAAACGTCGGTTACGAGGACTATCCCCATTTTACGAAGATGTTCAAGAAGGTAACGGGACACACGCCGACGGAATATCGGACGATGCTGGGATTTAACGGATGAAGAATAAACTGTATCGCAAGCTTTTCCTGTACTGCGTATCGATCATAGCGCTGTCCTCGTTATTGATCGGCATCGTCACGTACGCGCGTTCTTCCGCGGAGCTGGATCGGCAGCTGGATCGGCATATGTCGCAAATCGTGCAGAATGCCTTGAATCACACGGACCTGTACATCAAATCCTATGACCGGACGATGATTTCCCTGCTGACCAACCGGGAATTGAAGAAATTCGTGGATCTGCCGAACCCGGCGGACCATTACGAATATTATCACATCAGCTCCACGATCAAGGATACGGTGTTCCGTCCGCTGATGGACCGGGGGCCCGAGCTGCTGACGATGTATCTGTTGTCTTACAACGGAAACGCGACGTACAGCTTCGGCTCGGACTTTACGGCGCCGGTGTTCAGCGAAGAGGACAAGTCGAAGCAGCTGACGGAGCTCCGCCATGCCACAAAAGACGAAAGCGGCCTCATGATTCATACGGAGAGCATTATTCCGGGACGCAGCGGCAGCGTGATACGCATGACTAGACAGATGAAGGGTTTATCTTCCACGGCGGAAAAAGGCGTGCTCGCCATGGAGGTGCGCTCCCAAGAGCTGTCCTCCCTGTGGAAAGGCATCGATCTGGGCGAACGGGGATACTTCTATATTGCCGATGCCAGTGGTCACGTGGTTTACCAGCCCGAAGGGCTGGAGGACAACGCCTCGTCTCCAGCCCGGGATTCGAAGCTGACCGCCGCCATTATGGGCGCGGACGAGGAATCCTTTAAATATACGTCGGTCGATGGAGAGCAGCGGGTATTCATGACCCGGATGTCCCCTTATTCCGGATGGCGCTTGGTAGCCTCGATCCCGCTGGAAGAATGGCGCCAGCCGATTGCCAATATCCGCACGACGGCCTGGACGATCGGCTTGATCAGTCTCGTCGCCGCTTGTTTGCTTGCTTACCGTTTCACCCGTTCCATTACCCAGCCGATCCAGACGATTATCCGCGGGATGCGGCAGACGGAGCAGGGCCGATGGATTCCCCTGGACCTTCCTGAACGGCGGCAGGATGAGCTGACCGAAATGATGCAGCGGTACAATCTGATGGTGAGCCGGCTGTCGGAACTGATCGAGCGGGTATACGAGACCGAGCTGCAGCAGCAGAAGACGATCATCGAACGGCAGAAGGCCGAGTTTCAGGCGCTTCAGCTGCAGATCAATCCGCATTTCATGTACAACACGCTGGAGACCATCGTCTGTTATGCCGAGGTTGAAGGCTCGTCCGAGATTACCGAGATGGTGTCTTCGCTGGGCTTTATGATGCGATATTCCTTACTGACCTCGCTGGAGGAGATCACGGTTGCGAACGAGCTGAACCATGTGCTGAATTACATGACCATCATGAAGCACCGGCACGACATGGAATTCGATCTTCGGGTCGAGGTTCCCCACGAGCTTCTCCTGTACAAAATGGTGCGCTTGACGCTCCAGCCTTTAATCGAAAATGCATTCCAGCATGCGTTTCCGGACGGCATCGAAGCCTCGCAGCACATCATCATCTCTGCCGGATGCAGCGACGATGCCTTCTGGGTCAGCGTGACGGACAACGGCATCGGCATGACCGATGAACAGCTGCACGAGGTTGCGGCACGGCTGTCCTACGAGCACGACCACACGAATCATTCGCCGGAATTCTCCCTGAACCTTAGCGGTACCGGAGGCATCGGACTGCTTAACGTGCATCGCCGGATTCAGCTGGTATTCGGCGAGAGTTACGGACTACGCCTAACCTCCGCGGGCGTGGGGACGGGAACCACCATCCGCATGGTTATGCCGAGTCCGCCGCGTGTTTAGCCCAAGGCCTGCCTCTCCCGGGCATGGAGGTCAGACTCTGTGCTCGAAGTGCAAATAGAAACGCTGTCCCTTAAGGCAAGGGCAGCGTTTTTCGCGTTCTTGGGGCGCATTTCGGAACGCGCAGAGTTTCATAGAACGAGCATTCGAAGGTTCCCTGAAGCTCTGCGCCTTCAGCAGAGGCCTATGATCGGTTAACGTTTCACGATTGGCGTCCATGCCGTCCGTAAAGATCATTTCAAAGCGGCGTGAGATGGATGGAAAGACCTCCATATATCTTCAGGCGCTTCGTGATCGTATCTGTGCTGCAGCAGGTTTCCGTGCGAATCTCAATGGGAGGAAGTACGGAACGATAACGATATTCGTCCGGCTCTGCCTGCTCCTGATAGATCACCGCTTGGTATGCCGTATGTTCTTCAAGGAAATCCAGCGGGATTCGGGCATCTCGTCCTCCTGCGGCACAGATGGAGGCGACGAACCATTCCGTACCGGATCGTCTGGCGATCGTAACGTACCGGCCCGGATAACCTTCCAGCAGCCGCGTCTCATCCCAGACGGCAGGAACCTCGGCCAGCAGCGGCTTGCCCGGATGGTCAGCGAACACGGAGATCGCATCCGCATAGTGCTGGATGCCGGACTCGAAGAGGATGGCCAGAGCGAGCTGAAGCCCTTGGGTCGTGTTGGTCTTCCTGCTGAACGTGACCGGCGTAAAGTCCATGGATCCGATCACATTTCGCGTAAACGGCAAGGTACAGAGATGAACCGCATTCGGGCCTTCACTCTGCGCCCGGTAGTATTCCGCGCCGTAAACGCCTTCTCTTGTCATCATATGAGGCCATGTCCGGTGCTCCCCGCTCGGTTTGGTGGATCCGTGGAAATTAACCATTAGCCGGTGCCTGGCGGCGGATTCGGCGATGGCGTCGTAGACCTGGAGCGTCTCTAGATTGTCGCTGTCGAAGAAATCGACCTTGATCCCAACCGCACCCCAGGATGCCCACAGGCGTAATTTCACTTCTCGGAGTTCCTCCGTGTTCAGCCCTTGATAATGCGTCCACAGCCAGATGCCGACGCCGCGCTCCTTCGCGTAATCGATCAGCTGAGGCGCATCCAACACACCCTCCCAGCCGCCGTCTACGACGACATATTCCCATCCCATCCCGGCGGCAAAATCGATATGCTGCCGCTGAACATCCATATCGCCGCAAGAACCGCCCTCCGCGTACCAGGACCAGGCTGCTCTGCCAGGAGCGATCCAAGAGGTGTCTTTCAGCACGGGCGGGGGACATAGATGAGTCGTTACCGATGAAGTCACCAGATCCCCGAGCGATCCGATGATCATGACGCGCCAGGGCGTCGAGAGCGGAAGCTGCGCGGCAATCGGCGTTTCCTGATCCGGAGCGTACGAGATGCGAAGCTTCCGGCCGTCTTGCTCATCGGCTGCGAGGTGACTGGCGCCATAACCGCCGTCCACGGCAGCTTCTGTCAGCAGCAGCCATTGCTCCTCTGTCGATTGAACCAAGAGCGGGAAGCCGAAATGCCCTCCCCGAAGATCGTCCGGCATGGCATGGTCGTAGGTTCGTTCATAACACCGCATGAACGGCTGCGCCCAGACGTTAAGCATCCGATCCTCTGGCAGATGGAATCCGGAGATCTCGCTCTCGATGCCAATATCATCTTCTCCTTGCAGCTCATAACGGTAAGCAGCGCCGTCTCGAAAAGCGCGGAATCGAATCCTCACCTGATGATGCTCGACGGAAGCCAGGAGCACCAGCTCGCTTGCTTCGTAAGACTGCGATCTTTGCTTGCCGGTCATCAGCTCGTAACGCTCCGTGATCGTGTTGTGCTCAACCCCCTGGATGCGGATGTTTTGCTGAAATTGGTATCTGTCCGTGATGAGTCCGAGCGGGGATCTGTCAAGAACCCGGAATCCCTTGTTCATAACCGTATACAAGAGGGGACCGTTATGCGCCTGCTCCAGCATGATCTGCAAATTCCCGTCAGGGGAATGAAGCTGAGCATGAAACGACGCCGACAGAGATGGGGACAGCTCATGATCCATAAACGAAACTCCTTCCTTGTCGCTACCAAAATGACGTACCCATTGCAGCCTCATTGTAACGGACAAAGGGAAGGCTTAGCATACGGCTCCGTTCGCTCCGGGTTGTGTTTTCTTACGTTGTGTTACTCCGTAAAAAAACACGGCCCTTCCGCAAGTTACGGCATGGTCTGTCGGGAGGCCGCTGTTTTAACATGGAAGCATCAAGAGGCGTCTGAAAGGAGGGCGCGGGTAGATCGTTAATCACTACACTAGGACAAAGGATGGGTGATGATTGATGAGACAGGTGCGCAGGCGTAACGGACAGGTAAGAAGGGGGCGTATTATATTGCTGCTGGGTATTCTGCTGTTTTCGTTCAGCAATCCGCCAATACAGGGGGAAACGGCGGCAGCCAGTGGGTTGGATCGGGTCAACCTTGCAATGAATAGGTCGGCAACGGCCAGTTCGGAGATCAGCGGGCGTGAAGCCGGGAAAGCCGTGGATGGCAGCAAGGATACCTATTGGCAGCCGGCGAGCACGGATCGTGAGGACATGAGTGTGCACGTTCAGGTAGATCTGGGGAGCGAGCAGTCCTTCAACCAGGTCGTCCTGGACTTAAACCGGGGAGATAATTTGGGCAGCATCGAGATTGATTATTCCCTTGACGGCGAGTCTTGGACCAGAGCCTATGCGAAAAACGGGGGCATTCGAGCGGACGGTCAGGAAGTCATGGCGTTTGATTCCGTAAGCGCTTCCCAAGTGCGGGTGACTCTGCAGCTCAGCCGAAATCTCAACGTTCAGCTTAAGGAGTTGGAGATTTATATGCAGGATGGAGATCAAGGGTTTCCGTCGGACGTAACGGAGCTGGCTTTCGTGAAGCCGGATGGCACTCCTTATAACAACAATGATGAACGGACCTTGGACATTGGAGAAACGTCGGCCTTGGAGGTGCGCGGCAAACGAGCCAACGGAGAGTGGGTTGCGCTCCCTCCAGGCCAGGTTCAATACCATGCTGCGGGGAGCAGCATGGCCGTGGATACAGCTGGTTCCGTAACCGGAGTCAAGGTCGGCGCCACCCGGATGTATGCGGAAATCAGCGTTAATGGCCAAACGGTTGGGACGCCGGATTTCTGGTTTGTCGTGAAGGATGATCAGGAATTCCGGGATGCGAAATATATTGCCTTCAGCTCGTTCACGCATCCGACGTTAGTCCAGAAGATCGGCGAGGCGGCGATCCTGGATGACGGCAAGCCATTGCCTGTCGTCACGATCGCTCCGAATACGGATGGGACCGTTAGCGCCAGATGGTTCAAGGACGGCCAATCCAGAGGTTCGCTGGGCACAAAGCCGCTGCAAACGGGGATAAGTCAATCGATCACTCTTCCGGGCGGGATGAAGGTACCGGGCACGCACGAAGTGAGGATGACGTTCCAAGCCGCGGACGGGGGAACTTACTACGACAGCTTGTTTTACACCGTCATGCCCAAGAAAGGAATACCTGACGGTCAGAGTCATATCGCATATACCGGAAAAGACGGAAGGATGGCGTATGTTCCCGATTATAAAGGAAATCGGATCATCGATTTCTCGAATGTCGGTTATATGGGCGGCGGGGTGAAGCTTCCCGACGTGCAGGCGAGGATCGCCGTGCGGCCGACCGGCGGGGATGATACGGCGATGCTGCAAGCGGCGATTGACGAGGTGTCGCAGCTTCCGCGCGACGCGGACGGCTTCCGGGGGGCCGTGCTTCTGAAGAAGGGCACGTATCTGGTCGGCGGATCGCTGAACATCCAGGCGAGCGGCGTCGTGCTGCGGGGCGAGGGAAAGAGTGAGGACGGAACTATCATCCGCGGCACGGGAACAATAGCCAGAAATTTGATCGTCGTGGGCGGAACGAATGGTGCAACGATTGTGGACGGTACGGAGACCGATATCCAGGATCTGTACGTTCCGTCAGGCTCGCGTTCCTTCCATGTCCAGGATGCCTCTGACTATCAGGTAGGCGATTCCGTCATCGTCCGGAGGATCGGCAACGACCGCTGGATTCATGAAATCGGCATGGATCATATCTACATGCGGCCAGGAACCGGAGGAACGCAGCAGTGGTCCCCGTTCAATCTGGATTTTGACCGCGTGATTACGGCGATCGACGGCAACCGGATTACGGTGGACGCTCCGTTAGCGAATGCCGTTGAGCGTCAATGGGGCGGGGGCAAGCTGTTCAAGGCGACGGACGAATCGCGAATCGAACAGGTAGGGATCGAGAACATGCGCGCCATATCCGATTTTGATCCAAGCAAGACCGACACGAAGATGGATAACGATGTTCTGGACACTCCGTATTACTCCGATGAGGACCATGCGGAACGTTTCATCATGATGAACAGCGTGAAGAATGCCTGGGTACGAGAGGTGGCCGGCTACCATTTTTCCTATGCCTTGGTGCAGGTCGGGCGGCAGGCCAAGTGGGTCACGGTGCAGGACAGCGAAATGCACGACATGGTCAGCATTATTACCGGCGGGCGGCGTTACAGCTTTTTCATCCAGGGGCAGTTAAATCTGGTGCAGCGCAATTATACGGAGACTTCCCGTCATGCTTACGTCATTGAAAGCCGCGTGCAAGGGCCGAACGTGATGTACGACAATAAGGCCACTCGCGAATACAATACAAGCGAGCCGCACCATCGCTGGTCGACAGGCGGTTTGTACGACAACGTCAGCGCGCGCATCAGCGTCCGCGACCGGGGATGGCTGGGCAGCGGACATGGGTGGGCCGGCGCGAATTACGTCATGTGGAATACCGAAGGCGGGCTTGTCGCCCAGAAGCCCCCAACTGCCCAAAACTATGTCATCGGGCATATCCCTACCGAAGACGGCCTGAACGTGAAGCCGCTCGTTCCGAGTGCCTACGATCCAAGACCTCGCGAGGACGGCTATTGGGAATATGCCGATCGGCATGTGGCGCTCCAGAGCTTATTCATCCAGCAGCTGAAGGATCGCCTGGGGCAGCAAGCGGTAGATCATCTGGCCCGAACGCCGGTGGGCGGCGGTGCGTTGGATATACCGGAACAGCCTTAATCATATTTAGCGAACAGGGGATGTTCAGGGAGAACGCTGAGCATTCCCTTTTTCTTGAAGAAGGAGACGTGTTGGATTATGGAGAGGGAGACAACAGGAAGTAATGCCGAGTATTCTCTTGAAGGGCATCAGGGAGGTCGTGATCTTGCGTGGCACCCTGGGGTGACGGGGGGGACAGATGGAACCGCTTCGCGGCGGGCTGACATCTCCGCAAATCGGCGCTTGCGGTTGTGGTACGATTCCCCGGCAGTGGAGTGGAATGAAGCTTTGCCGATCGGGAACGGTCGCCTGGGAGGCATGGTCTTTGGCAAGCCTTCGCTTGAGCGCGTGCAGCTAAATGAAGATTCTCTCTGGTATGGAGGTCCGGGGAGGGGAGCCAATCCTGACGCCTCCGGGTATTTGAGCGAGATCAGGCAGATGCTCTTCGATGGGCGCCAAGCCGAGGCCGAGCATTTAGCCCGAATGGCGATGACGTCCTCCCCGAAATACGAGCAGCCGTACCAGCCTCTGGGCGATCTGCTGCTCAAATTCCTGGACGGGGAGGAAACGGTGGAGCATTATGAACGAGAGCTGGATGTGGAGCGGTCGATGGTGACCGTATCCTATTCGTCCCGGGGCATCCGATTTCGCAGGCAGTATTTTGCCAGTGCGCCGGATGGCGTGCTGGTCATTCGCCTGTCTGCCGACAGGCCGGGGGCGCTGACGTTTGCGGCGAACCTGATGCGCCGTCCTTTTGATGGGGGGACGGTATCATTGCGTCATGACACCTTGCTGATGGAGGGAGAGTGCGGTGCGGACGGCATTTCCTTTGGCTTGGCGCTGCGCGCTGCCGCTGTGGGAGGAGCCGTTCGAACCATCGGTGACTTTCTCTCGGTAGAAGGGGCGGATTCCGTAACGCTGCTGCTATCAGCCCAGACGACCTTTCGATGCCGGCAGCCGGCACAGGTCTGTCTGGAACAGCTGGATCGTGCAGCAGGCATGTCGTACGAGCAGCTGGTAAACCGTCATCAGGCGGAATATCGGGAGAAGTTTGAACGGTTCTCCCTTACGCTCGGCACTGGCAAGAACGGAGCGAGCCGGACGGAATGTTCCGATAGTGGAACTGCCTTTTCGAATGGGACGGAGGTAATCCGCGCTTCAGATCGAGTCGAATATCCTAATGGAACAGAAGACGACCAGCCGTCCCTGCCCACCGATCGGCGGCTGAATTTGCTGAAGGCTAGAGTGAAGACGGAAGGTGCTTCCGCGGAAAATAGCGACCCCGAATTGATCGCGTTATACGTGCAGTTCGGGCGATACCTGCTCATCTCCTGTTCCAGGCCCGGATCTCTTGCTGCGAACCTGCAAGGCATATGGAATGACAGTTTCACCCCGCCTTGGGAGTCCAAGTATACGATCAATGTGAACATTCAGATGAACTATTGGCCGGCAGAGCTGTTGGGCTTGGCGGAGTGCCACGAGCCGTTGTTCGACCTGATTGACCGGATGCTCCCGAATGGCCGCGATACGGCTCGGGAGATGTATGGCTGCCGCGGCTTCGCGGCGCATCATAATACGAATCTTTGGGGAGAAACCCGGCCTGAAGGGATATTAATGACCTGTACCGTATGGCCGATGGGAGCCGCTTGGCTGTGCCTTCATCTGTGGGAGCATTACCGATTTGGCGGCGATGCGGATTTCCTACGGGAGCGGGCGTATCCGGTCATGAAGGAAGCGGCAGAATTCCTGCTGGATTATATGACCGTGGATGAGGTAGGGAGACGGATGACCGGCCCCTCCGTGTCGCCGGAAAACCGATTCGTGCTTCCGAACGGAGCCGTCGGCAGCCTCTGCATGGGGCCCGCCATGGACGGGCAGATTGCGACGGCTTTATTCCGTGCCTGCCTGGAGGCCGGCCATCTCGTCGGAGATGAGTCTGCCTTCTTAGGGGAGCTTCAAACGGCGCTGGAGGAAATTCCGGCACCGCAGATTGGACGCCATGGAGGGATCATGGAATGGCTGAACGATTACGAGGAGGCCGATCCCGGGCACCGGCATATCTCGCAGTTGTTCGCCCTGTATCCGGGAGAGCAGATTGATCCTGACCGATCGACTGAGCTTGCCGAGGCGGCTTACAAGACCTTGGAGCGGCGGCTTGCTCATGGCGGCGGCCACACGGGCTGGAGCCGCGCTTGGATCATCAATTACTACGCCAGGCTGCAGCGCGGAGCGGAAGCGCACGAGCATCTCGTGAATTTGCTGGCTTCCTCGACTTATCCGAACTTGCTGGATTGCCACCCGCCTTTTCAAATCGATGGCAATTTCGGCGGGATTGCCGGCGTTGCCGAAATGCTGCTGCAGTCGCATATGGATGAGTTAAGGCTGCTCCCCGCCCTGCCCCCGCAATGGAATAGCGGCGAGGTGAAGGGGCTTCGGGCCCGCGGCGGCTTTGTTGTCGACATGCGCTGGGAGGAAGGCGAGCTGACCGAGGTGAAGATCCGCGCTGATAGAGCCGGCGAGTGCAGGATTTGGTCCCGTGCGGCACTTGTCCTTATAGAGGAGAAACAGCTGGGAGAGGTAACTCTGATGAGTACCACGATATCCCGCAGAGGCCATGGCTGCTCCATACGGATGCAGCAGGGGGCTAGCTGCAGCTTGGAGCGCCCTGTCGGGGAGACCTATAGAACGGTTGAAGAATAAAATGACTGGCGTACCTCGATAAACGTGAAAGCAACCCACTCCTAAGGTTGGCGCCTACGTGGGTTGCTTTCTCATTCCTGACTCGATCTTGGAGGGATAAAGCGTCGATTACACACCAATTATACCTTATGATGCTTGCTGCCATTGTGCCCTCAAGGCTACACTAATATCATCATGAAACAGACAACGATGGATGAAAGGAGCGATAGCCTTGAAGCATGGAAGCGGCAAGACCTCATTGGCGACATTTGCAGGAGGTTGTTTCTGGTGCATGGTGAAGCCGTTTGACGAGCTGCCCGGCATCCTTTCTCTGGTTTCCGGCTACACGGGCGGCCATACGGAGAATCCGACCTACGAAGAAGTAGGAACGGAAACGACGGGGCATTACGAAGCCGTGCAAATCCGGTTTAATCCGGATGTGTTTCCGTACTCACGGCTGCTGGACATCTATTGGCGTTTGATTGATCCAACGGATGCGGAAGGCCAGTTCATGGACCGCGGGGCGTCTTACCGGTCGGCGATTTTCGTGCATGACGAAGCGCAGCGCGAGCAGGCGGAAGCCTCCAAGCGCAGCCTGCAGCTTAGCGGCCGGTTCAAGGGGAAGATCGTGACGCCGATCCTGCCGGCGGGTCCCTTTTATCCCGCGGAGGATGTCCATCAGAACTACTATAATACCCACCGGTATGACTATAACCGGTATTATGAGGGTTCTGGCCGGGATTCTTTTGCGAAGCAGCATTGGAGCCGCAAAGAGGATCAGGATGAGCTGCGCAGGCGTCTTACCGCGATCCAATACGCGGTGACGCAAGAAGGCTTGGACGAGCCTGCCTACGATAATCCGTATTGGAATCACGCAAGCCGGGGAATTTACGCGGACGTGGTGAACGGCGACCCTCTATTCAGCTCGACCGATCAATATGATGCGGGTACGGGATTGCCGGCTTTTAGGAAGCCGCTGCACGAAGGATATATCAGCAAAAAGGGGGATCTCCGCGGCGGCAAGGTACGCACCGCGCTCTACGGCAGATTGTCCGGCTCTTACCTGGGACATCTGTATCATGACGGGCCCCAGCCTGGCGGCCTGCATTATCAGGTAAACTCCGCGGCGCTGCGGTTTATACCGGAGGAAGCGCTGCTCCGGGAAGGTTACGGTGAATTCGCCGGGCTGTTTGAGTAGGGAACGGGTGGAGGTCATCTTATGATAATCAAACTGCTGTACCTTGTAGTGAATTTGTTTTTTCTGGCAGGGATACTGCTCTCCCCGTATAGCACAGCTTCCAAAGTGTTGATGTATATCGTCATGAGCCTGATTCTGGCGTTCGCATTCAAAAGATTATCTAAGGAAGAAGGCGGGGGAGAAGGATAGTGCCGTAAACTTCACCTATACCCGTTCTCTCCCACCCGCATCGCTGGCGCCTCCGTTAGAATAGGATTGGGCAAGACCAATTCTTGCGTCCATGTGCGGAAAGGGGTGACGTTGTTGAATACGATTCATATTCACAATGGGATACAGATGAGAGGGCTTGTTACTTAGGATAAGTCGAGGTTTAAGTCCTCTCACGCTGTAGCGGGAGGAAAAAGAGCAAATGATGAAGTTAACGACGATGGTTCGCGGGCTTGCTGGTGACAAGGCCGCCCGCGAGCTGATCCGCAATTGGGAGTTTGACGAGGGAACGCTGAAGTTTTGGCGGGCCAGCTCCAACTTCGTGTATATGTTTAACCGCGATGGAGAGCGTTATTTCCTCCGGTTTAATTTTGAGGAAGAAAGCACGGCCCAGCAGCTGACGGCCGAGCTGGAATTCATGCAGTATTTGCTTAAGCACGAGTACCCTTGCGTCGCGCCGATTTCTTCGGTGAACGGGAAATGGATCGAGACGATTCAGGTACCAGAGGGGCAGTATCACGGCGTCGTGTTCAGCGCCGCCGGAGGGATTGCATTCCATGGCACTCCCTCCGCGTCCCAATGCAGGGACTGGGGGAAATCGCTCGCAAGGCTGCATACGCTGTCCAGCCGATATGAACCTGGAGCCGTAAGGCGAAGAAGCGTGGAGGACATCCTGCGTTTGATCGATCAGGTGCTGCGGCGGCATCCCGGGGAGCAGGATGCTATGGATGAGCTTCATCGGGTTAGTCTATGGCTGCAGTTCCTGCCCGCGTCGAGACAGACGTACGGCTTGATCCACTATGACTTCCAGCTGGATAACATCTTTTATGAAGCGAAGGAACGTTCATTCCACGTGATCGATTTCGACGATGCTATGTACCATTGGTTTGGGGTGGATATCGCCACGGCTCTTGCCGATACCGAGTCGGAGCATGACAAGCAGGCATTTCTGAAAGGTTATCGCTCAATCCGAAGTCTGGATCACGAGCTGGAGGCAGAGTTTTCAAAATTTCAAAGATTTAGCCGTCTGTACGGTTTTGCCAGCGTGCTGCGTTCCCTGGAGGACAGCGAGTTGGCCGATGTCCCCTCTTGGTATGAGGGGTTGCGCACGAAGCTGCTGCGCGATTGCGAGCAGGATAGACAGGGGTTCAGGGAACCGTGGTAACCGCACGAGCCATGACGCGCAGCTTGGATGCTGGTTGCTAGCAACCGGACGGCTTTAGTGGGCTAATCGAACCAGGAAAACCACATCGGGCACGATGTGGTTTTTTGTCGCGGCTTCAAGGCGGCATCAGCCGAAATCATCCCCATGGATGACATCGGGCAAGCAGCGAGCGGGCGGAAGCGAAAAAAATCCCTTCAATTTTATATAAATTGTCGAGAAATGGTAAATATTGCTTTGTTCGCCGTTCAGGCATTTGCTATGATTTTCGTACTAGGCACAAAGAATTAGAGGAATGGAGTTGAAACGATGAATCGAAAAATGATTTTATCCACGGCCGCGTCTCTTCTGGTCGGGGTAGTGGCAGGCACGGGCATCATGATGAACGACCAGGCTTACCAGTCGGTCAAGCAGGCCGTAGGAGGAAGCGCAACGAACAATGCCATTGGCGGGATCGGTAACGTCGCACAGATCGATCTGTCCAGCATGGATATTGAGAGCGCATTGATGGTCGTACAGCAGCAGCGGACGCAGATGCTGGATGCCCAGCTTAACAACCAGATTCAGGACGTGCAGAAGCGGAACGAGGAAATCGCCAAGAAGAACGACGCCATGGCAGGCATTAACAGCGCCTTAACCGGAGAAGCAGTGGACGGCAAATATTCGATACCGGACGATCTTGCCGGCAAGCTGGCAGCGGAAGGCATCGCAGATGCATCCAAGAAGGAATATACGGCCGAAGAGCTCAATCAAGCCACGGAGAAGCTGAAGGGATCGATCGATAGTCTATCGAACTCCCAGCAAATGGACATGCTTCGCCTGCAGTCGATGACCAACAAGCGCAATGAAGCTTTTGACGTCATGACGAATTTTATTAAGAAAATGGAAGAATCACGCAGCAGCATCATCGGAAATATGCGATAATAGAGTCGTACATAATGAATAGAGAGGAATCTGCCGTTGGGCGGATTCTTTTCGTCTATGGAGAGAATGCAGATGACGACGAAGGCGATGGAGTTTTTGCGTAATCATACGCTGTTTCGCGGGGTGCCGCTGCATGAATTGGAAGGTGCCGTCCAGTCCATGCATGAGGAGTTGTTTCATGACGGGGATCCGTTGATCGTAGAGGGAAGCTACGGCAATTCCTGTTATTTTATCATGAGCGGGCAGGTTCAGATCGTTTCGAGGAATCTGATCGGCCACACGGTGACGCTGGACGTTCTGGGCGAAGGTGCATTGATCGGGGAGGTCTCCCTGTTTCTAGAGGAAAAAAGGACTTCGGGTGCCCAGGCGATCGGCGAGGTAACGGCATTGCGGCTGGAGCAGAACGCGTTCAGCCGGCTTGCCGCGGCAAGCCCGATGTTTCACGAGAGCCTGTCGTTCTCGGCCCGAATCCGCACGATGCATGCGATGCTGAGCAAGGCGACGATCTGGGCCGCGATTCCGAACGCGGAGCTGCGCGGTCTTGCCGAGGTCACGGTCAGGCGGAAAGTATACAAAGGGGACGTCATTGTCGCGGAAGGCACGATGGCTGACCGTTTCTATATGATTGCCGAAGGACGGTTCGAAGTGCGCAGCGGGCGCCGAAAGAAGGCGGTCTATAAGCCCGGGGATTATTTCGGCGAGATGGACCTGCTCAGCGGCGAAGCCCATACGGGCACGGTGACGGCGCTTGAGAACGGCGAGCTGATGGTGATGGGCCGGGACGAGTTTCATTTTGTCCTGCAGCAGTACGAACCGGTCAGGCGGCAATTTCATGAGGTGCTGCGGATTCGCAGGCCCGAACTTCTCAATGAAGAGGTATCGGCGAAGCTGCAATTCACGGAGGCGGAGCAGGTGCCGGAAGCTGCAGTCGAGGCTGCCGCGACCCTGGAAGCCGTCATTCCGGCCCCTCCCAAAAAAGATCGCTGGATGGATGTGCTGCTGGCGCTCGGCGGCATTTTCGTTGCGTTCACGGGGCTAGCCATTTGGCTGAAACAGCCGGTTTGGATATATGCCGCTTTGATATCCGGCGGATTCGTTGGACCGGTTTCGTTTGTTGCTTATATGCGCAGCTCCCAGCTGCTCGGATTCAAGCCCATTCGGCTGGCAGCCGTATTCGCGGCTTCCGGCATCATCGCCGTGCCGGTTGCGTGGGTGCTGGAACGCTTCTGGTCCGTCGGCAGCGGCCTGGAGACAACGACCATTGAGCATGTGCAGGCATCGCTTCTGATCGGCGTTATCGAAGAAATTGCCAAGCTGCTCGTATGCTTCTTCTTCCTCCGCGGCCGCAAGCAGCGTTTCCTGATGGATGCCGTAGTATTCGGAGCTGCGGCAGGCATGGGCTTTGCTGCTGTTGAGAGCATCCTGTACGGCTTCATGTATCTGCAGCAGCATGCGACTTCGGGGATGCTGGCAGTGCTGTGGGTCCGGGCTCTGCTGTCCCCGTTCGGGCACGGCACCTGGACGGCCATTGCGGCAGCCGGACTGTGGTATGGCCTGGGGAGATCCGCTGAACGGGGCTCGACCGCGCATCGGCTCCTGAGGATGGCTGCCCTGCTGCTGATCAGCATTCTGCTGCATGCGGCTTGGGACTATCCTTATGCGGCGGGCTTGTGGAAAATGGTCGGCATGGTCATGGTCGGGGGCATCGGCATTGCGCTGCTCTTTTCGCTCATTCGGCAAGGCACGAAGGAGGAAAGGGCGATGCATCGGGCCGTCAATCCGGCCCAGCAGGTAGAGGAACGGCTCCGGCAAGCGGTCGGGTCCGATTCGAAGCGCGGCGGTTCCGAAGGACCGGGCACCGCCCCGCCGTCTTTAACCTGCGAGGGTTGCGGCACCGTGTCGCCTGCAGGGACGCGCTACTGCGGCCGCTGCGGTCAAGCATTGCAGTTATAATACGAAAAGGGTTAGGCAGAGGGCTTGATAGCCCGAACTGCCTAACCCTTTTTTCATAACCGTCAACCATATAAATACGACTTCACATCCCGGCCGATGTAGGCTCTCCATATAATCAGATTGTAAGGATCGTCCCAGTCGATGTTCTGCGGCTCCTCGAACATGCGGTGCAGGCGGTTGTTGTTGAAGATGATCGAGCCGCGCTGATCGAAAGCCACCCCGTCCACCCACAGCATTCGGTCATCGGACAGCAGCTTGTGAAATGAGCGCGTGCAGGGCGAATAATAACCGATGCCTTTGCCTTCCAGCATGGTGTAGAAGACATGGCCTTGATTGTCGGCATGCATGCCGTCGGTCGTCGTTCCTTTGCTCCCCAGAGCTTGAACGGCATTTCGAATGAGCGGATCGGGGGTATCGAAATTACGCAGCAGCCCCGTATCGATCGCATACAGATTGCGTCCGGTTACCTGGCAGTAGAAGAGCGTTTCGCGATCAACCGCCAGGGCGATGCCGTCCGCGCCGATCCGGACCGGCTTGTTGCGGTAGACCGGCTCCGTATCGATCTCGAACCGGAACCTTGGCACGTCCTGCGTGCTGTAATGGCTGTCCAGGACCCGGCGGAATCTCTTCGTTCTCATATTGTAGACGATGATGCCGCCGTATACCTCGTGATCGGGCCAGCCGGAGCCCGAATCGGTGATATAGGCGTAACCGTTCCGGTTATCCACCACGATATCGTTAAGGAACGACGTCCGGGGCGGTGCAATATCATCCGGGATGACGATGGAGTCGATCAGGCGGTTTGCCCTCAGGTCCCAGATGACCAGCTTTTGGGAGCCTTCGGGCGAGGTGTTATATGCGATTTTTCCTTGATCCAGAATCCACATCCGGTTATGTTCATCGATCTCGTAACCCAGGACGGATTGCAGCACTCGCACATCTCCCGGCGTATTCCACTCCCAGCTTGGAAAAGCATTCAGCACCGGCTTGTCGTTCACCATCACGATGGTGTTCAGCGTGGCGGGAACGCCTTCCGCCCAACGCGGAACCGAAACATAGAACCGCCCCTGTCGGTCCACTTTGACGCCTGCAGGCATGCAGTGCTTCCAGTATTGATGCAGCTCGAATCGCTGCTTCATCGCAGCATTCGGAAAGTTCCAGTCCAAGCGGTTCCAGTGGAACAGCATTTGGTAAGGACTTGTTGGGTGATGAGCTTTCCTTGCATGGGGAAGGGCAGTCTGCTGCTGCATCCCCATAGGATGATAGGGTATATACATTTTGGCAAGACCTCCGGTAACGTGTTCGGTTCACCCGAAACGGGCAGCGCCTTCCTTACGAGCTTATTCCTCTGAGTTCGTTATATGCCCAGAGGGTCGGATTGGCGCTGCTTAAATCATCGGAGAGGTCTTGTTGTGTGTTTCGTTACACTTGCAGAACCTTAATCAGATTCGTGTTGCCGGATTGACCGATCGGCACGCCGGCAGACAATACGATAATGTCGCCTTTTTCGATGTAGCCTGTCTTGATGGCGTTGCGGGTCGCGGACTCGAACATTTCGTCCGTTGTGGTAACCTTGTCGCCTTTTACCGGGATGACGCCGGAGAGCAGGCAGATTTTGGCCAGCACTTCTTCATGCTGCGTGACGGCGATGATCGGTGCTTCCGGACGATATTTCGAAATCATCCGCGCCGTAAATCCGCTCTCCGTTGACGTAATGATAGCTTTGGCATTCAGCACGAGGGAAGAGCTGACCGCGCCTTGGCTGATGACCTCGGTAATATCGGCTACTTGTTGTCTGGATTTGAAAGCGAACTGGTCCTTATAATCGATCATCGTCTCGGCCCGGCGGGCGACTGCCGCCATCGTACGCACGGATTCCACCGGATATTTGCCTGCGGCGGATTCCCCGGACAGCATGACCACGTCAGCGCCCTGGATCACGGCGTTAGCCACGTCGCTCACCTCAGAGCGGGTAGGGCGGGGATTGACCTGCATCGATTCCAGCATATGCGTTGCCACGATAACCGGCTTGCCTGCCAGATTGCATTTATCGATCATTTCTTTCTGCATCATCGGCACTTCTTCGATTGGCACTTCGACGCCAAGGTCGCCGCGGGCAACCATGATTCCGTCGGAGGCTTCAATGATGTCGTCCAGGTTCTCCATGCCCTCTCCGTTTTCGATCTTGGAGATGATCTGCACATGCTCCGCGCCGCGTTCCTTCAGGATGCTGCGGATTTCGCGGATGTTGTCGCCATGGCGCACGAAAGATGCGGCAATGATCTCAATGTCGTTGTCCAGTCCGAATCCGATATGCATGACGTCACGCTCGGTGACGCCGGGCAGCGTCGTTTTGATGCCAGGTAGGTTGACGCCTTTGCGCGGTTTGAGCACGCCGCCGCTGACGATTTTGCAAAGAATGTCCGGTCCGTCGACGCGAATGACGTTCAGGTCTACGAGGCCGTCATCGATCAAGATGCGGTCTCCCGGTTTCACGACTAGATTCAGCTCGGCATAATTGACCGAGATGCGCTGGGCGTCTCCCAGAATTTCTTCGGTCGTCAGGATCAGTTCCTCACCGGGTTTCAGAAGGCAGGAAGCTTCTTTCAGCTTGCCGATCCGGACTTCGGGACCTTTAATGTCCATCATGATCGGGACATACGTGTTTAATTCGGATGCGGCCTGGCGAACATTCCGAATCCGGGTCACGTGATCCTCCGGCTCGCCATGTGCCATATTCAATCGGGCGACCGTCATTCCCTCCTGAATCATGTTTTTCAACAGCTCGATGGAATCGCATGCCGGCCCCATCGTACAGATGATTTTTGTCTTAAGCATGGTTGGTTGTTCCTCCTTAGTATTTGCACCCTGCGGCATTTTGCAGCACTCGGGCTTCTTGAAATGTAAAGCTCATGAACTACCCTAATGATCACATTGTAGCCTGTCTTGTCGAATCATGATATGAACTATAGTACAATGAATGGATTATAGTAACGCAAATGAGGTGGGATTATGGTCACTCCGGTTGAAGTTCGGCAAATTAGCGGCGTCGATTGGTATGAGGAAGCAGACCATGGGAAGAGCGCATGGCGGCTAAGCGTGGCGACCTATGGAAAATGCGTATATTGGGTGAATGGAGATAAGCAGATTATGGAGAAGGGGGAACTGCTGCTTATTCCGGCCGGCGTTCCGTATTACGGCAAAAGCATCCCTACCGTGACGCACACGCAAATGGTCGTTCAATGGACGGGAGAGCCGCCCACGGCTTTATCCGCGCTTGAACGGGAAGAAGCGTTGAAGCATAAGCCGGGCTGTTACGAATTGATCCACGAACGTTTGAAGGCGATCCACCAGCAGTGGCGGGAGCGCCCATCTTATTATGCGATGATGATAGATGCATTATTGACAGAAGTGTTGATTTATATCAGCCGAGAGCTGGATCGGGGCGTTATCACGCCCGAGAAGCACTTGCATGCGGAACGGATGAAATCTTACATTGAGCGGCATTACCGGGAGAGAATAACGAAAGAGGAGCTGGGCGATGCCATCGACAAAACGCCCAATTACGCAGCGGCGCTCTTCAAGAGCGTCACGGGACAGACGATCAGCCAGTACGTGCACGCCCAGCGGATGAAGCGGGCAGCCTATCTGTTGACGGAATCGCAGCTGACGGTACAGGAGATTGCGGTATTTCTCGGCTATCAGGACCTCTCCTACTTCTATAGAATCTATAAGCGGTTCACAGGCAGTGCTCCGTCGGAGCTGCTGCATGAGCGTCCGCGGACGGTCTAGCCGAAAAAAAAGAGGGCATACGCCCTCTTTCGTTTGCTTGCTGGTTTTATTCAGCGGCATCGCTTTCGAACAAATCCTTCACGTACTGCCGCAATTTGTTTTTATCCACGCCGAGCACCTGGGCTCGTCCGACCTTCTCGTTGGTTAGCAGCGAGAACGGCGGGATCTGCTGCTGATCGACTTTGTCCAGGTTCACGTCAAACCCGAGCGCCATCAGCTTCAGCATTTCCTTCGGGCTTAAGTCCGTCTCGATATAAGGCGCGATCGAATCCAGGATGCCGGGCAGCTTGATGAGCGAGCTCGTGGTCTGCATTTTCTTGGCGACTTCCGTCATGAGAATCCGTTGTCTTTCGGTACGGGCAAAGTCGGACCTCGCATCGTGCCGGAACCGGACATACTGCAGCGCCATTTTGCCGTCGAGGTGCTGCAGCCCTTGTTTTAAATCGATGTCGTACATGTGCTTGTCGGCTTTGCTTGTGTAATACATGTCTTTCTCTACTTCAATGTCGACCCCGCCGATGGCGTCGACCAGGGCGATGAATCCGACAAAATCGGTGTAAACATATTTATGTATGGGCAGGTCCAACAAATCGCTGATGGTCTGTCTGGTCAGCTCGATGCCGCCGTAAGCAAAAGCCGAATTCAGCCTTCCTTTGCCATGACCGGGGATGTCCACGTAGGTGTCCCGCAAAATTGAGAACAAATGGGCGCTTTTCGTAACGGGATCGATGGAGGCCACCAGCATGGTATCGGATCTTCCGGCATCGTCTCCCCGGGAGTCTCCTCCGATCAGAAGAATATTGACGCGTTCTTTGCCCTCCCACTTCGGAATTTCAATGACCTCTTCCTGTGCGGCCCCCGTGCTGCCCGTTGGCTTCACCGGATTCGAAGCGGTCGAGATTTGGTTTGAGAATTGTATGATAGCGTAGGTATAGTACGAGATAATCCCCAAGATTCCAACGGATAATAAGAGCATGGCGTATGTGAACCATTTCCTTTTCATCGTTTCCTATAACATCCTTTCTGTTGAACTGAGTGCATAATGGACCATTCTAGCAAATTAATGAGCAAAAATCATATTTTCTTGAGAAAAGCGATTCCGGAGATTCGAAAGATCCGGGATCCATGATCATGTTGACTCTCCTCCAAGGGGAGGCCTTAGACTGTAGATCGAAGGAGGGAACAGCATGCTGTACACGGTAAAAGAGGTTTCGGAACTGTCCGGGGTAACCATCAAGACGCTGCATCATTATCACAAAATCGGACTGCTGCAGCCTGCCGAGATCAGCGATGCGGGGTATCGCTTGTACGGCGCGGCGGAACTGGAGCGCTTGCAGCAAATCCGGTTCTACAGGGAGATGGATTTTCCGTTGGAACAAATTAAAGAGCTGATGGAGGAAACGCCGGATCGGCTCTCCATTCTCACGGAGCAGGAGAAACTGCTCCTGGCCCGGTGGAATCGGCTGGAGCGCGTTCTGCAGACGTTGAGGCAGTCCATAGAATACGTTGGGGAGGGAAAAAGCATGAAGCCGGAAGAATTGTTCAAAGGTTTTGATAGCGAAGAAGAGTGGAAGGATGCCTTGGCTGAGCAGAATCAACATTTGAAGGAGCGGTACGAGGTGGATCTGCTTGACGGAGCACCGATGGATGTTCCCAATATGAACGAGCAAGCGAAGGAAGCGGCAGGCTTTATGGCCGGCATGGCTAATGCGCTGATAACGGGAATCAGGCACGATGATGAGCGTGTTCGGGATTCGATCCACGAACATTTGCGATTTATGAACGAGCATGGCCACGCTTTTACCGCCGCCGATTTTGCCGGGCAAACGAAGTTTTTCCTGCACGATGAATTCCATCTGCGGATGCTGGAAGAGCAGCAGACGGGGCTGGCTTATTATCTGCATGCGGCTGCAGAGGCGTATGCGAATCTGACGTAAATCCTATGATGAAGCCGCGCGAGCCGCGGCTTTTGTCATTTCTGAAGATATAAGCCCAATGAACCAAGTAATGTTTAATTTTTTTCCGAAGGGTTAAATAGATGACGTAGCAGCAACAAAAAACAACTTAGGAGTGATGAACAATGGCTAACAACAACGGCAACAAAATGAGCAGAGAAGAAGCCGGACGCAAAGGCGGCGAAGCAACGGCCAAGAATCACGACAAGGAGTTTTACCAAGAAATCGGCCGTAAGGGCGGAGAGGCCACATCGGATTCCCACGATAAGGAGTTCTACGAGGGAATCGGCCGCAAAGGCGGAGAATCCCGCGGCAATCAAAACAATAACGATTAAATGAAGTCGACAATCTAAAAATAGCAAGCTTTTAACAAAGCAGCGGCGGTTCCCGTTAAACGGAATCCGCCGCTGCTTTTTTTGAGCTAACCGTCGGGTTCGGATCGTTTGCCGGACGCTGTCAGCTATCTTGAATTTAAGTCCACCTTGCCGCCCACAGCTTCATTTCCTTGCAGATGACATGCAGGTCCATGCCCTTCGGCGTTAGGGTGTATTCCACCGTAACCGGAACGGTAGGGAATACTTCGCGCTCCAGCACGCCCTGTTCTTCCAAGTGGCGAAGCGTCGTGGTCAGCGCCCGCGGGCTGACATTCGGGATTTGCCGCTGCAGCTCGCCAAATCGTTTCGTGCCTCCAAAGAGCTCCCGAATGACGAGAAAAGCCCACTTTCCCCCTAGGACCAGCAGCGTTTTTTCGATATTGCATTCGATATGTTCGGGAGTTTTCGGTATGTAACTGCTCGCTTTATTTCCCATAACCATAGGCTCCTTCCGGTATTCTATTAACTATACTACAGTATATCAGCTATCCTTCCTATAATATAGTGAAGAACATTTCACTTCTTCCGTGGGAATAGGAACTCCTTTAAAATAGTTAATGTAGCATCCAAGTTAATCTATTGAAGGAGGATTTGCCATGAAATACAGAAGATTAGGACGCACAGGTCTCAAGGTCAGTGAGGTCAGCTTGGGAAGCTGGCTTACATACGGAGGTTACGTTGAACGCGAGAATGCGGTTAACGCGATTAAAACGGCTTATGATCTGGGCATTAACTTCTTTGATACGGCGAATGTTTACGAGAAGGGCGCAGCCGAAGTATTGGTAGGCGAAACCTTGAAAGCGTATCCGCGCGAATCGTACGTGCTGGCCACGAAGGCCTTCTGGCCGATGGGCGACGGCCCGAACGATCGGGGCTTGTCCCGCAAGCATATCATGGAGCAGGCACATGCCAGCTTGAAGCGTCTTGGCCATGATTACGTGGATATTTTCTACTGCCACCGCCATGATCCGGAAACGCCGCTGGACGAGACGCTTCGCGCGATCGACGACCTTGTTCGCCAGGGCAAGGTGCTCTATGTCGGCGTCAGCGAGTGGCAGGCATCGCAAATTGCGGAGGCATTGACGGTAGCGGATCGTTTCCTCCTCGACCGCATCGTGGTCAATCAACCCATCTACAATATGTTTGAACGTTATATTGAAAAGGAAATCATTCCGCTCAGCGAGCGCTCCGGCATTGGGCAGGTTGTATTCTCCCCGCTGGCACAAGGCCTGCTGACAGGGAAATATACCTCTGCCTCCGATATTCCGGCTGACAGCCGAGCCGCGAAGCTGGAATGGATGCGCAAAGGCATTACCGAGGAGAAAATCGCGAAGGTTCGCGAGCTGGAGAAGATTGCGGCAGAGCTTGACGTGTCCGTGGGCAATCTGGCGCTTGCGTGGATTCTGCGTCAGCCGAACGTAGCCAGCGCACTGGTCGGCGCAAGCCGTCCGGAGCAGGTAACCGAGAATGCGAAGGCATCCGGTATCGAACTTTACGAAGATGTTCAGACTCGCATCGAGGAGATTCTGAAATAGGGAAGTAAATCGACTAAGAACTAAAACTTTTTCGCATGGACCCTTGGGATAAGAGAACCCGAGGGCAGTATGAAAGATTTATATAAGATGGCTTCTGACTAGGTTCAGAGGCCATCTTTTTTTGCGTGTCTCTTTGGCTAACGCCCCCCCTCTATTAGAAGACATTTTCTTGTTGAAATATACCTTCCATCATTTATAATACTCCCTAGTAATGTTATAATACTTTTTAGTATTATATTACTGAAACAGGACAAATGCATTAGGGGGAGAAGTTGCAATATGCAAAAACGAAGGCCGATAGCATCCGCGAAATGGTTGAAGGTGATGTTGTCCATTCTAATAGGTTTAGAGGTTGTATTGGGTGTGCTCGCATCTCCGAAGACGGTTAGGGCTAATCTTCCAGACGCTCAATATCTGGGGGAGGTCCGTCTATTTCCTTACCGGGATGGTCCCGAAGGGTGGATATATTGTGCAGGGCAAGTGTTAACGATAAGTCTGGAAAACTCCGCTTTGTATACTCTACTGGGCAACAACTTTGGAGGGGATGGCACCAAGACGTTTGCATTGCCTGATTTACGGGAGGAAGAACCGGTGCCGGGCATGGGATATTATATCGCTGCTGAGGGATTATATCCGAGAGACAGTGGACTGACCTCCAATACGATGCTGGGGGAGCTTCGACTCTTTCCCTACTATATGGAGATGAATGATAACTGGGTGACGACGGATGGCCGCGCTTTAAGCGATTCTGAACCTCTGTACAGTGTGTACGGTACTACATTCGGCCAAGACAGGCAGGACAGCTTTAAATTGCCGCAGATTGACCCTGTGCAGCCCAACATCCGGTATTTCGCCGCCAAGGCCGGGATCCATCCAGGCAACACTGGTGAGGTGTATGTCGGCGAGACACGCATGTTTCCTTTGGAAATCCCGGGGCTAGCATCCTATATGGCAGACGGCAAGCTTCTGAATGTTACAGCGAACAGAGCACTTTATGAGTTAATCGGCAACAAGTTTGGGGGAACTCCGAACCAAACATTTGGAGTTCCTGATCTTAGGGGCAAGCCATTGACGCAGTATTACGTATCCCATTACGGATACGTTCCAACCCTGCAGCAAGTTCAGCCTGTAAGTGTTTCCGATCAATATACAACAGCTGTCTCCACACCATTAACGGTATCGTCCCCGGGGGTGATGAGTAATGATTCCCATGTTCTTACAGCCAAAATATTGAATCTGCCTGCTCATGGAAAGATAACATTTCATAAGAATGGCTCCTTTACCTATACGCCGGATGCCGATTTTGTTGGCACAGATTCTTTTACATATATCGCTAGCAATAATAACAAGAGCGGCAGCGTAACCAGCGTTACCATCCACGTGGCAGAGCCTGAACCCCGGATAAGCGGAGTAACCGATGGAGGAATTTATAATCACGAAGTAACGCCTGTTTATACCCATGGCACGGGAACGCTGGACGGGCAGCCTTTTGCCAGCGGTACGACCATCCGCAAGGATGGCCAGTATAGACTGGTCGTCGAGTCGCCTCGCGGAAAAACGGTCAAGGCCGATTTTGAGATCGACCAAACCGCGCCTCTGGTTTCAGGCGTGGCAGATGGAGGCCAATACGATCGGGAGCTGCAAATCTTCTTCAATGAAGGGAGCGCAACGCTCAATCAGCAAGCGTTTCAAAGCGGAGACAGGGTTAACACGGAAGGGGAATTCGATCTCGTCGTAACCGACCGTGCAGGGAATAAGGCTGAGGTTCATTTCTCGATCTATTTCCCCAAAACCGTGACGTTCGACAGCAACGGGGGTTCTCCCGTGGCAGATGAGGTCGTCCCTCATCATACAACAGCAACGAAGCTCGTTGATCCGGTAAAACCCGGTTATGCCTTCGGGGGGTGGTATATGGATCGAATCTTTCAGCTTCCATTTGATTTTAAGACACCCATTCTGGCTAACCTGACGCTGTATGCCAAATGGAACGATGCGGATGCGCCTGTCGTGGTGGATCGGACTCCTCTGCATCTGGCGGATGACGTGCCGATCGGGACGAAACTTGAATTCACGTTCGATGAACCCGTAACCGCAAGCAGCGGCAAATACATATCGATTATGAGAGCGGCGGACCATCAAAAGATCGAGTCGATCGACGTAACCGATAGCTCCCGCGTCAGCGTGATCGACGAGAAGGTTGCGGTAAGTCTGACGCGACAGCTGTCGTATCTTACGCGTTATTACGTCGAAATAGAGGAGGGCGCATTTCAGGATGCAGCAGGCAACCTCTATGCAGGCATGAAGGGCCCTGGAGATTGGAGCTTTACAACGGAGGCTGGGCCTGTCGCAGCACCGTTAGCACCTGCAAATTTGACGGCTACAGCAGGAGATGGTGAGGTGACCTTACTGTGGTCCACCGTAACGGGTGCGACTTATTACGATATTTATTCCGGGACGGAGTCCGGCGTATACGGGAGCTCACCGATCGCAACGGTTACGGGTTCGACGTATTCGGCAGGGAATTTACTGAACGGAACGACTTATTATTTTGCGGTGAAAGCCGGTAACGTCGGGGGTTCCAGCGCATTTTCGGAAGAGGTGAGCGCAAGACCGGCCGGTGCCGAGATACCCGTTCCGGGCGATGCGGATTTAAGCGGATTAGCATTATCGTTTGGAACGCTTGCTCCGGCATTCAACCCTGCTGTCACCAGCTACATTAGCCATGTTGGAAACCGTATAACGGAGATCCGCATAACGCCGAGCGTTTCCGATCCTCAGGCAACGGTGACGATAAACGGTAAGGCTGTCTCCGCCGGACAGGCATCAGATTCGATCAGCCTAGCGGTAGGAAGCAACAGCATTCATCTTGTGGTTACGGCTCAGAATGGAGCTACGAAAACTTACACGGTGGATGTGACCAGAGAGGCAGCCGCTTCTCCTGAACCTGAACCCGGAAATCCTTCCAATCCGGGGACGCCGGGGGGCGGATCAGGATCTTCGGAAGGTCAAGGACCTGGCGTAAGCGGGAGTTCTCAAGCAGGTCAAGGGGCAGGCTCAGGGCAGAGCCCGTCAGGCAGCAGCCACGTCACGTCGTATTTCAATGATGTATTGCAGACCGGCTTGATATCATCGGAGATAACGAAAGAGAATGGACAGACCGTGCTGACCGTCAAGATGAACGGAGACAGGCTCCAATCGCTGCTGCCACAGGAGAAGAACAGCCGACCGATCGTCCGGCTGCGCGCCACGGAGGGGCTTGATCAAGCCGTGGTGGTTCTGGATGGCAAGTCAGCCAAAGCGCTTGAAGCAAGCGGAGCGATGATTGCATTCGAGACCTTGGCAGGCAGCGTCCGTATTCCGGTTCAAGCCATTTCTGAACAGATCGGCAGTCTTGCCGGAACGAAGGAAGGCACGATTCAACTTGGGCTAGCCGATGGCAACGCCGCGATCAGCGCAAAGCTGAAGCAGGTCGGGAACGGGAAGTATTTTGGTGAACATTATGGCTCCATAGACGTTAGCGTCGCAGCCTATGATCAAGGAAAACGGCTGAGCGGAAATACCTATTCCTCTTATGTGGAGCTGGAAGTTCCCGTGGCAGAGGGGTCAGCTGCCATCGTGACAACGGCCGTCCTGCTGGATGATCAAGGGAAGGTCTATCACGCACCAACCCGGCTGGTTACGCGGGAAGGTCGCACTTACGCCATAATAAAAGGTTTATACAACGGTACGTATGCTTTAATCAGCCACGACGAAGAATTATCGGATATGAAAGGCCATTGGGCCGAGGCGGCGGTGAACGAGATGGCGTCACGCCTTGTCGTTGGCGGCAGAGGCGCCGCCGGATTCCATCCGAATGAACCGGTAACCCGTGCGGAATTCGTCACCATGATGGTACGCTCGCTCGGTTTAACGGAGCAAGGCAATACAAGCTCGTTTCAAGATGTAACTTCCCGGGACTGGTATGTGGGGGCCGTATCGGCGGCAAGCGGGAGCGGACTCATACACGGTTATGCCGACGGGACCTTTTTGCCGAATGGCTTGATCTCCAGACAGGAGGCGATGGTTATTTTCGCAAGAGCGTTAAAGTTCGCTGAGGGTTCCCCAATGGTAGAGGCCATGGATTCGGAGGCTGTGCTGGCTGCTTTCCAAGACCGTGCCGAATTGGCAAGCTGGGCGAAGGGGGCTGCAGGCGAAGTGGTTTTCAGCGGACTCATGAGCGGTTACGATGCCAAGCTGAGACCACGGAGTGATATGACAAGGGCGGAAACGGCAACGATTCTTCTACGGATGCTATCAGCGTCGGGGATGATCGGAGATATGCCGTCTAAATAGTGGTTTTCGAGTATAGAAGAAAAAGAGCTGCACCGAAGGGCCGTTGGTCCCGGAGCAGCTCTTTGTATTAGCGGAACATCGCAGCTTACCCCAGCCGATACGTCGCAAACGGCTTGGAATGAACAAAGCCGTCGCTGATTTCATCCAGGCTCGAACGCAGGGACTCGTCCAGCTTAATCTCGAGGCTTTTCAGGTTATCGTCCAACTGTTCGGTCTTCGTAGCCCCGACAATGACGGTCGAGACGGCAGGGCGGTCCATCAGCCAGGCAATGGACAGTGCGCTGGGAGAATGGCCGTGCTCTGCTGCGAGCTGGCTGACTTGTTGACCGAGCTTCAAATTGTGCTCTTCGAGGAAGCGATTGAAGTTCGGGTCCGTTTCCGCGCGGGAGCCGGCAGGCTTGCTTGCGCCCTGACCGTATTTGCCGGTGAGAATGCCGCCGGCCAGCGGGAAATACGGAATGATGCCAACGCCTTGATCGAGACAGAGGGGGACAAGCTCCAGCTCCGGCGTACGGTCTGCCAAGGAATAACTGGTTTGGGTCGATACATAACGGGCATATCCGCGCAATTCGCTGATTCCGAGCGCCTTCATGATTTCCCAAGCGGCATAGTTGGAGGCGCCGATATATCTGACTTTACCCGATGTTACCATGTCGTCCAGCGTGCGCAGGGTCTCCTCAAGGGGAGTGTCCGGATCAAACGTATGGATCTGATACAGGTCCACGTAGTCGGTTCTCAGCCGCTTCAAACTGTTCTCCAGCTCTTGCTGCAAATGATAGCGGGAGGAGCCCCGTTCGTTCGGTCCTTGGCCGTTCACGAGTCCGGCTTTCGTGGCTAATACGACGTTATGGCGTTTGCCGGCCAGTGCCTCTCCGATGATGCGCTCGGATTCCGACCCGGCGTAAATATTGGCGGTATCAATGAAATTGATGCCACGGTCCAGCGCGTGATCCAGGATCCGGGTGGATGTTTCTTGATCGGCTCTTTTGCCAAAAGCGTTCGTGCCGAGCCCCAGCTCCGATACCTTCAGGCCGCTGCTGCCAAGACGGCGGTAATTCATGCTTGATCCCACTCCTTTATGTATAGATTTCCTATAGTATAAACATGATCCAAGAGGCGCTTCAAATGGAAAGTTGCGATAGGCAAAATATTACGATAGGATAGTTACGTACGAATTGGAAGGGGATTATGATATGAATGAAGCGATTTTCAACCAATTGGATTTTGCCAGAGGAGCAACCTTGAAATCGGTGGAACACGTAACGGAATAGGAAGCGGATATCATCCCGGAAGGTTTCGCGAATAGCATTCGCTGGAATCTCGGGCACATCTACACCGTAACCGAGCAGTTCGCTTTTGCGACCGCGGGCGAGCAGCCGCGTCTTCCGGAAGGATTCGAGGCATGGTTTGCAACCGGAACCAAGCCGGCCGATTGGACGTCGAAGCCGCCTGCGCTGTCCGAGCTGGCAGAGCTTTTGCAGGAGCAAACCGCCCGGATCCGCGAAACCTTCTCGAATCGCCTGGACCAGGCCTCGGCCCACCCGCTGACGATCGGTCCCGTAACGTTCCAAACCGTCGGCGAGTTTCTTACGTTCAGCTTGTACCACGAAGGCATGCACACGCAGACGATCAAGGCTTATAGAAAATTGATAAAGTAATGCATGAACACGAAGCGATAGAAGTATGCCCAGCGTATACCTTCTATCGCTTTTTATTTGTCGCTGGGGCTGCGGGTCCTTATAATGGAATCAGCAGAATGGGAATGACGAATGGAGGATATCACACTCATGGCGATTGAAATCGAACGCAAATACCTTCTGGAGGCTTATCCCGATGAGTTGATTCAGGAAGGAAGCATCGTGGTCGAGAAGGAGCAGTTCATCGAGCAGACGTATTTGGCATTGGATGGGGACCAGGAGCTGCGGGTCCGGAAAATAACGGATCTGACATCGGGTCGGCTCGAATTCACCCATACGTTCAAAAAAGGGTGGGGAATTGCCCGGGAAGAAGTTGAATATGCGATTTCCGAAGGTCTCTACGATCAGGTAGTCAAGGCGCATGGGGCGATTCCGTTGACCAAGAGACGGGTAACCGCCCGTTGGGGCAGCACGATCATCGAAATCGACGATTATGTGCAGATAAGCTTGCTAGTGCTGGAAGTCGAATTTCCTTCCCTGGAAGCCGCTGACGGCTTTGTGCCGCCGGCATGGTTCGGACAAGATATCAGCACGGACAAACAATACAGCAACAAAAAGGTATGGCGGGATCTGCAGCTTCAAGCAGGCAGGGAAGCCTGAGCGGAATAAGGCTCGAATAGGGCGGCAGGCGCTTGGGGCAAGCGCGGTCAGATCAGATGCGAGGGACAACGCCCTCACCATACGGTTAGAACAAAGGCTCTTGCGGCAGGTTCGCATGAGCCTTTTTCTATGGCATACAGCAAACAGAGCCCGCAGCTTGCGAGACACCTTCGCCGGATGCCTGCTTATTCAAGCATTGGAGCAGCTATCGACTTTTTTTGACAAGAATATTGTAAACGGTTTATTATTATAATATAATATTATCATGATAATTAATTATTATTCTTCAATGGACGATATCCATAAAAATGATGGCGTATCAGAGAAGGGAGAGGCTCTTTATGAATGAAAACCAGCAGCTGCTTGAAAGCTATTTTCCGATCGCTTCTTTTATCGCGGCGATCATCGGACCTCAATGCGAGGTGGTCGTGCACGATATCAGCGATCCGGAACGCTCTATCATCTTTATCGAGAACGGCCATATTAGCGGACGCCGGGTCGGCGATGCTTCCACCGACCTCGTGTTGAAGATTTTGAAGGCGGAGGCCTACCGCGAAGAGCAGTTCATCGCGAACTACAAAGCTTCCGGCGCTCGGGGGCAAACCTTCCGGTCGTCTACGTACTTTATTAAGAACGGAAGCGGCGAGCTGGTCGGTCTTATGTGCCTGAACATCGACATCACGCATATGGAGGTTGCGGCCGATTGGATCAACAGCATTTTGCGGGGAGGTTCGCTTACGCCGCCGGCCGCCCTGGATGCACCCAAGGAGGATAAGCCTTCCACCGAATACCTGCAGGGCAACGTGGACGATTTGCTTCAGCACATCATCCAGACCGTCCTAGGCAAAATCAGCATTCCGGCGGACCGTTTATCTTCGAACGAGAAGATCGAGATTGTGAAGGAATTGAACGAACAGGGCGTATTCCTGCTAAAGGGCGGGGTTTCCAAGGTTGCCGCTGCTTTATCCATATCGGAGCCTACCGTGTATCGTTATTTGCAGAAGCTGAAATAAGCGGCCGTTTATCCTGTTAAACATGCATTGCATCCTGAGACAATGGAAGGTGACATCATGACATATAACTTTGACAAGGTCGTAAGCCGGTATGGAACGAACAGCGCCAAATGGGACGGCATGGCGCAGAGCATGGGGAACGACATGATCGCTCTCTCCGTGGCGGATATGGATCTGCCGGCACCGCCCATGGTGGTGGACAAGGTAGCGGAGGCGGCGCGTCACGGCATTTACGGATATACCGACCCGTTTCCGCCTTACTTCGAAGCGGTCCGTGCTTGGCTCGATAAGGCCTACGACTGGCAGGTCGAGCCCGAATGGATCGTGTTTTGTCCGCGCATTGTGCAGGCCGTTTCGGTCATTGTTCAGAAATTCGCGGAAGCCGGAGACAGGATTCTTGTCCACACGCCTGTTTATCAGCCTGTTGCGAAAGCGGTTACGCTAAACGGCCGGATATTGGTTGAAAGTCCGCTGGTGCTTGCGGACGGGCGATACGAGATCGATTTTGACGATATGGAACGACGGATGCAGGAAGGGATCAAGATAGTCCTGCTCATATCCCCCCACAATCCGGTGGGCCGCGTATGGACGAGGGAGGAGCTTGAACGCATGGCGGAGCTTTGCATCCGGTATGACGCACTGATTGTGTCCGATGACATCCATGCCGATTTCATTCATGAAGGTCACGAGCATACCGTCATCGCCAAGCTGTCCGAAGAGGTTGCGAACCGTTCCATAATCTGCACGTCGCCGGGCAAAACCTTTAACCTGGCGAGTCTCGAAATCGCCAACATCATCATTCCCAATGCTGCGCTGCGGGAGCAGTTTCAACAAGGTTTGCTGCAGGCGGGGATTCATAATCCCACATTCTTCGCCGTGCCCGCGCTGGAAATTGCGTATACTTCGTGCGATGAATGGCTGACGGCGCTGCGCGCTTATATCAAAGACAATATTGCTTATGCTCAAAGCTTCATTGCCGATTATATGCCTGAGGTGAACGTCATCGATCCTGAAGGGACGTACCTGCTATGGATCGACTGTAAGGCAGTGAGCTGTCATGAAAAGGATCTGGTGGAGTGGATCCAGGAAAAGGCGCGCGTCAGCGTCAGCTTCGGCTCATCCTTCGGTCCCGGCGGTGAAGGCTATATCAGGGTCAACGTGGCTGCGCCGCGCCCTGTGTTGCAGGAAGGCCTGAAGCGGCTTGCCGCGGCTTATCCACTAAAGCGTTAACAATCAAAGTCTAAGAGATCAGAAGGAATAAACTTCAAAGGCTTACCAACCTTATCACGCAAGAAAAACTTCCGCTATATGCGGTATGTCTTCTACAGAAGGTTACGTCGATTGACGTTTTCTTATTTACATCCAGGGGGAATTCATAATGGCTAAGCCAACAGAGGAACGAATGATTAAGCAGCCGACCATGTTTCTGGCGCTGCTTCCGATTTTCACCATGGTAATCTTGCTGTGCCTTGGTTACGTATTGTTCGAGCTGCCGCCCGAGCCGCTGATTATTGTATCCGCCATCGTCGCAGGTTTGATCGCGATTAAGCTGGGGTACAGTTACAACGATATATTGGAATCCATTTCGCAGAAAATAGCGAAAACCATGCCCGCCATCCTCATCCTGATTGTGGTCGGATTTATGATCGGCGCGTGGATGGTCGGCGGGACCATCCCGATGATGATTTACTATGGCCTGAAAATCATCGATCCGCAGTTTTTGCTGATCACCGCTTTTCTCGTTACGTCCGTGGTCTCCGTATGTACGGGCACTTCCTGGGGATCCGCGGGTACGATCGGTGTCGCCTTTATGGGCGTTGGCGCCGGAATGGACGCCAATCTCGCGGCTGTGGCCGGCGCGGTTGTAGCGGGGGCTTACTTCGGGGACAAGCTTTCGCCGCTTTCGGATACAACCAACATCGCGGCCTTGTCCACCGGCGTTAACCTGTATGAGCATATCGGCCATTTGCTGTACACGACGCTGCCGTCCTTCTTCGTGGCGGGGATCGTCTACGTGGTCACGGGCTTGAACACGCATGTGTCCAGTACAGGAGTTCCCGAGAAGGTAACCGACATCATGAACACCTTGGCAACGATATACGACTGGAACCTGCTCCTGATCCTGCCTGTGCTGATTGTGCTGTACGGCTCGATCACCAAGAAACCAACGATTCCCGTCATGCTGCTGTCGTCGATCGTGGCGATGGCGAACGGCATGATCTTTCACGGCTTCTCGCTGCATGACGTGGTAACCTCGGTTGTCAGCGGATTCGATATCGCGATGGTTCATGTCAGCGGATTTGATCCGAATACCGTCATTGCGGACATACCTCGCCTTATTAATCGGGGCGGCATGAGTTCCATGATGGGAACCTTGCTTATCTGTTTCAGCGCAATCACATTCGCCGGCACGATATCGCTGACCAAGTCGCTGGAGCTGATCGTGGACAAGCTCTTGAAGCATGTGCGTTCCACAGGCTCCTTGATCCTGGCGACGATTGCGACGGGGCTAACCATGATCGGCGTAACCAGCAACGGACAAGTCTCCATCCTGATGCCGGGCGAGATGCTCCGCGAGGCTTACATCCGCCGCGGTCTGCATCCGAAGAATCTGGGACGGACGGTGGAGGATTCCGCCGCCATTACCGAACCGATTCTGCCATGGACGGCAGCCGGTGCCTATATGGCCGGAACGCTGGGCGTAGCAACGCTATCCTATTTGCCTTGGGCGGTGCTGTGCTGGACAGGCATTATTTTTGCAACGATTTGGGGCTTTACCGGGTTCGGCATTGCCAAACTTACGCCTGAGCAGCAAAAGGAAATGCTGAAGGAATACGATGATCCGCATCACGGAAGCCGAAAAGACGCTGCAGAAGCTGCATCGGCCCATTAATACAGATGATGATGTTTTGGAAGATGGTAACCAACCATAAATATAAATGCGTAATACTATGCGCTACAGAGGAGAGAACACCATGACGCAACAAGAGAAAAAAACCATCGCAACCCAGCAGGCTCCAGGAGCAATCGGCCCTTATTCCCAAGCCGTGCAATACGGAAATCTGCTGTTTACCTCCGGCCAGCTCGGCATGGATGCGTCGGGGCATTTCGCGCCGACGGTAGAAGAGCAGGCGAAGCGCTCCCTGCTCAACGTGAAAGCGATCCTGGAGGCTGCCGGCTTCGGCATGGAGCACATCGTCAAGACGACCGTGTTCCTGAAGGACATGAACGATTTCCAAGCGGTCAACGAGGTGTACGCTTCTTTCTTTGCAGAACCGTATCCGGCGCGGAGCGCCGTAGAGGTAGCCCGATTGCCGAAGGATGGCTTGGTTGAGATTGAAGTGGTAGCCAGCAAGCCGTAATAATAAGCGCTCTTCCAGGTATCCTGATAATAAGTTTTTAAAATGAGATTACAGCCAAAAACGGCCGGGCATGATGCCCGGCCGTTTGGTTTAAGCGACTGGAGTATCTTCGTTTATTTCGTACGCCCATAATGCTTCCCGTAAGACAGCACTCTATGGTAGAGACTGCGGTCCTTTAGATTTTTGAGCGGATAAATTTGCGGTCTGGTGTTGACCTCGAGTATCCACGGTCTGCCTTTGGAATCGACAGCCACGTCCAGGCCAAGTTCCTTGAATCCTTTATAATGGCGGTCAAAGTTTTTGCCTACGGCAACGCCGAGTCCCTTGAGTTCAGACTCGAGCTGCTGGGTGAAGGCCGAGTCGAAATTGGCGCCGCTCATCGTTTTCTTGAACGTGCCGATGGAGCCGCCTTGATTATAATTGGTGGCAACTTTGTTCGGGTTGCCGACCTTCGTGAACAGGGCGGTGCCGACCCAGGCGCCCTCTCGGGTTTTCTGGACCATCACCCGGATATCGAAAGGCTTGCCATTGCTTTTGGCCAAGCGAATTCCTTTTTGCAGCAGATAAGCTCTGCTCCCTGCAAAGCGATTCAGGTCGCGGTACAGCTGAGATGAGCTCGAGTACGACGTTTTCGTCGTGTTCAGCTGGCTTTGGTAGCCTCCGCCGGTTTTGCGGATCCGGATAATGTTATTGCCGCCAGAGCCATCCGTAGGTTTGAAGAAAACCGTGGTATAGTCCGCCAGCATAGCATTCAGGTTTTTTTTGCTGAACGGCAGCGTGTGGGGCACGTACTGCCTGAAGTAAGCATCTTCGTTCAACCATTTCGTTTTCTTCCACTTGCTTTTGATGGTACTGCTTTTATAGCTCATAGTTAAGAGGCTCACCTCTCTTTTTTGTTCAGCATATGCCGATAAAGTAGAGCAAGCCTCCACGATGGCCTTGAGCCAAGCTATGTGCTCGAAAACAATTTTTTATCGAAAAACAATAAGGTGATAAATAAAACTGCTGCGACAAGCAAAATCGACGCTGGAATGATAAAGGCCAGCAGGGTTGCCGTATTCTGCATTTGGTAATACATTAGCATGCCCAGCGGCATGATCCCGCCCCCGAGCAAACTCGTCCAGAAGTGCATCGCGGCGGTTCTTTTCATGCTGAGCTTGTCCCGAAAGACGTAGTAGAACATGCCATAGGCAAACAAGGTCAGCCAGCCTACCACCAGGATATGGGCGTGGCCTGCAACCATGCTGTAGCTGCTTCTGCCTGCCATGTCCGCTCCGATCAATGCGCCGATGAGCATATAAATGGCCGCGATGCGCATCAGCCATTTGCTGTATTTCAACATGGATAAATTCCCCCTTGCATCTTGAATCAGTCCCAATATACAAGAGTTGTATGAACGGAGCATGAACAACATATCAAACGGAATTGAACAGGGAAACATCATCTACTATAATCAAATAGATCTGATCTTGAAGGAGAGAATTTCCAGGTGCGAAGCCCACTCATTGCTTATTGTCTTTCGAAGAAAGCCGCAGCCGAGGATTATCCGTTCGGACCGCTTCCGATCGTCATGAAGGTCGGCGGCAAAATGTTTGCCCTGATTACCACCACGGCAGGGGAGAAGGTCAGCCATATTTCCCTGAAATGCGATCCGGTCATCGCGGAGAATTTGCGCGAGCAGCATGACGCCGTGCAGCCCGGATACCATCTCAATAAGAAGCACTGGAACACGGTGACCGTCGATGGCTCCCTAACGGAAGCAGACCTGCGCGATATGATCGACCATTCCTACGATTTGGTGCTGAAGAGTTTGCCGAAAGCGCAGCGCGTTGCCATCTCCCAGCGACTGGTATGAACGCTGCTCCAAAACATAATCGCCCTATGGCAGCGTGGTGGCTGCAAGCCATCCATCCGCCAAGGGCGATTTTGCATGATCCATCAAACGTGATGGATCCGAGCTTCAGGCGGGTTCCGCATCAGAACGGTTTCATCCCTAATGTATCGACCTTCTCTCCGGTAATATCGACGCCCATACGGCCCGCGATATCGCGGTAATGCCCGGCGCGCCGCTGCACGGGACTGCCCTCGGTTTCCCCGAGGTTCGCTTCCAGGCCGTTCAAGACCATCACCGTTGTGCCGAAGCCGGGACTGCCCAGTCCCCTGAACTTCTCGAGCGGGGAAGGCTTCCATCTGCCGACCATCACGTCATGGGCGGAAGGTTTCGGGTCCTGCGGCGTCATCCAGAAGAGGATGGCGGTCATGTAGCCGATCTTGCCGTCGGCGGCAACGATCTCGGGATGGTCCAGCAGCACGCTTTTATCCCCAAGGATAATGGAGCTGAAGAGTCCGTAGTTGAAGTTCCAGCTGAGCATGATCGGTCCCCGCCCATAATAGCGCTTGTCCGGCGATCCGGGATACAGCTCTGCGCTTGCCGGATCAACGAAGGCATCCATGTTGACCCCTGTCCGGCCGGCGATGTTTTCGTTCCAGAACAACCCCCAGCGAAGCGGACCGCCGGGAGCGGCAGCCCAGCCCCCGCCGGTTTCGTGGGAGAGATTGGCCAGGAAGGCGGCCAGTTCGCGCTTGCGGTCCTTCTTGAACCCTTCCTTGAGAAAGGTGCCGGCGTCAATGATAACGGTTTCAATCGCTTGGTTAAGGTTCTCGGCCGAATAGAAATCCGCCGAACGCACGACGAGTGTTTCAACCCGGGCATCTTTGTCCAATCGGTAAATCTCTTGGGCGGAAGGGGCTCCTTGCCGCGTGCGGATCTTGATCTTCAGATTGGACACCTCGGCCACCGCGTGAATCAGGTTGTCGTAAGAAAAATAGTCCGTCTGATCGGCTTTATAGTATTCTTTGCCCTTGGCGACGTTAAACCATGCGGCCGAACCTAGCCTGTAAGGAAATAAAGCCTCGAAGTCTTCCTCCGACAGCAGCGCTTTAACCGCTTCAATCGACTTTTCCGGCGTGTAATCCGGATCAAGGCCGTCCCAGTGCCGGTCAATCTCCTTGCGGCTGATCAAACGGTGCTCCCCAATCGCCAGGGAATCGGCTGGATTCCCCGTGAATTGTGCGAAAGCCGTGGTGTCGGTCGGGATGCTGGACGGCGTTTTCATTGGTGATGCCTCGGCTTGGGGCGCCTCATCGGCAGCAAGGGCTTGAAGCGGGGTCATAAGGAGGGCAGCGCTGAGGGCTGCAATCATGCTGCGCTGAACCATGTTGCGGGATAACGGATATTTCCACACGGTCATACACATTCTCCTCTATATCGTTGGGATGGAATTACATTGCCATCATATATACGGCATGTCCTTTTGTACATAGTCAGGAAATCCCACGGCATCACGCGAATTTAGCATGTTACATAAGCTTTAGGGCGATCAAGCGGGGAGAGGTGAGACAAGGGGCAGGGGATTTGCTGCGGAATCCTCCAGGATGCCGTCGAAGTTCGATTACCGGCTTTCGTAATGGAGTGCAACCAGACGACTAGTTTTTTACCCTAAAAACATTATAATGTTATTATGTTTTTGATTCTATGAATCTACTATACGGCAGGAAGGATGCTTCACTTCATTTGGTTCTGTTCATTTGCATAATTTCGTATATATTAGAGATTCATCATCTTATAGTCGAAGAAGGTTAGCTGACATGAGTTTATTTGTTCGGGAAAAAGGATTCTACAAAAGTTTTTTCTGGCTGACGCTTGTGATCGGGATGCAGAACCTGATATCGGTCGGCGTGAATTTGTCGGACAACGTCATGCTGGGAGGATACAGCGAATCGGCGCTGTCGGGCGTCGCGCTGGCGAACCAGATCCAATTCCTGCTGCACATGCTGGTTCTGGGCGTATGCGAAGGCTTGGTCATCATGTCGTCCAGATTCTGGGGAGCCAAGGATTTAGGCTTGATCAAAAAAGCGGCAAGCATCGGCATGCGAATGGCCATCCTTCTCAGTATCGTGTTATGGGTCATCGTGTTCTTTTTCCCGCACGAGGTATTGTCCTTGTTTACCAAGGAAGAGAACGTCATAGCTGCCGGCGTGGAATATTTGCGCATCATCTGCTTCTCTTATATCTTCTTTGCGGTCACCAGCTCCTTGCTGGCTTCCTTAAGAAGCGTGGAAACGGTAAAAATCGGCTTCGTGGTATCGCTGTCCACCTTGGTTATCAACATCTGCTTGAACTACATCCTGATCTACGGGTATATGGGCTTTCCGGAGCTGGGCGTGTCCGGATCGGCTATCGCTACCCTGACGGCGAGGATTATTGAATGCGTGATCGTCATCGTGTATGTTAAGCGGTTCGATCGCAAGATCCTGTTAAAGTTGCAGGATTTCCTGAAGTTCGATATGGAGCTCTTCAAGCAGTACATTCGCGTAGGCTCCCCGATTCTGATGTCCAATACGATATGGGGGCTCGCCATGGCGGCACAAACCGCCATCCTGGGGCATATGGGGGAATCCGCGATCGCCGCCAACAGCATTGCTACAACGATTTTCCAGATGGTGACGGTCATCGTGTACGCTTCCGCCAGCGCAACGGCCGTGCTGATCGGGAAGACCATCGGCGAGGGCATGATGGATAAAATCATATCGTATGCCAAAACGCTGCAGATTCTGTATATCCTGCTCGGTTTATTGACGGGGGCCGTGCTGTTTGTGATCAAGGATTTCGTGCTGGGCTTCTATTCGATATCCGATGAGGCCAAAACGCTTGCCCTGCATTTCATGACGGTGCTGTCGATCACCGTGGTCGGAACGGCCTACCAGATGCCGGCTTTGACGGGCATCGTGCGGAGCGGCGGAGACACCCGCTTTGTGCTGTACAACGATTTGATATTTATGTGGCTGATCGTGCTGCCATCATCCGCCTTATGCGCATTTGTGTTCCATTTATCGCCGCTCGCCGTATTCATCTGCCTGAAATCGGATCAAATCCTGAAGTGTTTTGTGGCGATCGTGAAGGTGAACCGGTTCAAATGGATCCGATCCTTCAGCTCATGATGGTGCGGACGGGTATTATAAGGTAAATCCATAGCGTAAAAAAAGAACCTCGGGAACGCGTGTCCCGGGGTTCTTTTGTAGGTTTATCGATTAATCCTCCAGCAGGTTCAGCGATTGGGCTTTAACCAGAGCCTGCGTGCGTGTCGTCACGCCGAGCTTGCCGTACAGTCTGGACAAATACACCCGGATCGTTCCTTCGGACAGGCCGAGTGCTGCGGCCATCTGTTTATTCGCGGCGCCCTGGCGAATCAGATGCAGCAAATTCATTTCGTTCCGATTCAGCCGTTCGTGAAGAGTTTGCTGGGATGTCTCGGCGGAAGGAATATCCGCTTCGGGATAATCCGGGAAACGCTTCACGAGCGTGCGTGCATATTCAAGCGTCCGAAGCTCCTCCGGGCTTAAGCCGTCTTCCTGTCCGAGTCGGCTCGAATACAGCTGCAGCAGCTGGCACATGTCCTCCCCTTCGTCGAGGAAGGTGCGGACATAACCGTTCTGTGCCCCGACACGCAAGGCTTCGCCAAGAAGATGAAGCGACTGCTGCCGCTGGCCGCGCTGATGTTCCAGCAGCGCCTGCAGGCTTGTGATTTCAATGATGCTGGATCGCTGCTGTTCGCGCTCCGCCTGAGGTTTCAACAGGTCCAGGAGGCGCAGCGCCTCGGTTTCCCTGCGCTGTCTGCCTAACATGCGAACCAACGCCAGGTATTCCGTTTCCCGGCTATAGGCGGGCTTGTCCTTGACGGAAACGGGGAGCTCGGCCACTTCCTTCCGTGCTTCGGCTATGCGCCCTTCCCGGATATAGATCAAGCTTCTGACGGCCTTTAACGGGGCGAGCCAAAGGCTCGATTTCCTGGCAAGCGCAGCGGAGCACGCTTCATCCAAAGCATAGTGGGCTAGATGGAATTTGCCCTCGGCAGCGAACAGCCTGGCTTCGGTGATATGCAGCGGCACGAACAGCCCCATCGTTTCTTTGGCGGGCGGCGCATTACGGATCTGCACCAGCAGCTGCCGGCATTCCGCCAGCCGGTTCCATTCATAATATCCCTCGCACAAGGATTGTTTAACATATAAATTCATGAGCGAATGCGCCCACCCGTGGGATTCCAGCACACCGGTAAACAGATGCGCGATTCTTTCCGTATCGGCGGAGAGGGTTCCCTTCATGCCGAGCGAGGTACGCCTGACATAAGGCTCCCGCCGATTGTAATCGAACTGGTAGTACATCGGATTGTCGGGCATCAGGTTGTCGAGGATGCCTTCGCTGAAAGCGAACCATTTGCCGAAGTCCCCGTTCAGGAAAACAAGATTGGACCGCACGAACAGGATGGAACTCATAAGCTGCTCCCTTCGATCCGATGATCCTAGCGCAGCGCAGGCTTCTTCAATAAGGGACAGCATGCGCTCGGAACGTTCGAGATCTCCTGTCAGTACCAAGACAAAGGCATGCGCCAACGACATTTCGGGTGTCATCGGATAGCTGGGGTGGATGCGGTCAAACCATTTCAGCAAGGTGGCAATCTCTCCAAGTTCGAGCATGGATTGCATATGCTGCTCCAACAAGTTCACGGCATGACCGAAGTCCTGCGCTGCCAACATATGGTCAATCGCTTCATCCATGGAGCCGATGGAGGCATAATACTGCCCGGCGAGGCGCTGGCGCTTGGTATATTCCCCGTCAAACTCGCGCTGAAGCAGGTCGAGCAGAAACTGCGAGAATAAATGATGATAACGAAAGAAGGTTTGGTGTTCGTCCAGCGGAACCAGAAACAGATTCAGCTTCTGCAACTCCTCCAGCATCGGACGGCTGTCGCTGAGATCCGTTACGGCATCGCAAACCTGCGGATGCAGCTCTGAAAGGACGGCGGTCTGGAGCAAAAAGGAGAACACGTCGGGTGACAGCTTGCATACGACTTCCTGAAACAGATATTTGGATACGAGAAGCGGATTCCCCTTCATATCCTCCACGAATCCTTCCAGACCGCTGCCGGTTCGCATGGTAATCACGGCAAGCTGGAGCCCGGTAACCCAGCCTTCCGTTTGGTTCCGTAACGTATCGAGCTCCATCGAGGTCAGATTGGAATGGCCGCCGTTTGACGCATGGCGGAACAAACGCTCCGTCTCCTCATAGGTAAATTCCAACTGCTTCATGCCGATAAGATGGACCTCATGGTTTACCACGCCCTTGATCGTGGGGAATGGAAGCTCGGTCCGGGACGAGATGAGAAGATGAATATGTTCGGGGAGGTAGTCGATCAAGTAGGAAATCCCTCCATGGATGGTTGAAGAGTGAATACTGTGCAGGTCCTCAAGAATGAGATTGAGGGGCTCGGAATCCTCGAATAATTCACTGATCAGCGTATCCAGAAAGGTTTCGATCGAGGCGCTTGGCAGCAGCTGCGTATGGTGCATGAGACGAGTTCCTTGCGCCTCGGGAAGAATCGAGGCCAGCGAGGCCGCCACGTATCTCCAAAAGCGGACGGGATCGTTATCCCGTTCGTCCAGCGAAACCCAGGCGCTTCGTTCGTCGGTCTCATGAGCCCATTGGGCGAGCAGCGTCGACTTGCCGTATCCGGCAGGCGCGATGATGGTTGTCAGCTGACCCTTATGGCCTGCTGCCATATCCTGCAGCAGCCGGTCCCGGCGAATCAGATGCTCCTTCAGACCGGGACGGCTTATTTTCATTTTCAGAATGGGTGAGTCGGTCAGTAGTTTCATAGGATACCCTCGCAATATACGAAACGTTATTTTTACGGAAATTGAGTCGCGATAACTAGATTATATGAAAAAAAAGATGAAAAGTTAACGTTTGTCAATCGTTTTCCTCCCATAAATTTGATAGCATCCTTGGTGCCGCGGTCCTAACCGGGCCGCAGCTATCATAACGCTGATGAAACGAAGGAGGAGATTATGCTAAGGCGTTCAGGAAAAATCCTGCTGTGTGCGGCTTTGCTGCTGCTGCAGCTGGATGGGTTATTGGGATATCGCCAAGCCTTTGCGGCTGCGGCCGTTGCACCAAAGCTTGTAGCCGGGTACTATCATACCGCTTCGCTCGTAAGCAGCGGTGAAGTTTACTCATGGGGATACGGAGACAGGGGGCAGCTGGGTGACGGCACCTGGAATACTCGGACGACTCCGGTCATGGCGAAGAATTTGAACCATGTCATTGACATTCACTCCGGCGTCCGCAGTTCGATGGCGCTAAGGCAGGATGGAACGGTATGGACCTGGGGGGCAAATGAGAACGGACAGTTAGGGATTGGAACGATAACGAATGTGAACGCGCCCGCGCAAGTTCCGGGTCTGAGCGGGATCAAGGCAATATCGGGCGGATTGGCCTATCACGGCATGGCGCTTTCAGAGAACGGCACCGTTTGGACTTGGGGGAAGAATGACAACGGCGAGCTGGGAAATGGAACGACGATACAACAAAACTCCCCGGTTCTGGTTACTGGTCTAAGCGATGTGACGGCGATTGCGGCTGGAGGATACTACAGTCTTGCCTTAAAATCGGACGGCACCGTATGGGCCTGGGGCGTGAACGGAAGCGGGGAGCTTGGAGACGGGACAACGACGGACCGGCACGTTCCGGTACAGGTTGCCGGGCTGACGGACGTCATGGCGATCGCCGCCGGCGGTTCCCATAGTTTGGCCATTAAACAAGACGGCACCGTGTGGGCATGGGGAAACAATACGTACGGTACGCTTGGCGACGGTACGAGAACGCACCGGACGAGACCCGTGCAGGTTCGAAACCTGCAGCATATCGTTGCCGTTGCGGGTGGAGGTTATCACAGCCTTGCAGCGGACCGGGCAGGAAACGTATGGAGCTGGGGAGATAACAGTCAACAGCAGCTGGGCCTAAACTCGAATGCTTCCAGCCTCATTCCGGTCCCTGTGCCGGGGATCGAGCATGTACGCGAAATTTCCGCCGGCGGCTTTCATAGCGTGGCCATGAAAAAGGATGGGACCGTCTGGGGATGGGGCTATAACTCCGGAGGACAGATCGGAGACGGGACGTACAACAATACGAGGGGAATACCTACCCTGACCAAAGCCGTGCTGGATACGACGTCTCCGGATACGGGCAACGGTAGCCTGAATCCGCACAGCATCACGTCAGACTCCGTTGCATTGGAATGGCCGAAAGCCTCGGACAATATGACGGAGCAGCACGAATTGCAGTATTTGTTATATTCGTCCGGCAGCCCGAATATCGGGAACGTCAGCCAAATGGAGAGGAACGGGAAGCCCCTCGGAAACTACGCGGCGGGTCACACCGGGATGGTGGTGAACGGGCTTGCCGCAGGCACGGATCATTATTTTAACGTCATGGTCAAAGATGCCGTAGGCAGGAAAAGCGCATACCGCATGCTGAAGGTGACAACCCTATGGCCGCAAATCTACTCGTTAACCTATGACGGCAACGGACACACCGCAGGGAATGTTCCGGTAAGCAGCGGTTTGTTTGCCAGAGGCGACGAAGCGGTCGTGGCGGGCAATACGGGGCAGCTGGGCAAGGATGGACATGTCTTCGACGGCTGGAATACGGAGGCCGACGGAAGCGGAATCGATTATCCTGCCGGTGGCAAGCTTATATTCGGTACGCAGGACGTCACGCTGTATGCCCAATGGAAGGCGATCCAGGCACCGACCGAGCTTAAGGCCGTATCTTACACGCCATCCCACCAGTCTGTCGGCGTGGAAAAAGATGTAACCTTGCAGGTTGTCTTTAATGAAGAAGTGACGGCGATGTCCGGTAAATCGATTGCGATTAGGCTGGCCTCGGACCATCGCGTCGTCGAGACCGTCGATGCAGGGAGCGTCACGATTCTCGGGAACGCGGCGAGCATAGATCCGCTGAATGATTTTGATGCGGGAACAGCCTATTACGTCGAGATCGAGCCGGGTGCTTTTATCGGTAACCATTCGGGTACCGGCTTTGCCGGCATTCAGGGGGCGGATGCTTGGAGCTTTACGGTCAGGGAACATGAGGCTCCGGCCTACGACGCTGATTTGCAAGCATTGGCGCTGCGATCGTCGAGCGGAGAAGTCGCGCTGAGCCCTGTGTTCGACAGAGATCACTATGATTACAAAGCGCAGGTCGCCAGCGATACGGACCGCCTCACGGTAACGGCACAGGTATATGATGCGAGGGCGTCGGTAACGGCCAGCGTGTACGGCGAGGCCGGTAATTTGGTATGGGGGCCGATGGCTCTCCTCTCCGGCCAGGAGAGCCCGTCCTTCCACGTCGCCGTAGGCAGCCAGGTCGTAGAGGTCGTGGTGACGGCGCCTGACGGCCAGCATATGAAATACAGAACGACGGTAATTAGAGCTTCATCCGGAGGCGGTGGCGGAACGCCTGAAGAACCGGAAGGTTCGTCGCCAGGAGGTTCCGGCCAAGGATCGGCTATACCGGGCCCATCGGGCAATGCCGCACCTTCGAATAGAGTGGACGTCAAAGTTACGATAAACGATGAATCTCAGGAAGGGATGGTTACAGGTTTGTTCCATGAGGCCAATGGACATACCGTCGTATCGATGAAATTGGATACGGCTAAGCTGGAAGCCCGTTTAGAGAGCGTGGACTACAATCCGGTAATCGTCATCGCGCTGGCACGGCCCGCGGATCAGGTCTCCCTGGAAACCAGCGGAGCTGCTCTTGACCTCCTTAACGCCAAGCAGGGCGCCATTGAAATCCGATCGGCGCTTGGTCATTTCCACGTTCCTGCGGCCGTGATGGCATCATCGCGCTGGAGGGCGCCAGGAAGCATGGACTTGCCGGCCGCGGATCAAATTTCGGTATTCCTGACGATGGCTGCCAGCGACGCTGCCAAGGTAGAGGCCGTTAAGAAGGCCGCGTTGCAATCCGGCATTACGCTTATCGGCTTGCCTATCGAGTTTGAAATTACGGCTAAAGCTCAGGACACGGCACTGCAGTTAGATCCGTTCCCGCAATATATGAAGCAGCGAATCATTTGGCCGCAGGGAATGCCGGGCCGGATGACAACGGCTGTCTTGCTGGATCGGAACGGCAGCTTTTACCCGATCCCGACGCGCTTCGAGCTGAAGGAGGACGGAAGCCGCGAGGCGATTCTGCATTCCTTATCGGCAGGTACGATTGCTTTCATCTCTCATCAAGTGCGAGTTGCTGATGCATCGTTCCACTGGTCCAAGGATGCGGTGGACGATCTTGCTTCGCGAATGATCCTGAACGGAACCGGACTTGTCGAAGGTGGAACAGATACAAACGCGAATCAGCCCGCGGCGATTCATTTCGAGCCGAATGCCCAAGTGAGCCGTGCCGAGTTTGCCGCCATGATCGTGAGGGCGCTCGGTTTGGATGAGGTGCAGGACGGAGCTCCTGCTTTCCGGGATGTCGACGCAGAAGACTGGCATGGCGGCGTCATAACGCAAGCTGTGCAGTATGGGCTCCTTCAGGGGTATGAGGACGGCCGTTTCAGGCCGGCCCAAGGCATCACGCGTCAAGAGGCCATAGCGGTTATGGCGAGAGTGATGAAGATGGCGGGAATAGCGGGTGCAGTGAATGAGATGGAGGCGGCAGCCATCCTCTCCCCTTACCAGGACCGCGAGGACCTGTCCGACTGGGCCAGACCGGCTGCGGCCGCCCTAGTGAAGCAAGGAATTGTCCTGGGATCGGGTGCTGGGCTTAAGCCGCTCCAGAAGTTATCCCGCGGCGAAGCAGCGGTCATGCTGCAGCGGTTATTGAAAGGTTCGGAGCTGATCGATTGAATCGGCGGTGGAAGCAGGCTGGGGTTGAAGAATTCAACATTTCGTATGCTGCTTCATCTAAATAGAATCATGCAAGAGAGAGGATGCCTAACGGCATCCTTTTTTATATAGATAGAGAGAATTCAGGTTTGCGTGATGCCAGGAATTTGAAAATAATGCGTTTTCAACCTGGATCCATGCCGGAAGCGTTTGATCAAATGTTGGCAATTTCCGAACATTATCGACATTTTGATAAGGTAATGTTCTGTGATATACGCAGTTTTCCACCAAATTTTTGCTAAAAAACACATTAAACTACATAAAACGCTAAAATTTTTGTTTTGACATCTGCTTGTCTATACCATAGGATAATAGTATAAAAAGTGCTCACTTAGGAGGATAAGGTCAGGAAATGAAAAAGACATGGTCAATTCTATTAACACTCGTATTATCCGTTGGATTGCTTGCAGGTTGCGGCAACGATGATAAGTCTACTGACAGTGGTGCAGCTAATGGCGGTTCCGAAGGATCTCAAGATAAGAAACGCATTGCACTAGTTCTTCCTGAGAAGATCGGCGTGAATCCATTCTTTGCCTTGATGGACGAAGGATTGCAAAAGGCTGCTGCCGATTTCAACGTTGAAGTCAAAACGATTGAATCGACAGACCCTGCTTCGATCGAGCAGAACCTCCGCACGGCGGTTGCCGAGAAGTATGATCTGATCATCACATCCACCTTCCAGATGGAGGATGCATTGAAGAAGGTTGCACCGGAGAATCCGGACGTGCCGTTTGCGATCATTGACACGGTCGTGGATTTGCCGAACGTCCGCAGCGTCGGATTCCGCGAGCATGAGGCTGCTTATCTTCTGGGGGCGGCTGCAGGATTGGCAACGAAAACGAACAAGGTCGGCAACGTTGTGGCCAACGACATTCCGATTATGCATAAATATATGACCGGCTTTGAGGAAGGCGCGAAATCGGTCAATCCGAACATCGAAGTTTTCGTTAACTTCGTAGGCGGATTCGACGATCCGGCAAAAGCGAAGGAGCTTGCGCTCCTGCAGAACTCCAAGGGCGCGGATTTCGTAGCCGGCATGTCCGCCGTTGGCGATCTGGGCGTGTTCGAAGCAGCGAAAGAGAAGGGCTTCTACACTTCCGGACAAGATACGGACAACACCGAGCCTGAGCATGTGGTGCTTGCGCAGTTGAAAGGTACCGACGCTGTCGTATACGAAACGGTGAAGGATTTTGCAGAGGGCAACTATACTTTCGATATTCGCGACTACGGCCTGAAAGAAGGCGCCGTAGGTCTCACTTACGTTACGCATGAGAGCAAAACGCCGCTTAACCCATTCATTGGACAAGACATCGTGGATCAGCTTAAGGTGATTTCCGACGATATCATCGCCGGAAAGATTAAAGTAACGAACGCATTGGAACAAAATTAGTTCTTACCTGGACCGGCTGCACATGGGCAGTCGGTCTTTCATTCAGAAACGAAAGGAAGGCATGACTCGATGCTACTCCAGATGGACAATATTACGAAGAAGTATGGCGAGTTCAGCGCAAACCGCGGCATTGATTTTTCGCTGCGCGCGGGTGAGGTTCATGCGATAGTCGGGGAAAACGGTGCAGGCAAAACGACGCTGATGCGGATATTGTACGGGATGGAGCAGCCAACCTCGGGTACGATTCGGCTGAATGGCAAGGAAGTTTCGTTTGCAAGCCCGCTTGACGCGATTCAAGGCGGAATCGGCATGGTGCATCAGCACTTCATGCTGTTTCCTACGTTTACGATCGCCGAGAATATCGTGATCGGCAATGAGCCGGGCTCAGGTGCCGGGTTTGACCGCAAGCAAGCCGTGAAGATCGTGGAAGGACTCTGCGAAAAATACGGCATGAAGGTGGACCCGCGCGCCACCGTAAGCAGCAGCGCCCCCGGCGTGCAGCAGCGGGTTGAAATATTGAAGGTGCTGTATCAGGGAGCCGAAATCATCATTCTGGATGAGCCGACGGGCGTGCTGACGCCGCTCGAGGTGCAAGAGCTCCTGGATGCCATTAAACAGCTCTCCAAACAGGGAAAAAGCTTTATCCTGATTAGCCATAAGCTGAACGAGGTCCTTGACGTGGCCGATCGCATTACGGTGCTCCGTGACGGTGCCGTCACGGGCGTGGTGGAGAAGGGGAACACCGATGCCCACCAGCTCTCCCGTCTCATGGTCGGCCGCGAGCTGATGGAACTGGACCGCAAGCCGATCACGCCGGGCGAGAAGGTGCTGGAAGTATCGGACGTCTCGATCCGCGGAACGAAAGGCAAGCCGGTTCTGGACGGCGTAAACCTGGAGGTACGGGCCGGCGAGGTTGTCGGGATCGCCGGTATTTCAGGCAACGGGCAATCCGAGCTGCTTCAAGTGATCTCGGGCCTGGCTCAGCCGGACAGCGGCCGGATTGCCGTGTCGGGCAAGGACGTAACCGGCATGTCGACAAGAGAAATACGGGAACACGGGTTAGCCCATATTCCGGAGGATCGCTACGTATGGGGTGCCAATCGAACGGCAACCGTGATGGATACCGGGCTTATGGGGCACCAACGTCGCTTGCAGCAGGGCGGCTTCCTCAAACTCAAGGACATTCGTTCGCTCGTATCCGGATGGGTTCAGAAATTCTCCATCAAGACGGGCTCTCTGGAGACCAGCACGCAGTATTTGTCCGGCGGCAATCTGCAGAAGCTGATCGTGGCACGGGAACTGGAGCAGGGAACTCCGTTCCTGATCGCGGCGGAACCGACGCGAGGCGTCGATATCGGTGCCATGGAGACGATTCATGGCGAACTGCTCAAGCGGCGCGAAGAGGGCACGGGAATTTTGCTGGTATCGTCGGAATTAACGGAAATCTTGAAACTGTCCGACCGTGTTCTGGTCATGTATGAAGGCCGGATCGCGGGCGAACTGTCGGCGAAGGAAGCGACAGAAGAGAAATTGGGACTGCTGATGGCGGGGGGAACTCTGTAATGAACAAATGGACTAAATTTACGCTTCCGCTGCTTCAGCCGATTGCCGCAATCATCGTGGGGCTGCTTGCCGGAGCCATCGCGATCCTGATTGCCGGCGGCGATATCCTGCAGACCTACGCGGAGATGTGGAAGGGTGCCTTCGGCGGGATGTATTTCTTTACGAATACGCTGTCCCGCGCGACCCCGATCATTCTGATCGGTCTGGGCGCGGCGTTTGCCTTCCGTGCAGGCTTCTTTAACCTAGGCGCGGAAGGACAAATGGTGTTTGGCGCGCTTTCCGCCGCGTTGATCGGATTGTATATGCCGGGTCCGGGCTGGCTGGTGTGCATCGTTGCGATTCTTGCCGGCGTTGTCGCAGGGGGATTATGGTCGGTAATGGCCGGATATTTTGATGCCCGGTTCCGGGTGAACCTGCTGATCTCCACGCTGCTTCTGAACTATGTGGCCGTATTGTTTGCAGGGTATCTGGTCGCCTATCCGCTGAAGGACCGCTCGGGTTCGGCCGCGATGGCGCAATCCGAAATGCTCGATAACAGCGTCTGGCTGCCGAAGCTGATCTCCGGCATGCCGCTGCATGTCGGCTTTGTGCTCGCGGTGCTGGCTGCGTTGATTATATTTGTCTTGTTGAAGCGCTCCGTGATCGGCTACGAAGTACGGATGCTAGGCGGCAATCCGCTGTTTGCCCTGTTCGGCGGGGTTAAGCGCGGGCCGATGATGCTTGGCGCGATGTTCTTCAGCGGCGGCTTGGCCGGACTTGGCGGGGCCGTTGAAATCCTGGGCTCCCAGTATCGTTATATCGATGGTGCGTTATCTACGGCCGACTATGCCTGGACGGGCATCATGGCAGCATTGCTGGCAGGGTCGCATCCGATCGGCACGCTGATTGCATCGATTTTCTTGGCCGCGCTGCAGACGGGCGGCATGGGCGTGGAACGGAATACGGAAGTGCCGCTTGAGGTAGGAGCGATCATCCAAGCCGTGCTGATTCTGTTTATCTCCGCCCGATTCACATACAGCTTCCTGAAGCGCAGAAAGGGGAACAAATCCGATGGAACAGCTGTTTGACCTTGCTTTAATCAACTCGGCCCTCCGCGTGCTCACTCCGATCCTGCTTGCGGCTCTCGGCGGTGCCCTGTGTTCGCGCGTCGGATTGTTCAACGTCGGTTTGGAAGGCTTTATGCTGCTGGGGGCTTTCTCAGCCGTGGTGGGGAACCACTTTTTCGGCAACGTGTTTTACGCGATTTTGTTCGCGATTGCGATCGTGTCGATCTTCTCCTTTATCTTTGCTTACCTCAGCATTAATCTGCAGGCCAACGTCATCGTGGTCGGTATCGCGATGAATGCGCTGGCGGCAGGGTTGACCACATTCAGCTTGCGGGCTATTTTTGATGTGAAAGGTGCATTTTATGATAATACGATGGTCGGGCTGCCGAAATGGAACATTCCGATTATCGAGGATATTCCGGTGATCGGTCCCATTTTGGCGGGCCTGACGCCGCTTGTGTATCTGTCGTTTTTGATTGCGGGCCTCATGTGGTATTATTTCTATCGCACGAAGAACGGCTTCCGTTTTCTGGCTGCCGGCGAGAATCCGCTCGCTGCCAAAAGCGTGGGCATCCGTGTAAGACGGTATCAGTATGGAGCCGTGCTCGCGAGCGGCGTGTTATGTGCGCTTGCAGGCGCGCAGCTGTCGCTTGGACAGGTGACGATGTTTACGGAAGGCATGACGGCCGGCCGCGGCTTTATCGCGCTCGTCGCCACGATGCTGGGCCAATCGGGTCCGCTTGGGGTAACGGCGGCAAGCCTGCTGTTCGGCTTTATGGATGCACTCAGCATCCGGTTCCAGGGGCTGGCGCTGCCTACGCATTTTACGCAGATGCTGCCTTATGTCGTAACGATTCTGGCGATGTTCTTCTTTAAGGATAAAAGCTTCCAGCAGGACGCGCTGAAGCAGGGATCCAGTTCCAGATAAGCGCGTAGTCCGCTACGCGACAACCTGTGATTGAAGTCATCCCGTCGATAAGCGGATGCGAAAGCGATCAAGCGTAAAGGAGATGAACATGTGCATAAAAAAGCAGAACGTTTGAAAAAAATGAAGCCGGTGGCGGTGGGCAACCTGACCGAAGAGCAGCGGGCCAAGCTGCCGCCGGGGCAGACGCTGACCGAGAAGTTCCCGATTTTGCATGAAGGGGAGGTTCCCCATTACGACATGTCGGAATGGACCCTCCGGGTTTTCGGCGAAGTGGAAGAGGAACGGACCTTTACGTATGATGATATTCTGGCGTTGCCAACGGTAACCGTGAACACTGACATTCACTGCGTCACGCGCTGGTCCAAGTTCGATACGGTATGGGAGGGCATCCTGTTCCGGGATTTCATAGCAGGGCTTCGGATCAAGCCGGATGCCAAATACGTCATGTTTCATGCCGATCCCGATTATGACACGAATGTGCCGATCGAGGATTTGCTCCGTGACGATGTGCTGCTGGCCTATCGTTTCAACGGCGAGCCGCTGACGGACAAGCACGGCTGGCCGCTGCGCACGGTCGTGCCGCACCGCTATTTCTGGAAGAGCGCCAAGTGGCTGCGCGGCATCGAGTTTATGAAGGAAGACCGCCCGGGCTTCTGGGAACGCAACGGCTTCCACAATGAAGCGGACCCGTTCAAGGAAGAGCGGTTTAGCGGCGAGGCGCTGGATATACCCGAAGACGAATGGACACGTAAGGAGTTTGACTAATATGTTGATGCCTATTTTGCAAGTGAACTCGGAGGATATACCTGAATTTGTGATCGTCTGCGGCGATCCGAAACGCGCGGAGACGATATCCCGTAAGCTCGAAAATGCGCGCGAGCTGGCGTTCAGCCGCGAGTACCGCACTTTTGTAGGGACGTATGAAGGCGTTGAGCTGGCGGTAACCAGCCATGGCGTCGGCTGCCCGGGAGCGGCCGTTTGCTTCGAGGAGCTGATCCGCGCGGGCGCGAAGACCTTGATTCGCGTGGGGACCGCCGGGTCTTATCGGGCGGACACTCCTGCGGGGAGCCTTGTGGTCAGCACCGCGGCAATCCGTACGGACGGTCTGACGAAGCAGCTGGTACCGGACGGTTTTCCGGCGGTTGCGGACAGCCAGGTGGCGGAGGCGTTGTACGAATCCGCGCTCGCGATCGGCGAAGGCGTCGTGCGCAAGGGCATAACCGTCACGCTGGACGTGTTCTTTAACGGAGTCGAGGAAGTGCCGCACCAGAAATATAAAGCGGCGGGCGCGCTCGGCGTCGAGATGGAAATTGCGGCGCTGTACGTCGTTGCGGCGATCCGCGGCGTTCGCGCCGGCGCGATTGTGGCCATGGACGGCTTTGCCGACGCCGACCTTGCGGCCGAGTACGACCCGAACACAAACGTGGTTGCCGACGCGGTGGAGCGCGAGATTAACACCGCTTTGCAGGCCGTGGTGAAGCTGGCGAAGCAAGGCTAGCCAGGGATGAAGAAAGCCGGATTTACCTCAGCGTAAGCTGCAGGAAATCCGGCTTTCTATTTTGAGTAAGATGCACTTCCTTTTGATAACTTAAAACAGCAAATCCAGCCGTGTCTTGTTTTTACTGCTTGGCCGGCTGAAGCGTGAAGAAGGGAACCTTCTCGATTCCGACAGCCCGCACGTAAGTAAACAACTGTCCTTTATGGTGGATTTCATGGTCGACCATATTGTTTAACCACACGTTGCCGGGCGCTGTGAACCCATTGAAGTCGAGCGGCTGCTCAAGCTGGCTGTCGGACAATTCGGCAAAAAGGGCCGTGGTCGATTCGGTCGACGCTTGCACGATATTTCGAATGTCATCGATAGTCTCGAATTGGGTGGAAATCGAGGGTGGAGTAAACGAGCCGTTTTGGATGGAACGCAGGAACATATCCGAGGCTGCCGCAATATGAACAGCTAATACGCCCAAGGTATAGGCATTTTCCCACGGTTTATAATCCAAATGCTCGCTCTGTACGTCCTGCAGCAGCTGAAGCAAGACCGTACGGTGTCTATGCCATCGTTCGAATTGCTGTTGACCTTCATGACTCATGGTTGATCCTCCTTGATCGATTACAGGATAAAGTCTTGGAATAGGCTCCCGTCTTATTTGCGGTTCATAAACACAATTCGATAAGAAATAGCGGATTCCTCCCCTATGCTCAAGCTATCCCAGGTGTTGAATTCAATAATATTGGAAGAAAACAGTTGCAAAAGGAAAACGGACCGTATATACTGAGTTCAATTAGTGATTGGTCAATCAATAATAAATTATAACGAGTGAGAGGAGGTTGGTTGAATGGCTAGAGCTTCAACCTCTGCGAATCGGCGAAATGAGATTGTAGCAGCAGCAATCGAAGTGTTTGCAGAGATCGGATACTATCGCGCGACCACGGCTCAGGTTGCCGAACGGGCAGCGATATCCCAGCCTTACGTCTATCGGTTCTTTACCAAGGAATCGCTGCTCGTGGAATCGCTGACGGTTTCCTGGAAGCGCATCGTGCAGGCATTTCAGGGGGTCATCGAGTCCGCTGCTCCGGAGGAATTGGAGACGGGCCTGATCCGGGCGTACGAAGGGATCGTGCAATCCCATCGCAGCGAAATCTTGCTGCAGATGCAGGCACAGACGATCCAGGAAGCGCCCATCCGCGAAGCGATGCAGCAGGGAATGAACGAGGTGAAGGACCTGGTTCAGAATGCTTTCGTGAAAGCGGGATTCGAGGATGCCGACAAGAAAACCTCCGATTTTCTGGCCCGGGGGATGCTGTGCAATGTAGCCATGGCGATGGATATGCCGAATATGATGCCCAAAAGATAAGGCGCGCGTCGATGTGCCGCACCGCGTACTGCATCAGGTTGTGCGCGGTGGAGAAAGGGCATTTCTTTTTTAATCAATTGTAATTGATCAATCAATTATTTTAATATGAGGAGAGATTGATGATGAAAAAAGCGATTGTTTTGGGTGCGACAGGCGGCGTAGGGGCCCCATTGACGGCGGAGCTGGTGAAGCGCGGAATTCAAACGGTAGCCTTCGGCCGTTCCGTTAAGAAGCTGAATGAGCTGGCTGAGCAGCTGGACTATTCTCCTCTGCTTACGCTGGAAACGGGAGATGCCTTTAATCCGGAGGATATCCGAAGAGCCGCGGATGGGGCCAACGTTATTTTTCAAAGTGCCAATATTCCTTACCACGAGATGGAATCCAGGCTGCTGCCGCTGGGTGAATCGGTCATGACGGCTGCAGAGAAGCTGGGGACCAAGGTTGTGGTGGTAGATGGAATCTATCCTTATGGCAGACGCTTAATGGAAAAGGCAACGGAGGATCATCCCAAAAAACCGCATACCCGTAAGGGCAAAATAAGATTGGCCTACGAGCAGCTGATCTTCTCGTCGCGCTGGCATAAAGCAAACCCTCTTATCGTAAGGCTGCCCGACTACTATGGCCCTTCCGCGCAGGCATCCTATTTATCCGTCACGATGGAAGCCATTGCGGCCGGGAAGCCAACCGCCTTCATCGGCAACATGAGCGTTCCCCGCGAATACGTCTATTTGCCGGATGCCGCCCGCATGATCGTAGAGATTGCCGAGAGAGAGGAGTCCTACGGGCAGAACTGGCATATCCCCGGACCGGGCGTGATTTCAGGCCATGAGCTGGTGCGAATTGCGCAGCAGACCGCCGGAAAGCGCAAGGCGGTAATGCCGCTCGGACGAATCGGGCTCTCCCTGATCGGGTTATTCAATCCGGTGATGAAAGAGGTGGTTGAGATGCTGTATTTGACCGAGGAGCCTTTGGTGCTGAGCGGCGAGAAATACGAGCGCCTGATCGGTCCGATTCAATGGACGCCTCATGAGCAGGCGATTGCGGCGACCATGAGGAGTTTAATGAAAAAACGCGCATGAGCAGCGGAAGCCATGAAGAGTGGCGCAGCAGCGATATCATGATATGCGAAGGGATTATTTTTTAGATATTAGTAATTGATCAATCAATAATAAATCGAGGGTTTCTCTCTCGAGTTGTTGTCTCTTCGAAGGAGGTGAATCCAATATGGCTAAACTTCAGCTCAAGTTTATGGACGGTTTCTTTGCGGCGGTTATGCTGGTGTGCATGCTTAGCTGGTGGGATTAAAGCATCAGGGAAGAGGAGTTGTTAGCGGCTGAATGAAAATAGAAGGAGGATGCAAGCATGAAGGAAGAGATGCGTTCGATATGGTTTTCCAGGCACTCGCTCTTGCTGGGCGCAGTAGCCGTACTGCTGGTGCTGTTCTCCATGTGGGATTAATGTTCGTTAACACGCTGACCGCGAAGACGGTCGGCGTGTTTTTGATTGGTTGAAAAATAATTTTCGAGAATATCCATCAGTTTCTTTTTCCCAAACGTTATATTAACAGAAAAGACAAAACGAAAAGTGAGAGGTTGGCTAATGCAAGTATGTGATCTCTATGAAAACCTGAAGGACGATGTCCAGCGTTATGCCAGATCCATCGCCAAGCATGCTTACGAAGCGGATGATCTGGTCCAGGATGCCTTTATGAAAGCCATCAAGGAGCCGAACCTGGCAGCGCTGCCCCTTCACAAGCAAAAGGCCTGGTTCTTCAGAGTCGTCAAAAATCGCATGATCGATATTAGCCGCCGGGAGAAGCGGCTCGTATCGTGGGAGGATGATCTGGTCTTCGCCGAGCTCCCCGTTTCAAGCCGCAATATAGAAATGACGGAATGGCTCGCCCGTTTGCCGCAATCGCAGAGCGATATCGTGTTTAAGCGCTTTTGGCTCGGGATGTCCAGCCAGGAAATCGGCGATCAGCTGGGTATGCCGTCAGCCACGGTTCGTTACAAATTGCAAACCGCCATCAAAAAATTGAGAAAACTATGGGAGGAAGATATGAAATGAGCAGAATCATCGAGAATGTAGGGATGTTGGATCTTACGCAGGCAACGGAGGAAACCGTAACAAGCATCGAGCGGATCGGAAACGTAGGTCTGGTAATATACCGGGCAGAGACGGCACACCTCCTCACGCTGTTGAAAAACGCAGGCAATATCGGCAAGACGCTTGAAATCCCCGAGGGACACCGTTATTACAGCGGCACGCTGCGGCTGAACGAGGAATATTTTCAGCTCTTGGAGCAGCCGGACCGCGTATTCGTTAACGGCACGGTCATCATCGATAAAGGAGTATCCCTTGAAGCATTCCAGAGCGGCACGCTGCACTTGGTGGTTAACGGCGAGGTCTATGCTCCACGGCATCTGGCCGCTGCCGTTACCTCTGCACTCCTCAAAGCGGGAGGCGCCAGCGCGGAGATTCACGCTTACGAATACGAACCCCGGTTCGAGTCCGGGAAAGTGCAACTGAACAATGCATATCTGGCCTCCAACAGCGAGCCTATGGAGCTGGTCCTGAACGGCATGGTTCATCTGGATAAGGAGCTGGATATGGAGCAGTTCTCGGCCCGGATTGAAAAGATCCAAGTCAACGGCAAGGCGATTATCCATGAACATCAATCTCCGTATTTCTACGATAAATTGAAAAAGATCAACGGCTTGGTCGAGGTGATCCCGGCAGGATTCGAGTATGTAACCAAACCGTTACGGCTAAACGCAAGAAGCGTACGGCGCTTTAAAGGCCATAAGCTCTACACGAATAAGCCGCTCATTCTCGAGGCGGACGTGACCCGGGACGCCTTCAGCCAGGCCGTGTCGGAGATACAGTCAACTTCGTTCATCATTTGCGGCGAAGAGATCGAAGATCTGGTCTGGGAGCGCTGCCCCAACCTGAATACGGAAATCGTAAGTTATGAGCGGCTGTTTGTGTTCATCAGCGGCGAGGAGACCTGGTCGAGGGATCAGCTGGCGGCTTTGGGCCAGCCGGCGAGCTTCATTGTTGACGGGACGCTGACCTTTGACGATGACGTCACCGAGGAAGATATTAAGGCTTCGATGTCCTCCCTGGATCTCTTCGGCGAAGTCGTTGTAGGGGAAAAAAGAATTAAAGGCATTTTGTACCCTTACCTTCGGGCAAACAATGGAAGTATTATAGTGAAGGGGACGGAAGAGGAGCTTGCAGGTATTGGTAATGTCGGAATGTTGTCGCTATAAAAAGAAATGAGGAATGAAACATGAATATCAATAATGAAGATATTGCCAAACAGCATGTTCGCGATCTCCGTCAGGAACTGGAACGATGCCGGATGGCAACGAAATTGCGCTCGAAACGCAATGCAGCGGCCCACGCCGCAAAGACCGCACGCACGGTCGAAGGAAAGTGGAAGGCGCTGCTTGAAACCATCATCATGATGGGAAGAAGAATGCTTTAATCGGTTGAGCCGGTTAAGCGACAAATCCTAATTCTTATGAATCGTCGATGTGATAAGCATCGGCGATTTTTAGTTTTTTTGCCTGCCGGTAGTTAAAAAATATTGACATCCTTCATCATCCATCTTAAAATTCTACCTATCGGTAGGTAAAAAAGGAGCGGATGACAGCGTGAAAAAGAAGGATTTAACCTCGCAGCAAATCGTCGAGGCTGCCATCGGATTGTTTGCGACACATGGCATCGAGAAGACCAGCCTGGCGATGATTGCCGGCGAAGTGGGCATTACGAAACCGTCGATTTACTATCACTTTGCGTCCAAGGATGAATTGGTGGAGCGGGTCTTTGAATACATGTTCAGCGATTATCATTTCGATCATTATTTCTCCCTGACCGGGCTAAATGCGTTTAACTTTGCAGAGCAGCTGTACCAGGGCGGGCTGCGCATGTTTCCCGAGGAGGAAGAAGCTTTCGTGCCGGTGATGCGCTTATTGAGCGAGTTCATGCTGACCGCAAACCGGAATGCCAATTACGGCCAGCGGGTAGCTGCCATGCAGCAATCGTTCCTGGACGGCTTTCGGGAATTCATGAATCTGGGGGTCGACTTCGGGCTCGTCGATCGTCAGCATGCGGATTCCAAGGCCTATGTTCTGGCTCTGGTCATCGATAATATCACGAGTTATATCATGATGGAGATTCCGCTGGACTATCAAGCGGTCTGGAAAGAAGCGGTGAACAGCGTTCTCAGGAAAGGAGCGGACCCCATTGAATAACGAGAGGGAATACAGTGATCTCGGATTATCATGGGCAGACCGGATGCTGGTATGGGCGGTGCCGCCTTTATTAGGCGCGGTGGTCGGCTGGTTTTTGCCTGCCATTGCGGATTGGGCAACGGGCCTGGCTTGGGTGCCATTTCAAGGACCCTTGGAGTTGATCGCATCGATCCAGGGCCCATGGGTTGTTATCGTAACCGCTCTCGTGGGGCTGCTTGCTGGGACGGTGCTCTCTCACTTAGCCATTAAAGAAAGCCTTGCGGTTCGCCTGTCGGACAAGGAGATTACACTCCGCATTCATGAAGCTGAACAAACCTTTACGAGAGAAGAAGTTTCCGCTGCCTTTATGGACGGCAAGCAGCTGGTCCTGTTGGGCAACATGGGGGAGGAGCTCTATCGCGAGAAACCCGAAGCCAAGCGGGAAACGGTGGCCGAAGCCTTCAAGCGGCACGGTTACTCCTGGAGAGACCGCGATCCGTTCGCCGACCATTACGTCAGATGGGTTGCCGATTCGCCGGAACTGACGCCTAGCATGAACGCGCTCTTCCTGGCACGGGAGAAGGCCATCGAGAACGAGGATCGAGAGGACGCGGCTGATCTGCGCCGGGAGCTCTCGAAGCTGGGCATTACCGTGCGCGATGACGGAAAAAGACAATATTGGCGTCAGCACGGGCAGAAGCCATAACAGGCATAGCAACCATGAGGGCTGGCTGGTCCGATAAACGGACGATCCCGGACGGAGATTGAATCCTCCGACCGGGATGACCGTCATCGGCTGCGGTCACCCCAGACATTCGCCCGCACATTTGTATCCCCTCATATCGAACAAAATGACACCTCCCTCGCTAAAGCAAGCGTGCCCCGAACAATATCCCTCTATCGGCAAGACATCCGTCAGTCCTCTCCTTCCTTGAGAAGTTTTACAATGAAAGCGATACCTCAGCGAAGGAGATGTCCTATGAATTTTGATCTGAATATCGTACCTTTCAGCCGAAGAGCGTCCTTCTTGGCGATATCCCTCCTGCCAGCGGCCAAGGATCGCAGACAAGGTCTTTACCTGCGAACCGTCCGCGGAGGGGATGACAAGTTTGGCGAGGCGTTTCTGATAGAACTGCTAAACCGGCAGAACGAGCCGGTTCCGTTTGAACCTATTGCATCACCTGACAACATCAGGCTAACGGCATCCGATTCGTTAGGCCATGCGGATATTTGTTTATCGGACTCCCGGACCGTGCGATTCCGCTCGGAAGGCTGCGGCATCCGGCTTACCTTTTTCCCCGCCGCGTATGATTATGCCTATGAGACCCATCCGGACGGCTGGGAGGTGAACAGCTTCACGCATGGCTGCCGCTTCATGCTGACCCGGCTTGCGGGCCAGATGGGCATGGAGGTTGAATGGAACGAGATCAAGAGCTCGCGTGTGACCGCCGACTTTTCCGTGGATCCTGCATCCAATGTGGCCGAATTTGCGGTCGAAGAGTTCATGACCGTCTTGAAGCCGCGCGGCGAATGGGAGTCCTTCGACGATGCGGTTGTAAGCGCTCGCGAGGATTACGCCAGATGGCTGAACAATACCCTTGCCGTCTCTGAGCAGTGGCAGGAAGCCAGGGAGCTGGCCGCCTATATTACCTGGTCCTGCGTGGTTCCCGCCGAAGGCTGCCTGACCCGCCCGGCCATGTACATGTCCAAGAATTGGATGACCAACATCTGGAGCTGGGACAACTGCTTTAACGCGATGGCTCTCGTGCGGCATCAGCCGGAGCTGGCTTGGGACCAGTTCATGATCTTTTTTGACCGGCAGGATGAGAGCGGCCTGATCCCGGACTTCGTGAACGATAAATACGAGCTTTGGAATTGCAACAAACCGCCGATTCACGGCTGGACGCTGGCCTGGATGATGCGTCGGACCGATTATATCAAGGAGAACCAGCTCCGCGAGGTCTATGGCCCTCTAGCGAAATGGACGCAGTGGTGGTTCACGCACCGGGATCATGACGGCGACGGCATTCCCCAGTATAACCACGGCAACGACTCGGGCTGGGACAACAGCACGGCGTTCAATAACGGCATTCCCGTCGAGAGTCCCGACCTTGCCGCTTATCTGATTATCCAGATGGAGACGCTGGCCGAAATCGCGGGCTTGCTGGGCCTGTCGGAGGAATCGGCCGATTGGAGACGGAGAGCGGATGATACGCTGGACAATATGATTCGGCACTTCTGGAAGGACGGCCGGTTTACGGCCTGCCGTTCGGGAACGCATGAGCCGTCCGAAGGGGACAGCCTGCTGCTGTTCGTTCCTATTCTGCTGGGTAAACGCCTACCCGAGCATATCCGCATGGCTCTGCTGGAAGGGCTTCGGGATGAAAGCCGATTTCTGACGAGCAACGGCTGGGCGACCGAAAGCGTAAGCAGCCCATACTATAAGCCGGACGGATATTGGCGCGGCCCGATCTGGGCTCCTTCCACGATGCTGCTGGTCGAAGGGGTGGCGGCGGCCGGCGATAAGGAGCTGGCCATGGAGATTGCGCAGCGGTACTGCCGAATGGTCAGTCTCAGCGGCATGGCCGAGAATTTTGATGCCCTGACCGGAGCCGGGCTGCGCGATCGGGCGTTCACCTGGACCTCCAGCGTATTTTTGATTTTGGGACATGAATACACGTTATAACTGTCACGGAATCACACTTCTTCCCGGGCTTTTGGCCTTGCGGAGGAGGTGCTTTTTCCGTTTCCTCTCATTTTCCAGTTGCCGCCTAATTACAAGCCCTTTGTTCAGGTTTATAATGAAAGCGGTATCACGGGATCTCGTAAGCAGTACAGCCGCATGGCGAACGATCGGATGGATGTTCACGATACGATTCGATACGACAATGGGGAGAGTAACCATGAATTTTCAGGGAATCAAAGACCGAGCCGGACGGATGTTCACCGGCACCTATCACAGTATAAGGACCAAGCTGCTTACCTGTTTTTTAGTCGTCACCCTGATTCCGCTGTTCTCGCTTGGCGGACTTTCCTATGTGCAATCCGCTAAAGTGATTAATTCCCAGTTCGGCAAATACGGCGATAATGCCGTGGCGCAGCTGGAGCAGCAGACCAGTTCGGCTTTGGGGCGGATGAAGCAGACGGCGGAGACGATTTATTCCTACCTGCTGGACCCGAGCCATTCGGGAATCGGGAACGGGACGCCGTCCACCTATGGCGACATCATGGAGAAGAACGATTTCGAATCGTTGTTGAAGTCCCTGCGGACGCAGCTGACAGCCGGGATCTACATCATAACGAGCTCCGGTTATTACTATGGGGAGAACAACCTGGACGTGAACAAACTCGGCAATATCCCGGCGTGGAACGCCAGGCCGAAAGCCTATGCCGGCACCTATTGGCTGGGCTTCTATCCGCAGGATCATTCCATTAATAACAGCGATAGCAACAACGTGCCTGTCCTGGGATTGGCGGTGCCGATCCATCACCCGGACAAGGCTCAGGACGGCAGCGTCATCCTGATCGAGGAGAACGCCGAGGAGCTGCTGCGAAGTTATGCCAAGTTCGAGGCCGACACGCATGCCCACCTGCTTATTACATCGCCGGACGGCACGGTCGTGTATGAGACGGACGCTCCGTATACGCCCCATGACAGCGATGTGGCCTGGACCCGGACGATTGACGCCAACCAATGGACCATGGAAGCCAGAATTCCCGCCAAGGCGTTCTATCAATCCTCGGACGTGATCCGGGCGAACACGATGGTTGTTGCCATCGTCTCCTGCCTGCTCGCATTTGGCATCGCCTATCTGTTCTCCTCCCGGTTCACTTCGCGGATCCGGACCTTGAAGGACTCGATGCAGAAGGTAAGCTTCGGCAAGCTGGATACCCGTACGCCGATCGAGGGCAGGGATGAGCTGGGCAGCCTCGACATGAGTTTTAACCGGATGGTAACGGGCGTGCAGACCCTGATTGGCGAGGTGGAGCAGAGCGAGCGGCTGAAAAAAGAGGCCGAGCTGCGCGCATTCCATTATCAGATCAACCCCCATCTGCTGTTCAACACCCTGAATTCCATCCAGTGGAAGGCCCGGCTGCAAGGCGCGGAGGACATTCGCCAGATGCTGTACCATCTGACGATGGTGCTGGAGGGAAATCTGGATATTTCCCAGGAGCTCGTTACCCTAAACAGGGAGCTGCGCATGATCGGCCACTTCCTGAAGATTCAGGAAATCCGGTACGGTGAAGTATTTCGTTATCGCCTGGATTGCGATGATTCGCTTCTGCCGTATTTGATTCCGCGGATGACGCTTCAGCCGCTGTTCGAGAATATATTTTTCCATGCCTTTACGGACGGGCAGGGAGAGATCCATGTCAAGGTCGAGGAGGATCATGACGAGCTTGTGCTCACGCTCCGCGATAACGGAGCCGGCATCAGGGAGGACAAACTGGCGCGGTTGTTTTCGCCGGAGACGAAGCGGAAGGGCCGCGGCGGGCTTGGCGTGCGGAACGCGGACCAGAAATTCAAGCTGCATTTCGGTCCGCTCTACGGACTGAAGGTGCATTCGGTTAAGGGAGAAGGAACAACGATCATCATACGCTGGCCGAAAAGGGAGGAGTCTTTCGATGATGAATACAGGGAACATTAAAGTGATGATTGCCGACGACGAAAGCATTGTGCGCAAGGGACTCCGCTCCACGGTGCCCTGGGAACGGTTCGGGATGGAGGTTGTGGCGGACAGCCCCAACGGCCAGGCAGCCTGGGAGGCTTTTCTGGAGTTTCGGCCGCAGGTCGTCATTACGGATATCGTCATGCCGGAGATGGATGGGATCGAGCTCTCCCGGAAGGTGAAGGAGGCTGCGCCGGAAACCCGGATCATTCTGCTCAGCTGCCACCGGGATTTCGAATATGCCCAGGAAGGGATGCGGCTTGGCGCGTCCGGGTATCTGCTGAAAACCGCCTTCGAGGACGAAGAGTTCGAAGCGATGCTGGGTAAATTTCAACGCGAGCTGTCTGATGCGCCGGCCAACGTGTACGGGCTGGAAGAACAGGTTTCCGCCCATTTGTTTGCTTGGCTTAACGGGCACAGCGACCGTTTCCCCGGAGAACTCTGGGAGCTTTGCAGCCGCGCCGGGCTGGAAGAGGGCAAGCCCATTTCGCTGTATCTGATCAAAACGGCGGGCTGCAGCGGCAGTTGGGAGCACCTGCTGAAGGAGCAGGGCTCCAAGGAGCCGGGATTGCGCAGCAGCAAGCGGGTCCCGTACGGCGCGGACAGCTGCTATTGGGCCGTGCCGGAGGAATATAAGGAAGCGGCGGACGGGCTGCTGGTGGAGATTAAGAGCCGATGCGGGAAGCTTGCCTGGAATTGGCGGGGAGGTCTTCAGGACTCGGAGGATGTGCAGAAAGCCTTTCAATCCTTGCACAAGGAAGCCGAGCTGGAGCGGGCGTACGGTCTGAGCGGAGCGCAGTGGCCGGAGCCGATCCTGCAGGCGGTTCATCTGCTGCACGAACATCCCGCGGACGAGTGGTCGGCAGCGGAGCTGGCCCAACAGGTGGGGCTGAGCCGCAGCCATTTTTCGATCCTGTTCAAGAAAACGGTCGGCGACAGCTTCATCGCGTTCCAATATAAGCGCAAGCTCCGCCTTGCTTACGGCCTACTGCGCGAAACCTCCTTAACGATGCAGGAGATCGCCGAGAAGACGGGACTCGGAGACAGCAAATATTTCAGCAAATGGTTCAAGCGCTGCACGGGTCAGACGCCAAGCCAATACCGTGCCGAACAAAAAGGGGAATCATCGTAAACAAATGAACACCCGCGGGCTAAAGTTCGAACAAAAATACGATCATCTGCGAATCAGCGCACGTTTTGAACCGCTTTCATCCGAGTTATGATGAAAGCGGTTCAATTCATATCAACTCAATACTTTAGGGGAGCTGACAATATGAAAAAGAAAATGTCATGGATCGCAATGGTTTCGGTTATGACGTTAATGGCATCGCTGCTGGCCGCATGCGGCGGCAGCGGCGGGACCGGCAGTGCGAAGCAGCCGGACGGCAGCTCATCGGAGGCGGCAACCACGCTTCGTTTCGCGACATGGGATACGGGAGATGCGCTGAAGATCGAGCAGGAGATCGCCAAGAAGTTCGAAGAGTCGCATCCCGGCACGAAGGTGCAGGTCGAGGCCTATGCCGACGGATTCGATCAGAAGCTGGCCGCCGGATTCGGCGCAGCCAATCAGCCGGACGTGATGTACATGTGGGATTTTCCGACGTATCACCAGTCCTTGGAGCCGCTGGACGGTTACGCGTCCAAGGACGAGGATTTGAACATCGATGATTTTTACCAAGGATTGTTCAACTACGGCAAGATCGACGATCAGCTGTACGGAATCCCGGCGGGCTTTACGACCCGGGTGGTGTACTACAACAAGAAGATGTTCGACGATGCGGGCATTGCTTACCCGAGCGATGGATGGACATGGGCGGAATTCCAGGAAATCGCCCAGAAGCTGACGGATAAATCGAAGAAGCAGTACGGCTTCGGCGTGCGGGCCGAGAACGATACGTATGACCTTCAAGGGTTCGTATGGAGCAACGGCGGATCCTTCATCTCGGAGGACGGCAAAACGATCGAAGGCTACATGAACAGCAAGGAAACGGCGGGAGCCATTCAGATGCTGGGCGATATGCTCAAGAACGGCTCGGCGGTCCTGACCGGAGGCAAAGGGCAGCAGAGCGGGGAGGATATTTTCAAAGCCGGCAAGATTGCCATGTGGGAGAGCGGCATCTGGCCGCTGGAATCCTTCAGGGAAGCCGGAATCGATGTGGGCACGGTAGAGATGCCGGCCTTCGAGGGCAAGCCAGTGAAGGGCGTATTGGCCGAATCCGCGTTATCCATAGCGAAGGATTCCAAGAACAAGGATCTGGCGTGGGAGTTCATTAAATTCTACGTATCGGATGAAGCGATCAAAATGCGCGTGGCCGACCTGCCGGTCCGGGTCAGCGTGGTCAACGAGCTGAAGAAGGACCAGGATCCGCTCTACAAGCCGTATTACACGATGCTGGAGCGCTCGGACAATACGCCGGCCTTTCTGCTGAATCCAAAATGGAACGAAGTGAACCGCCAACTGTCGGCAGCCGTGGAATCCGTCATGTTCGGCAGCGATGCGCAGGAGGTTCTGAACCAGGCGGTGAAGGATAGCGAACGCTATTTGAAATAATCGAAGAAAGAAGGTTCGCGAAAATGGCCCAAACGCAAGTGCCTTACCCACAACAGCAGACAGCGGCCCCGAAGCGACTTGGACCAAAACGTTGGGGTGGGGCCGTGCCCTACCTCTTCATTTTTCCATGGATATTCGGATTCCTGGTTTTCACGCTTGGCCCGCTGCTGTTCTCCCTCGTCATTTCGTTTTTTGATTGGCCGATCGTAGGCCAAGTGACTTTTGTCGGCATCGACAACTATGTGGAGATGTTCTCGAACGATCCGCTGTTCTGGAAATCGCTGCTGGTTACGCTGAAATTCGCGGCTTTGTTCGTGCCGTTGAACATCGTCGTGGCTTTGGGACTCGCTATGCTGCTGAATCAGAAGGTAAAAGGGAGCGCATTCTTCCGCACAGCCTTCTACCTGCCGTCGGTCATTTCCGGCGTCGCCCTCGCTATGATCTGGTCCTGGGTATACAGCGGAGATTACGGAATCCTGAACTATTTCTTATCGCTGGTCGGCATCGAAGGGCCGGACTGGCTGAACGATACGAAGTGGTCCCTGGTCGCCATGGTCATTGCAAGCCTATGGGGACAGGGCTCGATGATGCTTATTTTTCTGGCGGGTCTCAAGGGAATTCCGAAGGACCTGTATGAGTCGGCCTCGATGGACGGGGCGGGCAAGATTCGGCAGTTCTTCAATGTGACCATTCCGATGATCACGCCGACGCTGCTGTTCAACCTGATTACGTCCATCATCGCCGCGTTCCAGCAGCTGACGCTGGCGCTTCTGCTCACGGGCGGAGGCCCGCTGAAGTCGACGTTTTTCTATGCGATGTACATGTACGAGAATGCGTTCAAATATTTCAAGATGGGGTATTCCGCAGCCAACGCCTGGTTCATGTTCCTGATCGTGCTGACGCTGACGTTCCTCGTGTTCAAGTCTTCGGAGGCCTGGGTGTTCTATGAGGGCGAGATGAAGACAAAGAAGGAGAAAGAGAAGGCGAAGCCGAAGCGTGCCAAGCAAGGGGTTCAAGCCAGCAGGGAGGGAGGTTCCGTATGAAAAAGGTGATCACGTACGCACTGCTCATTCTGTGCTCGCTGCTGTTCATTGCTCCGCTCTTCTGGGCCGTCACGACGGCGCTGAAGTCGCAGCAGGAGCTGTATCTGTTTCCTCCGAAATGGTTTCCTTCCGTGTGGAGGTTCAGCAATTTCGCGGAGGCCTGGAGCATTCAGCCGTTTAACCTGTTTTTGAAAAATACGCTGATCGTGACGCTGCTGTCGACGCTCGGGCAGCTCGTCTCGTGCACGCTGGTAGCTTACGGGTTTGCCCGGTTTCAATTCAAGGGGCGGGACGCGCTGTTTCTGATCGTGCTTGCCACCATGATGATTCCTTGGGAAGTGACCATGATTCCGCAGTATATGGAGTTCAATTACCTGGGCTGGATCAATACGCTCAAACCGCTCATCGTTCCGTCCTGGTTCGGCTCCGCTTATTTCATTTTTCTGCTGCGCCAGTTCATCATGACCTTGCCGAAGGAGCTGGATGAAGCGGCAACGATTGACGGGGCGGGCAAAATGACGGTTCTGCTGCGGATCATCGTGCCGCTGATGGGTCCGTCGCTCATCCTGGTGGCCGTGTTCCATATGATGAGCTGCTGGAACGATTACCTGGGCCCGCTCATCTTCCTGAACGACCAGACGAAATATACGCTGACGCTGGGGTTATCCCAATTCAAGGGCATGCACGGCGTCGACATGCAATCCATTATGGCCATCACCTGCCTGATCTCGATTCCGCCGCTGGCCGTCTTTTTCTTCGCGCAGCGTTATATCGTTGGCGGCATCGCCACAACGGGGATCAAGGGGTAAACGGTGCCGGCGATAAGCGGCATCCACAATGGATATGGAGCTTGAAGCAGCATCAGAACATAGAAGTGCGTGTTCAAAAAGTCATGGAAAGATGGCTCTTTGAACGACCTCTAGAAGCTTAGACCGCTTGGGAAAGGATGGAGAGACATGATGAAAGACCATCGTATCGGCCGCGACTGGGATGACCTGAGCGTGCTGGAACGAAATCGGGCAAAAAGCCGGGCCTATTTCATTCCGTTCGCGGATGCGGACGGAGCGCTCAGTTATGACAGAGGCAGCTCGGCCTGGTACCAATCGCTGAACGGGGTGTGGAAATTCCACTATGCCGAGGAGCCGGAGAGCGCTCCGGAAGCATTTTATGAGGAGGATTACGATGTATCGGCCTGGGATAACCTCCCGGTTCCGGGACACTGGCAGCTGCAGGGCTACGGGCATCCGCATTACACGGACTTGTACTATCCGTTCCCCGTGGACCCGCCGCATGTGCCAAATGCGAATCCGACCGGCAGCTATGTCCGCGAGTTCGAGCTTCCGCAGCATTGGGACGGCAGAAAAATTTGCGTCAAATTCGACGGGGTGGACAGCGCGTTCCATGTGTGGCTGAACGGGACGTTTATCGGCTACAGCCAGGGGAGCCGGCTGACTTCGGAGTTCGATCTGACGCCTTATGTGAAGCCCGGCGTAAACAAGATGTCCGTCCGGGTATACCAATGGTCCGATGGAAGCTACCTGGAAGACCAGGACATGTGGTGGATGAGCGGCATTTTCCGGGACGTATACCTGATCGCGGAGCCATCGGCTCTTCGCGTCAACGACTTCCGCGTAACGACCGAGCTGGATGCGGAGTATCTGAACGCGAAGCTGCAGGTGCAATTGGATCTGGAAGGTACGGAGCGCGGCTTCGTCCAGTTGCAGCTGTTGAATGGCGCCGGAGCGGAAGCGGGGTCAACCGGCAAAGACGTCGGGCACTCTTCCGTGGAGAATTTTGAGATCGAGGTGGCGGGCCCGGATTTATGGAGTGCCGAGTCACCGGCACTGTACCATCTGGTGATCACCCTGCGGGATAATCAGGGGGAGACGCTGGAGACGGTGGCGCAGCGCGTCGGCTTCCGCTCCATCGAAGTGAAGGACGGACAGCTTCTGGTAAATGGCAAGGCAATCCTGCTGAAAGGCGTCAACCGCCATGACCATCATCCGGATACGGGCCGAACCGTCACCCTGTCCACGATGTTGGAGGACATCCGGTTGATGAAACAGCACAACATCAATGCCGTACGGACCGCTCATTACCCGAATGATCCCCGGTTCTACGAGCTGTGCGACGTGTACGGGCTGTACGTGATGGAAGAGACGGATCTGGAGACCCACGGCTTTGAGCCGCTCGGCAACATTTCCCGCCTGAGCGACGATCCGGATTGGAAGGAAGCGTACGTGGACCGCGTCCGTCGGATGGTGGAGCGGGATAAGAACCATCCGTCCGTGCTGTTCTGGTCCCTCGGCAACGAATCCGGCTTCGGCTGCAATTTCCGCGCGATGGCGGAGTGGTGCCGGGAGCATGATCCGACGAGGCTGATCCATTACGAGGAGGACCGCGAAGCCGAGGTGTGCGACGTGGTGAGCACGATGTATTCCTCCGTCGAGAAGATGGAGGGCTTCGGCAAAAAAGCCGATCATCCCAAGCCGCATATTCTGTGCGAATTCGCGCACGCGATGGGCAACGGCCCCGGAGGCTTGCGTCCCTACTTCGATGCCTTTGAAGCGCATCCCCGCCTTGCGGGTGGTTTCGTATGGGAATGGATCGATCACGGGCTGAGCAGAAGGACCCCGGACGGCCGGATGGATTATGCGTACGGCGGCGATTACGGCGATGTGCCGAATAACAGCAATTTCGTCATCGATGGTTTGGTCCGTCCGGACCGGACGCCTTCACCCGGACTTCTGGAATACAAAAAGGTCATTGAGCCTGTCCGCATGTCGATGCGAAGACACGGTGTGCTTCATATCATGAACCGCTATGATTTCATTTCGCTGGATCATCTGCAGGCCCATTACCGGGTGCTGTCCGATGGACAGCTTGTCCATAGCGGAGTCCTGCAGCTTCCCCGCATCGAAGCAGGCACAAGCGCGGAGCTAAGCCTCCTGAAGGCCTTGGAGCAAGCAACAATAGGCGTGAATCCGTACGCCGAGCTGTGGCTGGAGGTATCCCTCTCGCTGGCCGCGGACTGCCGCTGGGCGGAACGGGGACATGAAGTGGCATGGTCCCAGCTTCTGCTGCGGGAATCGTCGAAGCCCGAATTCGAGCCGACGGCTGCCTTACGGCGGGGAGCTTTGCAGATTAGCGAGGAGAAGCATGGCCTTCACGTCGGGAATGGAAGCTTTCAGCTGTCCCTCAGCGCCCTTCATGCCGGCTTCGAAACCTTGTCCATGCATGGCAAAAGAATTGCACTTGGCGGACCGGCGCTGAATTTCTGGCGTCCGCCGATCGATAACGACATGTACGTGCTTCCGGATTGGCGCAAGGCCCATCTGGACCGGCTCTCCGAGCGGGTCGATCATTTCGAATGGAAGCGATTGGACCGGGAATGCGTTGAGGTAAAGCGGGTTTCCCGCATCGCTCCGCCGGTATACGACTGGGGCTTCCGCTGCGAAACGACCTATACGATCACTTCCAGCGGCCTGATCATCATGGACGTGAAGGGTGAGCCGATCGGCACGCCGCCCGGCATGCTGCCCAAAATCGGATTGCAAATGCAAGTCGCGGGCGACATGGAACATGTCCGGTGGTACGGCAGAGGACCTGGGGAAAGCTACCCGGACAGCCTGGAAGCGGGACGGTTCGGGGAATACCGCAGCACCGTGGACGGATTGTTTACGCCCTATATCTATCCGCAGGAAAACGGGAACCGATCGGATGTCCGCTGGGTCTCGCTGGCGGATGGTGCGGGGTTGGGGCTTCTTGCCGTAGGCGACCCCTCCCTTAATTTCAGTGCGAGCCGCTACGCCGATCAGGACGTGGAGTCTGCCGCGCATGCCAGCGATCTGGTTCCGAAGCGTTTCATTACGCTGAATCTGGATTACCGGCAGAACGGGCTTGGCAGCAACAGCTGCGGTCCGGCACAGGCACCCGAGCACTCGATCAAGCCGGAGCCTTTCTCGTTCCGCATGCTGCTGAAGCCTTACGCTGCCGAGGATACCGATCCGGTACGGCTGAGCCGGCGGATGCGCTCGGAAGCGGGATTATACGAGTAACCCGGTGATGTTCATCTCATATCGTTACCGGATTTTCTGGAGAAGGGGAATAACATGTCCTTTTACATCAAAGACCTGCTGCAGCTGTCTACGGGGGCGCGCCGGTTCCTGATAAGCGAGGCCTTCTACGGCATCGGCATCGGCCTCTATACACTCGTCCTGAATCTGCATCTGCTCTTCCGGGGGCTAAGGGAAGACGAGATCGGCGCGTTGGTGTCGACGGGCATTCTGATTATGGGCGTGCTCGCCATTCCGGTATCCCTGCTCGCCAACCGGAGAGGAAGAAAAAAACTGCTGGTTACCGGCGTATTCTTTATCGCCGCAGGCAATGTGCTGTTTGCCGTCAGCGATGATTTGCTGTGGTTCTATGCCGCTCAAGTCATGGTGTCTGCCGGGTTGACGCTGGTGGAAACAACGGAGATCCAGCTTCTCTTCCATTATTGCCGGTCCCGTAAAGAGGAAGCCCGTGCATTCTCCCTGATGTTTGCCGTCTTTACGGCTTTTACGGGACTCGGAACGCTCGCGGCCGGATATATCTCGAAGGGGCTCGAAGGAAGCAGGGGTTATGAAGTGTCGCTTCTGCTGACCGGGCTGGTGCTTGTGCTTCACGGCGTCATCCGGGCGTTCTGGTTGCCTGTCGAGCACAAGGCTTTGGAAGAGGCAGCGCCGGCAGCTTCGCCTTCAAGAGGATGGTTCAGGTTAATGGGACCTCTATCGTCCGGGACCTTATGGCTGTTCGCCGTGTTTACCGCGCTGCTTGGCGGCTGTATCGCCATGACGGGCTCCTTCCTGAACGTCATCGTGAAGTTCCGCCTGGATTGGATGGACGACCAGGTATCCCTGATTCTGGCCATCGGCGCGATCCTGCTGTTTATATGCTCATTGATGACGCCGTACGTCATGGAGCGGTTCGGTTATAACACGGCCATTATCTCGGTATTTATCGTCAATATTTTGCTGTTTGCCGCGCTGTACATGATTCTCCCCGTATGGCTGTTCGTCGGGCTGTTTCTGTTGCGGGGCGGCGGCGTGACCATGCTGTCCAATCTGCTGGACAGTCTGCTGATGTCGGCTTTCAATGAGAAGGAACGAAACCTGTACGCCGGCATGCGGTCGGTATTCCGGAGTTTAGGTTCGTCCGGGGCAACCTTTGTCGCCGGACTGATCCTGGCCCGGCAGGATTACCGGCTTCCCTTTCTGGCCACCGCCGGCGTGCTGCTCTTATGCGGTTTGTATTACGTATGGTGGATTCGTCCGGTTTTATCCAAGAGATTAAATAGCAGCATCGAGTCATGAATGTGGAGGGCTGTCTAAAAAGGGGATTCCTTTTTAGACGGCCCTTTCGGCGCTTGCTGCCCGTTCTCCAGAGATTCATCCGAAATCATCTGCATCGCCGATCAAAGGTTGCTGCCGCGTTTGAGTCATGAAAGTCTCCAAACATATTGACATCAAAAATTGGTACATGTTTAAATAGAAGAAGTGTTAGCACTCTATTGTAAAGAGTGCTAAAAGAAACCTCGTTCAGATTGGAAAGGAGATTTTTTCATGGCGAAAAAACAGTTTAAAGCTGAATCCAAACGGCTGCTCGAGATGATGATCAACTCCATCTATACGCAGCGCGAGATATTCCTGCGCGAGCTGATTTCGAATGCCAGCGACGCAATCGACAAGATTTATTATAAAGCGCTGACCGACGACAGCCTGACCTTTAATAAAGAGGATTACTACGTTAAGATTACCGCGGATAAAGCCAACCGCACGCTGACCATTGCCGACACGGGGATCGGGATGACCAAGGAAGACCTTGAGAACAACCTCGGCGTCATCGCGAAGAGCGGTTCCCTTGCATTCAAGAGCGAGAATGAAGCGAAGGACGGACACAATATCATCGGCCAATTCGGCGTGGGCTTCTACTCCGCCTTCATGGTGGCCGACGTCGTTACCGTGACGAGCCGTGCCCTGGGCAGCGATGAGGCATATAAATGGGAATCCGAAGGCGCGGACGGGTATACCATTACGCCTGCCGATAAGGATTCCGTCGGAACCGAGATCGTGCTGAAGATCAAGGAGAACACGGAAGACGATCAGTATGACGAGTATTTGGAAGAATACCGCCTAAGAGCGATCATTAAGAAGTACTCCGATTTTATCCGTTATCCGATCAAAATGGACGTGAAAACGCAGCGTCCGAAGGCAGATGCCGAGAACGAGTTCGAGGAAGTTCAGGAAGAGCAGACCATCAACAGCATGGTGCCGATCTGGCGCAAGAACAAAGGCGAGCTGACGGACGAAGATTACGTCAACTTCTATAACGAGAAGCGTTACGGTTTCGATAAACCGCTCAAACACATTCACGTCAAAGCGGATGGTGCCGTGGTATATAACGCGATTCTGTTCATTCCCGAGAATACGCCGTTCGATTATTACACCAAGGAATACGAAAAAGGGCTTGAGCTCTATTCCAACGGCGTTCTGATCATGGATAAATGCGGAGACCTCCTGCCGGACTATTTCAGCTTCGTGAAAGGGATGGTCGATTCGGAGGATCTGTCGCTGAACATTTCCCGGGAGATGCTGCAGCATGACCGCCAGCTGACGCTGATCGCGAAGAACATCAAGAACAAAGTGAAAAGCGCGCTGCAGGGCATGATGAAGGACGAGCGGGAGAATTACGAGAAATTCTTCGCATCCTTCGGCCGAGGCCTGAAATTCGGCGTTTACAACGATTACGGCATGAACAAGGAAGATCTTCAGGACCTGCTGCTGTTCACGTCCTCCAAGGAGAAGAAGCTGGTTTCGCTGGATGAGTACGTGTCCAGAATGCCGGAGGATCAGAAGTATATCTATTATGCTTCCGGCGACTCCATCGACCGGATCGAGAAGCTCCCGCAGACCGAAATGGTGCTGGACAAAGGCTATGAAATCCTGTACTTTACGGACGATGTCGACGAGTTTGCGATCAAGATGCTCATGAAATACAAGGAGAAGGAATTCAAATCGGTATCCAGCGGGGATCTCGGCATCGATTCCGAGGCCGACAAACAGGAGAATGAAGCCGAGGAGAGCGACAACAAGGAGCTCTTTGAAGCCATGGGCAGCCTCTTGGCCGGCAAAGTGAAGTCCGTCAAAGCCTCCAAACGACTGAAATCCCATCCGGTGTGCCTGTCCACGGAAGGCGAAGTCTCGATCGAGATGGAGAAAATCCTGAAGGCGATGCCGAACGGGCAGGATATCCAAGCCGACAAGGTGCTGGAGATCAACACGAACCATGAGGTGTTCCAGTCCCTTAAGGCGCTGCAAGCGGATCAGGATAAGCTGAAGCTCTACACGAATCTGCTGTACAATCAGGCGCTGCTGATCGAAGGCCTGCCGATTGCCGATCCGGTGGAATTCACGAACGATATTTGCAAAATCATGGTGTAAACCGTAGTAGCAAACTCATGCGATGATAACTAACAAACCCGATGCTTTGGCGTAAGGCGCCAGGGAGTCGGGTTTGTTTTTTTTGCTGCATATCGCCTGAATGCGCTGCTGCTTACTACGCCACGTCCGCAGCAAGATCCGATAACAATCCGTTCTCGGGCGCCAAGCCCAAGAGGTCGTATACCGATATGGGGAACATCGGAAAGCCGACATAGTATGGCGTGATGGCATACAGCGGATAGAAGATGACCAGCGACTTATCGGCCAGATAGAAGTCTTGATTCGGCGAAACGGTAACCGGAACGTTCTCCAGCACGGGAATGCCGCGTTCCTTGATCTGACGGTTCACTTCGGCGGCCAAGACGGCTTGATAGCCGGAGCCAGGGCGGAACAGATCGGATAAGGCATAGGATTGTCCGGTGGCCGTGGAGAAGGTCAGTCCTTTTGTCACCGTATACCCGTGCGCCATATGCTCGGAGTAGGTGTAGTTGGTCAGCACAAGGCTAAGAATGCCGCGCTCGTTCGTTTTAATCTCAAAGGTGCCCGTCGTTTGCGGGTTGGTGCCGGTCTGAACCTGCTGCTGTTCACGCTGCATATCCTGGATTTGAAGAATAATGGCCCGGTTGATGGCTTCTTCTGCTCCAGGATTCATGCGGCCGTATACCTGCGGATAATGAATCACGAGACCGGGTGCCGTATGCGTGAGAGTATGGATGCTCACCGGCGGTACATATTGCGCCATGCGTACCATCGCTCCAATCTAACATCAGATACGTTAGCCTATTCGGAAGCGGACTCGGAGGTTACCAAGCCGGAGGGGGCGGAAGTACGGATTTCCGAGGCTGGCGGGTTTAGAGGGACGGCAGTCCGGTCAACCCGGCAGAACGGCTTCGGTCAGGCAGAGTGCTCCACTGCGACAGAACGCTCCAATACGACGCGGCGGTCCAAGTCCGCGGGCGTGTCTGCTTGAGAACGGGGAGCCTTCACTCCTTCTCTGCAGCGACAGACGTAAGCAGTCTTCTTACAAAGACCGCGAATATGACCAAGGATACGACAACAGACACTGCCGTAACCGTAAACAGATAGGCATAGCCGATGCGCTCGGAGACCAGGCCCAACAGGATAGCGCCAAGTCCGATGCCGAGATCGAACGCCGTCATGAACGAGGCGTTGGCTGCGCCTCTTCGGTTCTCGGGCGCAATGCGCAGGGTGGCCGCTTGAAGGGCGGGCTGGGCTGAACCGAAACCGATGCCGTACAGAATGGCGGCGGTAATCAGTCCGGGCAATCCGCTCGATTGGCTTAAGACGATCAGGGCACCGGCCGTTATGACAAGGGACGGAATGATGACGGCCGCTTCGCCGAAACGGTCCGACAGCTTCCCGGCAAAGGGCCTGATCAAGGTAAGAGCGACGGCGTACACCAGGAAAAAGGTTCCCGGATTGACCCGGATGGACTCGGCAAACAGCGGGAGAAAGGTCGTAATTCCACCGTAGGCAACCGCCAGGAAAAAGATCGCGGCCGTGACAGGCAGAACGGATTTCTCGACCAGCTGAATTCGCCCTGCCGAAGGTTTGGCTTGGTAAGGGGCTCTGGTCATGTAGGCCAGTATGAAGGCAATCAGGGAGAGCCCGGTAGCGACCAGAAACAACGTCCGAAACGAATACCCGCTCACGATATAAGTACCCAGCATCGGGCCGATGGCCATCGCTACCGTCATCGCCATACCGTACCAGCCCATGCCTTCCCCGCGGCGGGAGATCGGGATTAAATCCGTGATGACCGTCCCGATGGAGGTTGTCGAGAAAGCCCAGCTCGCGCCGTGCAGGATCCGCAGCGCAAGCAGAAGCAGAATGCTGCCGACCCAATCGTAGAGGTACATCGAAAGAACAAAGAAGATAAGACCCCAAACGTAAAAAGCTCTTCTGCCGTACCGGTCCACCAATCCCCCGACCATCGGGCGAAAGACCACCGCCGTCAGCGTAAACGCGCCGGCCGCCAAGCCCACCTGGGTCTCGGAGCCGCCCAGATGCTTGATATACAGCGGAAGCGTGGGCAGCAGCAGATAGAAGCCCGTAAACAGAAACAGCATTCCGACCGTCATCTGAATAAACGGCTTCGTCCATAAACGTTCCATCCAGTAATCCCCTCCTTGATATCAAATGCGACAACGCTTGAACGCTAGTCCTCTTCGGACTTAACAGCCGCTATTTCTTTCTTGATCCACTCGATATTCTCAATCCCCATCTGTTTCCGGTGATCCAGCACCCTCAGCAATTGTAATCGCTGTTTCTCAGGTTCGGGTTTATAGAACGCGATCTCCGCTTCAAAATCCGTCACATGCTTCAGGTTGGTCTCCAGATAAATCAAATACTGCTGCAGGCAGTCGAGTCGAACCCTTTTCGGAACATACCGGAAATAGACCACTTTGAAATGGAACATCTGCTCCGTATCCATGTTGTATTCCAGTGGTTTCTCCATGAGCTCGAAAAACTTCCGCCGGCCGGAATCGGTAATCCCGTAGATTTTTCGGGGGCGTTTGCCTCCGCCGGACCCGTCCAGACTGAGATGGATCCACTCGTGATCCACCATCCGGGAGAGCAGGGGATACAACGTTCCGGAACTGATCTGGCGGTAAGGCCCGCCTGCATTTTTAAGAATCTCTTGAAGCATGTAACCGTGTTTGTCCCCGGTCATTAATTCGCCCAGAACAAAAATTTCATACATACAGACCGCCTCCAACGATATGTCGATACGATATAAATATATATCGTATCGACATAAAAAAGCAATACGTGGAAGTGAATTTTCCGTGATTCATTTTCAAGCTGCGGTCCACCCGCTTGCCCCTTATTCATTCAGACATGTGACAGGTGAAGATAAGCAGAGAGCGGTTTGAAATGTTTTTTCCATACACGAAAAAAAGGTAAGGGAGTATTTGCGGGTTAAAACGGAGTTTTATGATGAAACGCACTATACGAAATACCAGCCTGCAGAGGAGCAGCCGGTGAAGCCGATCCCAAGAGGAACGGCTTGAAGAATGCGAAGAGATCGATATTTTGAGCAATCCCCGGCCCCTTGTTCCGGCTTGCTGTTTTCGTTACAGTCCGCCTGCATTTTTTCCTGGGCTCTCATCAGACTGTTCGTTGACCTTGTTGACATATTCCTGATGCTGAAATCCCCAGGTGCACATGTCGGTGAGTACGCTGTCCAAGCTCTTCCCGTGCTCCGAGACGGAATACTCCACCTTGGGCGGGATCTCCTGATATACCTTGCGTACGACCAGCCCATCCTGTTCCAGTTCACGGAGCTGATTTGTCAGCATGCCTTGGGTCACGCCCGGAAGCAGACGCCGAAGCTCCCCGAACCGTTTGGTTCCGTCCTGCAGCAGAATGAACAGAATCAGCGGTTTCCACTTGCCTCCGATTAATTGCAGCGTGGTCAGGATGCCGTCGGTGTTAGGCCGTTGATCGTTTGTTCTCATATTCTCATCTCCCGCGTGGAAGTGTGTGATCGATCTTGTTTCTTGGATGATAGTAATGTAGCACAGGATTCGGTTTAAACCCAGTACTATTCTTATTCGTACTTAGTACGTTTTATCGTACTATGCATGGGATGATTAGGTACGCCAGAGCGGACTAAGTACAGAAAAAGAGCGTACTTTTCAACGAAACCGATCCGAAACATAATGGGGGTGTCAAACAAATCAAATGAGACAGGAGAGACCTGAGTATGAAAACCATGGTGATTGTGGCTCATCCGAATTTAGACAACTCGCGTGCGAATCGGATGCTGATGGAGCACGACGGGCTGTATGCGAATGGAAATGTAGATGTCCGGGATCTTTACAAGGAGTACCCGGATTGGACTATCGATATCGAGCGCGAGCAGCAGCTCCTTCTTCAATACGATCGGGTGGTGTTCCAATTCCCGTTTTACTGGTACAGCTGCCCGCCTCTGCTGAAGAAATGGATGGATGACGTGCTGACCTTCGGTTGGGCGTTCGGGCCGGAAGGCAACAATCTGAAGGGCAAGGAATTCATGCTGGCCACGACGGCGGCAGGATTGGAGCAAGGGTATCAGGCAGGCGGGGACAATTGGTACACCGCAAGTGAGCTGCTGCGGCCGATTCAAGCCACGTTGAAGCGGTGCAAGGTCCATTATCTGCCTGCCTTCGTGACCTATAACGTAGAACGGGTAAGCGATGAAACACTTCGGGCGGAGGCCGGAAGGTATGCGCGGCAGGTTCTAGCACCTGCCGTCGTGGAAAGTCGATATTAAGGCATGCTTGACCATAAACCATAGCACACTGGCTCTTGTCGATTAAAACCATATAGGGCATGATGGAGTCATACGTGGCCCGCTACTTTTGGCTTGAGGAGCTTCACCAGCACGCACGTACCCATTCGAAGGAGGTTCCTTCATGACCATTGACGAAGCCATCCACTTGGAGCCCTATGACAAGCAGTGGGCGGATCGGTTTAACGACGAACATCGGCTCTTGATCGGGGAGATCGGTCCTTATACGGGTGCAATCGAACATTTCGGAAGCACGTCCGTACCGGGCATGACGGCCAAACCCATCGTCGATATACTGGTGGGCGTGGAGACCGCCCGGCATACGGATGAAATCCTTCCCAAACTGGCCGCTATGGGTTACGAGAACTTGGGCGAATCCGGGATCATCGGCCGCATTTACCTCCGTAAAAGAGGAGAGCTCGCCTATAACGTTCATATCGTGTCGTACCGTGGCGACATCTGGAACCATAACATCATAATTCGGGATTACCTCCGGGCTCATGCCGTGGAATCCGAGCGATACAGCGAGATCAAACAAAGGATCGTTTCGCAAGGAGCCCGGACCCTTCTTCGATACTCCGATGAGAAGAATGCGTTCATGGAGAAGCTTCTTGCCAGAGCGAAGGAGTGGAAGAACGGGAGAACAGGAGAACAAGCTAATTAAACTCCTGCCTGTCTCATTCTCCTTTCATGGCCTTGCATTGCTTTCGGTACGCCGAAGGGGTGAGGCCATGAAATTTTTTGAACGTCTTGCTGAAATGGACATAGTCCGAGAAGCCGACGCGGTAGGCTGCTTCCTGAGCGGAAAGCTCCGACTCCGCAAGCAATTCCCTCGCTTTTTCCATGCGAACCTGCACCAGGTATTTCACGAAGTTCATATTGGTTTCGTTTTTGAAGGTACGGCTTAAATACGTCACCGACATCCCCACCGAATCGGCTACCTCCTGCAAGGACAAATCCTCCATCGCATAGTTTTCTTCAATGAATCGTTGGGCTTTTTGGATATTATGGCGGGATCCCAGATTTCTGGAGCCTTTAATCAATGCCAGCATTTCCTTGACCTTATCCTCTGTTTGGCGGCGGCAGGCAAGGGGATCATCCTGCGCCCACTGCTCCTCGCCGGTGTCCATGTTCAGCATCAACCCGCGTTCTTCAAGCGCAGACAGCAGTTCCGATATCAGCATATGGGCGTACCGTGACAGGCTGACCTCTTTCGGTCCCATCGTCTCAAAAAGGGCCATGATCTCATGGGTTTGTTCCAAGGCCTCCCGCTCCTCGGCAGACCACAGCAGCTCGGCGAGCCTGGCTTTATGGCGCTGCTGCGCAAGCGTCCATTTCGTCTGCTGGGAGAATCGCGCTTTCCGCTCGTCCAGCTCCCTGCAGGCACGTTCCAGCGTTGCATGGAACTGGGCCGGGTCGATGGGCTTCAGCAGGAAATCCGATACGCCATAACGCATGGCCTGACGCGCGAATTCGAAGTTGTCGTGGCCCGACAGGATAATGAAATGCATCTGTGCATGGGATTCCCGGACACGGCGGATAAATTCCAGCCCATCCATTTCAGGCATGCAAATATCGGTCACGATGATGTCCGGACGGCTGTTCTCCAGCATTTCTAAGGCTTCAACCCCGTCTTCGGCTTCGCCGGCAACCTCAATCCGAAGCCCCGACCTCTCGACAAGCTTTCGCAAACTCAAATGAATGGCGTATTCGTCATCAATCATCATGATCCGGTACATAATGTCCCTCCTCGCTAGTCCTATATGGCAGTCTGATTTCAAATATCGTGCCTTCCGAGGGCACGGATTCCACAAGGTACAGTCCATACTCGTCCCCGAAGGTAAGCTGGAGCCTTTGATGGACGTTCAAGAGGCCGATGCCGCTGGTGGTTTCGTCCCCGTCGTTTCGCAGGACGCCAGCTTCCGGCTTCTTGCCGGAATTCAGAATTCGCCTGATCTGCCGCAGCGTTTGCGCCGTCATGCCCACCCCTTTGTCCCGGATCACGATCGCATAATAACCAGCCTCCGCGCGTGAGCTTATCCCGAGGTAGGAAGGCTTCTTGCCCCTGTATCCGTGGATGAACACATTCTCCACGATCGGCTGCAGCGTCAGCCTGACGGCGTTCACGCGATCCAGATCCCGTTCGTTCACGTCCATATCGATCCGCAGCTTGCGGAAGCGGGCGCTTTGAAGATCCAGATAATACTGGACATGCGTCATTTCCTCCCGGAGCGGCACAACGGATCCGGCATGGCCGATATTGTAGCGGAACATATGGGCCAGCGCCCGCGTCATGCGACTGATTTCCATATGATCGTCCGCGATGGCATATGAATTAATAATCTCCAGCGAATTGTACAAAAAGTGCGGGTTGATATGGGACTGCATGGAGCGGAGCTCGGATTCCTTCTGCTTGATTATGAGCTCCCGCTCCTTCAGCTGGGAATCCTGCACCTCCCGGATCAACCGCTTCAGCTCTCCCGTCATGCTGTAGAAGCTTTGAAACACGGCCGTCATTTCATTGTTGCGGAACCGGTTCATATGGGTGGGAAGAACGAAATCGCCCCGTTCGACGCGGGCCATCAACTTCTGCAGCATGGAGAGCGGCCTTGTCAATGACAAGGAAAAACCGCCAACAAGCGCCAATGCGATGATCAAGAGCATCGACGCGGCCGCAAGCGAGTAGTTCCGCTGGGTGATTAAATCGCCGATGAGATTGTTCAGCGGCAGATCGGCGACAACCGTCCAGCCGGTGATCTGCGATCGTTCATGGAGGACCATCTTCTCGGTGCCCGATACCGCGTCTTGATGCCGGAAGAAGGAGGAGTCCCGGTTCCGAATACGCGATAACAGCCCGGGCTCGACTTCGGCCCCGATCTGTTTCGGATTCGGATGGTAGATCATATGCCCGTCGCCGCCCATAATCCAGACGTCAAAGCCGCCCAGCGAATCGTTGGAGCAGATGGCGCCAATCTGCTTCAGATTGAGGTCGACGATCAATAAGCCCTTATATAGAAAGGATGAATTGTCATAGAGCTTCCGGGCGACGGTGAGGGATGGCGTGTTTCCTACCCGGCTGAGGCCGATGATCTGAAAATCGTTGTATTGGTCCAGCTGCGCTTGAAAGGAGCGGTTGCGTTTGCGGATTTCGCTCATATCGAGCAGTCCCGGCGCGCTTTCGTAATCGGTAATTTGCCGCTTGTTCTCGGCGACGAGCGAGATCCCGATGATATCCGATCTCCCGTAGATCATCTGGGCGAACAAGTCGTCCTCCACTTTTTTGGCAAGCTGAAAATAGGCATAGGGAGTGAGCTCCGTGGTCGAGAGAAATTGCTGGATCTGCGGGTTATGGATAAAGGGATAGGTGGAATTCTCCAGATTGGATATGTAAGAATCCAGCGAGACGTTGGTTTGCTCGATGATACGCTTGTTGGCGCCTGCGGCAAACTGTTCAATCGCTTCGGTGGACGACTGGTACCAGAAGCTGCCGAGCAGAAAGAAAGGGAGGCCAATGAATAGGATGATCAGCACGAACAATCGTTGGTTAATGGTCAGATTACCGATGGAAACGCCTTGGATGTTCATCGCTCTTCCGCCTTCCTGGCTTTGAAGTAGGGAATGTAAGGAACATTGTAGCAAAAAAACACAAGTTGTAAATAAAAAACCATGATGCCGCGGCAAGAAATCACAAGTGGGATAAGAAAGTACATGGGCGCTGACGGTCGTTATCAACTACAATCTCATTAATCCATTTCAACATTAATAGGGGGGCGACGTTTAGTGAAAAAGAGAAAAGGGTTCTACAGCTGGGTAACGGCCTTATTGCTGATATCCATCATTGTAAGCGGATGCGGCAATGCCAGCGATGGTAAGACCGGCACCGCATCTCCCGGCACCGGAGGCGGCGAGGAAGATAAGAAGGTAGAAATCCTGCTCGGATATTATTCGAGCGACAGCTCCGATGCGAAGATGAAGGAGCTGATCGAGCAGTTCGAGGAAAAGCATCCGAACATTACGGTGAAGACGCAGAGCGCCCCTTACGGGCAGTTCTATCAGAAGCTGGATACGCAGATCGCGGCCGGCCAGGCGCCGGACGTATGGCTGTCCGACGGCGTCTACGTCATGAAATATGCCCAGCGCGGTGCCGCCAAGGATCTGACCGATTGGATTGCCAAGGATCTGAAAGCCGACGAGTACTACGGCCTCGATTTCAACAAGGACGCGGACGGACGCTATTGGGGCGTGCCGCAGGGCATTCAGGTCGGCGTGCTGTTTTACAACAAGGATCTGTTCGATAAAGCAGGCGTAGCGTATCCTACGAACGAATGGACCTGGGAAGACCTGAAAGCGTCGGCAGCCAAGCTGACGGTGGACGCCGGCGGAAAAACAGCCGAGGACACCGGATTTGACGCAGCCAGCGTGAATCAGTTCGGGCTTACCTTCTTCAGCATTACCGAGGGCTGGTTCTCCGTGATGAAATCCTACGGCGGCGGTGCCCTTGACGAGAAGGCGGAGAACTCGATCATCAATTCCCCGGAGAACAAGCAGGCGTTCGAATGGATGGTCGACGGCATGCAGCGCGGCATTATTACGGATCCGGTCGACCTGAAGAGCTTCCAGAGCAATACCGCCGTGTTCCCAAGCGGATCGGCCGCCATGCGGATCGGCATTTATGCCCGGGTGCAGGCAGCGAATGAAGCCGGGCTGAATTACGACGTGACGCTGCTGCCGAAGGGACCTGACGGCAAGCGGGTGTCCCCGGTCATCGCCAATTCATGGGTGATTAACCAGAAGTCGAGCGACGAGAAGGCGCAAGCTGCCTGGGAGTGGATTAAATACTGGGCTACGGAAGACGATGTGCAGAAGCAGTGGACGGAGCTTGGCGAAGCCGTGCCCGTGAAAAAATCCGTAGCGGAATCCGAAGTGTTCCTCAAAGCGGGAGAGCAGCCGGCTAACCGCCAGGCCTTCCTGGACAGTCTGGAGTTCGCCCAAACGCTCGACAACAACGCGGTATGGGAAGAATGGGTGGGCAAATTCAACGAACATGCGGAGCGAGCCTTCCTGGGCGATGCAACCGTCGATCAGGCGTTAAGCGAAGCGGACGCAGCCGTTCAGGCGGTCCTCGATGATTTTTATAAAAAATAAATCAAGGGTGGAAGAAAGGCGGGAGTGAAATGGACAATACGCTAAACGACAATGCAGCACTCAAAGCCGATCCGATGCCGCATGGAAAGCCCGCCCGAAAACGGAAATGGGATCATGAGGGGAGATGGGGGCTGCTCATGGCCTCCCCTTATCTTCTCCACTTTATCATTTTTGTGGCGGGTCCCCTCGCCGCATCCCTGTACTTCAGCTTTTCCGATTACGATATGCTGAATCCGCCCGAGTGGAGCGGACTGGATAATTTCCGGCGCATGGCCGAGGATTCGATGTTCTGGCGTTCCCTGTGGAACACCCTGTATTTTGCGGTTCTGTTCGTACCGCTCCAGACCTTTCTCGCGCTCGTGCTGGCCGTCGCGTTAAACCAGCGATTGAAAGGGCTTAAATGGTTTCGGATGGCTCACTTCATCCCGGTGATCTCCTCATGGACCGTCATCCTCTACGTCGCCGACGCCGTATTCAATCCTCGCTTCGGCCTGGCCAATACGCTGCTCGCCAAGCTGGGGCTGGAAGGGCAAGGCTGGCTGCAGGACCCGAAGCTGGCCATCCCGCTGCTCGTCTTCATTGCGGTTTGGAAAGGGATCGGTTATATCATGGTCATTTATCTGGCGGGACTTCAGAGCGTTCCAGGGGATTTGTACGAAGCCGCGGAGATCGACGGCGCAGGAGCCCTGCGTAAATTCCGGTACATTACGGTTCCATTGATCTCGCCGACGACCTTCCTGGTTGTTATCATGAGCACGATTTCTACCTTCCAGGCATTCGAACAGATCTACGTGCTGACCGGCAGGGGCGACATCAGCTCGGCGGGAGGCCCGAATAACTCGAGCCTGGTCATGATGCTGTATTTATATCGCGAAGGGTTCACGTTTATGAGGATGGGCTATGCTTCCGCCATTGCCTGGGTGCTGTTCATGATCCTGTTCCTGCTGACGCTCATCCAGCTTCGCGCTCAAAAGAAATGGGTGCATTATGACTGATCCGGCGTTCAAGATGGAACTACTGCAAGTGCGGAACGGCATCGGGGGAAGGAGGAGCCTCAAATGAGAAGAAGACTGCTGGGAAAAAGTATCGGATACGTACTGATCGGGATCAGCTCGCTCATCATGATCGTGCCGTTTCTGTCGGCGCTTATGAATTCATTGAAAACCTACAGGGAATATACAACGGTTCCGCCCCGTTGGATTCCCGAAGTATTCCAATGGTCCAATTACGCCCAGGTGTTCCAGCTTGGGAATATTGGCGGCTACACGCTAAACAGCATCTTCGTGGCCGCGTTGTCCGTCATCGGCGCACTAATCTCTTGCTCGATGGTCGGCTATGCGTTCGCGAGACTGCGCTTTCCGCTGAAAGGCGCGCTGTTCGTGATGGTGCTGGGGACGATGATGATTCCGGCGGTGGTCATCATCATCCCGCATTTCATCATTTTTAACAAACTGAACATGCTAGATACGCTCACGCCGCTGTGGATCATCGAATGGCTGGCTCAACCGTTTGGCATTTTCCTCATGAGGCAAGCTTTTATGAATATACCTAAAGAGTATGAGGAAGCGGCCAAGATGGAGGGCTGCAATCCGTTCCAGATTTATCTGTGGATCTTCATTCCAATGGCCAGGCCCACGCTGGCGACGCTGGCGATCTTTACGTTCATGGGCAAGTGGAACGAGATTCTGACGCCTGTCATTTATTTGACCTCGAACGAGAAGTATACGCTGCCTATCGGCATACTCTCCTTGTCCGGACAGTGGACCGGCAATGAACAGCTCATGATTGCGGCGGCCTTGGTCAGTCTCGTTCCGATCCTGCTGGTATTCCTGTTCGCCGAGAAATATTTTGTGCAGAACCATAATATGGCCGGGATTAAATAACGGCGTATTCAGCGCTTGAGAAGGCGAAAATGCAGACGAAAGGATGAAAGACGAGATGAAAATAGCGGCATTCAGCGGATCACTCATCGATTACAGCATCCATGAAGCGATGTCGATCACGGCCGAACTCGGTTTTGACGGCATCGAAATCGCCTGCCGCGAACCGCATTTGAGCCCGGAGGCATCGCTTCCCCGGGTTCGCGAAATGAAGGCACTTGCGGATGGGCACGGTTTGGAGATTCCGGCATTGGCGGGTTACATGGGGCATTTCTCGACAAGCGGGGATGCCGAATGTGCCGGGGCCTATGATCAGTTCATGGGCCTGCTTGAACGCGCGGTGATGCTTGAAGCCGGCATGATCCGGATCTTTCAGGGAGGCCCGAATGCCTTCCTGGCGGAGGATTATCATTATGCCAAGGCGGCTTTCTGGATTCGGAAATGCGCGGAGGAAGCCCGCGCTGCAGGAAAACGGATCGTCCTGGAGATTCACAACCAGAGCCTGGTGGAGACGACGGACAGCGCACTGCGGCTCTTGGAATTGATCGGCGATGATCAGGTTGGCCTGATTCATGATGCAGGAAATATGTACATCACGGACACGGAATTTGGGGAAGAGTCGGTAAGGCAGCTAGGAAGCCGTTTGTTCCATGTGCATATCAAGGATGAACGGCGGATCGGGCAAGGAGGCGCCCCGGGAACGTTCAAGAATTTGACCCGTCACGGGGAAGAGTTCTTCCTGCATTGCCGCCTTGGCGAAGGAGAAGTGGATCACGGCGGGCTGCTTAGGGGATTACGGGAACAGAGGTACGCGGGTTGGCTTACGCTGGAATGCGCAGCTCCCTATCCGCCGAAGGAACGGCTCGCTTATGATCTGCTCGTCATTAAGGAGTGGCTGCAGGCTGTGGAGGTGTCGACCGGATGACGGGGAACGCACGGAAATTTGGAATCATCGGCTGCCAGCATGCCCACATCGGCATGTTTATCGAGGAGATGCTGGCTCTGGGCTACGAATGTGCAGGAGTGTACGAACCGGACAATCAGACGTTAGCCCGCACCCTCGCCGACCGGTACGGCCTGGAGCTGACGGGGGATCGGGAGTCGATGCTGGCAGACGAAGGCGTAGGAATCATCGGCTGCGCGGCCATCAACGATGAGAAGATGGATGTCATGGAGCTGTGCGAGCTGCACGGCAAGCCTGTCATGATCGATAAGCCTGCCGTAACGGATCGGGCCGGACTCATCCGGCTACGCGGCTTGTTGGATCGGGGAAGAATCGAGGTAGGCATGATGCTGACCGAACGTTTCCGTCCTTCTATCCATACCGTCCACGGGATGATTCGAGCTGGTGAATTGGGGGACATCATCCATATCTCGATGCGTAAGCCGCATCGGCTGAATCCGGAAACCCGTCCGGCCTGGCATTTTGACAGAGGGCAGTCCGGCGGCATCATCAACGATCTTTTCGTGCATGACTTCGACCTGTTAAGGTGGCTGACCGGCCGGGAAGTGGAGACGTCATCCGGTTATCTGGCGAAGCATATTCTGCCTGAATACCCGACCTTTTACGATGCGGCCGGCGTGCAGGTATTCATGGCTGGCGGGATCACGGCACAGCTATACGCGGACTGGCACACGCCCGCCGGCAGCTGGACTTGGGGAGACGGCCGGATATTCATTACGGGGACGCGCGGCATTGCCGAAATTCGGCTGGAAGGCGATCCCTTGCTGTCCAGCGATGAGGTAGCGCTTGTAATCACCGATCAGGAGCTGCGTTCTTTGCCTTTAACGGCTCCGGCGTTCTCCCTCTCGCAGGATTTTCTGAACCGGGTGGCGGGAGAGGCGGGCCTGATCACGCATGACGATATTTACAAAGCCTCGGAGGCTACGGTGATGGCCGATGAGGGAGCACGGATCCTGATTAGGGAATAGAAGAAAGCACGGGCTTCGATGCAAACAGAACGGGAATTGAGGGGGCTAGGGAACATGACGAAGGAAAAGCTGCCGGTTCGATTCGGGATCATCGGCTGCGGAATTATTGCGGATATCCATGCCAAGGGCATCATGAACACGGAAGAAGCCGCGCTTGCCGCCGTGTTCGATACGAAACGGGAATCGGCGGTCAAGCTGACTGAAACGTATGGAGGAGATGTCTGCGACACATTGGAGGAGCTGCTGGCGCGCGAAGATGTGGAAGTGGTCTGCATTTGCACGCCAAGCGGCATGCATGCAGAGCAAACGGCGATGGTTGCCCGGGCGGGCAAGCATGTGCTGGTGGAAAAGCCGATGGCGATCAAGCTTGACGATATCGAGCGCATGATCAAGGTATGTGCGGAGAACGGGGTGCTGCTCGCCACCGTCTTTCCGAGGCGCATGTCCCCGCAGGCCGGGTATGCCCGCCAGGTCATTCAAGAAGGACGCCTCGGGAAGCTCAGTTTATGCTCGGCGTATGTCATGCTCTACCGCGATCAAGCCTATTATGACAGTGCGGGCTGGCGCGGGACCTGGGCGATGGACGGCGGCGGGGCGATGATGAATCAGGGAATACACACGGTGGATATGCTCCAATGGCTCGTTGGGCCCGTAGCATCCCTGTCGGCGAAGGCCAAAGCCGTGCTGCGAAATATCGAAGTCGAAGATACCGTTATCGCCGCCCTTGAATTTGCGAACGGCGCGCTCGGGGTCATGGAGATCACGACGACGGCCTGCGACGGCAAAGGGCAGCGGCTGGTCATTCATGGAGAGAAGGGCGTGCTTGTCATGGAAGAAGATACGATCGTATCCTTTGAAATCGATGGTGAACAAGTTCAGCTGCCTGAATTCGATGCGTTCAAAGTTATACCTGACGGCCACCGCCTGCAAATTCAAGATATGGCGCTTGCCGTTCGCGAAGGCCGCGAGCCTATCGTCACCGGGGAGGACGGCCGACATTCCCTGGAGATCATTCTCGGTACCTACGAGGCTTCCAGGCAGCGCAAGGAAATTCAATTGTTGACCGGAACGCCGGCGTTGTAAGGGATGGAGGTGACTTTATGAGGACTGAGGGAAACATCAAGCCTGTTCTTGAAAAAGCTCAAGATCAACTGAAGGTCCGCGTTTATGACCAGCGCGAAGCGATGGGGAAAGCGGCGGCCGCCGATATCCTCGAGACCATGCAGCGCCTGCTGGCCGAGAAAGAGCGCATTCGCATCGTCTTTGCGGCCGCCCCGTCCCAGAATGAGTGCCTGGCGGCGCTGGTTCAAGCGGAAGGACTGGACTGGAGCCGGGTAATTGCATTTCATATGGATGAATACATCGGCCTCCCCCCGTCGGCCCCGCAGCGGTTCGGGAACTTTTTATCCCGGCGGCTGTTTGATCGGATATCTCCGGGAGAGGTGCATCTGATCGACGGTTTGAATGATCCTGAAGTTGAGTGCGATAGATACAGTCGACTGGTCGCCGCCGCGCCGATCGATATGGTGGTCCTGGGCATTGGCGAGAACGGGCATATCGCCTTCAACGATCCGCCTGTTGCCGATTTTGCCGACCCTTTATGGGTGAAGCGGGTCATGCTGGACGAGGCTTGTCGCCTTCAGCAGGTGAATGACGGCTGTTTTGCGAGCTTGCAGGAGGTTCCGGCATACGCGCTTACGCTCACCGTTCCGGCGTTAATGTCGGGTGCCCATCTGTTCTGCGTCGTGCCGGGCGCAAGCAAGCGGGCAGCGGTGCAGCGGACGCTGCAAGGCGAGATAAGCGAGGCTTGTCCTGCCAGCATTCTTCGGCGGCATCCGGATTGCACGCTGTACGTCGACCTGGAGTCGTACGGGGAAATTCGGAATGGATAGCCACGATCGGGTTCGGGCAGGCCGCCATTATGCAACAGGCGAGCCAATGGAGCTGGCATGGAATCCGGACGGCCGGATCGAGCGAGTCCTTCCACGCGGCGCGGACGAGGAAATATGGGTTGCTCCCGGATTGATCGATCTTCAGATTAACGGCGGTTACGGATATGACTTCAATTCGCTGCCGCTTACAACGGATACGGTCATCCAGGCAACCCGGCGGTTATGGGAAAAGGGTCTAACCCTGTTCTACCCCACCGTCATTACCAACGGAGACGAAGAGGTCGAACAACTGCTGAGGGTTATCGACGCGGCTTGCCTGGAGGATGAAGCGGTCGGTTCAACCATAGGCGGGATTCATTTGGAAGGCCCCTTTCTTTCTCCGGAGGAGGGGCCCAGGGGAGCCCATGATTCCCGGCACATCAAGGCACCGGACTGGGCATTGTTTACGAGATGGCAGGCGGCATCGGGGAACCGGATTCGGATCGTCACCCTATCGCCGGAGTGGCCGGAAGCTGCGGGTTTTATCCGGGCGTGCGTCGAATCGGGAATCATCGTATCGATCGGGCACAGCGCCGCTACACCCGAGCAAATCCGGGAAGCCGTGGAAGCAGGAGCGACGATGTCCACCCATCTGGGCAATGGCGCGCATCTGACGCTGCCGCGGCATCCGAATTATATATGGGAGCAGCTTGCGCAAGATCAGCTGTGGGCAGGCATGATCGCGGACGGGTACCATCTGCCGGATTCGGTCATCAAGGTGATGCTCCGCGCCAAGCAATCCAAAGTGGTGCTGGTCAGCGATGCCGTCTATTTAAGCGGAATGCCGCCAGGCGAATACGAGACCCATATCGGCGGTCATGTCGTCTTGACTCCCGAAGGCCGACTGCATCTCGCCCGCAAGCCCGAGCTGCTGGCCGGCTCGGCCATGATGCTTGCCGATGCGGTTTGGCGGCTGGCTCGGTCGGGACTGTGCACGTTTTCCGAAGCTTGGGACATGGCTTCGGTGCTACCCGCCCAGGCCATGGGGCAAGGGGAACGCTATGGGCTGAAGAAAGGAGCCCAGGCCGACTTCGTGCTTCTGGAGAAGCGCGAGGAGGGCCTTCTCATCGTGGAGACCGTCAAGGGAGGGCGTTCGGTTTACCGTGCGGATCGATCGATGTTGAAATCATAAACAGGATGTTATGAGTTTTGAACGATGAACGACAAGCTTGAGGCCAAGACAACAAATATCCCTTCTTGAATTCAAGAAGGGATATTTGCATTCCTATTTATAGGGAGGCATCAGAAATTTAAACGCAGGGTTTTATTTCTTTTTGATAATAGTCATATAATCGATGGACGGAAGAACTGGACAAGATATGTGCGGCTCGTTCAATTTGCTCGCGTTCCCAATCGTACCATCGCATTTCCATTAACTTTTCGATGTCTTCGTCCGCAAAGCGTTTCTTTATCTCTTTGGCAGGGTTACCGCCTACGATGCTGTAGGGCGGGACATCTCTAGTAACAACCGAACCAGCCGCAACAATGGCGCCTTCGCCAATGGTCACACCTGGCATAATCATGGCATTCATTCCAATCCAAGCATCGCTTTCGATGACGGTATCGCCTTTTGGCGCGAAAGAAGCCTCAATCTGATCGACAAACGGGTACACGGTTACCCATTCAGGATGATGGTTGTGATTTCCACCCATTAAAATAATGACGCCGCTTGCGATGCATACGTAATTTCCGATAATCAATTTATCGATATGCCAACCATAGTCTTCAATGGGATTAAACAACCTTCTGGATTTTGCATCCCCCCATAGATACCTAACGCAGCCATCTTCAAAATCATGATGATCGTAATAACCGGAATAGTATGAGTATTCTCCTACGCTTATCATCGGGTTTGTGACGATATCCTTCAGATACTTAATCTCGGACCAGTGTTCAAATCGATGTTGTTTCATTCTATTTCCTCGCTTCTAAGTAGAATAGATCATTTTTACTTAGAAGCTGAATACAGTAGCTACATTCTTAAACCTGATCAAACGACGAACCATCGTCCTCATCCTTTTCCTAATTGTTGATGAAATTGTAGCAAGGCGTGTTCTTTTCGTCAACGTACGCGGGTGCAGGGTTCCGATAAAATAATCCATACTCTTAGCCCAAAGGAGAGTCAGCTGCCTCTAACCATACTTCGCCATCATCTCCGCGAGCATCCCCTTGATGCGAACCACCAGCTCCTGCGGCGCCTTCACGGTGGCTTCATTCCCTAATCCGATAAAAAATTTAGCAAAATACAAAAGTTCGCTGGCAGGGACGTTCTGATCAAGCCGTCCGCTTCCATCCGGCCGCATAGCGATATGGGGGACAGGACATAACTCAGATTCGCAGCGCTGAACGCCTTCCCGGCTCAAATCCACGACCATCCGGACATAGACCGATTTCTCCGTCCCGTATTCCCTCCAGTTCCCCAGATGGATGTGCCGGTGATCCCGCGGCTCGATGCCGGTTGCATCCTCAGCCACGGACTGCATGCGGTCGCAGCGGAACAGACGGAAATCATCGCGCAGAAAACAATATGCGGGACAATACCAGAAGCCGTTGCTTGCATAGATGCCCACGGGCTGGATGCTTCGCGCGGGATAGCCGTCCCTGCTCTCGTATAACACCGTAACGACCCGCTGGTCGACGGCGGCATCCAGCAGAGCCCCGAGAGATTCAGCCTTCTGCTGTCTGGTATGCGTCAGAAAATCCACCCGGTTCTTCATCTGGTCAATCCGGTCGCGCACATCCCCGGGCATGTAATAATAAAATTTCTGAAGTGCGGTAGAGGACTCGGCTTCAAAGGGAAGAAATAGATAGTGACGCAGGGCGTGGCTGGCAAAAAACATCGCGACGGCTTCTTCCTCGCTGAAGGCGATCGGCGGGAGAACCCGTTCCTTCAGCACCTGGTAGCCGCCGTGCGGTCCTACCTCGGAATAGAGGGGGACTCCCAGTTCGCTGAGCTCCTGCAGGTCCCGCAAAATCGTGCGGGACGACACGCCGAATTGATCGGCCAGTTCTCGTACCGTGAATTTTCGCATTCGGTTAACGGTCATCATCAGCTCGATGAGACGTTTGGATTTGGACATAGGATCAGCTCCGAATCGTTGGATGACTATGACAATAGTTGTCACTATTATACGCTATACTTGCCGTAGAACCTAGAGACCCCTTATAACTAATAAATGGAGTGATGAAACGTGAGTCAATTGCATGAAATGAAGCAGCTGTTGTTCGAGGAGCTGGAGCTTATCGTTCGTACCAGTTCGAATCTGATCGGCAAAATTACAGAAGCCCATTGGGATTACAGACCTGCCCACAATATGAGATCGCTGCAGGAACTCGTGCATCATCTGGTTTCGGTGCCTGCGACGGACCTGTTGATTCTGCAAGAGAAGAGCGAAGCGGAGGTCCGGGAGCTGGAGGCAAGCATCGCCGCTGACGGCACGGACAAGGACAAGCTGATCTCTTGGATGACAAAGGGACTTGCCGATGTAAAATCCTACATGAATGGGCTGACAGATGAAGAATTTATGCAGAAGACTACGAGACCCTTCTATTTGGAGCACGGTTCAACCCAAGCCAAGTGGCTGATTGAAATCGTCACGCATGCCCAGCATCATCGGGCGCAAATGTTCAATTACCTGAAAGCCCAAGGCTATGAAGTAAATATGTTCGATCTATATTAAACGTCAGGTATGCAAAAGTGAGAACAGGGGGGAGAAGGATGCAGCGGCATGTACCGAGAAAATCGCCGAAGCTGCCGTTAACCGGCGAGGAGCTGGCGAAGCTGCGGTCAAACAAAATGAAGCTTATCGATATTGCGCAAATGGATATCGAGTTATTGTCCGGCGTGCTTGGTGTTTCGGATAGCCGTGCCCAATATATCCGGGGACTGGCACAGTTTCAGACGGTTCCTTCGATCGGACCGAAAGTGGCTGAACGCGTAGTCCAGTTAGGGTATTACGCATTGGAAGATATCAAGGATGAAGACGCTGCCTCTTTAACGGACCGGATGGAAGCGAGCAGCGGTTTCTGGGTGGATCCTTGCGTGGAGGATGCGTTTCGCTGCATCGTACATCATGCCAATCATCCGGGGAGCGGGAAGAGCTGGCATGACTTTACCGAAGTGCGTAAGCAATTCAGGGAGCAGCACGGATACCCTCCAACCCGTCCAACTTTATCGTGGTACGACAAAAAAGATGGACAACCATAGGGTCCCTACCTTGACCTAGCAGGAGGCACTGCCACATGGCGGTGTCTTTTTTCCTGTTGTTTACCAAACTTGAAAAATCGCTTGAAAGTGACGCTGCGTCATCCTGTACAATGACTTCAATGTTGAAAAGGGGTGGAGGTAAAGCAATGAAACGATATGCACCAGCTGCAATCCTATGGATCCTCGGCATGTTCTTGCTCAGCGCATGCGGTTCAAGGGATGAAGAAGAGGAACTCCAACGCGTAACGCTGGAGGAGGTTGAAGTGCTGGAGATCGACCATGGCAGCACGACCTTGTTCGTGGAGACAGCGGATGCGGAAGCATTGGAGGTTTCGCTGCTCCGAAGCGGCAGTTCCGCAGGAGCCGTTGTCGATCAAAAAGATAATCGGGTGAAGATTTCTTTAGATAACGATATCACTCGGATGTTCAATATCGGCCGGATGCCGCAGCTTCGCGTGAAAATTCCCGCGGACTATGCAGGGAAGGTCGAAATTGACGGTTCTTCCGGCAAGGTAACGGGAACCGGCTTGCAGAATCACAGCCTTCAGGTGAAGGGTAAAAGCGGGAATATCTCCCTTGCGTTCGCCCGTTTGAACAACGATGTGGATGTATCGGCGACTAGCGGAAACGTGAACATTCAGCTCGATGAAGAGACGCCTGATGCGACATGGGTGCTGCAATCCGGGAGCGGACGGAGGTCCATTGCCGTTCCGATCCAGGACAGGAACGAGAGCAACCGGAAGACGGAAGGGCGCACCGGTGACGGGGAGTTTGAGGTGAAGCTCAAAACCTCCTCGGGGAACATCTCGATAAAATAACCATGCGGAACTGAGCGTAAGAAAAAAAGCATCCCCGTTCGGTCCTTTCCAAGAGTTCATTGCTTCCGGACTCTTGGAGCAGATCGTCAGAGGATGCTTGTCATCTTAACCTATGAAAAATTCTTATATGACAGCAAGGAATGATAGCACCTTATTCTTCAGCAGGCACAGAAGCCTTGGATGAAGCGGAGGATCTCATATATTGGGGCGGGTTTACGTCATCGATCAGCAGAATACCGTCGTACTGGTCGCGGGCGATTAAGCTTTCCGGAATCATCCCCCAGCTATAGGCAAAACGCGGCTCAAACATCCACGAGTTGCCTGCCTCGCGTTTTTGGTAACGCAGATCAACGAAGGTATACGGCGAGCCTGCGGCCGAGAGGATCGATTCAATGGAGCCCGGCTCTGCCGGCAGGACGTCATGCACATTCCCCATATTATCCGCGGTTTGGCCGCTGGCCGGATACAGGCCAAGCACGTAACTGTATTTCTTCATTTCATCCGAGAGTTTCTCTCCCATTAAAGTCACCGGATATGGCGTACCCATCACCTCGGTTTGAGCTTTGCGGATGTGGTCGTTATGTCCCCACACGATGAATTTTTCCATCGGGTATACTTCGGTTGCCAGCCACATGAGATTGTCATGCATCGCCTGGTCCCGCCATTCCATCGATTCCAGGAACGGGACATAATCCCCGCTTTCCATACCAAGCGTTGATTGAATGGAGAGCTCCACATATTCCCGGGCTACCCGAATCCGGTCGTTCAGGGTCCGCTCGAGCAGCATGGACAGTTTGGGGTTATCCGGGTACAGCCGTTTCAGATGAGCTTCGTTTGCCTCCGTCTTTAATGATTCCAGAGCATCCTTGTACACTTGAATCAGCTGATGTTTCTCTTTGCGGTAAGCGTCTAGATCCGTACCAAGAGAGTAGTCGGACAGTTTCTTCTCAGCTTCCGATAGACGCTTAGCCATGGCCTGATCCTGCAGCCATTGTCCGTCCAACAGCGGATGCTGCAGCTGCATGTCAAAACCGGTCAGCACGAGCGGCTGCTTGCTCTGTTGTGCTGTTTTAATGTAGTCGAACAACGGCAAAATCTCCTTGGACCACCAGACGCCGAAGATGGAATCCTTCATCGTTTGTTCCGCGCTCCGCTGCCCGGCCCTGCCGTAAGCCAAGGAGCTGTTGCCAAGACCGCTCTCAAAGGCCAGAACGTTGTACCCCATCTCCTGATGCAGGAACTGGATCAAGCGGGTCTTCGCCAGATTGAACTCGCCAACCCCGTGGGAGCTCTCCCCTAGAAACACGAAACGTTTGTCATGCAGCAAGGGCTTCAGCATAGCCAGATCCCTATACTGGTTAGTGCCGTTGGCTGTGTTGGCCGGGTGAATCGTATCCAGTCGATATACATGGTCTTTGGCCCAATTCTCCCACTCGGCAATTTTTTCATCCGACGTTCGTGCAGTCGTAACCTCGGTAACCTGCCCTTGGATGGGATCGGCGGCAGAAGCATATGTTTTTCCTTCAGGGATGAAGGTGGTTCCCAATAGGGAAGCGGTGAGCAAAAACACGGTGAATGCTTTTCTAGCTTTATGTAATGGCATGATAGATTAGGTCACTCCTTATATGATGATTGGTTATTAGTTCTTGCCTTGAAACGTTGGCGTCACCTCCTTAACCTTGTCGGCAATTGCTGTCTGGCGGCGTTAGTGAATTGAAATGCAGCCCTGCCCTAGTCTTCTTCCCAGAACAGATCGTTCAGCGTACGCGATAATGCCTTGCATATGGCAACGCACAGGCTGAGGGACGGATTATATTTCCCAAGCTCGATCAGGCCGATGGTCTGCCTGGAGACGCCGACGATCTGGGCCAGTTCTTCCTGCGATAAATCCTTCTCGACGCGGGCCATCTTCAATTTGATGTTTTTCATGCGGCAGTCCCCCTAATATCCCTTTCTACGAGTCGAATGGATCGTTCTGCGACATTTTTTGGCTTACCTTGTTGGCGCCGTAGTGGATCAACCAATTCCCCCCGACAAAGAGCGGGATGTAGATGATCAGTGAGACGAGGAAAACGCTAAAGAAATATTTGAGCTCGGTCGCGCTGTTGTCATTGCCAAACAGAACCGCGCTGCGGATACCGAAAAAAAGAGCAAGTGCGACACCGATAACAAGCCCCCATATCGCCGTACGCATGCTGAACGAAATTTTGCTCCGCTGGTCATGGACCTCCACTTCATCCGAGTAAATCCCCAGCGCCACGCTGCGTATCCCGAAATATAAGCTTCCTCCCAGAATGATCAGCATTTCCAGCCAGACGGGTTCCGTTCGCGGCAGCACAAAAGATTTGATGATGACGGAAATGCTGCAAATGACCATGATCAAGGTATACACCTCTTTATATAACTTGTTCTTCAAATTGACGATACGCTCATCCTCAACCGAGTTTTTCTTAAGCCAATTCAAGCTCATCATTCCTTCCTTTTGGTTAGAGATACGTTCCTGAGATTTTCTGGATACATGCATTGTAATAGTATTTACGTCTTTTTGCAATATATATATGTCATTTTGAATTTAATATTTGTCTTTTAAGGTGAGAAGGTGGATAAAAGAGTCTCAAACACTCATCATAGTCTATAGGAGGAACTTATTCTTGATATATTTTGCTGAACCGGACGCTTGCCCTGGAGGTTTACATTCTGTGCTCGCGTGTTAGAATTGAATTAGGGCATCTCTCTTGCCCAAATTGATGTCGGGAGCGTGTTTTTTCTCATGATCCATTTCATTCGTTTACGCTAATGTGAGGTACAGATCCAAGTAGGCTCGGCCCTTTTTTTTGACAACTGCGGCTTGAGTTTATTTATCTGTGCCTTTTTTATTGCGATCAATCGAATGAAAGGATGATTTGCTGTGTCCAACAACGAAAAATTGTTAAAAAAAGCACAAAAACTTTCGATACACGAGAAGATGTTTCAATGCCCGATCTGCGGCGGTGCCATGAAGGTAGAACGCATGGCCAGCCTGGAATGCGAGAACAGGCATTGCTATGATATATCCAGACAGGGATACGTAAACCTGCTGAACCATTCATCCAAAACCAAATATGATAAGGCTTTGTTTGAGGCCCGAAACACGATCAGCGGCAGCGGCTTCTTCGGCCCCATGGTAGAAGCGGTAACGAATCGCCTGATCCAGGAGCTGAAGTCCCGGGAATCCGTGAAGCCTGTAAAACTGCTTGATGCAGGCTGCGGGGAGGGCTCCCATCTATCCGCCATCGGACATAAGCTTCGGGAGCACCCTTTGGTGCCGGATGTTCTCGGCGTAGGCATGGATATTGCCAAAGAGGGCATCGTTATGGCCGCCAAGATATCCCCTGATTCTATATGGTGCGTGGCCGATTTGTCCCGGAGCCCGTTTGCCGACCAACAGTTCGATTACATCCTGAACATTCTGTCCCCGTCCAATTATTCGGAGTTCAGGCGGCTGCTTGCGAGTGGCGGATCATTGGTGAAGGTAATCCCGGACAGCCTGTATTTGCAGGAGCTTAGAACCTTGTTCTATACAGGCACAGGCAAGGAGAATTACTCCAATGACAGCACAATAGAGCTATTCAGCCGCCACTTTGAGCAAATCGAAGCCGAGCGGGTGCAGTATCGAGTCATCCTGGATAACGATCAGATGAAACAGTTGATTCGCATGACGCCGTTATCCTGGAGCGCTTCGCCCGAGGCCATCGGACAAATGCTGGATGAAGCGATGGAGGTCACGGCGGACTTCAAAATCCTGTATGGATGGAATGAGGGATAACCATAACGGTCCTTCAGCCGAAAATGCCTCATATTTTGCTAAAGTGATCCAGTTGGGCGATAATAGGAGTAACGTTGTAAATATGAAAATAAGGTGGTTGACGATCATATGGCACTTCGAATGAATCCATATCTCGTGATGGACGGGAATGCTAAGGAAGCTATTCAATTCTATGAGAAGGCGTTGGATGCCCAGGTCATCATGGTTCAGACCTTCGGCGAGATGCCGGCGAACCCTGATTTTCCGCTGCCGGATAGCGCGAGAGATCGCATTTCCCACGCTTTGCTGAAGGTAGGAGAGACGGATTTGATGTTCTCCGATACGTTTCCCGGTCAACCGGTTCAATCCAGCAATCAGGTTCAGATCTGTATCATGACCGATCAGGCCGAACAGGCCAAGCGGATATATGAAGCGCTGCGGGAGGACGGTCAAGTGGTTATGCCCCTTCAGGAGACGTTCTGGAGCCCGGCGTACGGCATCGTGGCTGACAAATTCGGCGTGAACTGGAATATCTCCACGGAAGCGGAAGCGTAGAAGCTGATATATAAATGAACAAAAAGCCCTGACGATTTGCCGTCAGGGCTTTTTGTTCGGTTGCAGCGCAGTCGAGTTTCCTGAATTATGCCCGAGATCCGTCCCACCACTTATAGTAGATATGGACATGCCCGGCGGGGCTTGCCACGAGCGGATCGATAACGAGTGTTTTGCCGCTCACCTTCAACTCGATCACCTTCTTGTTCTTCTCCGCGGAGTCTATTTTCGCGAGGAAGGCGGAATCGACTTGGAAGCCATACAGCTGGAGGAGTTCGATCAGCATGCCGCGCTGGGTTTTATCGGCGGCATTGGAAAGCGCGATTCCGCTGAACTGCATAATCTGCGGCTCGAATTGAACGGACACGGCGTAATCCGTCTCACCGGTTTGCTTCGTGCTGGTCATCACGATTTTATTCGATCCGTCGTCATAAATGCGGTAGCCGCTGTACTTCGGAAATACCTTCTGGCGGATCACGAGGTACATCTCGTCCCGGTAAACGTCCCAAGGGGTTGGCAGCTTCGGCAGCATGGCCTCCGCGCTTGGCGCGGTAGGGCGGTCGTACAGGTTCGACATTCCGCGATCGGTCAGGTTTTTGATCAGCTGAAGCACTTCGGCCCGCGTGATGGTGCCGCTGCCTACATAGCCTTCAATCGTATTTTCACCTTTGATCCGGCCCTGCGCGTACTTTTTCCCCAGAACGTATTGAATGGCCTGATTCCCACCGTAGTTCACGCCGTCGGCGCTGGATATCAGCTCGGCCACATGGGCCCGCGTTATGTATTGGCTGCGCTTGGTTTTGTCAGCGAATCCGTGTACAGGATAGTTCTTGAAGTGCAGAAAATGATAATATTTATCCGACCATAGTTCGGTCAAATAGTTCTCCTGCAGGTCCTTGCCCGTAATGCCGACAACCAGCATGCGGATGAATTCGGCCTCGGTCACATTCTGATTAGGCATGAACATTCCGTTCGCATAGCCGTTGACAATCCCCTTGTCGACGCCCCATTCGATGGTCGTTTTTGCCCAGTGGTTATCAATATCCCGAAAAGTAACCCCGGCAAAAGCGCTGCCAGCTCCTACGAACAAAGAGACAGCCAGGAGTATAGGCGCACATAGTGTCCTGAACTTCAACATCTGCAATCCTCCATCTATAATTTGCTAAAATACTACAAAATACATTGTATAGGCCTATTTTTCGGGCGGTCAAGCATCAGAAAGCGGTTCCGAACAAAGATGGGCTGTTATAACTAGCTAACTAACTTTAGCGATACTAAGGGACTACAGGACCAAGGAAGTGCATAAATCTTCCGTTTTTGATGTGGGATATACGAAGGGAAGACATGTTTTTCATGAAGCATCCAGGGAGTGAGACACGCTGCCGTGCGAAAATATCCGGAGGTTCCAGAAATCGGATCTAGTCTAAAAGTTAGGGGTTCGGAGTTCCTATTGGAAGATGCCTTGCCATTAGGTAAAATATCCCTTGTTTACTATCTACAGAAGAGAGGCGAAAATCGATGAGATTGATGCGAAAATCGTTATTAACCTTATGCAGCCTTTTGCTTGCCGTCTCGGTTATGGTGCCGCTAACAACGATTCATGCAGCGGATCAGAAATGGATCAATCAAGTATGGAGCGAGTATAAATCCTATAACAAGAAGACGGTAAATGCGTATAACAATTACCAGAAACAAGCAGACAAGAAATATAAGGCGTTTTATAATGCCAGCCATGCCTCCCTGGACCAGCTCGAGAAAAAAGTGCTGGAGGATCAAAAGCAGTGGGACGAGAAGCTTCGAGCCGATTTGGAGCAGCTGAAGCTGAAGTATGAGGGAAACCGCGACCTAAAGGATAAGCTGGCACAATATGAACGGTTCATCAATCCAAGTTATTTAAACGGTCCGATGTGGAAGTATGCGAATGCCGCTAACCGCAATTATTTGAACAGTACCCTATGGAAACTAAGCAAAGAAATGAACGAGGATTATTTGAACAGCTGGATGTGGACATACAAGAAGACGATCACCCCGAGCTATTTGAACAGTTCCGCATGGAAATTCAGCAAAACGGTCAGTGAAAGCTATTTGAACAGCCCGATGTGGAAGCTCCGTAACGGATCCAGTACGTCGTACCTGAACAGTCCGATGTGGAAGTACAAACAAGGGAAAATCAGCAAAGCAACAGCTAAGAGCCAATACGGCAAGCTGTTTAAGGAACAGACAACCGCGATCTCCAAAGGCAATGCTGCAAGAAAATCCGAAATAACGAAAATGGCAAGCGGTACGCAGAAGAAGATAGACGAGCTATATAAGGAAACGGTGGTTATACTTGAGACACGTCGCGAGGAGGCGTTGAAGAGCATCTCCGACCTGCGGATCGAAATTGCCGGAGAAGGCTTGAAATGGGAAGCGCTGCTCGTGGAGAAACCGTAATTATCTATATTTTTAAGCCTACAAGAAAAGAGCTGCCCCAGATGGTCCTAACATGACCATAGGGGCAGCTTTTGTTTTTGTAAAAATGAAAACAAGAAAATGCAGGATATTCTTTGACTTTAACGATTATTTCACATAATATTATGTCAGTAACCTAACAAAAACTAACATAAATAACACGGAAGCTGAACGACAAATTCGCACTTAAGTAGGTTGATAACGATGAAAACGAAAGTGACGATTCAGGAAATCGCCGATTTCACGGGCGTGTCTAAATTCGCTGTATCCCGGGCCTTGTCGGGGAAATCCGGCGTCAGCCCGCAGACCAGGGACATGATCCTGAAGGCCGCCGGACAGCTTGGGTATTTCAAGGATCAGCCAGGCCAAGCGGCAGGAAGAAACCAGCAGCTCCAGGAGCCGGAGAACCGAAAATGGGCGGGGGCGGTACTGGTCCTGTTCCCGAATGTCCGATATCAGAATCGCGAATCGCTCTATTGGGGGCCGGTTTTTGACGGAATATCGACCCGCCTTAATCAGAAAGGGCTCGACATCCTGACGCTGACGGAGCCTTCGAATGACCACATGTTCTCCCTCCTGAATCCCCAGGGCATTCTCGGGATCGTAACGGTGGGAGCCGTGTCCACGCAAAATTTAATGGATATCAAGAAGCTGAACATTCCCGTGGTCATGGTAGACCACATGGACCCCGCGTTCCAATCGGACACGGTGTTCACCGACAATATGCACAGCATGAAACAAATCATGACCAAACTGATCAGCAAAGGATATAAAAAATATCAGTTCATCGGCAACATCGAAGATGCCCAGAGCTTTTACGAGCGCTGGATCGGTTTCTCGTCCGCGCTGGCCGATTACAAAATCGAGCATCGGCAGCTGCCTTCTCTGATCAGCCCGGAGATAGAGAACATACACGAAACGTTAGGCAAGGCTCTTGCCGGAAACGAGCTTCCGGAAGTGTTCGTTTGCGCTAATGATATCACCGCCATGTTTGCCATGGAGGCGCTCGGGAATCAGGGTATCGACGTACCGGGTCACGTACAGGTGACAGGGTTCGATAATACGTACGACAGCCTGCCGATTATGGCAACGGTGAACATCGACAAGGAATTGCTGGGAATGCGTGCCGTCGATCAATTGCTCTGGCGGATCGTGAACCCGGATTCCAATTATGAGCGTCTCCTTATTCAAGCCGATGTCATTGTTAGGGAATTGAATAACGCTGCGCGGGATACCGACGAACTATAAGCTGTACATGTAATGTTAAGTTAGCCCCGATGTCTTAAAGACATCGGGGCCTTTTTGTATTCATAACAAACAAATAACAAATGTACGGATTCTATGATAGTCAATTAAGATAAAATAACAGTAATTTCAGTTGATATATAGGGATTTATAGCGAACAAGTCCGATTTTTGCTGAATTAAAATGTAAACGCTGTCGCTAATTATTTAGGTTATTTATAAAATAATATTTAGGTTGTTTGTTATTATTATCATAAAATATATTGACGTAATTACGATCCTGGTGTTATATTTTTTGGCAAACAGGGATAACGGATTGGGGGCGGGGGAACAACAGGATTGCCGGGAATGAAGCATCGACATCATCTTGGGGGTACTTGCATGACGTTAACAGGGCGTTAAACAAATAGGGGAGGTTTTTAGCGTGAGAAAAATGAAAGGGCTTTCTTTATTGCTTATCTGTTTGTTATTTTTGATTACCGCTTGCAGCGGCGGAGGGGCCAAGCAGGCGGAGGCGCCGCCGGCGACCCCGGCTCCCAGCACGGAAACCGCGGCAGAGACTCCTAAAGAAGAACCCGCCGAACCTGAAGCAGAACCTGTTGATCTGGGCGGCCGCGTGATTAAGGTAGCCGCTTGGTGGGACCTGAAGCCGGCAGGCACAACGGCCGGTGAGAAGGCACGCCTGGAGAAGATCGCCGAAATCGAGAAGAAATACAATTGCAAAATCGAATTCGTCAACGTTCCCTTTGAGGAGTACATGAATAAATTCACGACAAGCGTGCTGGCAGGCGAGCCGTTCGCCGATATCGTGCAGTTGGAGTACAAGTCGGCATTGCCGGCGATTATGAAGGGACAGATCCTGCCGATCAGCGAATTTACCACGGACAAAAACAACATCAATAACGAAGCGGATCTGCAGACGAAATATCCATCCATTGGCGGAGGGGAATACGGCTTCGATAATCCGACCTCCATCGGGCTCGGACTTCATTACAACCGCGACCTGTTTAAGAAGAACGGGCTTCCGGATCTTCAGGAGCTGTATGCCAAGGGAGAATGGAACTGGGATAAATTCATGGAGCTTGCCAAACAGGCAACCAAAGATACGAATAACGACGGGAAAACGGACGTATGGGGCTTCTCCGGTTGGGCCATTGATGCGGTAAAGCATTTCACCGCCGCTAACGGGGGCAAAATCGTAGACGATTCCAACGGCAAAGAAGGCTTGTCCGATCCGAAGACATTGGAAGCAGCCGAGTTCGTGAACCGCCTCTACAACGTGGAGAAGGTTGTGAAAGTCAAGAGCGGCAACAAAACGAATTGGGAAGAAACCAACACCTTCAAAGACGGCGACGTAGCCATGTTTACGGCGGCGGAATGGATGCTGGGCGACATTACGTTCGAGGTTGGCGTGGTTCCGATTCCTGCCGGCCCGCAGGGATCGGCAGAAACAACGTATGCCAATACCGCCGCGTCCGCGAAGTTCATTGCCAAGGGCGTGAAAGATCCGGCCATCGTCTACCAAATTTACGAAGAGACGTTCGATATACCGCCGACCGAGGAATACCCGGGACAGGATTACCTGGAGAGCATCTATACCAATCAGGAAGACATCGACATGATTCGCGAGCATATTGCCGGAACCGGCGTCATCACGGTCGACGAAGCCTACACGGATTACCCTACGGGCGCTTTCATTGAGGACATTATCGTGAACAATCAATCGGTAACCGCTACGGCCGAGAAATATAAACAACAGGCACAGGCTGCTGTCGATAAAATGGGCAAATAAGATGGACGGGGGCGTTAAAGCTTAAGCCGCGCCCCCTTCTCCTGAACAGGGGGATGAACATTGACACATCAAACGCAGCTAAAAAAATGGATGACCCGGTTATTGGTTCTTGCTGCAATCTTCACCGCTTTGACGGTGTTCTTTAATAGAGGGGGGAATGAGTCCGGAGCCGGGGGGAGGCCGGAACACGGCGGGACAGGGCTTACATTGGAACGTCCCGCATCGCTGGTCAATCTCAGCACGCAGCCGGGGAAAAGCATTTCCTATGTCCAATATTTGTCGGATCATGACGGAAAAGGTCGACCTGATCGTGAGATCACGATTCCCGCGGCGGATTACAGCCGTGCCGAGGGCGGGGAATTCCGCAGGCTGGAAGCCTATGAGGGTCATCCCGGAACCTCGTTGTTCACGGGGGAGAAGGGTGAGGTGGAATGGAAGGTTCATGTAGAGGAGGAGGGATTGTACAATCTGTCCCTGCTCTATTATCCGGTGGAAGGAAAGAGTTCCTCCATTGAGCGTTCCATCCGCATCGACGGGGAGGTTCCATTCCAGGAGGCCGCTTATTTGCAATTCGACCGCATATGGGATAACGCCAAGGACGGCATCGATCAGGATAACCAGGGCAATGACCTGAGGCCGAAGCAAATCGAACGCCCCGCTTGGACCACGGCGGTGCTGAAGGATGCGGATGGTTACATCACGGAGCCGCTTCTTTTTTACTTTGAGGAGGGGGAGCATACCGTATCTTTAACGGCCGCGCGGGAACCGATGGTTATCGGGGAACTCAAGCTGTTCCAGCAGGAGAGTCCGCCGACGTATGCCGAGCTGTACCGGCAGTATGAGGCTGAAGGGATTCGAAGAACCGAAGGCGCCTTGCTGGCGATTCAGGGAGAAGACGCAGTCGCCAAATCCTCGCCGACCCTGTATCCGCTAAGCGAGCGTTCGAGTCCGAGCGTCAGCCCTTACAGTGCGTCGAAAGTCCGAATCAACACCATCGGCGGCTTCAACTGGCGGCTGCCCGGACAGTGGATCGAATGGGAACTGGACGTCCCGGAGAGCGGGCTCTATAGGATAGCGTTCAAATCGCAGCAAAATTTTGTGAGGGGCATGTACTCGACGCGAAAGCTGACGATCGACGGGAAGGTTCCGTTTGAAGAAATGAACCACGTCGCTTTCCGCTTCAAGAACGGATATCGCATGGACGAGCTTGGGGGCGATGAACCTTATCTGTTCCGGTTGGAGCAAGGCAAGCATGTGTTACGCCTCGAGGCGAGTCTGGGTGAATTCGCTCCCCTCATTCATGAGGTGGAGGACAGTCTGCTCAACCTGAATGCCATGTACCGCAAAATATTGATGATCACCGGCACGAATCCGGATGAATTCAGGGATTACCGCGTAGAGCAGCGGATACCGGAACTGCTGGAAGCCTTCCGGTACGAAAGCGGCAGACTGAAAGCGGTCGCGGCCAGATTGGTTGAGCTGTCGGGTCAATCCGGCGACCAGGAGGCGCTGCTGAAGACCATGGCGCTTCAGCTGGATGAGATGATCGAGAAGCCGGATACGATTCCGCGCAGGCTGGAGGCCTACAAGACGAATACCGGCGGACTCGGAACATGGCTGCAGCAGGCAAGGGAGCAGCCGCTGGAGATCGATGCCCTCTATGTTGCATCAGCCGATGCCAAGCTGCCGAAGAGCGGAATGGGGGCTGCCGATAAGGTGAAGCATGAGGCGTCGACGTTCTTCAGCTCCTTCTTCATCGATTACAACAATATCGGTAACGTCACGGATGAGAAGAACCAGCGTTCGATCACCGTATGGATCGGCAGCGGCCGTGATCAGGCCAATACCATCAAGGCGATGATCGACGAGACCTTTACGCCGGAGACCGGCATCAACGTCAATCTGAAGCTGGTGAACATGGGGACGCTGCTCCCCGCCACTTTGTCGGGACAAGGACCGGAGGTCGCGATGCAGATCGGCAATGACCTCCCCGTGAACTTTGCCATGCGAAATGCCGCAGCGGACCTGATGCAATTCCCTGACTTCGAATCGGTAGCGGCCAGATTCCGGGACAGCGCCTTGGTGCCATACCGATACCGCAGCGGCGTATATGCGCTGCCGGAGACGCAAACCTTCAACATGATGTTCTATCGGAAGGACGTGCTGGAGGAGCTGGGTCTTGAAGTTCCGAAGACTTGGGACGATGTGGCCAGCCTGCTTGCCGTATTGAACAAAAATCATATGCAATTCGGTCTTCCCGTCGTGGCGCAGGCACCGGATCAGTGGACCACGCTGCCGCCGAATTCGATGTATGCGGCGCTCCTGATGCAATCCGGCGGACAATTCTACCGCAACAACGGCCGGGAGTCGGATCTGGATTCCAAGATCGGGCTGGAAGCATTTAAACAGTGGACGGAGTATTACACCGACTACAAGCTGGAACGGGAATACGATTTTGCGAACCGGTTCCGTACCGGACAGATGCCGATCGGCATTTCCGATTACACCACTTATAACCAGCTGTCGGTGTTCGCGCCGGAAATCCGCGGCGTATGGGGGTTCGCCCCCGTTCCGGGAACCGTTCAGGCGGACGGCACGATTGACCGCACCGTACCGAGCGGCGGCAGCGCCGTGCTGATGCTGGACGATGCGAAGGACAAGGATGCGGCCTGGGAATTCTTGAAATGGTGGACCAGAGATGCGACGCAGACGAATTTCGGCCGCGAAATGGAAGGGCTGATGGGCGCGGCGGCCCGCTATCCGACCGCCAACATCAAGGCGCTGGATAGTCTGCCGTGGCCGGTAGCCGACTACGAGAATTTGAAATCCCAATTCGAATGGGTTCAGGGAATACCCGAGGTGCCGGGCGGTTATTCGACGGGCAGGCATTTGTTCAATGCCTTCTATCGTGCGGTCATCAGCGGCATCGAGCCGCGGGAGGCCTTGATGGATTCGGTGCAGTATATTCACGACGAAATCCGAACCAAGCAAGCAGAATTCGGCGAGCTGCAGGAATAGGGGGAGTCCAATTTGCATAATGCCAGCCTTCAGGATCCTGAAGTTACGATGTCAGCCGCAATCCGCCCCGTCAAGCCGCAATCCTGGTGGAGGCGGAAGCTGGCGGAGATGAAGGCCAGCAAGCATTCCTATATTTTGCTTGCGCCTTATATGATCCTGTTCACGCTGTTTACCGTTTTTCCGGTCGTCATTTCGATGATTCTCAGCTTTACGTACTTCAATATGCTGGAGTTTCCGCGGTTTGTCGGCTGGGATAATTATACGCGCCTGTTCCTGGAGGACGATATCTTTCTGGTCGCGCTGAAGAACACGCTGCTCTTTGCAGCCATAACGGGACCCATCAGTTACTTGGCCTGCTTCCTGTTTGCTTGGGTCATCAATGAGCTGGGTCCGCGGCTGCGGGCGTTCATGACCCTGATCTTCTATGCGCCTTCGATCTCGGGGAACATTTACTTCATCTGGCTGATGATCTTCTCGGGAGACCGCTACGGCATAGCGAACGGCATGCTGATTAAGCTGGGCATCATCCTGGAGCCGATCCAATGGCTGAAAACCGAAGCGATGATCATGCCGATTATCATTTTGGTCCAGCTGTGGCTCAGCCTCGGAACCGGCTTCCTGGCCTTTATCGCCGGACTTCAAACCGTGGATAAAACACTCTACGAAGCGGGTGCCGTGGACGGGGTCCGCAACCGCTGGCAGGAGCTGTGGTTCATAACGCTGCCTTCGATGCGGCCGCAGCTTATGTTCGGCGCGGTCATCCAGCTTACGACATCGTTTGCCGTGGCCGACGTATCGATTGCGCTGGCCGGTTTCCCGAGCGTGAACTACGCGGCGGAAACCATCGTCACGCATCTCATCGATTTCGGTACGACGCGCTTTGAGATGGGTTTTGCGTCGGCGATTGCGACCGTGCTGTTCATCCTGATGGTGGGAACCAACCTGATCGTCCAAAAATTGCTGCGCAAGGTAGGTGAGTAGACGCGTGAGGGTTACATACGAACTTCCGAAAAAACGGGACGGCCGCCTGCTGAACGTCAGGCTTAAAGCTCGCAGCAAACGGGTAAACCGCTCGTTCATGGGGACCTTCTCCCTGTTTGCGCTGCTGGCGGTGTTCGGCGCTTTCATGGCGCTGCCCCTGGTGTACGCCATCAACAACGCGTTCAAACCGCTGGACGAAATTTTCCTGTTCCCGCCGACGCTGTTTGTCCGCAATCCGACATGGAATAACTTTTCCGATTTGATCAATCTGCTCGGCCAGTCCTGGGTACCGTTCTCGCGGTATATCTTCAATACGGTCTTCATAACCGGGGTCGGCATTGTCGGTCATGTGATCTTTGCATCCGCGGCGGCTTATCCGCTGGCCAAACACAAGTTTCCGGGCAAGGTATTCCTCTTCCAGGTCGTCGTGCTCTCGCTGATGTTCACGCCGGTCGTTACGGCGACGCCGAATTATATGATCCTGTCGTGGCTGGGGCTCATCGACACCTACTGGGCCGTCATTATACCGGCTTTCGGCTATTCGCTAGGGTTATATCTGATGAAGCAGTTCATGGAACAGATACCGGATGCCCTATTGGAAGCGGCCAAAATCGACGGAGCGAGCGAATACCGGATCTTCTGGTCCATCGTGATGCCGAACGTGAAGCCGGCGTGGCTCACGCTGATCATATTGCTGTTCCAGATCCTGTGGGGAACCGACGGCAACGGCTTTATTTACAGCGAACAGCTTAAGACCCTGCATTATGCATCCAATCAGATCATTCTGGGCGGTATTTCCCGGGCCGGCGCGGGCGCGGCCGTGGCAGTCATCCTGATGAGTGTGCCGATTGTGCTCTTTCTGTTCTCGCAGAGCCGGATCATCGAGACGATGGCGACCTCCGGGATGAAGGATTAGGGAGGGGATCAGATGTCAGCGAAAAAATGGTTGCTAACTCTCGCGGCGGCCTCCCTGCTGCTTACCGGCCTGATGCCGGGGAGCGTCTCCGCCAGTGCTCCGTACGAGAGCTATATCTACAATTATTGGGAGGAAACGGTTGCCGTGCCTGCGGCTTATTTGCCGGAACGCGCCGTTACGGGGAAGGAGCTGGGCATTGGGGATTTTTTGGATCCGAGCGATATGCATGTGTCGGAAGCCGGAAACGTCTACGTGCTGGACAGCGGCAACAAACGGATCGTCGTCCTGGACGACACGTGGAACGTGATCCGGGTGATTGATTCATTCATGAACGAAGGGAAAGAGGACGGTTTTGCAAATCCTGCCGGCATCTTCATTGACGGGGACGAGCAAATCTATGTTGCGGATACGGACCATCAACGGGTTGTCGTGTTGACGACGGAAGGGTCGCTTGTCCGCATCATGGAGCAGCCGGAGTCGGATGTGCTGCCACAAGGCTTTCAATTCATTCCCCTGAAAGTAGCGGTGGATGAAGCCAAACGGGTATTCGTTGTCGCCCGCGGCGTTTACGAAGGCATTATGCAGTTCGAGGAGGACGGTACCTTTCTCGGGTACGTCGGAACGATTAAGGTAAAGCGCGATTATGGCGATTATTTCTGGAGATTGGTATCGACGAACGCGCAGAAAGCCCAGATGAGACTGTTCATCCCGACCGAGTTCTCCAATCTGGATATGGACGGCAAGGGGTTCGTCTATGCCACGAATATTGACGTCGGATCCAGGGAACCGATGAAACGCCTCAATCCGTCGGGAGAGGATGTGCTAAAGCGCTTCGGCTACTTTCCGGTTGCGGGAGATATTTATTATCGAAGAACGGTGGGGCCGTCCAAGTTCGTTGATATTAAGGTGCTCGGCGACGGGATGTACAGCGCGCTGGACTCTACCCAAGGTCGCGTCTTCACATACGACGAGACCGGCAATCTGCTGTTCGTATACGGCGGCATCGGGAATCAGCTGGGCCTATTTAAGACGCCGGCGGCGATTGAACGGCTTGGGGACCGTCAGCTTGTGCTGGACCGGGGAAAGGCAAGCATCGTCATATTCGAGCCGACCGAGTTCGGGAAGCAGGTTAACCTTGCCGTCCGCCATCATTACCGGGGAGAAGACGCGGAGGCGGAGAGCTATTGGGAACGGGTTCTTCAGCTCAATGCGAACTATGACATCGCTTATATCGGCATCGGGAAAGCGAAGCTCATGAAGGGGGAGAACAAGGAAGCCCTTAAGTATTTTGAGCTGGGCATGGACCGCAAGAATTATTCCGTGGCGTATAAACGATATCGCAGGGAGGTCATGAAGGAGCATTTCGGCACCTTTTTATCGGCAGGGACCGGGGGCCTGCTGCTCTACGCGGTCTATAGAACGGTAAGAACCCGAAAGCAGAGGAGGGCAGGAAAGCATGAAGCAGGATTATCTTAAATTCCCCCTTCATTTGATCGTTCACCCCTTCGACGGATATTGGGACCTGAAGTATGAAAACCGGGGGCGGCTCGGTGTCGCTTATCTCGTATTGGCGCTCGTGGTCATTGCCATGATTCTGCAGCGGCAGTATGCGGGATTTCTGGTCAACTACAATGATCCGCGGACGCTGAGCAGCATCGACGAACTGATATTTATCGTCCTCCCGTTCTTCCTGTGGTGCGTCTCCAACTGGTCGGTCACCACGCTCATGGGCGGTGAAGGGAAGTTTAAGGAGATCGTGATGGCCAGCGCATATGCCCTCATTCCGATGGTTCTGATCTATCCGCCCATGACGCTGGCGAGCCGGTTCATGGTCCAGGAAGAGACCGTGTTCTATTATCTGCTAACGACGGTAGCAGCGATCTGGTTTATCGGGCTGCTCTTTGTCGGCACGATGACGGTCCACCAATACTCGGCCGGCAAAACGGTCGTCACGATGTTACTGAGCCTGATCGTCATGGGCATTATCGTATTTCTGGGCACGCTCGTCCTGAGCATGCTGCAGCAGATTTACACGTTCGTTGTCAACGTTTACCGAGAGATCATTTTCAGGCAATAAGGAGGCCGTAGGCCGTGAAAAAAAGAAAATGGCTGTACACGGTGCTTGCATGTACCGTTATAACGTGCATGGCTGCGGGCTTACTGATCTACGTGAACCGGGGAGCGCCGGCGGTCGACGTCGCTGCGTACAGTACGGCGGCGACCGAGACGGCGCAGGGCAGGGAGCTCTCCGTCCTGAACGATTTGACAGGCGGCGTGCCCGGCATGGATCTGGTAGCGGAAACGGAGGCGCTTGCGCTGTATTATCATCCGGACACGACCGAGGTCGCGGTACGGGATAAGCGGAGCGATACGGTATGGTACAGCAATCCGCCAGACCGGATGGAGGACGGAATGGCTTCGCCTTTCGAGAAGGAAATGCTGTCTTCGCAATTGACGCTGACGTTCCGGGATGGGATCGGCACGCTTGAGACTTATCCGAATTATACGTGGAGCGTGATGAACGGGAACTATACGGCGGAAGCCTTGGACAACGGCGTTCGCGTCACGTATACGCTGGGAGATGTCTCGCTCGGGATCGACGCCTTGCCGAAATACATCTCGCAGGACCGGCTGCAGGAGAAGGTGGTCAGCAAGCTGGATGCGTCATTGGCCAGATACGTGCAGGCCCGGTATTACCCCATGAAGGATAACCCTGCGATGCTGGAGCGCCTGGACGACCAGATCAAGAAAGAGCTGGTTCTGAAAAAAATGCTGGGCGCTTTCGAGCAGGCGGGTTACACCGCGGAGGATCTTGCCTATGATAACGAAGCGGGCGGAGGAGCCGCCGCAAGCGCCTCTTCGAAGCCGCAGTTCAAGATTCCGCTCGAATACCGGCTGGAAGAGGATTCGCTTGTCGTTACGATACCGCTTGACCAGGTAACGGAAAGTGAGAGTCACCGCCTGCGCAGCGTAGAGCTGCTTCGCTATTTCGGCGCGGCGGGAACGAAGGCCGAGGGTTATATGCTGGTGCCGGACGGCAGCGGCAGCCTGATCCACCTGAATAACGGCAAAGTGAAGGAAGAACAGTACGTGCAGCGCATATACGGCACCGATCCGAATCATAACAGCAGCAGCCGCGGACAGGTGGCCGAGCAGGCGCGGATGCCCGTATTCGGCATGAAGAACGGGGACGGCGGCTGGTTTGCCGTGATTGAAGAAGGCGACGCCATCGCGAGCGTGTCAGCGGACATTGGCGGGAAGCAGAATTCGTACAATCATGTATTCAGCAGCTTTGCCGTGCGCGGCGAGGATATGCTGGAGCTTTACACCGGAAGTACGGTGCAGGAAATCCAGCTGTTGAATGACAAGCTGTACAACGGGAAGCTGTCCGTCAAATACCGTTTCCTGTCCGGCGAAGGGGCCAGCTACTCCGGCATGGCCCGCTTGTATCAGGAAACGCTTGCGAAGGAAAACAAGCTGGTTCCCCTGGAAGAAGCGGAGGGCATTCCGTTCTATCTCGATATGCTGGGAAGCGTGGATAAACGGAGATCTTTTCTGGGCGTACCGTATGATGCCGTCGTCTCGATGACCACCTTCGAGCAGGCAGGCGAGATCGCCGCTCTTCTGAACGGCGAGGGCATCGCCAATCTCCGAATGCGTTATCTCGGCTGGTTTGGCCAAGGCGTCCATCACAAAACCCCGGTGAAGGTAAAGACGGACAGCGTTGTCGGAAACGCCGCCGAGCTTAAGGCACTATCCAAGCAATTGCAGGACGCCGGCGGCGGGCTGTATCCGGATGTTGCCTTCCAGCATGTCTACCATGACGATGGGGCGTTTACGCCGTCATCCGATGCCTCCCGTTTCGTAACCAGGGAAACGGCAGCGCTGCATCCGTATGACCGGAACACGAACCGGATGAACTCGTATTACGGCACGTACAACCTGATGTCGCCGGCGAAGCTTCCCTATTACGTGGACCGATTCACAGGGCAATATGAACGGTTTGGCATGGGGGCCGTGTCATTGCGGGACCTGGGCGATGTCCTGAGCTCCGATTACCGGGTGCAGCGGGTGGTTTTCCGGGAAACCGCGAAGTTTATCGTGACCGATCAGTTGAAGGCGCTGCACGAGGCATACCCGAATACGATGGTTTCCGGTGCCAATGCTTACAGCTGGCCATATGCAGGCCACGTGCTCGATGTCCCGACGTCGAGCAGCGGATTTGGGCTGACGGATGAAGCCGTGCCGTTTTATCAAATGGTCATTCACGGCTACCTGGATTATGCGGGAGCAGCGGTCAATAACCTGAATGAACAACATTTGCGCAAAGCGCTCCTGCAGTCGCTGGAATTGGGAACGGCTCCGCATTTCCTATGGTCTTATGAACAAAGCTCGAAGCTGAAGTATACGCGTTTCGATGACATGTACTCCACGCATTACAAGGATTGGTTCGAAGAAGCGGTTTCCTTGTACCACGAGCTGAACGAGGTGCTGGCGCCGATCCGGACGCAGCGAATGGTGGAGCATAAGCGGCATGAAGACGGCGTGGTGGAAGTAAGGTACGAGAACGGCGCCTCGATTCTGATCAATTATACCGATCAAGCGGTTGATGTTAACGGGGTCCTAGTGGAACCGCAAAATTACGCTGTAGGTGGTGACCGGGCATGAAAATGAGATTGTCCCTGACTCAGAAAAGATCCATGCTCGGCCTCCTCTTCATCGCGCCATGGCTGATCGGCTTTATCTTTTTGTTTGCCGGGCCTCTGTTTCAGTCCATTTTGTTCAGCTTCAGTAAATTGAACATCTCTCCCACGGGCTATGAGCTGGAGCCGGTAGGTTGGAGCAATTTCAACACCGCGCTGTTCGTGGACGCGAACTTCAACCGGATCCTGACGGAATCGATACTGGGCATGGTGGTGGACGTTCCGCTGATCTTGTTTTTCAGTCTGTTCTCGGCCGTTCTGCTGAATCAGAAATTCCGGGGGAGAGCCCTTGCGAGAGCGATCTTCTTCCTGCCGGTCATCCTGGCGTCAGGCGCGATTTCGGCAGCGGAAACCTCGGGTCTGATCAATCTGGTCGGAAATGCGACGGTGGCGGAGGAGCTTGGGCAAGCCTCCGGGCAGTTCAACGTGCTATCGATGGTGCGCATCTTGTCCGAAGCCGGATTTCCCATTACCGTAACCGAGTACATTATCGGGGCGGTCATGAGGATCTACGATATTATCAGCAGCTCGGGCGTGCAGATTCTGATCTTTCTTGCCGCCCTGCAGGCCGTCCCTGGCTCGATGTACGAGGTCGCGAAGATAGAAGGGGCTACCGCTTATGAATCGTTCTGGAAAATCACCTTTCCGATGGTGAGCCCGCTCATCCTGACGAACATGATTTATACCATCATCGATTCGTTCGCGGACAGCACCGTGACCCGAACGATTTATGAGACGGCCTTCAAAACGCAGAATTTCGGGCTCAGTGCCGCGATGGCGTGGCTGTATACCATCGTTATCAGCTTGCTGCTGGTGTTGATGGGAATCATCGTCTCAAGGAAAACCTTTTATCAAAACTAATGGCAAAGAGATTCCTGACTGACGGGTGCAGGAAAAAAAGGAGGTCCTTATGGCATCGATTCGGGATCGCTCGGACGAAACGGCTCAGGAACGACTGAACCGCTTCAAGAACAAGGCGCTGCCGATTCTGTGGTCAGTGTTCCGCTATCTGCTGATCATCGGCATCACATTCATCATCATCTATCCGATCATCACCAAATTCTCCGTCGCGTTCAAAGACAAACAGGATATTTATAACCCAACGATTTACATGATTCCGGTGCATTTCACATTGGATAATTTCAAGATCGTGCTCGACCTGCTGGATTATTGGCCGCTGCTGCTGAACACGATGATTTACGTATTCATCACGATGCTGCTGACCACGATGTCGACGGCGCTTGCCGGGTATGGCTTTGCAAGGTTCACCTTTCCGGGAAGCAATCTGCTGTTCGGCCTGGTGGTGCTGACGATCCTGATCCCGATGAGCACGCTGATGGTGCCGATGTATTTGCATTTCCGCAGCTTTGACATTCTGGGACTGGTTCACTTGTTTTCCGGAAAAGAGGGCATCAACCTGCTGAACAGCTACTGGCCATCGATCATTACATCGGCCACGGCCACCGGGCTTAAGGCCGGACTGTTCATTTATATCTTCCGCCAATTTTTCCGGGGGCTGCCGAAGGAGATTGAGGAGGCGGCGCTGATTGACGGGGCAGGCGGGATTAAGACGTTTTTTGCGATCATGCTTCCCAATGCGATTCCGCCGCTCATTACGGTGACGCTGTTCTCGTTCGTCTGGCAGTATAACGACACCTTCTATACCTCGCTCTTTATGAGCGAACAGTCCCTCATGCCGCTGAAAATCGCTTCGCTGCCGGCGGACGCCAACCAGTTTCTCCCGGCTCTGATGGGGCTCGGCTCATCGGCCAAGGCCGATCCGAACTATGTGGCGCTTGTGGTGGATACGGGGATATTGCTGGCCATTCTGCCGCTGATCGGATTGTATCTGTTCGTGCAGCGCCATTTTGTGGAGAGCGTGGAGCGTACGGGGGTTGTCGGGTAGAGGCTGCTGCAGGGCAGGTGCAATCCCGAAGAATGCGTAACATGTCGCAGGACAGATGTTGTGCTTGCCTGATTAGGTATGCCGCAGGAATCGGGCTGTGCCATTGGGTGTGACGGATGGAGGAAATGTGTAGAATCTTTCATCCATACGGCAATTACAGGATAGGAGTGAATCGCATGACAAAAGCAAACGGCAGCCGTTATGAGGTCCGGCCGGACTTGATCAATCCGGCCGCTTCGAATGAAGCGAAACGGTTAATGGGTTATCTGTGCAGCATTTACGGCAAGCGGATGCTGACCGGGCAGCAGATTGGGGTTGTGTCAACGCCGGAATTCGAGATGATCCGCGAGGTCACGGGAAAATACCCGGCCGTCGGCGGGTTCGATTTCATGAATTACTCCCCATCCCGGGTGGAGCGCGGAGCCGAGCGTCAAGATACGGATCTGGCGATGAAGTGGTGGGACCGCGGCGGGATCGTCACCTTTTGCTGGCATTGGAATGCCCCGAAGGATCTGATCGATTTGCCGCCGGACCGGACTTGGGGCCGAGGTTTTTATACCAATGCGACAACCTTTGATATCGCACGGGCGATGTTGGAGCCTTCGTCGGAAGAGTACGGTCTTATCATCCGGGATATCGATGCGATCGCTGCCGAGCTCAAGCGTCTGCAGGATGCCGGCATTCCGGTGCTGTGGAGACCGCTTCACGAGGCATCGGGCGGATGGTTCTGGTGGGGGGCCAAAGGCCCCGAGCCTTGCATCGCGCTTTGGAAGCTGATGTACGAGCGCATGACGCATCACCACGAATTGAACAACCTGATCTGGGTATGGAACGGGCAGCACAAGGATTGGTATCCGGGCGATTCCTACGTCGATATCATCGGGGAGGACATTTATCCGCCTGCCCGGGATTACGGCTCGCAATCCGAGCGGTTCCGCACCGCTGCATCGTATACGGATGCGGCAAAAATCATTGCCCTGACCGAGAACGGTGTCATACCCGACCCCGATCTCATGCAGGAGGACGGATGCCCGTGGGCATGGAATTGCACATGGTATGGAAACTTTGTGTTCACAGGGGAAGGAAATAACCGGAGGTATTCAGAAGAGTATACGGATGAGTTGCAGCTGATCCGTACCTATCATCATCCGTTTACGGTCACGCTGGATGAACTTCCGGATCTGAAAGGCTGACGGCTTGATCTGTAAGGCATGCTGCCGCTCGCCGGGAAGCTGATCGTAGCGTGGAGAACGAGCTGAAGTGCGAAAAAAGTCACGTCTGTATGAGGTATGACCCGAACCGCATCAAAATCAATATATAGAGATGGAGAGAGACGATCATGAATTTTAACGTTATGACTTTAAATCAATGGAAATTCAAGGCTTGCGATGAATCCGAGTGGCTTCCGGCCCAGGTGCCGGGCTGCGTTCATACCGACCTGCTGAAGAATGGCATCATCCCCGATCCCTTCTACGGGACGAATGAGCATGACCTGCAGTGGATCGATAAGAAGGATTGGGAATATGAGACGTCATTTGATTTGGATTCGAATCTGAGCGCACAATCCCGCATCGAACTCGTATTCGACGGATTGGATACCTACGCGGACGTGTTCGTGAACGGGGCCAAGGTGCTTTCCGCCGATAATATGTTTCGTTCATGGCGGATCGATGTGAAATCACAGCTCAAGGATTCGGGAAATGTGATGAAGATCCGCTTCCGTTCCCCTATCCAGGAGGATCTGCCGAAGCTTGAGAAGCTCGGATATCCGCTGCCTGCTTCGAATGACCAGTCCGAGGTTGGCGGGATGGGCGACCAGAAAGTGAGTATTTTTGCCCGAAAAGCGCCTTATCACTACGGCTGGGATTGGGGGCCGCGTTTCGTGACCAGCGGGATCTGGCGGGAGGCCAGGCTCGAGGCTTGGTCCGAAGTCAGGCTGGATGATTTGTTTATTCGCCAGGATGAGGTTACGACAGAAATGGCCAGGGTTACGGCCGTTGCCACCATTGCAGCGGAGCAAGCTTGGCAAGGCGTGCTTCGGGTAAGTGCGGGCGGCCAGACATGGGAACAGGATGTTCGGCTGGAAGAAGGCCGTCATTCGGTTGAATTGAGCCTTGAACTTGCCGAGCCGAAGCTGTGGTGGTGCCGCGGCCTGGGCGAGGCCCATCTCTATTCGTTCCATGCCGAGCTGGCGGAAGCGGAACGGACCGTTGCGGAGAAAAAGGTTCGAACCGGCCTGCGCAGCGTCAAGCTGGTACGGGAGCAGGATAGCCGCGGCACTTCCTTTTACATCGAGCTCAACGGCACGCCTGTGTTTGCCAAGGGAGCGAACCATATTCCGAACGACAGCTTCATAACGGAAGTGACGGCGGAACGCTATCGCCATGAAATCGCGTCCGCTGCGGAATCGAACATGAATATGCTGCGCGTATGGGGCGGCGGTATTTATGAAGAGGACGTCTTTTACGATCTGTGTGATGAATACGGGCTCATGGTATGGCAGGATTTCATGTTTGCTTGCAGCATGTATCCAGGCGACGAGGCGTTTCTGGAGAACGTGCGGCTGGAAGCGGAGGAGAACCTGGTCCGTCTGCGGAATCACCCGAGCATCGTGCTCTGGTGCGGCAACAACGAGATTGATTCCGCCTGGGCGCACTATGAAGAGAAGGGCGGCTGGGGCTGGAAGCAGGACTATACCGAGGAGCTCCGCGAAAAGATCTGGAGCGACTACGAAAAGATATTCCACGAAATTCTTCCTGAGGCCGTAACCGGTTGTGCTCCGGGAGCGGAGTATTGGCCTTCCTCCCCGCTGGTATCGCTCAGCCATGACAAGGAGCAGCATGCCAATCCTTCCACAACGAGCGGGGATATTCATTACTGGGGCGTGTGGCATAACACGGAGCCGTTTGACAACTACAACGTTTACGTCGGCCGATTTATGAGCGAATACGGGTTCCAGTCCTTCCCGGAACCGAAAACGGTGCGGACGTATGCAGAAGATCGCGATATGGAGCTGGAGTCGAAGGTCATGCTGGCTCATCAGAAGAACGGTGCCGGCAACCGCTTGATCAAGAGTTACATGGATCAATATTATAACGAGCCGAAGGATTTCGAGGCTTTCCTGTACATGAGCCAGATCCAGCAGGCCGAAGCGATGAAGACGGCGATCGAAGCCCACCGCCGCAACAAGCCGTATTGCATGGGCACGCTGTATTGGCAGATGAACGACTGCTGGCCGGTCGCTTCGTGGGCAGGCATGGATTACCTCGGCAGATGGAAGGCGCTGCAGTACGCGGCCAAGCGCTGCTTCCGGGATGTCAGTCTCTCGGTCGAATCCAAGGAACAGGAGATTCGGGTTCATCTCGTATCCGATATTTCAGAAGCGGTCCAGGGCACGCTGAAGGTTCAGTTAGTCGATTTTAACGGAAAAGAGCTCTATGGATCCGAGCAGCCGATCCGTGCGGAAGAGCAAGCGTCGCTCGTCGTATTCCGGGCTGCGGCCGATGAGCTGCTCCGCGGGCATGATTCATCCGAGGTCGTACTGTTGGCGCAATGGCTTCAGGATGGAGTCGTGGTTGATAGCAAAACATTCTATTTCGTGAATGACAAGCATCTTCGTCTGCACAGTCCGACCATCAGCGTAAAAGAAGTCGAAGGAAGCGATGGTACGGCGTTTGTGCTGGAGAGCAGCGTGCTTGCCCGCCACGTATGGCTGTCCGCCGAAGCGGAAGGCTTCTACAGCGATAACTTCTTCGACCTGATTCCGGGCATCCCGGTGACCGTATCCTTCAGCCGCCGAGATAACGGAGAGCAGGCATTTGTACCAGGCAAGCCGGGCCGGGCCGAGGTTCGGTCCATGGCCGATTGCATCGATCCGTCAATGGTGCTGACCGTGTAATTCATCCTGCAATCGATCCGCTAACAAAGCCGCCCCTATAACCGATTCCGGTGCAGGGGCGGCTTTGTTTGTTTTTAATAGAGCCGTGAATTTGTTGCTGAAACGGCAAACCATTTCTTTGTTGGCGTCATCATAAGCGGGGATCCGGGAGGTTCGACACCTTGATCTTGATAAACCTTTATTATGTGGTAAAGGGTATGCCAAGGGTTTCTGATACAGGTCGGATGGGGTCAGATGTCAGCAAACGAAAAGAAGTCCGGCATGCTGCTATCAGTTATTCTAGGTTGGTACACATCCTGTTGGACATGCTTATACCCATGAGCAAAGATCGAGAAGGAGACGGATCATGAAAAAACAAGTTTTGTTCATTCATAGTGCCGGCCCGCAAGGCATCCGCCAAGGAAGCAGCGGCTTGATCGCCCATTTACAAGAACGGCTGGGTGAAGCTTATCATGTCTTATCTCCCGGCATGCCGGATCCGGATTACGCTCTGTGGAAAGCGCAGATTGCCAATGAAATCAAGGCATTGGATGGGGAGGTGCTGCTGGTAGGTCATTCCCTCGGCGGTTCCATACTGTTGAAATACCTCTCGGAAGAAGACGGGCAGCTAACCGTCTCTGGACTGTTTTTGATCGCCGCCCCTTATTGGGGCAAAGACGACGATTGGCAAAACGAAGAATATGCATTGTCCGATTCATTTGTTTCCAAGCTGCCGCATCTCCCGAACCTATATCTATATCACAGCCGTCACGATCCAGTAGTACCGTTCGCGCATGCTCAGCACTACGCGAAGCAGCTTCCCCAGGCCGTCACCCGGGCATACGAGGGCGACGATCACTACTTCCGCGAGGGATTGCCCGAGCTTGTGGATGATATTAAGCGCTTGTAATCCAAGGCTTCAGTCTTGTTAACACCCCTGTATATGTGTAAATACAGGGGTGTTTTTCCCCTACACTTCCCACCTCCAAAAAAAGGGCGAGAGTAGCTGCGCCGCGGCTAATCGTTCGTCTTTTTATTTGTTTAGTATCTTCGAATAAGTGTGGAGATGCATATCCGTCCCGATAAGACTTCAGCGGAGAAGGCGGAATGATGCTGAAGAAGCGAAGCGGTCTCCTTTGTCCCCGGATTTCTACGTTAGTTCATTCATTCATGGAAATCTGGGGGCAACAGAGATCGGAAGTATCATCCGCATGCGGAGCGATGCCAAAAAACAACCGGCACAATGTAAAAGGAGGAGCGGCTCCATAGTGACGCTAAGAAGAGGGGGAGCAAGAAGGCGCATATAAACCTCGCATCAAAAAAGACGACATCAGCTTTTCGCTAATGTCGTCCTCTTTTGTTACTTGCTCGCTTTGTATGCGTTCAAGAATTCCTTCACCTTCGCCGGATCGGCTACCAGCTCGTTGCCGGTTTTGACGATTGGGCTGACGGTGGAGTAGGCTTTGATTTTGTTGTTGTTGTAGTAGGCCAGGATTTCATCCTGGTTGATCGAGTAAAGCACCGCTCTTCTCAGATCGTCGCTTGTTGCCACATCGCGGTTCTTCGTGTTGAACAGCAAGTAGGACACGGCGTTGCTTTCGATCGTTTGCAGCTTCAGCTTGCCGTCGCCTTTCACTACGTCGTATTTCGTTTCCGGCACGCCGTAGTACAGGTGGATTTCGCCGCTGCGCAGTGCGGAGAGCGTGCTGTCCGCATCTTTGATAAAGCGTACTTTCACTTGCTCGATTTTCGGTTCGTGCTCCGTGCCCTTCATGTAGCCAGGGTTTTTGAAGAAGGTGGCTTCATAGTCATTCTTGGAAGACAGGATATACGGACCGCTCGCATACAGCGTGTTGTTGTACTTGTCGCCTTCGGTTACGGTATTTTGGTCGCCGTAAGGGATGTCTTTGTTCACGTCGAATTTCTCAACGTCATACGTATTGATGGATTCAACTTGCTTCTTCGATACGATACCGGCCGATTGGTGAGCCAGGTAGTTCAATACTTGCGGGAACGGCTCGGTTGTCGTCAATTTGACGACTTGGTATTTGCCGTCTTTCGTGCTTGCTTGATTCTTGTCGTCGACGAGGGAAGCGATCTTGGTATCCAAACCGGCTTCCAGCGCTTCCTTGACGCTTTCGCTGCCGCCGGAAACCTTGGTGTTTTCCAGTACGCTCAGGTCGGTTACGGCTTCAACGGTGTTGATGTGCTCGTGAAGCGTGTAGGTACGATGATCAGGCACCGAATTTTTGTCTTTCGCTCTGTTCATGGAGAAGATGACATCGTCCGCGCCTACGCGCTCGCCGGAATCTTCCGCTTTTTTGTTCGTGATTTTTGCAAAGTTAATGTCGTCTCTAAGAATGAAGTAGTACTCCGAGTTGCCTTCGCCGATGGCATGGTTATAAGACAGCGAGCCTTCGGACGTGATCTTGTCATCATCGGTCAGGTTGATCAGACGTACGTTCATGTTGGTGTTGATGATGTTAATGGAACCGTCGTTGCCCTTGATCGGGTCAAGCGAAGTCAGTTCAGAGATCGATTGGGACAGAATCAGCGGCTGCGTCGCACGCTTGGATTGGTCTTTGAAATCGACGGCTTCCCAAGGCAGGGAACGGGATTTCGAAAGACGAACGGAATTCTCGTCCAGCACATCCTTGTTGAACGCTTGGCTCTTCAGGGAGATGTACAATGGAGCGATGTAAGCTTTGTCCGTTACCAGACGTTGTTCCAGCTGCTTGTAAGTCTGAGCGGCGTCTTCCGGCGTTTGCGTGGCCGCTTGGTCGATCAGCTTGTCCACTTCTTCGTCGGACATGATGCTGTAGTCGCCGCCGGTTTTGAACAGGGAACGAACGGCATAGTCAGGGTTACCCGTTACGGTTGTCCAGCTGGACAGCGCGATGTCGTAATTGCCGGCATCCTGCTGTGCCTTGAAGCTGCCGTAGTCCGGCTGCAGATTCAGCTTCACGTTGAAGCCGTTCTTGGTGAGCTGGTCGCGAATGATGTTGACATCGGATTCGTTAGAGCTCATGCCAAGCAATTCAATATTAACAGCGGATGTGTCTGTAGCTGTATCCGCTGGTTCTTGCTGATTTTGCTGTGCATCATCTTTGGTTGTTACGTTGCATCCGGCCAGTACGATGACCAGCGAGAGGAACAATAACAGCAAGGAACTCTTTTTCATTGGTGATACCCTCCTGAGTTGTATATATATAAAATATTTTTTGAAACCAACGTTAGTGTGCCCAGGGCACGAAAAGCTTTAATCCAGCTTCGGATCGAGCGCATCCCGCAGTCCGTCGCCCAGAAAGTTGAAGGACAGGACAAGCGCGATGATGGCTAGACCCGGATAAATGGCCAAGTAGGAATGCGTCTCAAGATACGTGCTTCCGATCTTCAGGATATTCCCCCATTCCGGGATATGCGGCTCGACGCCGAGACCCAGATAACTCAAGCTGCTCGTCGAGATGACGGCTGCACCAATGGTTAACGTCGATTTGACGATCATGGGCGCGAGCGAGTTGGGAACGATATGCTTGAAAATGATCGAAAAATTGCTCGAGCCGAAAGCCCTGGCCGCATCGACGTACTCAAAGGTGGAGACCAGGAGCACATTCGCCCTCATGGTTCTTGCATAAGTCGGTATAGCTCCTACGCTGAGCGCCAGAATGAGGTTGACGGTATTGGCTCCGAATGCGGCAATGATCGCAATGGCGAGCAGGATGCCCGGAATGGCGTACAGCACGTCCAGCAATCGCATGATGACGTTATCGGTATGGCGTCCATAGTAGCCGGAGACGGCACCGAGAATGCCGCCGATGACAACCGGAATCGCCGTAGAAGCGAATCCGACGATCAGCGAGATGCGGGCCCCGAATACGATCCGGGAGAACAAATCCCGGCCGAAGTTATCCGTACCGAAGGGGTATGCCAGGCTTGGCGGCTGCAGGATGGCGCTGTAGTTGTTATCGATCGCAATGCTGTAATCGAAGGTAAACAGACTGGTCACCGACAGGCAGAACAGGAAGATCACGAAGAACAGTCCGGACATGGCCGTCGAATTGGCAGTAAGCTTTACCCATACGTCGCCCCAGCGGGTCATCGCGGGATTGCCGTTCTTGCGGATCTTCGCAAGCAGGTTGATGCCGAGCACCAGAGCAAAAATATTGCCCGTTGCCGCAGTCAGAATGATCGGAAAAGCAAGCCAGGTCAATGCCGGATGCGCATAATTCGATTTTACGTACCTGGCAACAAGGATAAGCGCGATCAGCTGAACGACCGCTATAACCAGAAGCACGGCCATGGCCGGCAGGAACGTATTCGAGACGTAAGGCTTGAACAGATTCAGCGCTGATATCGCGATGGCGAACAGCTGGGTTAGCAGCATGTAAACGGCAATCGTATATTCGGGAGGCTTCTGTTTTTTGATCAGATTGAAACCGAACGTGACGGTAAACAGATTCCCCGTAACGATGCTCAGCAGCTGAACGTAACCCAGGATCCTGGTCGAGCGCCGGATTTCTCCGTCCCTTTGAAGATCCCTTCGGATCAGCAGCGTAATGATGATCTGTATGATCGAAAACAGTGCATATGCCGCAAAGGCGGTGAACACCCACGGTTTGATGGTTCCCCCAGTGAAATCAAAGCTGTTCAGAAGCAGGATCACCGTTAAGGTCAGAGAGATAACCCATGTGAAGCTGGCTTGACTGTACTCGTGTGAGGATTTCAGCTGGTGTTTGGTTTCTGGTTTGAAAAGAAGCTTCTTAATCATGAGTACACCTGCTTTAGTATTGTTTCATCTTGGACCTGATCCGTGGATCGAAGAATGCGTACAAGATATCGATGATGACGTTCACCAGCGATATGGTGATGGCGGTGTAAACCACGCCGCCCATGATGGCCGGGATGTCAGGGATAAATTGTTTATCCACGATGTAGCTGCCGATACCGCTGATGTTGAATACCTTCTCCGTAACGGCGGAACCGCCGAGCATCCCGCCGAACTGAAGCCCGATGACGGTAATGATCGGAATGATGGCATTGCGGACAGCATGCTTCATCAGAATGGTGCGCTTGCCCAGCCCCTTCGCTCTGGCTGTGATCATATAATCTTCATTAATGACTTCCAGCGTGGAGGAGCGCGTCATTCGGGCCACCGAAGCGGTAAGTCCCGTCCCGAGCACGATCACCGGCATGATCATGGACAGCCAGTTCTCCGGATTGAAGGTGGCGGGCAGCCACTGCAGCTTGATCGAGAAATTCAGGATGAAGATCAGTCCCTGCCAGAAGTTCGGAATGGACAGCCCGATCAGCGCGATGAACATAAACGTATAGTCAAAGAACGAATTCGGTCTCGTGGCCGAGATAATCCCGATCGGCAATGCGATCGCAATCGCGATGATCAACGAAATGACCGTAAGCGTCAGCGTGATCGGAAACTTTCTGGCGATGCTGGAGGTAATCTCTTCGTTGCCCGAGAAGGATTTGCCGAGATCGAAATAGGCGATGCCTTTAATGTTGTTCCACAGCTGCGTCAGATAGCCCTGATCGAGTCCGTGCATTTTGTTGAAAGCCGCGATCTGTTCCGGCGTTGCCGTCTCGCCCAATATGTTGGCCGCGGGGTTAAACGGCGACAAGTGAAGAATCGTAAAGACGAGAACCGCTACGCCAAAGATAACGAATACCGTCATCACGAGTCTCTCCGAAATATATTTCAGATAGGGATTGCTGTACAAAAAAATAAGGATGTACATCAGCAAGCCCGGAATAAGTGATATAATGAAGAACAACGGGTTCTCGATGAGAGAACCGAACGTATCGGCCAGAGTCAGCCGTTTGCGATTGTTCAGCTTCAGGTCTTTGGCGGTCCGATCCTTGAGGACTTCACGGAACCTTGCCTCTGCGATCTTGTCGACTTCCTGCTTGAGCTGAGCCTCGCTGATTTTTTGCTTGAAGAACTCATGCTTGCGTTTCTGCTGCTCCATCATCTCGGAGCGAAGGGCCTCCAGATATCCGACGGCCAGCATCTCCCTGCGTATGCGGTTCTCAGCCGCCGCGTAGTCATCCTTCTTTCTCTGGACCAAATAAAATAGGAAGACCACGAGATTCACGGGCGCTCCCAATAATAATAGTAAGTATCTATAAGAAGGATTCAGAAGGATCTTACTGTATGTGCTGCTTATCGAACTTATGAGTCTGTTTGGTCTTGCTGCTTCTGTCCCCCCCATAAGGTGCCTTTCCTCCTTGTTTCAAATTGCATTATTCCGAGTGATATAGTATATTTTATTTTAGCCTATTTTAAAAGTCAATAGATTATAAGAGTTGTAGAGTATATTACTTTAATGACATAAGCATAATGGCAGGTGAGCAGAGTTGGAACCGATATTGCAGGTTAAAAATTTGAGCGTGGCCTTTCAATCCCGTGATTCAGAATTTCACGCGGTGCGTGGGGTCAGCTTTGAAGTGAAGAAAGGGGAGACTCTCGGTATCGTCGGAGAATCCGGGAGCGGCAAAAGCGTCACGGCACGCTCGATCATGCGGCTGCTGCCTTCCCCGCCTTCTTATATGAAGGATGGAGAGATCCTGTTCCTTGGCCAGAACCTGGCCGAGAAAACCGAGAAGGAGATGGAGAGCATCCGGGGACGCGATATCGGGATGATTTTTCAAGACCCGATGACCTCGCTGAATCCGACCATCCGCATCGGGGAACAAATATCGGAAAGTCTGGTCAAACACCTGAAGCTGTCCAAGCAGGAAGCGAAGCAGCAGGCGCTTGACATGCTCAAGCTGGTCGGCATCCCGAACAGCGAAGCGCGTTATAATCAATACCCGCACGAGTTCTCGGGCGGCATGCGGCAGCGGGTGATGATCGCCATCGCCCTGGCGTGCCGACCTGCGCTGCTGATTGCGGACGAGCCGACGACGGCGCTTGACGTAACGATTCAGGCCCAAATCCTCAATCTGATGAAAAATATGCAGGAGCGCTTCGGTTCCTCCATTATATTGATCACGCACGATCTCGGCGTTGTGGCAGGCATGTGCGACCGCGTGGCCGTGATGAAAGACGGCGTGATCGTGGAGACGGGAACGACGGAGGAAATCTTCGAGAATCCTCAGCATCCCTATACCTTGAAGCTGTTAAACGCGCTTCCGCGCCTCGACGAGAAGAAGAAAGCGAAGCCGGCGCCGATCATCGTACCAAGCACGGATTACAAAGGACCGCTGTTAGAGGTGAAATCCCTGAAGCAGTATTTTGATATGGGCAAAGGGAATGTGCTTAAAGCGGTGAATGATATCAGCTTTCATATTCAGGCGGGGGAGACCCTCGGGGTCGTCGGCGAATCCGGCAGCGGAAAATCAACGACGGGACGAGCCATCCTTCGACTTCATCAGCCGACCGGCGGAGAAGTGCTATATCAGGGGATGTCCGTGAATCGCCTCTCCCCTTCGGAAATGAAGGCCATGCGGCGCCATATGCAGATGATCTTCCAGGATCCGTATGCTTCACTGAATCCCAGATTGAAGGTCGTGGACATTATCGGCGAAGCGCTGGATGTCCATAAGTTAACCGGCAGCAAGCAGGAGCGGAAGAAGCGGGTCGAGGAGCTGCTGGATATGGTCGGACTGGATCCGGTTTATGCGACGCGCTACCCGCACGAGTTCTCCGGCGGCCAGCGCCAGCGGATCGGAATTGCGCGGGCGCTGGCGGTAGAGCCGAAATTCATCGTGTGCGATGAGCCGCTCTCCGCGCTCGACGTGTCGATCCAATCGCAGATCGTGAAGTTGCTGGAGGAGCTGCAGCACCGTCTGGGCTTGACCTATCTGTTCATTGCGCACGACCTGTCGATGGTGAAGCATATCAGCGACCGCGTTGCCGTTATGTATATGGGCAAGATCGTCGAACTCGCGGAAAGCGAGGAGCTCTACTCCAATCCGCAGCATGATTATACGAAGTCCTTGCTCGCGGCGATTCCGGTGCCCGATCCGAAGATCGAATCCAAGAAGAAACGGGTCCTGCTGGAAGAACGCACCGGAGAGGATAAATATAATCTGGAGCATTCCGAGCTTGTGGAAGTATCGGAAGGCCACTGGGTGGCCATGCCGACCGGAGCCTAATCGAAAAATAGAACCTGTCCCGACCGGAGTCGGGGCAGGTTTTTTTATCCAAAAAATTATCCGAATCGGCGATTTGCAGTGCTCATAAAAAGGAATTGAGCCCTGCACGGCAAATATTTAAATGTTAGGAAGCGTTCTCACGATACATGAGCCTACGAATTTCCAAGTGTACGCACAATAGCAACATACCGATGAGGAGGAAGTGGAATGAATCGTTTGCAGCAAGGGGATGTCGTATTATTTCAAGGGGACAGCATTACGGATTGCGGTCGCGACCGCAACTTTTCCGGCAGCTTGGGGAACGGCTACCCGCTATTGATCGACTCGTTGTTCGGCATGAAATTTCCTGAGTTGAACGTTACCTTTTTGAATAGAGGGATCAGCGGAAACCGGGTCGTCGACTTGAATAACAGATGGCAGGAGGATTGCCTGGACCTGAAGCCGGACTGGGTATCCATCTATATCGGAATCAACGACACTTGGCGCCGATATGATAGCGGGGACCCGACAAGCACCGAGGATTATAAAGCCGGGTACCGCAAATTGATCGAACGGACGAAAGAAGCGCTGGACGCCAAGCTGATTCTGGTTGAACCGTTCGTGCTGCCTCATCCGGAGGATCGGAGAGCTTGGCGCGAGGATCTGGATCCGAAAATCACGGCGGTCCGCGAATTGGCGGTGGAATACGGAGCCCTCCTGGTGCCGCTGGACGGATTGTTCGCTGCGGCGTCGGTGCGTCGCGAAGCTGCCTTCTGGGCGCCGGACGGCGTGCATCCGTCACCGGCCGGACACGGCCTAATCGCGAAGGCCTGGCTCGAAACGATGGGCGTTTCTTTGGGCTAATGGTTGGTTTTAGAGCTGAAGCTGGAAGCAACAAACGCTGGATGCACGGAATCCGTGCTCCTAATGGAAAGAGCTCGGGCGCGAATGTCGTGCCCGGAGCTCTTTTTTTATATGAGAATGGCAATAGGTATGAAATATGGGTTCATGGCTGCCGATACAATTAGAAATGTTAGAAATCACTTTCATTTTTTTTGCGTATGTGGTGTAATGCATTAAAGCGAAAAAATAATGGTTGACGCCTCCTTTTAAATCCTATAGGATTACTTGTATTAATTATTATTCGTCTTTTTTACGGAAAACAGGGGGAGAGGGAACATGAAAGCCATGAAACATGTAAGGAAATTATCGGCGCTGGCGCTGGCGTTTGTGATCGTATTGACCGGATGCGCCGAATCGGGCAGCGGCGGCGGTAACGGGTCGGGCAATCTGGCGGACAAGGTCGAGAACCTGCCGGCAGGCATTGCCGAGAAGGATCCGGTGAAATTGATGGTCGTTCGGAAAATCGGGGGCGATGACCACACGGCTCAATTTTTGGCAGGGGCGAAGCAGGAAGGCGAGGCTCTCGGGTTTAAGGTGGATACCTTCTCGGCGAACGGAGACTCCGCCAAATTCCACGATGCGATCGCGCAAGCCATTGACAGCGACTACGATGGATTTATCATATCGCATGGCGACGATCCTGCATCGGTTCAGGACGTGAAGAAGATTACCGAAAAGGGAATTCCGGTCGTCACCTTCGACTCCTTGCCGGAGATCGGTGACATTGCAGGGGTGACCCAGACATCGCAGGATGACGAGCAGCTCGCGAAGCTGGCGTTGGACAAGCTGATTGAAGAGCAAGGGCCGGAGGCCAACATCGTTTACCTCTGGGTAGACGGATTCCCGCCGATGGTGCGTCGTAATGCCGTATACCAGGAAACGCTGAAGAACAACCCGGGCATCAAGGAAGTGGAGCGTTTCGGCGTAGCGAGTGACCAGACTTCCTTGGAAACGCAAAACGCGGTATCCGCTATCCTGACGAAATATCCGAAGGGCGAAATCGATGCAATCTTCGCAACCTGGGATGCATTCGCCATCGGCGCGGCGAGAGCGCTGGAGGAAGCGGGACGCAGCGAGGTTAAGATTTACGGCATCGACGTATCCAACGCGGACCTGGAGCTGATCCAGAAACCGGACAGCCCTTGGGTGGCTACCGCAGCCGTCGATCCGAAGATGATCGGCGCCATCAACGTTCGTTTGCTAGCTAAGAAGATTGCAGGTGAGGAAACACCTGCTACGTATAATCTGGAGCCTGTATTGATCGAGCGCTCCGGCCTTGAAGGGGCATCTGAAGCGGTCAACATGGTTAATTTGGCCGATATTATCCCGAGCTGGGGAACAAGCACGGAATTCGAAGAGGACTGGATGAAGGCATTGAAAGAAGCAGGCGGCAAATAAACAGCAATATTCATACAGGCGCTCTTGTCGGTCATCGATAGGGGCGCCCTATCCTATTTGAAGGGAAGAATACACTTGCGAAGCGTGATGGAGCCAACAACTGCCAGCTCGACCGATATTTCGGGAGCGGCACCCTTACTTCAAATGAAGCGCATATCGATCTCTTTTCCAGGCGTTAAGGCGTTGACCGATGTTGACTTTCAGACGACTGCGGGAACGGCTCATGCGTTGATCGGTGCGAATGGCGCGGGAAAGTCTACCTTAATGAAGATTCTATCGGGAGCGTATACCCATTACGAGGGCGAGATCTGGATCGACGGAAGCAGGGCGGACATCCGTTCACCGAAGGAAGCAAAGGACCTGGGCATTCAGATCGTCTATCAAGAGGTGGATACCGCGCTCATTCCGAACCTGACGGTCGGCGAGAACATCATGCTCGACCGGACGGTTCACGATATGGGCAAACGGCACTTGATCCGTTGGAAGGAGCTCCATCGGGAAGCCGAATCGATTCTTGCGCGGATGAATATCCGGGTCCCGGTCAAAAAGCTGATTTCGGAGCTGACGCTGGCGGAGAAGCAGATGGTGCTGATCGCCAGAGCCGTTTCCAAACAGTGCCGCATTCTGGTGCTGGACGAGCCGACCGCGCCGCTCAGCCATAGCGAGACGGAGCAGCTGTTCAAGCTGGTGCGCAAGCTGAAGCAGGACGGAGTCGGCATTATTTTCATATCGCACCGGCTGCCGGAGCTGTACGAAATCTGCGATGACATTACGATCATGCGGGACGGTTTGCTGGTGAAGAGCGACCGCATCGCGAATATCGATCAGCCGAAAGTGGTGGAATACATGCTGGGCTCCAAGATGGATCAGCAGTTTCCCCATATCGAGCGAGACATCGGTCCTGCGCGGTTAGAGGTAAAAGGCATGTACGACCCGGGCAAAATCAACGGCGTTGATCTGTTCCTTCGCCAAGGGGAGATCGTCGGTCTGGCAGGCCTTGTCGGGGCCGGGAAAACCGAGCTGTGCCGGGCGGTATTCGGGGCTTCCGGCACGTCAACCGGCGAGATGATACTGGATGGAAAAAAGCTGCGTATCCGCTCGCCGCATGATGCCGTGCGGCACGGCATTGCGCTCGTACCCGAGGAGCGCCGCCGGGAAGGCGTGTTCGTGGAAGAGCCGGTGTCCGTCAATTTAACGGCCGCGGTGCTGTCCCAATTTTCCAAATGGGGTTCCTGGCTAAGCTTTGGCAGGGAGAAACAGGCGGCGAGAGAGATGATCGAGTCGCTCGGGATCAAAACTCCGAGCGAGAGAGCGCGGGTGAGAAACCTGTCCGGGGGCAACCAGCAGAAGGTGGCGATCGGCAAATGGCTGCTGGCCGACGCGGACGTGTATATTTTCGATGAGCCGACCAAGGGCGTAGACGTTGGCGCGAAGCGGGATATTTTTAAGCTGGTGGCCGAGCTGGCCAAGCGGGGGAAATGCGTGCTGTACGCTACGAGCGAGCTGTCCGAGATCGTGGGCATCACCGACCGGGTGTATGTGATGTATGACGGCCGCATCACGAAGGAGTTGACAACGCGGTCAACGAATGAAGAGGAATTATTGCTTTACTGCACAGGAGGCGGGTTGACATGAATACAGCAAGACCTGTTAAGGAGAAGCCGGCGGCTAGCTTCGCATTCGATTTTCTATATAAATACGGCACATTGATAACGGTATTCGTACTTATTCTCGTATTCGGGACCGTTGCCGACAACTTTTTGAATACAAGCAACATTATTAACATTCTCCGTTCGATCTCGATCGTGACGATCATTGCCGTAGGACTGACCGTATCGCTCGCCGTTGGCGGCTTTGACCTGTCCGTCGGCTCGACGGCCTCCCTGGCAAACGCGCTGGTCATATCCATGTTCGTCTGGCACGGGCAAATCATCGGCATCGGCCTCGGCCTCACGCTGCTGTTCTGCCTGGCCGTCGGGCTGATCAACGCATTTCTGGTCATCAATTTCAAGATCGACGACATGCTGATGACCTTGGCGACGATGTTTATCTTCCAGGGCGTTGCCCTGACGTATACCCGGGGCGCTACCATCTCCCAGAATATGATCATGCCGAGCGGGGACTTTGCCACCGGTAAAATCCCGGCGCTGTTCGAGAAGATCGGGCAGGTGCCATGGATCATTATCATTATGGTTCTCGTGGTCCTCGTGGTCCATCTGTTCCTGACCTATACGAAACACGGACGGTACATGTACATGATCGGGGGCAACCGCGAAGCGGCGGCTTTATCCGGGATCCCGGTGAGTAAATACCGTCTGATCGCTTATCTGGTCTCCGCATTGTTTGCCGCCATCGGCGGGATTATCCTCGGGGCTCGCGTCATGACGGCCGAGGTCAACTCCGGCGGGCCCTATCTCATGGATGCCGTTGCCGCGACCTTCATCGGATACTCCGTATTCGGAGCCGGCAAGCCGAACGCGCTCGGGACCTTTGTCGGCGCTGTGTTGATCGGTATATTGCAAAACGGTCTGATCATGCTGTCCGTGCCGTATTATGCGATGGATATCGTCAAGGGCTCGGTGCTGGCGTTGGCGCTGGCCTTAACCTACTATAAGAAGAGACATTGATGACGAAGCGACACGTGCTTTGACCCAGCTAGTTCCATTCATACTATCGAGACCATCCCTCCCGTGATCCTGATCGGGGGCGGATGGTTTTTTTCATGGATCGGTTCTATGGGTGGCAACCTATGGGAGGGAAATGAATTCAAAGACTTATTCTAAGGGCGAATCCGGCAAGATATCCATCATTTGGTTATTTAGTTGACGGACGCAGCGGGTATTCATTATCCTGTAGAAGACTGGTTTAGCATTGTACATACATTTCCCTCCTATAAAGAGAAAGGGGACTCATCATGAAAAAAACAACCTTCATACAACCGGATCCCAAGTCCTGGCTGGACACGTTTCACTTTGAAATTCCGATAAAGATTAGGTATTGCGAAACGGATATGCTGGGTCATGTCAATAACGTCAGTTATTTCATGTATTTTGAGCAGGGACGCATTGAATATTTCGAGAATCTGGGATTGACCGACGAACTGTTCGGCGATCAAAAGGTGTCGGTTGTTGCGGATCTGGAGTGCCAGTATTTGGCGCAAATGTATCTGAAGGACCCGCTTAGGCTTCATGTGCGGGTGGCTGAGATCGGACGCTCCTCCATGGACATTCAATATGCGATCGTGGTGGACGGCGCCTTGAAGGCAGCCGGCCGCGGAACCATCGTGCTCATCGAGACCGCTTCAGGCAAGAGCACGCCGATTCCGGATTCGGCACGCGAACGAATTTCGGCTTTTGAAGGATGGATGTAAGCCAACGATAAAGATCAATCAGGATAAACCATGAAGGGAAGGGATAAGGGATGAACATCCGTTTTGCCATTATCGGCACAAACTGGATCACCGAGAGGTTTCTCCAGTCGGCACTGGAGACGGAAGAATTTATTCTGGCTGCCGTATACTCCCGTACGGAAGAGAAGGGCAGGGCTTTTGCGGCTAAGTACGCGGATCCCAAGGTCTACACCGATCTTGAGGCGATGGTGCAGGATGACGAAATTGATGCGGTATACATTGCGAGTCCGAATTCCTATCACGTGGACCAGGCGATATTATGCATGAACCATGGGAAACACGTCCTCTGCGAGAAGCCGATGGCTTCCAACGCGGTTGAAGTGGCCGCAATGATCGAAGCTGCGAAGAACAATGACGTTCTGTTGATGGAAGCGTTGAAGTCGACGCTGATGCCGAACTTCAAGACCGTCCGGGACAACCTGTACAAGCTGGGCCCGATACGGCGTTATTTTGCGAGCTATTGCCAATATTCCTCCCGTTATGACGCGTTCAAGCAGGGGACGGTGCTGAATGCGTTCAACCCTGAATATTCCAACGGTTCTTTGATGGATTTGGGGATCTATTGCCTGTACCCGATGGTGACCCTGTTCGGAAAACCGGACACGGTGAAGGCTTCCGGCTACATGCTGTCTTCCGGGGTGGACGGCGAAGGCAGTCTTCTGTTGTCCTATCCCGAGATGGATGCCGTCATCATGCATTCCAAAATCAGCGATTCCTACGCTCCAACCGAAATTCAGGGCGAGAACGGCACGATGATCATCGACAAAATCAATCAGCCGTACGATGTGAAGATCCGTTACAGAGACGGCACCATCGAGAACGTGACCCAGCTGCAAACGCATGAATCGATGTATTACGAAGCCCGGGAATTTATCGATTTGATCCGGTGCGGCGAACGGGAAAGTTCAATCAACACCCATGCCAACTCGCTCATTACGGCCGAAATTATGCAGGAAGCCAGAAGCCAGATCGGACTGCGGTTCCCGGCGGATTCCCGCACCGATATATGATATTTGTCATACTCCCGAAATGACGTTTATGACTACGACGCGCATGACATTCTATCTATACTTAAGTTAGACAAGTGCGTGATAGCTTGATGACGTCCTTGCGCTTCATTTCGAGGAGGAAGACAACTATGGCTAAACCCGATAACAAATTGTCCAGCTTGAAAAAGAACGTTGCCCCTTATGAAGAAATTGACACAAAGGCGAGTATAGGTCAGCTTTTCAATACACTGGTTCCCTTGATACTGCTATGGTATGCAGCCTATTTAAGCTTATCGGTATCGTACTGGCTTACCATTCCCATAGCCGTGATTGCTTCGGGGTTTGTTGTCCGGACGTTTATCATATTCCATGATTGCTGTCATGGATCTTTCTTCAAAAGCCGCAAGGCGAATCAAATTCTCGGCACGATTACGGGCGTGCTTACGCTGTGCCCTTACGAGCAATGGAAGAACACCCACGCGATTCACCACGCGACGAGCAGCAATCTCGATAAGCGGGGAATCGGCGATATGTGGGTACTAACCGTTGAAGAATATGGTGCGGCCTCCTTTTGGGAGCGTCTGTACTACCGCGTATACCGCAACCCGATCGTGATGTTCGGTTTGGGTCCCATCGCCATATTTTTGATATCCTATCGCTTCAACCGCAAAGGCGCGAGACGCAAGGAGAAGATCAGTAACTATATCACGAATATTTCGATTGTAGCGCTGTATGCATTGCTGTGCTGGGCGATCGGATGGCAGGCATTCCTGCTCGTTCAGGCTCCGATCTTCATGGTTTCCGGAATGCTTGGCATTTGGCTATTCTATGTGCAGCATCAATTCGAGGAAACGTATTACGAGCATGATGAAGAGTGGAGTTATATCAATGCAGCCGTAGAGGGCAGCTCTTATTACAAGCTTCCGAAGCTTCTGCAATGGATCACGGGCAACATCGGCTTCCATCATGTTCACCATTTGAGCCCGAAGGTGCCTAACTATAACCTGGAGAAGGCGCATGAAGCCGCTCCTCCGCTGCAGAAGGCTACAACGATTACGCTGAAGACCAGTTTGAAGTCCATTCGCTTCCGTCTGTGGGATGAAGAGAAGAAGGTGTTTGTCACCTTTAAGGAAGCGCGTCAGTCGCTTCGCAAGCCGCAGGAGCCGGCATTGACGAAGGCCGAGAAGAACCTGGCGAGCCCAAGACCCAGGGTGCAGGGCGAATAGGCCGCTGAGTCATGATGCTATATTAGAGAACGGATTCGCTAAGGCTAGTAAATGGATTAAGCTTGAACCGACAGAAGGTGGGACTCCATGCAGAAATGGTATCAGATCTTTCATAAAAGCACGGGACTGAGCCCTTACGTATGGGTCGTCTTCTACATCCTTCCGTTCTATTTCATCTTCCGGTCGACCTCGACCTATCAGATCGTGATCGGCGTTCTGATGATCGTGATGTTCTTCGCTTTTTATGTGTTGTCATTTCTGTCCAAAGGCTGGCTCGTCTATTTCTGGACGAGTCTGCAAATTCTGATATCGATTGCGATGTCCGTGGTATTCGGATATATCTATTTCTCGCTGTTCCTCGCCTTCTTCATCGGGAACATCAAGAATAAGGCCGGATTTATTACGCTGTACTCCATCCATTTGGTTACGACCATTATTACGGTGAACTATGGATTGTTAACGCGGAATCCGTTCTTCATCACGCAGCTGCCATTCGTGCTTGTGAGTGTGGTAGGGGTTATACTGCTCCCTGTGACAAACTATAACCGGAATAAGAACGATCAGCTGCAGGGCCAGCTGGAGGATGCGAACAAACGGATTTCGGAATTGGTGAAGCTGGAGGAACGCCAGCGCATTGCCCGGGATTTGCATGATACGCTGGGGCAAAAGCTGTCTCTTATCGGCCTGAAAAGCGATTTGGCCGGCAAACTGATGAAGCAGGATATGGAAAGGGCCCAAGCCGAGATCAACGATGTCCGTCAGACGGCCCGAACCGCACTGAAGGAAGTGCGCGAGATGGTAACGCGGATGCGGGGGACCCGGCTTGCGGATGAAATCTTCCGTATTCGGCAAATCCTGAAGGCGGCGCAGATCGAGTTGACCTTTGAGGGGACGCAGGAGCCGGAGAATCTATCGTTGATGAACGAAAACGTGATCAGCATGTGCCTGAAAGAGGCAGTGAATAACATCGTGAAGCACAGCAATGCCACGGCCTGCTCCATTGTGATCGAATCCACGGAAACGGATCTGATTGCCAGGGTGAAGGACAATGGGACCGGGTTCGTGACGGACGCGAAAAACCGCGGCAACGGGCTGCGGGGAATGAGAGAGCGGCTTGAATTCGTGAACGGAAGCATGGAGTTTGCTTCAGGCGAGGGGACTACGCTTGTCCTTCGAGTCCCTAATGTGCTCAGAATGCCGGATAAGGAGGCGGGAATATGATCCGAATCGTCATTGCCGAAGATCAGCGGCTGCTGCTTGGAGCCTTGGCCTCACTGCTGGATCTGGAAGAGGATATGCAGGTGGTCGGGACGGCGGGCAACGGCAAGGATGCCGTACAGCTTGTCAAACTTCATATGCCGGATATCTGCATCATGGATATTGAGATGCCGATCATGAACGGGCTTGAAGCCGCCGAGGAGATCAAGGGTTATGGCTGCAAGGTGATGATCTTGACGACCTTTGCCCGGCCCGGGTATTTCGAACGTGCCGTGAAAGCGGGCGCCAACGCTTACCTGCTTAAGGACAGCCCGAGCGAGGAGCTGGCCGCGTCCATTCGCAGCATTATGGCAGGCAGGCGAATCTACGCCTCCGAGCTGGTGGATGAAGCGTATTCCGGTGAAGAGAATCCGCTGACGGAGCGGGAAAAGGAAGTGCTGGGCCTCATCGCGGACGGCAAGAATACGAAGGAAATTGCCAATCAGCTGTTCATTACCACGGGAACCGTGCGTAATTACATTTCCGTTATTCTCGATAAGCTTGGCGTCAGCAACCGGATCGAAGCGATCACGCGTTTCAAGGAAAAAGGCTGGTTTAAATAGTGCAAAGAAGAAGCAAAACCCCGCGGTTGCAGCCGCGGGGCTTTTTTTCGTGCGCATAAGAAAAACGAAAAACAGGAAGAAGGTGAATATGCCGCTTAAAATAATGGATTTTTTTACCTGGTATTGTATGCATCAAAGTGTATATTTATTCATTTGATGAACCTTGATTGCGTTTGTGGATAGATTTTATATTTTTTGGAAACAATGAAATCGCTAATAAAAATAAGCCTGTTTTTAAATGACGCCATTTCCTGCATAAAAGGCAATCAAGCAAATATATTGCAGTTCCTTTGTAAATGTATGCATTTTTATGTATAATAGTAATGATTGCCAGAAGTCAAATTTGAGGAGGAGGAGGTCTTCTATGGACCATATGATGTTTGAGGTTGGAACTGCTCTGATTCTGGTTGCTATAGCCTCCGTAATTGCTGGAAAGCTCAAGTTCTCGATCATACCGTTCTTGATTGTGCTCGGGATGCTTGTCGGTCCGCATGCACCAACGATAGGGATTCTTGACTTTAAGTTCATTGAGAGCCAGGGGATCATCGATTTTCTGGGACAGATCGGTATTCTATTCCTGCTCTTTTACCTTGGTCTTGAATTTTCGGTTCAAAAATTGATCAAGTCCGGACGAAACATTGTGGTAGGCGGAACCGTATATGTAGTATTGAACTTCGTGCTGGGTGTGGCTTACGGTTTCGTGATCAACATGCCTCTGTACGAGACGCTGATCATTGCAGGGATGCTGTCGGTTTCCTCCAGCGCCATCGTCGCTAAGGTGCTTGTGGATCTGCGGCGCACGGGGAATGCGGAGACGGAACTCATACTCGGCATGATTTTGTTCGATGATATTTTCCTTGCCGTGTTCTTATCGATTATGTCGGGACTGCTGTTAGGCGGGGCTACATCGATAGGGGCAACGATCCTCTCGGTTTGCATTTCCATAGGTTACATGCTGTTGTTCTTTGTTATTGCGAGAAAAGGTCCACCCATACTTAACAAATTGCTGAATATTACGTCCAGCGAGATTTTCATTATCGTAGTGTTCTCGTCGATGTTCTTTATTGCCGGGTTTTCGGAGACGCTGCACGTAGCCGAAGCGATCGGCGCGCTGCTGTTCGGACTGGCTTTATCGGAGACGGATCATAGCGAACGGATCGAGCAGCTGGTCATACCTTTCCGTGATTTCTTTGGAGCGATCTTCTTCTTCAGCTTCGGTCTCGGCATCGATCCGACCACGCTGGGGAATGCGTTATGGCTGGCTCTTGGCGCCGTGGTACTGACCATAATCGGCAACCTGGTCGCAGGCATGATAGCGGGACGCAAGGCCGGACTATCGCATAAATCGTCGCTTAACATCGGCTTGACTATTATGGCGCGCGGGGAGTTCACGATTATCGTTGCGAATCTGGGACTTGCCGGCGGACTGTCCGCGATGCTGAAACCATTCTCGGCACTCTATGTCCTGATTCTCGCGATTCTTGGGCCCTTATTGGCCAAGGAGTCGAAGCGCGTGTACCGTGGAATGAATAAAATATTCAAATGGAGCGATCCAGTGGAGAAAGTGAAAAAAAGGAATGCATAGGGAAGCCCGGGATGATTTACTTTCTTCCAACTAATCTATATAATCTAGAGATTGAATTAACCCCAGAACGGAGGATTTACACATGAGTATTATTCGCGAATCTGATCTGCCGGGTATCGGGAAGAAGTTCCTTATTCAGGCGAGATCAGGGGATAAGCTGGTTGTTGTTATTCATGACGATGGCCGTAGAGAGTTGTACCACTTTGAAGATGACGATCCTGAGGAGACCATCTCCCAGATTACATTAGAGGATGACGAGGCAAGACAAATCGCAGGCATTATCGGCGGCATGACGTATAAACCGAAAGCGCTGGAGACCATCGAAGTGACGCTCGAAGATTTGATCATCGAATGGGCGCGAATCGAGCCGCATTACAAATGCGTGGGACAATCCATTGCAGGGCTTCAGGTTCGTCAACGTACTGGCGCTAATGTATTAGCGATTGTGAACAAGAAAGAGCAGAAAATCAATCCGGGTCCGGACGACATCCTGACAGCAGGATCGACGCTGGTGCTTGCGGGCGAGCGCAAGCAGATCAAGCAGCTGAAAGAACTGCTGGTCAACGGCTAATAACGAATAGCTTCACAGGTCTTTAGTTGATCCTGTCGTAACACGTAAGCAGCAAGCTCCTCCATGGGTGAGGGGCTTGCTTTTTTTTGCGCGGATCCTTTAAATTTGAAATTTTTCGCGAAATGATCTATCTTTGATAGTGAGGCTATCATTTTCGGGAAAGAAGGCGTGTACAGCATGAAATTGAAAGACAAAGTAGCTATAATTACGGGCGGTGCCGGCGGAATCGGCAGCGGCATGGCTCTTGCCATGGCCAAGGAAGGCGCCAAGGTCGTCATCGTGGACGTGAATGAGGATAAGGGTCGCGAAACGGAGAAAGCGCTGAGGGCATATAGCGATTCGATGTTTATTAACGGCGATATTACGAATAAAGCCTCGATTAAAGGAATCGTGGATGACGTTGTGAGCACCTACGGCAGACTGGATATTCTCGTTAATAACGCGCATGTGTCCAAGCAGGTACCCATTGTGGAAACTACCGATGAAGTGATGGCATTGTCGTTCAATACCGGATTCTATCCGACGTTTTATTTCATGCAGGAATGTTATCCTCATCTGAAAGCAGCCAAGGGCAAGGTGATCAACTTTGCATCCGGTGCGGGACTGTCCGGCATGGTGAACCAGGCCTCCTATGCCGCAGCGAAAGAAGCGATCCGGGGATTGTCACGCGTGGCTGCCAACGAGTGGGGAGCAGACGGCATCAATGTCAATCTGATCAGTCCGATCGCGCTGACGCCGGGCGTAGAGCAGTGGAAGCAGGCATTTCCGGAAGCGTATCAAGAAATGGTCGATAAGATTCCGCTCAAAAAAATGGGCGATCCCGAGCAGGATATCGGACACGTGGCCGTGTTCTTGGCTAGCTCCGATTCCGATTACATGACCGGCCAAACGCTGATGGTGGACGGCGGTTCCATCATGCTGAGATAATATACGATGCTGATTTCTAAAAAAAAGCGCCAAGGGCTGCCCCTTGTGCGCTTTTTCTGTTTAATAGCCGTAAGCTACGGGTTATGGATAACCATGGAGGACCGGCTATTTCCGCGCCACGATCATAAACCGTGCGGAATTCGTCCGGATTCCGAGATCTGTGCGATGCTCCTCGATGAATTGCTGCAGGATGCGGAAATCCAATTCCTCCTGTCCGAATCCGGGAATGATGGGCGTGTGCTTAAGCAGGAAGATAAGATCCTCCTCACGCTCATAGTACTCGACGGCATCATATTCGGCGCATTGGATATCGCGAAACCCTGCCAGCTGAAGTTCCCTCTTGTATTCCTCCATTAAAGCGCCGTCTTCGCGGGAGGATTGTCCTCTGCCGAAGGCTTGGGCCAGATTAGTTTTATCGCATTCGCGAACCTGCTGCGTTAGAAACACGCCATCATCGGTTAATACCCTGGCAACCTCCGAAGCACGGAAAGGGGAGTGCCGGCATGAAATCAAATCGAAAAACGCCTCCGGGAATTGAAGCACCCCTGCATCCATCTGGACAAAGCGTACGTTGGAAGCCGCAGCCTTCCGTTTATTACTCCGGGCAGTCTCTATCATCGCATGGGAAAGATCGATTCCAATCAGCAATGCCGCCTTCGAGGCGATGGACAACAAGTTCTCTCCGCCTCCCGTGCCGATATCCAGCAGAACGCCCGATGATGTGCACCGCTTGCTAACCTCATCGTAAAAATTCCACTCCACGCCTTCCGAGATCCATCTGACCTTGCTGAAATCCCAGCCGTTTAAGGCTCCTACGATATCATAAAATGATTTGTATTCCTGTGATTTCATATATATGGTTCACCTTTTCAATTGAGATAAAATGGGATGCTGAAAACAGATCGTCTCATATTCGTTCGCTCAGTTACTGTGATTCTGGCTAGGCCCGGTCCAGTATGACAGACCGGGCCCAGCTACTTCGAACGGCAAGGATCCTTATCAGCATCCAATTCACCCCAATTAAAGATTATTTTAAGAGATAAGAGAGTATAAGCTTCAGAGTCTTACTATCCTTATCTCGCAAGAAAAACTTCCGCTATACGCGGTCTGTCTTCTGAGAAAGTACGTCGATAGATATTTTTCTTATTGTAAGACCAAGGATTCTTCGGGATCAAGGAGAATTTTATTAGGAGCATGAACCAGAATCTTAAGCAATTGTTAAGAATTTGGAAGTAAGACGTTAAGAAATGTCTACTATACTGGTTGAATTCGTTTCGGTTAGGAACGAGAAAAATTCGGACTTTGAAATGAGAGGGTACTGCCATGAACAAAATGAATTCTCTGCCAAGGGAGCGTCTTCCCGAGCTGCAATTGGTCCGCGCATTCGCCATTATCGGCGTGCTGTCCGTTCACTCGACATCGTATGCCGTATCGGCCATGACGGACTCCAAATACTTTTTCATCTACAATTTTATGAACATCTTCATGAAATACGGAACGCCGACGTTTATATTTTTGAGCAGCCTGGTACTCTTCTACAATTATTATGACCGCCCTACGACCAAGAAGCTGATCGGCGGATTCTACAAAAAAAGATTGCTGTACATCATCATCCCGTATACGCTCTTTTCCGTGTTTTACTTCGGGCTGCTGCACTATCTGCATTATCAAGGCAGGCCGTTTGGCGAGACGATGGAGAGTTTTATTCAAAAGCTGTTGACCGGCAAAGCGTATACGCATCTGTACTTCGTGTTTATCAGCATTCAGTTTTATGTGCTGTTTCCGCTGGTGCTGTGGTTGTTCAAGAAGATGCCGCAGCTTGCAAAATGGGCGATACCGATTGGACTGGTGATCCAGTGGACGTTTATACTGATGAATAAGTATTATTGGCAGGTGCCGAATAAGGGAAGCTGGGCCCTGTCCTATATAGCTTACTTCATGCTGGGCGCTTTTATCGGCATCTATTATCCGAAACTGAAGGCCTGGCTTGTGATCAGCCGTGCCAACGCACAGCCTTACCGCATAGCGGCTTGGACGATGCTGTGGATCGCATGGGCAGCTGCCGGTCTCGGCCATGTGTACATTTATTACAACAACCGTCTTCACGGAACCGGATATAATTCAACGCTGTACGAGCTGCTGTGGAATATGCATACTTACTTTGGGGCGCTTGTCCTGCTCCAGTTCGCCATTCTGTTCTACCGGGCCGGGGTACGCGGATGGACGCCCGCGCTGGAGAGACTGGGGGCCGTATCCTTCGGGATTTATCTCATTCATCCGTTCTTTCTGCTCGTCTACCGTCAATTCCCGCTAACCACGGGGAACTCGATCCTAACCCATCTGTGGTATGCGGGCGGTTTTGCGGCAGCCTTAGGCTGTTCATGGATCGTCGTGGAATTGACGGTTCGATATATACCGGGCTCATGGGTGATTTTCGGTAATATTCCGAAGGCGAAGAGATCGGGTAAACCAACCGATGCGCCGGCTGTGCCGCTTTCCGGTTCCTAGCCTGTTTCGCAAGAATAGGACGTATACCCGACGAGGCATGGCCATGGCGAAAGGAAACCAAAACAGCAGCATCGCCCGGCCTGACAACATCCATGGAGAAGAGAACGTAAAAGGCGTTATGCTGACTGCCGCTTTATGATCAAGGAGGAGCCATGTCTGGAGTTACGATACTGATGGTTGACGATGAAACCGAAATTTTGAAATTGATGGAGATTTACGTCAGGAATGAGGGCTATACGCTGCTCACCGCATCTCATGGCCTGGAAGCGCTGGAGATTCTAAAAAACCATAAAGTGGATTTGATCATTCTCGATGTCATGATGCCGCAGATGGATGGCATCCAGGCATGCATGAAGATTCGGGAGGAGAACAACACGCCCATTATCATGCTGTCCGCCAAGAGCCAGGAGATTGACAAGATCGCTGGACTCAGCATCGGCGCGGATGATTACGTGACCAAACCGTTCAGTCCGCTGGAACTGGTCGCAAGGATCAAATCGCAGCTCCGCCGGTACAAACAGCTGAACAATCAATCGGTACGGGACGAGAACGAAATCCAGATCGATGAGCTGATCCTCAATGTCGCGTCCCACCGGGTAACGGTGGCCGGTAGGGAGATTAAGCTGACGCCGCGCGAATTCTCCCTGCTTCATACGCTGGCCATCAACCGCGGACTCGTGCTGAGCATGGACAAGATTTATACCGAGGTATGGAACGAGCCGTTCATGGAATCGAAGAATACGGTCATGGTCCATATTCGCAAGCTGCGCGAGAAGATCGAGAAGGATCCGCAGCAACCGGAATACATTAAGACGGTATGGGGGATCGGTTACAAAATAGAGTAAACTTAACCAGAGGTGACTGACTTGAAAGGATTGAAGCTTCATAGCATCCGCCTGAAGATGCTGCTTATGCTGCTCGCCAGCATCGGCATCGCGGCCGCCCTGCTTATCATACTCTATGCGTTAAGCACGCTGGTCCTCTCCATTCCGGCCATCAACCCGCCGCTTGCCTGGATCGTCAATAACCTCGGTTCGAAGCCGGTTATGTTGGTCACGGGCGTCATTCTTTTTTTGGCAAGCTATTACATGAGCACGAGGTGGTTTGCCCTGGATCTGCGGAAGGTAGAGACCGGTCTTCAGGACATCACGGCCGGACGATTCGATTCCAGAATCGAGCTCGACACCCGGGACGAAGTAGGCGCCGTCGCTGCTAGCATTAACCGCATGACCGAGCAGCTGAACGCGTACCTGGAGGAAATCACGCATGGCCTTCGCGAGATTGCCAAGGGGAATTTCGATACCGAGATTCCTGTTCGCTCAGGCAGCCAGCTGGGCGAGGTCGCCGAGAGCATCAACCAGATGAGCAGGCAGCTTCACCAATCCATTCTGGAGGAGCGCCATGCGGAGAAAACGAAGAACGATCTGATCACGGGGGTATCCCATGATCTCCGGACGCCGCTGACATCGATACTGGGGTTCCTGGAGGTTATCGAGGAAGACCGGTACCAGGATGAAGTAGAGCTGCGGTATTACGTGAATATCGCTTATGAGAAAGCGCAGAATCTGAAGAAGCTGATCGATGACCTGTTCGAATACACGAGGATCAATAACGGGCTTCCGCTGGATATTAGGGAGATCGATATGGCTCAGTTCATGAGACAGCTGATCGAGGAATTCGTCCCGTCCTTGGAGAAAGCCGGGATGGAATGCAAGCTTGCGGCGGAGGAAGGCCTCGTTATTCGGGCAGACGGCGCCCAGCTTGTCCGGGCTTACGAGAATCTGATATCCAATGCGATCCGGTACGGAGAGTCGGGACACAGGATCGACATCGCCGTCCGCAGCGTGGGCGGTCAGGTGAGCATCAGCTTCACCAACTACGGCGATCCGATTCCGGAGCGGGATTTGCCTTTCATCTTCGATCGCTTCTACCGCGTGGAGGCTTCCCGTTCGAAGCAGACCGGGGGCACGGGACTGGGACTGGCGATCACGAAGAGCATCGTGGAGGTCCAGGGCGGCGAAATCCGGGTTCGGAGCGACCGGCAGCGGACGACCTTTGAAACCCGCTTTCCCCAAGTCGTATAGCAGCAGTTCGCTTGCCGCACGGTGGTCGTTCTGCATTGCGAAGCAATTGAGGCAGCCAAAGCGAACGCTCCCTTCGAGGGAGCGTTTTTATATGATCCTGAGAAGGGCTCCCCGATCGCTGCTGCAAGGATCCCTATGGAATTGTTCAGTTTTATTTAAGCATTCGTTAAGAACTTGCCCCGCTGATTGATAAGATATGTTCCTTATACTTTCCTTCAGAACGTACATAAGGAGGAAGTCGGATGGAATCCTTGGATTATTCGAAACGGAACGCCAGGCTCGTGGTGGCGTGGCAGATTATGATTGTGATGGTTGGTGTCATTTTATTATCGGGATGCGCAGAGTTCAGTGCATTCCGTGCTAATATGCAGATTGAGGAGCGATCCATCGGCGGGGCGGCATCAGAAGGCAATCGAGACTCGTCTATTGCCCCCGCATCCTTTATCGGTCAAGTGTGGGGGGAATTATCGGACGGCGTGTCTAATCGCGCCAGAATCATGACAGGCAGGCAAACGCAGAGCCGCAGCGTACCTGATTCAGCCTGGCGAATGAATGTCCGATGATGCTGAAGAGAGCGAGCCTGCGTCGGATCAGCCGCGGAAGCATCACAACAGGAATAGCCCGTTCATACACGCGTTAGAAAGAGCTCCTTTTCTGAAAGGGAGCTTTTTTTGTTTTGATTTTGGAACATATTGTCTTATAATAGCGTTTACAATATATATGCTTGTATGGGAGAGGATGGTTTCTTGTGAGTACACGCGTTTCGATCCGTAAGCGACTATTCATCGGAATAACGGCAGCCGCCTGCATTTCACTCGTCGGACTTCCGGCTCAGCAGGCGCAGGAGGGCACTCGTCCCGTATTCGCCGATGCTGCAGGAACCGGGAGCTTTACATCCGGTCAACGCGTCACGCTTCAGCAGAGGACTGCTTTTTTCCCTAATGCGCTTAGCAAGAACAGCCATCTGAGGAATCTCAAGGCCAGCTATTACGGGGCCGATGGAGAATCGCTCCGGCTTCACTCCGTGAAGGGGGAAATGGCATTAATCAAGTCCGATTCCCGTGGGGACCTGTGGCTCCCGACATGGTATGTTTCCAAGGAAGCTGCCAAAGTGAACGAAATTTCCCCGCTCTCGCTTCAACTGCGCAGCAGCGGCAGCATATACCTGGCTCCCGGAAGCGCGGTGAAATGGCCGGTATCCCAGACGGGAACGTCCCTCATCGCCGTAGCCCAGTGGAAGGACTGGTACGGCGTTATGGTCGCTCCCTCCAAGTGGAAGGAAGATTACCGGATCTACCGCCCGGCGATGATGTGGGTACAAGGGAAGGACACGACAGCCAAGAAGGCGATGCCTGAAGCGCTTCTCGGTGGCAATTCGGAAGTAGCGACGGATGTGGTGCGCAACTTGACGGAGTTTCTTTTTAAGAAAGGGACCCCTTCTTCGTACGTGAAAAAGCTGCTCGGCGAACCGCAGGCGAGGGAGGCATCGCGGAATCAGGAATCGAGCTCCAATCAACCGATGATACTCGGGGAGACCTGGAGATACGAGCAGCGGGATGCCCATTATACCGTGACGTTCTCCCCATCCGGAAAGCTGAGTTCCAGCGAATGGGTAATCCCTTCGGCGGGATCCTTCGAGCGGAGTTACAATCCTGGCGATGATTACGAGTTTACCTATCGTTTGGACGTCCTGCCGCTGCGCAAGACCATAACAGCCGATCCCGATTGGCGAAATCAGGGTAATCTGAATTTCACCTTCCTACTGGAGGCCAACGAGGATGTCCTGCTTCTCAAGGGAGATGACGGCGGGTTCAGCGGGATGCACGATAACTCTTCCTTGTACGCAATTGACCGGGGCACCGGCAAGAAGCTGTGGCAGGAGGATGCGGGATTCGGATGGTATACGGCCATTACAGATCGGGAGCGGCAGCATGTCACGATGTACTCGGCATATAACCCGGAGGTTAAGGATTACGTGGCCCGCGTGCGGCATATCCGGTTGTCGGATGGCAAGGTGTTATGGGAGGTTAAGCCCAAGAACGAATTCGGTTTGACGATGACGGCTGCGGCCGATGCGATCGTACTGGTTGAAGCTTTGAACATGAACGAAACCAAAAGCGTGCTGAGCGTCCTGGATCAGGATACCGGTAAGCAGCGTTGGAAAAAGACCTTGTCCGGCGAACACCGCTTGCTGAATGCAGGAACGGACGATCCGTACGTGCTTATCGAGCAGAACGGACAGCTTACCGCTTACGATCCGGTCACCGGCAAAGCGGCATGGCATGTGAAGGTCGGCAAGAGGGTGATGGACGATCCGTCCCGAGATCCGTATTTTACCGGAGGTTATCGTTACGATCCAACTGCGCCAGCGGATATGACAACACGTTGGATGCTGCTTGGCAAGGAATGGGTTCTGCTCAATACGGAAACCGGCGAGCGCGAAGACACGTATCCGGCACGTGAGATGGAAAGGTTCGAGGTGCTGAATGAGCGGTATCTGCTGGTGCAGCGTGCGCTTGGCGGGGAGTATTTCAGCGGGGCCGCCGCTTACGAAAGCGTACTGTATGACCGCCTTGAAGATAAGGAACTATGGACAATTAAAGGGAAGGCCACCCGTGGCGTCATCGAGGGAGCGCGAGTCTATCTTGCCTTAAACGGCATTCCGGCTGCGGTAGATATAGAGAGCGGCAGCATCCTATGGAAGATGGAGACCACTTCCAAAGCGGGTGACGATCTGTCCCATCTGGTTGGCAGCAGCTACGGAATCATGGATCCGTACCTGCTGATAAGTTTGGGAAGCGATCTTGTGGTGTTGAACAAGGAAGACGGCAGAAGCTTGGGCAGATTGCATGACGTGATCACCGGCAACGTCGATTTGCGAGAGACCTATGCCAAAAACGGCGCGCTGAACGTAACGGATCAGGAAGTGCTCGTCGGCACGGTCAACGGAGCTTTTATTCGTTATGATGCCCGAGCGTTAAAGGAACGCTTGGATGAGCTGTTATAGCTTGTATCGATAGATGACTAACACCGTAGGGAGACGTCCGCAAAGGAGGAAGACTTATGGGCAAGAGGCTTAAGTTAGCAGGGCTTCCGATCATCAGCCTATTGTTGATCCTATGTTTGGGCTGCGGCAGCAAGCAGTCGGCCAGTTATGCGTCTTTGGTAAAATACGATGACCAAGAGTATATCGGAAAAGGCACTGAGGGTGCCGAGGCTTTTGCGGAGGCGGATTTGACCTTGGCGGGCACGATCCAGAAGCGGCTCGAGCCTGATCAATATCCGGATACGCATTTATCCTCGAACGAGCTGCCCGAAGGCACGGAAATCTATGTCGTCGATGAACATACGTTGGTGGCTTTGCAGGAAGGCCGAAGATTCAAGGTGTTTGAGCGCATGGAATAAATGCAGATGAACGATAAGCGTCCCTGGTGTCTGGAAACAGATGCTGGGGGCGTTTTTTTGGTCTTATGTTATCTTGCGAATTTTGATATTGTTTCGTTTCTATTGAATGGTATAATATTCCTGGTTCAAATTGACTAGATTTGAAAGACTTACATTCTGATAAGAGATGAGGTTCATTCATGTTCAAGAAAATGTTGGTTCTGCTATTGGCGGTTTGCGTGATGGTTCCCAGCGTGGCCGGTGCAGCATATGGGGAGTCGGGCAAGGCAAGCGCCAAGATTGCAATGCTGCTGCCCGATGGCACGCCCTTGATGGAGGACGGCACGGTCTGGATTACGTACAGCCGTCTCCCCATCAACCGAATCCCGATTCCGATGGGTGGAGATCTGAAGTTCATCGCGGGCTCCAGCGGATACGGATTCGGCGTCAATAACGCCGGCGGACTGGTCATGTGGGGGGAATCGGGATACAAGGCTGTAGCGGGTGCGAATCATGTGAAACAGGTTGGACAAGGTTACTGGTTGACCTCTGACGGCATCGTCCATCGCATGGTTGATTCCAAGCCGCAGACCGTAAAGGGGTTTGAGGGAATTTCCGTTTTTGACGAGAACAACGGGATTATCGGCGGCGTTACCCAGTCGGGGACGGTCTTATACCATAATCGTGCTTATACGCCGGAGCCCGTGGCTCTGGGTCAAGCAGCGGACGTGGGCGCGATCCGCAAAATCAAGGTTGCCGGAGACTATGCCGCTATTTTATACAATGACGGAAGACTGGTGCTGTTCAGTACCCTTCGAATCAACGGCAGCACGACTTACCTGTCCCAAAACTTGATTAGCGACGGGGCTGATATTTCTTTCGGTAAAGAACAGAAACTGATTTTCGTCAAAAAGGACGGAACGGTGTGGAATGCGAGATTGGATGTATTCACGCAAACCTTCGAAATGAGCCCGTTGAACGGGATCAGCGGAGTGAAAGAGATTGTGGGAATCGAAGGTTCCAAGAGCTTTTTCGCCCGGCTATCGGATGGGACTTGGACCGAATATGATCATGGACAATTATATGATGTGACGGTTCCGAGCATTACGGGCGTTACGCTAAAGGTAGCGAACAGCAAGCCGAAGGTGGGGAGCTCCATCACGCCAACGGTCGAATTTCAGTACAGCAGCGGAGAGAAGCACAAGATTCCGGCGAATATGATCGCTTTGTCCGTAGACAAGCCGCATTTAATTAAAGCTGGAGATAAAGGAACTTACAAAATCATGGGCGTAGGCGAAGCCACGCTGACGGTGGAGGTCGCGGGCAAGAAGCAGTCCGTGAAAATCGTTTCAGGACTTGGCAAGCCGTTGGAGAACGCCAAGCAGGAAAAGGGGATTACTTACCTGCCGTTGAAGCCGGTATTCCAAGCCGTGGGAGGCTCGGTCCAATATCAGGCTGCTTCCAAGACCTTCGATATTACCGTAGGAGAAACCAAGCTTTCCGTTAAGGCAGGAAGCAAGCAGGCGAAGATCAACGGCAAAACCGTGAACATGAAAGGCGCTCCGATCCAGAACAAAGGGGAGACGCTCGTATCCGCGGATCTGCTGACCGCAGCACTGGGTGCAAAACTGAAATGGGATGCATCCAAACAGCAAATGACCGTGACGCTGGGCGCGGCACAATTCGTCGTAAAGGGCGAGCCGAAGAAGGTAACGAGCAGCGGCAACACCGGAAACGCCGGGAAAAGCAAAATGTCATCGGTTCCTGCGACCGGAAGCATGGCTGGTTGGAGACTGCTAAAAGGCCATGAATATGAAAAATCCTTGCGCATTTATTACCAATACAAGAATGGCATTCTGTCGACCAAAACGGAAGATATCCGCAAAGTGGATTTGAATAAAAAAGTGACTTGGACGGATGATTACGGTCGCAAGCATACCAATACCGTCCGTGAAATCTACTCCCTGTTCACCCTTTCGAATGAGTACACCTCAGAATGGCTTCACAAAAAGTTCGGAAGACTTTATGAGGACTGGCTGCTTAGCTCCTTGGTAGATGCCGCTCGGATTGTTGAGCAGTATTTGCAGGAGACCGGTCAGATGCCGAGTTATGCACCCAATGTAACCCTTACGCCGGATGCCGTATTCGAATACGAGTAAGCGAATGCGAGCAAGCAAAAAAGATATTCTCGTTTCGGAAAAGGGCCAGGAGATTCCTGGCCTTTTTTGCTATGGAAGCAATCCTTTCTCGTGGACGAATACCATCCCACTGCAAGCTCCATCCGTCTCCCTTATGCGGCGAATATTATAACTTACATCAAAATATAGTAAACGTAAATGCAAGCCCTGTTACTTGCAATTTTAAATACAAAGGGGGGGACATTCATGAAGCGAAGGATACCGCCTGACCGATTGTCTGAGCCGGGGGCGGCCGATACTCCGCCTCCCAGAAGGCACACCCTGTTTTGGAGAATGTTCGCGAACTATTTTCTCCTTATTCTCATCCCCGTCATTGTTGCTTCGGTTCTTGCTCAGGTGCTTGTCGTTCGCATCATCGAAAAGGATGCCGAGCGTTTTAACCAAGTGGTGATGAACCGGTTCTCCGAGCAGACGGATGCCGAGCTTCAATCGCTAAAGACAAGCATGATTAATATCCTGAGCACATCCAGATTGCGGAGCGTGCTGCTCGCTCCCATGTCTTCGTCGCCGGAAAGCCAGCTCCTTCCGGAGCTGCTTCATTCCCTGCGGGAGCAGCTGCAGCAGCTGGAATCGGATGAATTGGTCGAGAAGGCTTATTATTATTTTGTCCATCAGGATTTAATGATCGATGCCGAGACCTATACGAACAAAGCGTATTATTTCCGTTCCCGCTATCCCTTGGATCTGAACCGCCGCCACCAGCTGGAAGCCGAATTATCCGGCAAGAAAATGATGGATTTCATGGATTCCCCCGCTTCCGTGACGGCTTCCATGAGTTACCCGTTCAATACCGCCGCCCCTGAAGTTTACCTCCTGGTCGAAGTGAAGCGAGACAAGCTTGAGGAGAGGATTCATATTCCGGAGAGCTGGGTCACGGGCACGGCCATTGTGGATGATACTGCCCAAGTGATCGCCCGGACCGGTTTGACCGAGCAGGACCAGCATGACCTGCAGCAGCGAATACGCACGGATGGCTTCGCTTCGCAATTTACGATATCGGACAAGATGGGGCTGTCCTTCATGGCGTCCGGCTTCAACGAGTCCTGGCATTATATCAGCATGGTTGATCTAGGCACATTGATGAAGCCGGTCCATATTACCCGCTTAATCTGCTGGTTGTTCCTCCTGTTCTTCCTCATTGTCGGCGCGCTCGCCTCGTATTATTTAAGCCGGCGCTTGTACCGGCCGATTCGGGAGATCAAGGATGGCTTGAAGCTGCACCATGCTCCGAATGAAGAGGGCCGTTACGAAGGTAACGAGTTTGACGTCATCAAGCGCTACTCCCAGTTCATCATGACCGAGAATAAAGAGCTGTACCAGATGGTGAACGGGATGCTGCCGATCGTACAGGAGCAGTTTTTTACGAAAATCCTGCTGGGGCAATACCGGGATGCCTTATCGATTGAGTACTACGCCAAGGAGATTGAGTTTGCTTACAGCCATATGGCGGCAAGAACCGTCCTGTGCATCTCTTTCCACTATGACCGGTCGTTTTATGATTCGACTTCGGAATCCGCCAAAATCTTTTTGCTGACGGAGCTGAAGGACAAGATCCACCGGCTGGCGCCCGGCATGGTCTGGATCTGCCAGACAAGGCCGGATTTGATGGCTTGCGTCGTCCAGCATGATCACATCACGGAGGGTTATCCGGAACGAATAGCGGAGCAGATCAGGCACGTTTTTCTGCAATACGGTGTCTGTTATAAAGCGACGATCGGGATCGGCAGAACCATTCATGCCATCGAAGAGCTGCATCAGTCCTATGAGCATGCGCTGGCCATGCTGAATTACCGGGGGCTGCATTCCACGGTGGAGATTTGCGGCAGTCTGCCTTCAAGGGAGCTGCAGCAATGGGACTCTTTCCTGTCCGTACAGGAGGTCCAGCGGATCCACAACCAGTGCAAAACCCGGGAGTATGACAAGCTGCTCCATTCCGTGCTGGATCTGCTGGAGGAAGGGAAGCGTAAGGATGCGTCAGCCGTGCAGATGAAATATCTGCTAGCCGATGTGCTCAACACCTGGATTCGGGCGGTGGAGTCGGAGCGCAATGAATTGAACGTTCCCTATTATTCCGGTCTGTTCGAGCGAATGAATCGCTGCATGACATGGGACGAGCTGACGCAATGCTTCCAGGACATTCATGGCTTTCTGTTCCGAAAACCGGCCTCCAGCAGCCGCAGCCAACAATTTATGGAGATTTTGGAGTACATTCACGAGCACTACGATCAAGAGCTGTCGATCGAGAATTTTGCCGGCATGATGAATATGTCCATCGGGCATTTCAGTCGAACCTTCAAGGAGGAGGTCGGCGAGAAGTACGTGGAATATATCGCGAAGTACCGGCTGATGAAGGCGAAGCAATTTTTGCTTGAAACCGATTTGAAAATAGACGAAATCGCCGAAAAGGTGGGGTATTGGGGGAGGAATTCCTTGATTCGGGCTTTCCGCCGATATGAAGGCATAACGCCTGCCAAATACCGGAGTTCCCATCAATAAGAAAGAAGAGACTGCATTATTTTCTGAAGTCTCTTTTTTTGCATGGAACAGGCCGAAAGCCTTGCGGCGCAGGCATAACAAAACATGCGTCTTAAGGAAAAGATGTTTGCTTTACGCGAAGGAGGCACGGCTCGTATAGTGGGGATAACAACAAACGAATGTAAATGCTTTCAATCGGAGGTGGGGATTATTGGCGCAGCTATCACGGATCGGTTACGTTCTGAAAAAGCATAAAGCGTTGTACTTGCTGATGCTGCCCGGCATCTTGTACTACTTGATATTCAAGTACGCGCCGATGTACGGCATCATCATTGCTTTCCAGGATTATTCGATCGGCCGGGGCATTTTGGGAAGCAAATTTGTGGGACTGAAGCATTTCATTGAATTTTTCTATGTCACCCCCGATGCATGGAAGCTGATACGCAACACGATCATGCTGAATGTGTACGATCTGCTGTTTCATTTTCCGGCGCCGATCATTCTGGCGATCCTATTCCATGAGCTGAAGAGCAAATGGTTCAAACGGTTCGTGCAAAACATCAGCTACATGCCGCATTTCCTGTCGACCGTCGTGATCGCGGGCATTCTCGTCACCTTCCTGTCTCCGACCACGGGCGTGGTGAACCATCTGCTCGTCAAGCTGTTCGGCATCGAGCCGATCATGTTTCTCGGCATGCCGGAGTGGTTCCGGACGGTGTACGTGGGCTCCGAAATATGGCAGAAGGTCGGGTGGGGGACCATTCTCTACCTGGCTGCGATTGCCGGCATCGATCCGACGCTGTACGAGGCGGCCAAGATGGATGGAGCCAACCGGTGGCAGCAGATCCGGCATATTACGTTCATCGGCATGGTGCCTGTCATGATTATTCTGTTCGTGCTGTCGCTCGGTAATTTCATGGAGGCCAGCTTCGAGAAAATCCTCTTGATTTACAACACGATGAATTACGAAACCGCGGATGTCATTAATACCTTTGTGTACCGGCGGGGCATCCTGGATGCCGATTTCAGCTTCGCGACCGCAGTAGGCCTGTTCCAGTCGGCGATTGGCTTCATTCTGGTCGTTGCGGCCAATCGGGTCGTACGCAAATATTCGGAGACCAGCCTGTGGTAAGGGAGGTGCGCGATGAAAAAGCAGGAAAGCTTCGCTTCGAAGCTGTTTGACGTATTCAATATATTGTTCATGATTGTGCTGATCATGGTAATGGCCTACCCGATGGTGTACGTATTCTCGGCTTCCATCAGCAACAATGCCATGGTCGCGAGCGGCGCGGTGCTGCTATGGCCGAAAAAGATTACGCTGATCGCTTACGAACAGCTCATCTACAACCCCGATCTCTGGGTGAGTTACTGGAATACGATCCGGTACACGTTCCTGCATACGTTGCTGACGCTGATTGCAACCTCGGCGATGGCGTATCCGCTGGGGAAGCGATGGCTGCCCGGCCGAAGAGTGATTCTGCTTATGGCAGCGTTCACGCTTCTCTTCAGCGGGGGCATGATTCCAACCTTCCTGATCGTTCAGAAGCTGGGGATGCTGGACACGATCTGGGCGATCGTCCTTCCGTCGCTGATCAGCACATGGTACCTGTTCATTATGCGGACATTTTTCGAGGCGCTGCCGGAGGAGCTTGAGGACGCGGCTGCCATCGACGGATGCGGATCCATGCAGATTCTGGTGCGGATCGTGCTGCCGCTATCCGTGCCGGTGATGGTCACGATCGGCCTGTTCACGGCGGTGAATCAATGGAATTCCTTCTTCAGCGCTTTGATCTACCTGAATGACCGGGAAATGTACCCGCTGCAAATCATGATGCGCAACATCCTGATCGCCGGCACGAACGTGCAGGGCGAAGGCGACCTGACGCATCTGGAAACGCTGAAATACGCCATGATCATGATCGGGACGCTGCCGATCCTGTGCGTCTATCCGTTTATCCAAAAATATTTTGTACAGGGCACGATGATTGGCGGCATTAAGGGGTAGTCATGGATTTAACGGGAATCCATTTCTATACGATGTGATGATAAAAAAAGGAGGTTATGGAATGCGGCAAAAGGGGTTCAGAACGGCGCTTGCCATGATCCTGCTCTGCGCGATGCTGGTTACGGGCTGCACCGGCGGGGGCAAGGACGATTCGGGGACGTTAAGCCCTGACAAACCGGTTACTTTTTCATGGCTCGTATACGACCGGGTGGAGGGCAAGGTTCGGGATGACTGGGAGATTTTGAAAGAGATCGAGGCCAAGACGGGCGTCAAAGTGAAGTTCCAGATCGTCAGCCAGGAAGGGCTTGAGGAGAAAAGGCAGATCATGATTGCCACGAATACCGCTACCGATTTTATCCAGGTGCCGACGCAGGACGGCCGGGAGCATGGGCCAGAGAAGGTGTTCCTGAACCTCCATGATTATTTGGATCGGGCTCCGAATCTGAAAGCCTTTTACGAGAAATATCCTGAAGCCAAGGCGCTGGCAACGGGCACGGACGGAGGCTTGTATACCGTACCTGTCCTGGAAGGGGATGCGGAAGGCAAGGGCTTTAACTTTATCTGGTATGCCCGCAAGGACATTATGGATCAGCACGGGATACAGGCGCCGACCACCGTGGATGAATTTTATCAATATCTGAAAACGTTGAAAGAAAAGGTGCCGGACTCCTACCCGCTCATATCGAACGCGATCGTAGGCGACACGGGGCTGTATACGACCTTCGGGCGTATCTTTACCGGCATCAGCGGTTTTTACAACCTGGATCCAACCAAGGATCAATACGCATTCGCGCCGTATCATGAGAATTATCAGGATATGCTGGTGTACCTGAATAAGCTGTATGCGGAAAAATTGCTGGATCCGGAATTCTCGCTGCTGACGCAAGCGCAGTGGGAGGAGCGCATCCTGACGGGTAAATCCTTGGTGACGTTTTTCTGGAAGGCCGATCTTGAATCCTTGGTTGCCAAGGCGAGGGGGGCCGGCACGGCGGAATATGAGCTGGACGCAATTCCATCCTTTGCTGCCGAAGGGATCAAGAACTATCAGTTCTCCCGTCCGGTCGTTGGCACCGTCGGCCGAGCGATATCGGCCAAAGTGAAGGATAAGGAGCGCGCCGTCCAATTCCTCGATTATTTGGTGAGCGAAGAGGGAACGAATTATCTGTCATTAGGCATCGAAGGCAAAACGTATACGATGGAGGACGGCAAAGCGGTATATAACAAGGAGTTCGGCGAATCTCCGTTTAATGCGCTGCGCAAGGATTGGGGCGTATGGTATGACCTGATCACGCTGAATAACGCCAAGTCGCGGGAAGTGTGGGAGCGCGGGTTAAGCGAGAAGAGCAAGGATATCAATGCAAGGTATGAGCAGTATATCGTCCCTGCACCGAAGCAGATCGTCAAGACGGAAGAGGAGCTGGAGCTCGAGAAATCGAAGCTGAACAATCTGAATAAATTCCTTGAACAGAAGGTAACGGAGTTTGTAACCGGCAAAACGCCGATCAACGATTCCACGTATCAGCAATTCATCGACCAAGCGAAGAAACTCGGCTCCGACGAACTCCTTGCCATGTATAACACCGCATATACGCGCACATACGGCGGCAAGTAATTCTTAATGGAGATGGGGGGAATCAGGCAATGGACGATACCAAAATCATCGATGTCGACGTTCATAACGAGCAGGACGACAGGGCGCTGCTGCCATATCTGCAGGAGCCTTGGCGCACCCGGGTAGCGGCATCCGGCATCGGGTATGCAGGCTCAGGGTATTACTCGCCGATCGGCGTGATGAAAAAAGACTCGATCCCTCCGGGGGGAGGCAAGGCCGGCTCCGATCCCGATTATATGATCAAGCAGCTGATCGAAGGCTACAATCTGGACTATGCCGTATTGACGGGAGTCGTCTATAACATCTCCTCCACGCATGATCCGGATTATGCAGCGGCGATATGCTCGGCTTATAACGATTATCTGATCGCCGAGTGGCTTGGCAAGCATAAAGCTTTTAAGGGAGCCATGGCGGTAGCTACCCAGGACCCGCTGCTGGCGGCACGCGAGATCGATAGGATCGGCGGCCATCCGGATATCGTAGAGGTGATGATCTCCAGTGCGGCGAGGTCGCCGCTGGGACAGCGCCACTATCACCCGATCTACGAAGCGGCGGCGCGTAACGGCCTACCGGTCGGGATCCATCCGGGAGCGGAAGGCGGCGGGAGCTCGACGGCTCCCACCGCGGCCGGCTACCCGACCCGCTACATCGAATGGCACACCTGCCTCTCCCAGATGTTCATGGCGCATCTGGTGAGCATGGTCTGCGAGGGCGTGTTCGTGAAGTATCCGAGCCTCAAGGTCGTTCTGGTTGAAGGCGGAGTAGCCTGGCTGCCGGGCCTGATGTGGCGGCTGGACAAAAATTACAAGGCTCTGCGCGCAACCGTGCCCTGGCTGACGAGAATGCCGAGCGAGTACATCCGGGATCACTGCTACTTATCGACGCAGCCGATTGAGGAGCCGGATAATCCGCAGCATCTCATCGATCTCTTCAATATGATCGATGCCGAGAACATGCTGCTCTATTCCAGCGATTACCCGCATTGGGACTTCGACTCGCCGGGCCATATCCTGCGGGGCCTGAAGCCGGAAGCGCGGCGGAAGATCTTTTATGAGAATGCGAAACAGCTGTACCGGCTGGATTGAAGGATTGGATGAATGGATGATGGATAAATGGACGAACGGATGAATGGATGAATGGATGAATGGATGAATGGATGAACGGTATCCGTATGAACCTAGCATGAATAATTGAAGCTGGGGCTATGGGCAAACCAAAGTCAAACCAAAGACAAACCAAAGACAAACGAAAGACGAACCAATGGCAAAGTTGAAAGAAAGTCGAAATCAAAGGCGAAAGAAGAAGGTCGAAAACAAAGGCAAAAACAAGGTTGGACCCAAGTTGAACCAAACTCAAAGCCAAACCCTACAAAGCTGGGCGCATAGGCAAGGAGGTGGCATGTATGGCGGTACATTACGTGCTGGCGGAGGAGGACGTTCCGGAGGGCGGGCACGCGGTCGTGAACATAGAGGGACGCGAAATCGGCATCTATCGGGTCAACGGCGAGTATCATGCGATTCTGAACTACTGCCCGCATCAGGGGGCGCCAATCTGCGCAGGACTGGTCTCCGGTACGACGCTTCCTTCGGAGGTATACGACTACGAATACGGCCGGGCAGGCGAAATTGTCCGCTGTCCCTGGCATGGGTGGGAGTTCGACCTGCAGACCGGCAAGTCGCTGTTTAGCGACCGCATCCGGGTGAAGAAGTATAAGGTGGAGGTCCAAGAGGGCAAGATCGGGGTGGTGATGTGGAGGAAATAGGCGGGGAATTGAAGGAATGTGATTATTGGGGCTTCTGGTATCATTACTAGCTATGGGAACTCAAGTTACTTGTGTCAGCTTTTAACGGACCCTAGATCCGTTATTTAAGATCAAAACTCGATTTTTTACAATGTATCGGACTCCAGATCCGCTAATGTGCGAATTATGGATGCCAACACCAATAAAAACAGCAAATAAGGTCCTCTATGTCCGCTAAAGATACCAAAAGGGCTATTTTGTACGAAATAAGGTATTCTGAGTCCGTAAGAAAGCCGAAAGCCCTCACGACCATAGAGCAAGAGGACTTCGGGACATATGGAATGATATGGCGATCATATTTTTGGACGTCCGGTCCACAGTGAATTGCTGCTCACTGCACTGTTCGTCTAAGCGGGGGCATAGGTGCGGTGCGTAGTCCGGTAACGGCTTGGATGGCTCTCGATTGAAATAAGAGCGAGAATTGAGGGGCACGCGCCCCTCAAACTCGCTCTTTTAGTCATGCCGATATTTCCGGCAGGTATACTGTTTTCTACTATAATCCCCTCACACCACCTGCGACAATACCAACCCCCCGTAAGCGAACGCGGCCAGGATCACCAAGGCCGGGTGGATCTTGCGGATGTTCATGGCCCAGAAGGCGACGGCGGCGATGCCGAGGGATTGCAGGAGGCCGATGGAGATGACCGAGCTTTTGCCGATCTGCCAGGTCAGGGTCAGCATCATGATCGCGATGACCGGCTGAACCAGCAGGGTCATGCCTTTGACCACCGGCGACGTGCGGTATTTTTGCAGCAGATTCAGCAGCCAGATGAGCGCTGCCGCGGAAGGGATGACCGTCGCCGCGAGGGCGAGGGTCATGCCCATCCAGCCGGATACGCCGTACCCGACAAAAGCGGCGATTTTGGTGGCGATCGGCCCGGGAAGCGCGTTGCCAAGCGCAAGCATGTTGGAGAATTCCGGGTCGGTCAGCCAGCCGTGATTCGTGACGATTTCCTTATACATGAGCGGGATCGAAGCAGGACCGCCGCCATATCCGAGCACGTTGGAGACAAAAAAGCTGATCAGCAGCTGAAGCCATTCTTCCATCAGGCGGACCCCTCCTTATCCCGTCTTTGTTTTTTGAGTTTGGCTACGGTTCTAAAATGCACGGTGCCATAGGCAAGGAACAGCATAATGACGATGGCCGGATGGATCTGGAGGCTTTCCAGCAGGAGAAACGACACCACAAAAAATCCGATCCCGGCGTAAATGCCAAGTCCCTTTACGGCCTTCTCGCCGAATTCGTAAGCCATCGTGCCTAGCATGACCGCAATAACCGGCGTAACGCCGGCAATCATGCCTGCCACGACTTTGGAGCTGCTGAGGAACGTCACCGCCGACAGCAGCGCGATCATCGCAATGCAGGTCGGGAGGATATGCGCAAGAACCGCGACCACCGCGCCTAGCACCCCTTTTTCCCGGTAACCGAGATAGGCGGCCATCTTCGTGGCGATCGGACCCGGGAGCGCATTGGCCAGAGCCAGCACCTCTCCGAATTCATCGTCGCTGAGCCAGCCGTAACGAACGACGGCCTCATGCCGGATCAGCGGAATGACGGAGGGACCACCGCCATAACCGAGTATGCCGGTTCGGAACATGCCGAACGTTAATTCCATGTATGGATTGCTGTTTTTATCATCCAAGGGTAGGAGTCCTTTCTGTCGAAAATCAGAGTCTGATGCCCATTCGGCTTTTATAGCGCTTGATTAAGATCTGCGTGTCCACGCTGGTTATGCCCGGAAGCGGGTAAAGCTTCTCGTTTAGAAACATTTCCATTTCCTTATGATCGGCAAACAAGCCGTGCATATGCAGTTTGCTGGGACCGGTCATATGATACAGGCTGGTCACATATGGCTCGTTCTCCAGTGTGTCCGCCACTTGCTGCAAATATTTGGGCTCAACCTCCACATTGAAAAAAGCGGACACCGAAATCCCCACTTTCTCCGGATTAATGACGGCCGCGAAGCGCTCAATGACGCCGTCATCGACCAGGGCATTGACCCTGGCCTGCGCGGCCACGCGGGACAAACCGATCTCCTTGGCCAAATCCGTGTACGAGATTCGCCCGTTCTTGCCAAGAATCGCAATGATTTTGCGGTCCGTATCATCAATCATGGGAGATGAGTTCTCGCCGGCAGCGTGAATATTCATGGAATGCAGCTCCTTTAGTTTTACTTATATGTAAGACTAACCGCGTGTGGATATTACAAAACGTAATTAAAATTAAAGTTACACTTACGATACGTTTAAATATATAAGTTCTTTACATTGTTTTCAATATGATTTGCATAATTTGAAACTTTTTCTCCGCATTTCAAGTCTAAGACTATGGATAGAAAAAGATAGATTTGAATGATTTGGATGTTGACATGCCTCAATGGAGAAGGCGGAATGATTCCGGAGAAGCGAAAGTTGGAAAATAATCTGGGGGCAACAGGGATCGGAGGAATAATCCGCATGCGTAGTGCTGAAAGGGCTACTGGTTAGAATCCATTTCACAATTCTATTAAATGGTTCCTTTTATATAATTACCCTTTTATATCAATTTATGATAGGATAAACGAGGTGAATAACTAGCTTCTCAGGATTTTCATTTGGAAAGGCGGCATGGATATGAAGAAATTATTTTGCCTCATTCTGGTTATCGTTATGCTGATCCCGGCGAGCATCGTCTCGGCGGCGGGCACAACCACTCAAGCCAAGTCGAAGAACAAACCGATAAATCTTGTTTTTGCAGGTGACATTCTGTTAGACGGATACGTGGGGAACCAGATTGATAGATTCGGTAACCTATATCCTTTTAAGAAGGTAGCCCCCATCTTGAAAAAGGCGGATATGGCGTTTGCCAACCTGGAGACGCCGGTCTCCATTCGCGGCAAGGCTGCGGATAAAACCTTTGCTTTCCGTTCGAAGCCGGACACGCTCAAGGGCCTGGTATACGCGGGAATCGACGGGGTCACGCTGGCGAACAACCACATCCTGGACTATGGCCAGCAAGCCATGCTGGACACGATCACGCATCTGAAACGCCAGAAGATCGGGTATACGGGTGCCGGGCGAAATATAGACGAGGCCTTCAAGCCTTACGTGCAGAACATTAACGGGAAAAAAGTCGCGGTGCTGGGCGTCAGCCGGGTGCTGTCGGACAATTCCTGGATTGCGGGCAAGAATCACCCGGGTGCTGCCTCCGCCTACACGATGGAGCCGATGCTGACCCATATTAAGAAGTCGGCCAAAACCAACGATTATACGATCGTATACATCCATTGGAACCAGGAATTCGCCGACTATCCGGAAGAATATGCGCGCACGATGGCGAAGAAGATGATTGACGCCGGAGCCGACATCATAATCGGATCGCACAGCCATACGTTGATGGGCATCGAATATTACAAGAACAAGCCGATTTATTATTCGCTCGGCAACTTCGTGTTCAACCGCTCCACCCGGGGCGGGGACAAAACCTTGCTGTCGATGATGGTGCATGTTGAGATTCAGGGCTCCAAGATCACGAGCCGGATTACGCCGGTGAAGATACTTCAGGGCCAGCCGAATCTGATGGACAAGAAGTACAACAAAGAGATCATCGCGAAACTGAACAAACTCTCCTACAATGCAAAAATTGATGCCAACGGCAACGTCACCAAAAAATAACAGGGAATCTCAAAGACAACTGCGGCTGTAAGCTGCGGTTGTTTTTTTGTGCGCTTTTTGGAAGCTCGCCGTAAAAACAAGTCGGAAGCTGGCGGCTAGGCGTTTGTTTTCATTCCCCGCATTCCGACAAAAGCTGTGCTTACGCCACCCATCCGGAAATTCCTGCCGAAAAAATAAAATAAAATTTTACAAAATGTATTGTAATTTAAAATAAAATTTCAATATGATGAAGGGAAGAAGACGGGTTATTTTCGTTCGTCGGAAGCGGTAAATACGAATCGGCAGCATACTTTTTTGCAGCCCTTCCAGCTAATGACTGAATGTAAAGCCGGTACCGGCAGAGTTAACCTCGTCTTAACACAGATTGGAGGTGGAATTAACAAGCGAGCGCTATACTCCCGAGTAGGTCTTTCGTTCATGAGCGGACTTACAACCGAGAGGAACCAGAGTCCAAGCATAGAGAAGGAGGAATTCATGTACATGTTAAGGAGCAAAAAGAGAATATCATCGCTGCTCAGCGGTGTGATGTTTCTATCGCTGCTGTTTCCCGCAGGACAAGCTGCTGCCGGCACAGCCGCCGCCGCTGCATCGGTCATTGATATGCGGCAGACGGAGATCGGGCCGGGGGCTACATACACGTGGGCGAATATGCAAAAAGGCAGCGGCGAGCAGAAGGTCCATATGGTGGAATTTGATCCATCGCAAGGAAATCTGGAGCTTCAGCCGGGTCTCACCGATGGCAAGGTATACGGCATGCAGGGAGTCAGCAAAATGGCGTCGGATGCCGATAAGGCAGGCAATCGCGTCATCGCGGCGGTGAACGGAGATTTCTACGATATGTCCACCGGAATTCCGCTCGGATTGTTCATGGGGGACGGGGAGCTGTTGACGGATCCGCCCAGCGGCCGGAACGCCTTTGGCATTAAACAGGCCGGAACGAGCCTTTACGGCAGTCCGAAATTAACGAAAAACGTGACGATAGGCGGAACGGTCAGCAGCCTGTCCTCTATCAACCGCATAAGAGGGACGGACGCACTTGTTCTTTATACCGAGAAATTCAATGCTACCACGATGACCAATAATCTGGGAGACGAAGTGATTCTGGATATCGTGAGCGGCAGGGTCGCCAGTGGAGAGACCTTGACGATGAAGGTGGTCTCGGTTGTTAAGGATCAGGGGAATTCGCCGATCGGCCAAGGTCAAGTGGTTTTGTCCGCTTCGGGCGCGCAGCGGAGCAAGCTTGCCGGGCTGAAGGCAGGAGATGAAGTGTCGGCAAGTTTTCAGCTGGATAACGAGTGGCAGGATGTCACGATGGCGATTGGCGGCACCGTGATGCTGGTCAAGGATGGCGTCGTGCAGCAGCATACCGATCCGGCTGTACACCCGAGAACGGTAGTGGGAACCAAAGCGGACGGCTCCGTTGTGCTGTTCGAGGTTGATGGCCGCCAGCCGGGGTTCAGTGAAGGGCTTAACTACATTGAGCTTGGCGAAATGTTGCAGGAGCTTGGCGTGGTTAACGCTCTGAACCTGGATGGAGGCGGTTCGGCTACCTTCGTTGCCCGCTTGCCGGGAGAAACGGAGCGCAAGGTGCTTAACTCGCCGTCGGACGGCGGGGAACGCAAAACGGCCAACGGCATTTTGCTGGTGAACAAAGCGCCTGAAGGAGCGGCGAATAAACTTGTCGTTGCACCGACGCTGGAAAGAGTGCTGACCGGTTCATCCGCTACCTTCAAAACGGCAGCCGTGGATCAGAATCTGCATCCGGCGAAAATGACGGAGGCCGCGGCTTGGAGCGTTGATCCAGCCTTTGGGGCAATCGACGCCAGCGGGACGTTTAAGGCAGGCAACCAACCTGGATTGACCGAGGTATCCGTACAATCCGGTAATCTGACGGGTAAAGCCGCATTGGAAGTCGTCGATGAGCTGACTGAGCTCAAGTTCTCCGACGCCGTGAAGACCTTCTCCTCCGGCTCGACCGAGACGCTCAAGGTCACGGCGCTTCGCAATGGTCAAGTGGTACAGGCCGACAATAGTCGTATGGAGTGGCGTACCGAAGGCGATATCGGGACGATTGACGGCAACGGGACGTTTACCGCCACGGACAAACAGGACGTCAGCGGCAAAATCTTCGTGAAGTACGGCCAAATCGAGACCTCAATCGAAGTGAACGTCGGTCTTCCGCCGGTCATGCTCGAGGATTTCGAGAATGGCCTTAGCCGCTATAAACCAAGCGCAGGTGCGCGGTTCAAGTCGACCCAGGTATCCATTGAAACCGATGAGACCTATATTCGTTCCGGGAATGGCGCCTTGAAGCTGGAGTATGATTTTACCGGAACGACAGGCACCTCCGGCGCTTATCTGGAGACGACAGGTACCGCGGACTATATCGAAATCCCTGGCTATCCCGAGAAGATCAGCATGTGGGTGTACGGGGATGGCAACACACACTGGCTTCGTGCCCAAATTCGTGACAGTAAAGGTGCAATCGGGCTCGATTTTACCGATCAGACGGTCGGCGTTGATTTCAAAGGTTGGAAGTATCTCGAAGCGACCGTGCCCAAAGGAAGAACCCTTCCGCTGGTGATGGACGCACCTGTACGATATATGGAAACAAATAACGAGAAAAAAGACGCCGGAGCCATCTACGTGGACGAAATTCGCGCATTGTACGGTCCGGCCAATGATGATATCGATCCGCCGGTTCTGAAAAAATTCTCGCCGGCCGACGGTGCGGAGATTACAGAGAACACGCCGACCATTACCGTGTATGCCGAGGATGCAGGCTATGATCCTGTCGCACACCCGGGAACGACGCTGATCGATCCGGACAAAATCCGATTCTATCTGGATGGAAGTCTGGTGCAGCATACCCTGTATCCGCCGGAAGGAAGAATCCATTACACGCCGAGCGTTCCGCTCGCCGATGGCGTTCATCAAGCAAAAGTCACCGTCCGCGATCTGTCGGGCAACCAAAGAACCGAGGAATGGAATTTCACCGTAAATACCGGTTCAGCCAAGGTGGTGTACGATACGCCGGAAACGATCTATGTTGGCGGCAGTTACACGCTGGATATCGGCGGTGTGAAGACATCCCAAATTCGCAGTGGTCATGTCGATTTCCAATTCGATCCTGCCAAAGTGGAGAATCTGGAGCTCATACCGGGGAACAAGCTGAGCCCATCCCAGGTTAGCGCGAGCATTGACGCTACGACAGGAAAGGTGAGGGTCACCTGGAAGGACATCCATACCGCATCCCTGCAGGATACGGATTGGATCGGCCAAATCCGGTACGACGTGAAAAAGAACGCAACCGGCAGCAGCATTATAGCGCTCACGTCCGGGGCGGTATCCTTCACCGATACGGGCAATACCGAGTTTTCGTTCTACGGTCTCCCGATCGAATCGCAGATCGCAACGCATTATGCGCTGAGCTGGAATGAGGATGGAATCGTAGAGGGATACGAAACGGTGTTCGAAGTGACCGATGCCCAAGGTCAGCCTGTGGAAGGCGTGCAGATCATGGCTGACGCGGCAGCGGTGGGCACAACGGATACGGCGGGTATCCTCAAGACTGCGGCGCTAACGTCCCAGGTCAAGACGTATACCGTGCAGGCCGTGAAGAACAATCAATATAGTCCGGCCTTGGAATTTAAGGTTTCGCCGCTGGCTGGAAGTCCTACTCCGTTCAACATCAGCGTGGGCATGGCCGAAGATCCGACCACGTCGCGAATGTTGAACTGGCACACGGGCCCGGCGACGGATGGGACCGTCGTGGAACTGGCCAAGCGGTCCGAATTCACGGATTTCGATGCGCCGAACGTCCAGAAGTTCAATGGTGCCAGCGATCTGTACCATACTTTGGATCTCGGGACGGTCCGCGTCCACAAAGCGACGGCGTCCGGCCTTGAGCCAGGCACAGAATATGTGTACCGTGTGGGTGACGGCCAAGGCCATTACAGTGCCCAAGGCTCGTTTAAAACAACGGAGCTCGCGGGAGACACAACGAAATTCCTGTATTTTGCGGATTCCCAGGCATCCACCGCCAAAGAGTTTGAGCTGTGGGGGAATACGATCGACAAGGCCGCAGCAGAGCATCCGGACGCCGAATTCATGGTCCATGCCGGGGATATGGTGGACAAAGGCTTCCTGGAGGAGCAGTGGAACTATTGGTTTGATGAAGCCCAGAAGCATTTCCTGAATACGACGTTAGTGTCGGCCATCGGCAACCATGAAGTGATGGGGAATAAGAAAAACGGAGACTTCCTGGCTCACTTTAACCAGCCGGGCAATGGCTTGGACAGCCTGAAGGGAACCAACTTCTCTTTTGATTACAAGGACGTTCATTTCATTATGCTGAACAGCGAGTATCAGCTGGAGGATCAGAAGAAGTGGCTTCAGCAGGATCTGGCTAATAATGATAAGAAATGGACCGTCGCGATGTTCCATCGCGGGCCTTACGGCAGCATTTACGATTCCGCCGAGGTACGGAGCCTGTGGGCGCCGGTGCTGGAGGAATTCGGCGTGGATCTCGTGTTAAACGGACATGATCATATTTATATTCGTTCCTACCCGATGATGAACAACCAGATTGCCGCGGACGGGAAGGGCACGACCTACGTCGTGGCGGGATCGTCAGGCCCTAAATTCTACTCCCACACGGAGCGGGGCTGGCATGAGGTGGTCGACGAAGAGAAGACTCAAATGTATGCCTCCGTGGAAGTGAAGGGAGACGAGCTTCATTTCGTAACCAAAACGGTTGGCGGACGCGTCGTGGACGAGTTTACGCTGACGAAATCGGATACGAAGCCGGATCCGCAGCGGATTGAAGTAACTCCAAACCAGCTGACGCTAGCTGTAGGCGAGAGTCAAAAGTTACTGGCTGATGTGAAGCCGAGCGGTGCGGAACGAACCGTTGTGTGGTCCGTATACCATTCCGAACCGTCGAATGACGTCGTCAGCGTATCCGCAGACGGCATCGTGACGGCTCAAGGTCTGGGCAGCGCGGTGGTAAGAGCGACCAGCACGGTTGCACCGGACGTCTATGCAGACGTGAAGATTACGGTGGACCGAATTCCGAACGGCAGCATCGAATCGATCCTCTTAAGCGGCAAATCCGAGCTGAAGGTTGGGGATGCCGACCAGACGGTAACAGAGGCGGTATATACCGACGGCAGCCGTATCCGTTTAATCGAAGGCATCACCTATGCGAGCAGTAAGCCGGACGTAGCTTCCATTGATGAACAGGGCTCGGTACGGGCTTTGGCAGCAGGGGCGACCGTCATTTCGGCAACCTATGAAGGGTTCAAGTCGGAATATGATTTGAAGGTGATCACACGTGGTGGAGGGAATCCCGATCCGGGGCCGGAGCCGCCGGTAGACCCGCCTGTGCAGCCGCCGGTAACACCACCGGTAACGCCTCCAGTAACGCCGCCCGTGACACCGCCGTCATCAGGCAGCATCACCTTATCGGCCAGCGAGCTTGCAGCTAAACTGTCGAACGGACAAGTGACCTTGTCGGTGGATGGAAACTTTACGGATATCACGCTGCCAGGGAAAGCAGCAGACATCCTCAAGGATGGTTCGATCCACCTTGAAGCGAAGAATTTGTCCCTAACGATCCCGGCCGAAGTGCTTCGCGAGCTTGGCGGCCTTGCAGATGCCGGCCAGCTTGAGAAGGGCACGATAAAACTGAGTGCCGCCACATTAACGGAGGCCGAGATGAAGCAGCGGATCGCGCAAGCTGCCCGCGTCTCCGGCGCTAAGCTGACAGCAGCCGGAGCCATGCTGGAGTTCGAGCTTAAACTGACGACAGCGGATGGCAAAGTCTACAGCTTAACCGAATTCGATCATCCAATTATGCTAGAACTGCCTTTATCTTCAGATGCTAGTGGCAAAAGAATCTCCATGTACTATGTATCGGGCAGCGGAGAGCTGGAGTATATCGGCGGTGTGAATAAAGACGGCCGCATGGCCGCAGGAATCCGCCATTTCAGTGCTTACGGTTTGCTGGATTACGCGAAAACCTTTGCGGATGTGCCAGCCTCGTTCTGGGCTGCGGAGGTGATCGGCGATTTGGCCGCGAAGCAGCTCATCGAAGGCGTTAGCGCAGACCGCTTCGCACCGGCTCAGCAAGTGACCCGGGCCGAGTTTGCCGCGATGCTGGTTCGTCTGCTGGATCTTAAGGCAGAAGGACCTGCGCCGTTCGCCGATGTAGCTTCAGGCAAATGGTACGCCGAGGCCGTGTCGGCGGCCGCCCAGTCCGGCATCGTGAACGGAACTGCCAAAGACCGTTTTGCACCGGACGCCCCGATCAAACGTCAGGAAATGGCGGCGATGCTGGTGCGCGCTTATGCCCACGCGATGAAACAACAGCAGGAGAACATCAGCGCGGGAAGCGGATTTGCCGATCTCGCCGAGTCTCCGGACTGGGTTCGCGAAGCGGTAGAAACCGCGCATGCCCTCGGATTTGTTCAGGGCCATGCGCCGAGCCGTTTTGCACCGGAAGGTTTGACCACGCGTGCGGAAAGCGCGCAGGTCATCCATAATCTGTTGAATAAGCTGAAGTAAAGCTTAGGCGAATATCGCCTCTCTCCACTGTAGAACTTCGCAGAGGAGAGAGGCTTTTTTTAGGTTAAAGTATGGCGGAAGTTCCGATAAAATGATATACAAGGTCAATGAACGAACGTAAGCCGAAGTTACACCTATCGAGTAACCGGAAAGGGGGAAGAGGATGACGGAATACGCGAATACGCCGAAGCCGCCTTATTATGCCTGCATTTTTGTGTCCAAACGAACGGAGGGCGACCGGGGTTACGGAGCGATGTCCGATAAAATGGCGGAGCTCGCTTCGCAGCAGCCCGGTTATCTCGGGGTGGAATCCGCTCGGGACGAGGGTCTCGGGATCACGGTTTCGTATTGGGACTCCCTGGAGGCCATACGTTTATGGAAGGAGAACGCGGCTCATCAGGTAGCCCAGGAACGGGGCAAGAACGAGTGGTATGAAAGCTTTGGCTTGCGAATTTGCAAGGTGGAGCGGGACAGCTTCTATAAGCTTTAGGCAAGGCCAGATCATGGAGAGGAAGAGGAGGAGTTTTATGGTGCAGAATCCGGGCAAGGTCAAATGGGGAATTATGGGGACGGGCTGGATTGCGGAGCAGTTTGCAGCCGATTTGGCGTATGTGGACAATGCTCAGTTTCTGGCGGTCGGTTCCCGTACGGCCAGCAGTGCAGGCGAGTTTGCGTCGAAATACGATATACCGCGGGCGTATGGCAGCTACGAGGAGCTCGTGTCGGATCCTGATGTCGACGTTGTGTACATAGCGACTCCGCATCCGATGCACAGGGACCATGCGCTGATGTGTCTCCAAGCAGGCAAATCCGTTCTGTGCGAAAAGCCCTTTACGATCAACGGGGATGAGCTGGAGGAGTTAGTCGCAGCAGCACGGGAGCATAAGCTGTTCCTGATGGAGGCCATGTGGACGCGTTTCCTTCCGCCGATCCGGCAGGTGCGCGAATGGCTGAAGGACGGTCTTATCGGCGACGTCCGGCTGGTGAAGGCCGATTTCGGTTTCCGGAGCGGCTGGAATCCGCAGGGCCGTTTGCTGAATTTGGAGCTCGGCGGGGGCGCGCTGCTGGATGCGGGCATTTATCCGGTGTCGTTTGCGGCCATGATCTTTGGAGCCGAGCCCGAGAAGATTTGGAGTACGGCGCATATCGGCGAGACGGGCGTAGATGAGCAGTTCTCCGTTATTCTATCCTATGAATCAGGCAAGACAGCATCGTTAAACGGGGCGATCCGGCTGGGATTGACGAATGAAGCTTATATTTATGGCACCAACGGGCATATCCACATTCCGTCCTTCTTGAACGCGACATCCGCTGCGCTTCATGTCGATGGCGAGGAACCGGTGGTTGTGACGGATGACCGACAAGAGAAGGGTTATAGCTTCGAGGCTTACGAAGTGGGACGCTGCCTGCTGGAAGGGCGGCTCGAGAGCGATGTGATGACGCTGGACGAATCGCTTGCGATTATGAGGCTGCTGGATCATATCCGGGGGCAGTGGGGATTGAAGTATCCTTCGGAAGGTTAAGCCGTGACGCTTATGATCGGGCTTCTTGAGTATACGAAATAAAAGAATGGTTTGAAGCAGCCAATACGGGCTTTGCCTCGTATTGGCTTTTTTTGGTCATTGTACGTCATGCGGACTAAAATTCCTGCCGGAGATTTAAAATTATATTTTACAAAAACTATTGAAATTTGAAATAAAATTTCAATATGATAGTGATAGAGATGAACACAGGTACAACAGCAGGACGTCATCTACTTCAGTCGCATGATCGGAGGTGAGCGGCAGCGATTTCGCTGGAAATCGGGCTTCGGTTCGGATAGCAAGCACTCATACCATAGGGAGTGAATTGATGAATGATAACCAAAAGGCGTGTCTATCGAAGCAGTAAGTCCATTCTGTCCATGACGTTGGCATTCGCCGTGATGCTCAGCTCGGCCGTGTCTGTTTGGGGCAATTCCGTTGAAACGAACGCAAGCGCAGGACAGCCGGAAGCAGCGGTGCTGGAGGATTTCGAATCGGTAACGAATTTATTTGCGTCTTCCGCAAGGGGGAAGGCCCAGCTGGATTTGGCGGGGAGGCCGGAGCCGATTTATTACGGACATCACGCTGCAGCCTTAAGCTATGATTTTGTGGGCAGCGAATCCGGCACCTCGGCGGCTTATCTCAATTTCAGAGACCCGGATGGATCAACAGGCAGGAGCGTTCCCGGATCACCGAAGGCACTCGGCTTGTGGGTTTACGGCGACGGCGGCAACCACTGGCTCCGTGCACAGCTTCAGGATTCTTCCGGCGGCAAGCATACCGTTGATTTTACAGCCACCTCCGGTCTTAACTGGAAGGGCTGGAAATACGTCAAATTAAACATTCCCTCTACCATTCAGGCTCCTCTCAAAGTGAATCAAATCTACGTAGCCGAATTAAAAGACACGAATAAAAACAAAGGTGCCTTATACTTCGACAGGCTGTCCGCCTTCTATACGGCTTCTCCGGTATATGGGCTCGACATCGGCGGACTGACGCCTATGGGCGTCGGTGAAGCGGTCAAACCGCAAGTGTATGCAACCTATGAAGGACAGTCGGAGCCAACGTTGCTGACATCCGGCGTGAAACTGACCAGCAGCGACGAATCCGTTGCCACCGTGACAGGCGCTACATACGACACCATTGAAGCATTGGCACCGGGAACGGTGACCATCACGGCCGAGTACGGCGATGCGCCAAAAGCCCAGCTGGAGCTGCATGTGGCGGCGGATGCCCCGGCTCCCCATGAATTGCTGTTGTCCGGGCCGCTTCATATGGAGACTAGCGTTACCGACAACATGAGAACCAGCGTGGTTTACTCCGTCTACGGAAACCAGACGGATCCGGTGTGGATGACCGAAGGCATTAGCTATACAAGCGATCAGCCTGGCGTTGTATCGGTCGATCAAGCGGGTCGACTGACCGCGGTTTCCGAAGGGACGGCTGCCATTACGGCGTCGTACCGGGGAGCATCCGCCCATCATACCATTACCGTAACGGATCCGGTTCCTGTTTTGCAAAGCATTAAACTTCAGGGGCTTACGTCCGTGACGGTTGGAGATTCTTTTGAAACGGTGGTATCCGCCACGTACTCATGGATGGCTGAACCGCAGACCATAGAGGAAGGCGTTACGTTTACCAGCAGCAACCCGGACGTCGCTTCGGTTTCTGATCAAGGGGTGGTGAGCGGTTTGAAGGTAGGCTCCGCTAGAATAACAGCCGCGTTCCAAGGAAAGACCGATTCGCTCTATATCACCGTGAATGAAGCTTCCCGGCATCCGAAAAGCGAGATGCGGGCGGCATGGATCGCCACCGTCGATAATATCGACTGGCCGGCTAAAGGGGTTACCGATCCGGAGCAGCAGAAGCAGCAATTCATTCAGCTGCTCGATCAGCTGGAGGATGCCGGAATGAACGCGGTCATCATGCAGATCAAACCGACGGCGGATGCTTTTTACCCGTCCCAATACGGGCCTTGGTCCGAGTGGCTGACAGGTGAACAAGGCAAGGATCCGGGTTACGATCCGCTGGCATTCCTGCTCGAGGAAGTGCATAAGCGAAACATGGAGTTCCACGCCTGGTTCAATCCGTATCGCATCAGCCTGCAGGGAGACATCAACAAGCTGGTGGCGGATCACCCGGCCAGACAGCATCCCGAATGGGTTGAGGAATACGGCGGCAAGCTGTATTTCAATCCGGGGGTGCCGGAGGCGCAGCAGTTCATCATTGACGGCATCATGGAGGTCGTTCGGAATTACGATATCGACGCCGTGCATTTTGACGATTATTTCTACCCGTATCCCGTAACGGGCGTGGATTTCCCGGATACGGATACGTTTAATCAGTACAAGGGCTCCTTTACGAACAAGAGCGATTGGAGAAGAAATAACGTCAATACCTTCATTCAAAACGTGAAGGAAGCCATCAAGGCGGAGAAGAGCTACGTGAAATTCGGCATCAGCCCGTTTGGTATTTGGAAAAACAAATCTAGCGATCCGTCCGGCTCCGAAACGACGGGACTCGAGAGTTATCATGCGATTTACGCGGATTCGAAGAAATGGGTCGAAGAAGAGTGGATCGACTATATCACGCCGCAGATTTATTGGAACATCGGGTACTCCGCAGCGGCTTACGATAAGCTGATCGATTGGTGGAGCGGGATCGTGTCCGGCAAGAACGTTCATCTGTACAGCGGACAAGCCGTATATAGAATCGGGTCGAATGCCGACTGGTCCAACCCCGACGAAATGCCGAACCAGATCCAATACAATCGAAACTTCGAGGAAGTTCGGGGCAGCATGTATTTCAGCTCCAAATGGTTTAAGGACAACGCGCTTGGATTTACGGACAGACTGAAAAACGATTTGTACCGATACCCGGCGCTCATCCCGGCCATGCCTTGGATTGAATCGGAGGCACCGGCTGCGACCAAGAAGCCAAAGGCCGACCAAGTACGGGAAGGCGTGAAGCTCAGCTGGAGGTCGACAGGTGACGAGACGTATTATGCAGTCTACCGTTTTGATGGCAGAGGCGCTGGCAGTGTTCAGGATTCGTCGCATTTGTTGGGAACTCTCCGAAAAACAACCGATAAGACGCAATTCTTTGTGGATCATACCGTAGCGGAGGGGCAAACTTACACGTATGTTGTGACGGCTGTTGATCGTCTGCATAACGAGAGTACCGCAAGCAAACCGGTCACGGTGAAAGTGAAACATAGCGGCAAGCCTGGAAAGCCCCCGGTAAATCCACCAGGGAAACCGAGCAAGCCGTGAGCTTACATGCGCCCGCAGAGTGTAACCCATATCGGTTCACGGCGGGTTTGCCTCTCTAGCAAGATGTCGCTTTAGAGAACGGACTGGCCTGTATCAAAAAAAAGGGACATCCTTAGGCATAATGCCTTAGGACGTCCCTTTTGCTGCTTGTTCCAATCGACATGCTCCATGGTACAATAGAGGCATTATGTCTTGGAGTGTGGTGCATGGTCAAAAAATTAGGAATGGCACTTGTCTACGTTGCCGTGGGTGGTCTTATTTACTATAAAGGCGAGTTCATATTGGCATGGATTCGATCGACAGACAGCATCATGCTGATCATGCTCGTCGCTGTCGCCATGGCTTTGTTCCCGGTGATCCCTTATCCCGTTGTCGGCGGCGTAATCGGGGCGGCCCTGGGTCCGGTTATCGGCGGGATGGTTACTTGGGTCGGCTCCACAGCTGCTTCCATCCTGATGTTCATGTTCATCCGCTACGGTTATCAGGAATGGGGCAACCGGGCGCTTCACCGTTACAACAGCCTGGGAAAAGTGACCACGATGTTTGAACGGAACGCCTTTTTGACCATCCTGTTTACCCGGTTGATCCCGTTTATTCCTTCCATTGTCATCAATGTGTACGCAGCGCTCAGCAAGGTAACGTTCGTATCGTACAGCTTGGCGTCCGCATTGGGCAAAATTCCCGCCATGCTGCTGTTCTCGATGGTAGGAGACAATTTGATGTCCAATCCTTCCCATATCCTAATAACCATAGGCGTATATGGCGTATTTCTTGCCGTAACCCTTCTGGTTTACCGTTTGACGGGCTTGGGCCGTTCGGGTAGAACGGAGGCCAAACGCTTATAGGCGTTCGATCGACGAGGTGGGACCTCCCTGCCCTGCAGGGGCTATGGTCTCGCCTTTTTTCTGTTGGAACCATGCCCGTACGGCCTCGATCTCTTGCTGTTCCATTCCGCTTAAACTCTCGTTGATTTCGCTGAATATCATCTTCACTTGAAGGGAGAGAAGCCCCTTTCTAAGCTGCCTGCGGGTACCGCTGACCTCCATGGCAATGATCTGCGGCCGACGTATGTACCTGGTGGACATTGCTATGAAGCGGCTGCGGATCGTAAGCTGTTTACCCGTGACGTTCAGTCCGGAATCCCGGTGCGACAGAAGTCCCCAGGCCAACGAGAGCGGAAGCAGCAGGAGCGACAATAAACCGAGCCTGTCAAAATACCAAATGCATGCGGCGCTGACCGCTGCGGCAAAAGCCAGCTTCCAGCGGACGTACATCCATCTGGCGCGGGGCGGCGGCGAAGCCGAAATGGCCTGAGCGCTGAATTGAGGCGTAACCCGCTTCAGCAGCGCCGGGATATCCCCGGTCTTCAGCAGAGGATGCAGCATGAAATGTTTCTCGGACTCTGACGTAAGCACATGAACCTTCACTTCGGCGTAACCGAACCATCGCCGGAATACGCCTTCCTTTACGGTTATGGCCAATACGCGTTCCGGGGAGAAGAGCAGTCTTTTTCTCTCCAGCAGACCGCAGCTGACCGAGATTTGTTTCCCGAAACGCTCGACGGTAAATCCGGCATATTTGATCGTGTAGAGCACGGCCGAGAGCAGCCAGGACACGATGAGTGCCAATGCCGCGATGCTGATCCAGCTGCCGGGCAGCAGCTTCCCTGCCGATTGAAACAGCGATTGGTACATCCGATCCGGCAGCAGGTCGTCGGCAAAAGACACGATACCGCCCACAAAGGCTAAAGCCAATGACAGGTTGGGCGAGGATAGAGCGGCAATGAGCAGACGGCCCGAGGATAGCTGGAGCAGCGTCCTGCGTTCTTCCTCGGCCGGGATGGGACGGCTTGCCTTTTCTCTGCCGGCGGCGGTGGATTCGGAATCCATCAACGGGACGCTCTCAAAGTCCCGGTTATGATATGACGGGTGGTGAACGGATTCGTAAGCCTCCGGGGTCCCCGGAGAAGGAACGGACGTTCTCTCCGTCTCTGAGGAAAGGCTCTGACCGGATCGGCCGGAGTTTTCCGCAGCTGGGTGAACCTCGCGATCCGCCTGCCTGGTTTGGGTTTGCTCGCGCAGCCAGCGCTGCAGCCGTTCGCCTTCGCTATTGGTGACGGCCGGAAGGATGCCGCCGCCGCCTTCCTTTTTGCCCGGCGTTTCGATCCGGACCTGGGTAAGCCCCAATAAACGCTGCAGCAAGGGCTGCTCCATATTCATGGAATGGATGCGGCCCGTATAGATGGACATTTCCTCCCGGAACAGCACGCCGCGGCGAATGAGGATTTTGTCTTCTTCCAGCGTATAGACGAAGCGTTTCCACTTCAGATACCCGTACAGGAGCAGAAGCGAGACCAGGATGACGATGGCGGCGGACAGCCAATACCAAGGGATGTCGCGCAGCGATTTTCCGTTAAGGAATTTGATGGATACGAGGGCTGCGATCGGAATGAGCGATTTTACGCTGCCTACGAGCGGGAACAGGATGAACAGCCGGTGCAGCCTTGTCGGTTCATTCATCGTGATCCACCACTTTGGCCAGCTCGCCGATCTGTTTCTTTAGTTCCTCTGCTTCTTCCAGCTTGAGCGCTTGAATGACATGGGTCGTTGCCGCCGTGACCACCTTGACCTTGGCTAAGCCGTATTTGCGAAGGAGCGGCCCCCGTTCCAGCTCGACATGCTGGACCCGCGTCATGGGAACGAGGGTGTCGCTGAGCCAGATCCAGCCGGAGCGAAGCTCCAATTCCTCCTCGCTGACTTTAAAGCCGAATTGTTTGTAAGTGAAAGAGGGCACGGCCCAAGTAAACCAGGCTCCGAGAACCAGGAGTCCGATGGTGATCCACCCGGGAATGAGGGTCCATCCGAGTATAGCCGCGATGATCAGATAAGCTGCTGCAGCGAGCATAATAATTCCGTCCGTGATGAAGCCCGTTATGCGGGAGATCGTGACGGAGTCCGGGTGGCACTTGCGCATGGCGTCAAGCCGATGGTCCATATGTAGGTTCCTCCTTGATGTTAAAGATTCGATCATTCCTTACCTATATGTATGTCTACGTTGCTTGGGAAAACCGCGTTTCATTCCGCCCCTGTTTGCTTGCCGTGCTTATCATTGTAGCATAACAGATTAACGATCATCTGAACCCGACCTAACGGTTGCATGAACACATCCCGATTCTGTTAAGCTTGAGTTAAGAAAGCTGATGAAATGATCGAGAACGAAAGGATGGCTGATCATGAAAATAGACCGGCTGTTAGCCATAACCGTCCTGCTTCTTAACCGTGGGAGACTGAGCGCCAAAGAGCTGGCGGATCGGTTCGAGGTATCCAGCAAGACAATATACCGAGATATGGATACACTGTGCCAAGCCGGCATTCCGATTGTTGCCCACCAGGGGATCACCGGCGGATTTGAGATCATGGAGCATTATATGATCGATAAGTACTGGCTGTCCGCCGAGGAGATGAGCACCTTGGTTACAGCCGTTAAGGGGCTGAGCAGCGCACTGGAGGATCCGCAGATGGGCATGCTGCTGGAGAAGATCAAAGCGCTGCTGCGCAGGGTAGAGCAGGGACTTGGCGATGAATATCGGAAGGAGCCCGTAGTCATGGACTTTCAGCCTTGGGGACAGCGTCAGGGACTGAAACCCGCCGTGGGATTGCTCAAACAAGCCATTCATGACAAGCGCAGGGTGCAGATGGAATATATCGATGCGGAAGGCAGCGCGGAGCGAAGAACCATTGAACCGGCATCCTTGTTTCTGAAGGGCAATGTTTGGTATGTGCAGGCCTTTTGCCTGGAGCGGGAAGATTTTCGCCTCTTCCGGTTGTCGCGCATGCAGGATATCAAGATGCTGAGCGAAGCGTATGAGCCAAGGCCATGGCCGGGCAAGGAACGTTTGGAATGGGACTCCTCCTGGTCCAATGCTCGGGAGCAGGAGACCGTTCTGCTATTCGAGGCTGCCGCGCGTCAGCGGGTGGCGGATATGTTTCCGCCGGAACAAGTGACCGTCAACCCGGACGGATCTTTGCGCGTTCATGTGTTATACAAGCTGGACGAGTGGTTTTACGGCATGATTCTGAGCTTCGGGGATCAAGTGCTGGTTGAGCTTCCGGGCGAAGCAGCCGAGGAAGTGAAGCGAAGGGCGAAACGGATGCTGCTGCGTTACGATAACCCGGACAGATAGATGTCCACGTTACCTCTTTAGAATAGAGATATATTCATCTCAAGGAGGAAACAACTATGAGTCATAGTCAACAGCAGAATCAAAGTGAACGATGGATCGAAACTAGACCCGCCATGTCCATTCAGGGCGTCGGCGTCCGAACGACAAACGAAGCGGAGGCAGGACCGCAAGGCAAAATACCGCAGTTATGGGATCGGTATTTCCAAAGCGGCTTGCAGGCACGATTATCTGATAAGGATCAAGCCATCTATGGGTTGTACACGGATTACGAAAGCGACGCATCCGGGTCGTATACCTTAATAATCGGCAACAGGATAGATGAAGACGTGGCTGCCGAAACCTCCAGTGAACTTCAGCAAGCCTCCGTCCCTGCATCCAGGTATTTGGTATTCCGGACAAGACGCGGCCCCTTAATGGAGATCGTGCCTGAGGTATGGCATGAAATTTGGAGCTACTTCGACCAAGCGGCGGAAAAAAGAACCTATACGGGCGATTACGAACGCTATGACATGCAGCAGTTTGATCCTGCGAATACTGTGGTGAACGTATATATCGCAATTGAATAGCCGCGAAGCATCGGAAGACCGGTTCGGGTGCCTGGAGCTGATAAGACGATCCAAAGGGAATACGATCCGATCCGGGCCAACCGATGGTTGTCAACATCAAATAGAGGGTGTCTCAAAAGATCCTGGATCTTGCGAGATGCCCTTCTTGCTGTTTGAAGATGCCCCGGGCTTTTTGACCATCGTCATGAAGGAGGTGCCGCCCTTATCGAACATTGCAGCCTCCGAGAAGCCAAGCTTGGCATACAGGCGAATGGCTCGTTCGTTGAATCGGGCTACAGTCAGCCGAAACGATTTGCGTTGGTGAAGTTCTCCCATGGATGCCAGCACGCAGGAGAGGAACTTGTGTCCCAAGCCTTTTCCCGTCAGCTCCGGTTTCATGCCGAGTCCGATATCGAGCAGATCCTCATCGTATGCCCCTAACGGGATCGCAATCGGTATTTGGGCTGATGAACCCGTGCAGCAAAAACCGATCAATTGCTGCTCATCGTCCAGTATGGCGTAATACGAACATTCCAGAAGCTCTCTTCGAAACTCCTCATCCTGTCCGCTGTCGTAGACGTCATAGGGAGGCTCATAGTTCCAAGACATGATTTGATCGGCAAACGCCTCCGTCATGGCAGTGATATGATAAGTCATTAATCTCATCCTTTATGTCTATTGATATCGTTTCTTCATCGTTTATTTCTGCACGATCAGCACAAAAACCTCCTCTTCCATATTCGCAGCGGGCCTGATCGGCCTAACTGCCATGGAAGAGAAGGTTTCATTCAACCCATTATTTAAACCCGGTCAACGCCGATCCCGATTTCATGAAATACTTCTGTCCGAAGAAATAGATCAGGATCATGGGAATCGCCATGATGGTGGATGCCGCCATCAGTTTCTCCCACTGTGCCCCGTGGTCCTGCTGAAAGCTTTGCAGGCCGACGGTGATGGTCCATTTGGCCGAATCGTTCAGATAGATGAGCGGTCCCATGAAATCCACGTACGACCACACAAAAGAGAATAAAGCAACGGTGGCCAGTGCCGGCTTCAGGATCGGCATAATGATCTTGATATAGATCCGCAGCTCCGAAGCCCCGTCGATCTTTGCTGCCTCGGACAATTCGGTCGGCACGCCAAGCAGAAACTGCCGAAGCAAAAAGATGAAGAACGGCGCCCCGAAGAATGCGCCGATGGTAAGCGGCATGATCGTATTGACCCAGCCGAGCTTGGTGAAGATGATGTACTGCGGAATCATCTGCACTTGAGCCGGCAGAATCATGGTTGCCACGACGATGGTAAAGATGATGTTCCGGCCCCTCCAGGGGATGCGGGAAATCGAGTAGGCTACCAGCGGTGCAGAGAATAGCTGGCCGATGATATTCACCATACAAATCAGAAACGTGTTCATCATGTAGCGGGTAAACGGAATGGCAGAAAGCGCCTCTTTATAATTGGACCACTGGAACGTCTCCGGGAAAATGCTCGGCGGGAACTCGAGTATCTCCTCCGGCGTTTTCAGCGAGGTCATCACCAGCCATACAAATGGAAACAGGAAGATCACAGCGAATAGAAGAAGGACTACATGCGGCAAGATAACCCGCAACCTGACAGCCATGTTACTCACCTCCGTAATAGACCCAGCGGCCCGACGTTTTTAACAGGATGAACGTAATCAGCAGCACGATGATGAACAGAATCCAGGCGAGCGCCGAGGCATAACCCATCTTCAGAAAGACAAAGGCTTCCTGATACAAATTGACCGCATAGAACAGCAGCGATTGCTCCGGCCCGCCCAATGAGCCGCTTCCATCCACCTTGCCGCCAGCCAAAATATACGATTCCGTAAAGATTTGAAAGGCGCCGATCAGCCCCATGATGAGCTGAAAAAGAATGATGGGGGACAGGGCAGGGACCGTGATCTTCCAGAAGCGGTACCACCAGTTCGCTCCGTCCACCTGAGCCGCTTCATAATATTGCCTTGGCACGCCCTGGAGGGCGGCCAGGAAGATTAAAGCGCCGGCACCCGAGCCCCACAGGCTCATCAGGATAAGAGACGGTTTCGTATAACGTGGATCCAGCAGCCACGCCGGGTCTGCTAAACCCAGGGTGCGAAGTGCCAAGTTAACCAACCCGAAGTCGGGGTTCAGCATCCATGTCCACAATAGAGCGCTTGCAACGATCGGTATGACGGACGGAAGGTAGAAGATGGTGCGGTAATAATTGATCCCCTTTACTTTGAAATTGAGCATCACGGCAATCAGCAGTGAGACGGCCAGCGTGATCGGCACGGATATGAACGCCATGAAAAAGGTGTTACCGAGCGATTTATAGAAGCGGTCATCCGCGAGGATTTGCTCGTAATTCTGCAGTCCCACCCACTGGGGAGGGCTGAATAAATCGTATTCGGTCAGACTCAGATAGAGCGAGCCGAAGAACGGATAGACGGTAAAAGCGAGAAACCCGATGATCCAAGGAGAGGCGAACGCCAGGCCAAGATACACATAATGACGTTCCTTCCTGGACCAGCCTGATACGGGCTTTCGTTGATTTGCTGTGGAGACTCTCATCTTCGCGATTCTCCTTCCGCTTCAAAATATTTAGGCAGCGGCCCCGCCCAACCCATCGCTGCATTGGACAGAGCCTGCTTGGTTCATCATTTCACCAGCGGCTGAATCTTGGCCTTCACCTTGTCCAGGCCTTCCTCCATGCTGACGGTGCCTCGGAGAATAGCGTCATATTGCGCGCTGAACTCCGTCATGTACTCGTTCGCGTAGGAAGAAGCCGGGAAGGACTTCAGGTTTTCGCTCCTCGAATAGTCGAGGAATTCCTTAAACCCTGGCACATCCTCGTAGAGCGGGTTGGAGAAGGCCGAATTTCGAGTCGGGAGATTCCCGAGGGCAGCCGTAAACTCGGCCATTTGCTCCGGCTCGGTTATCCATTTGATGAATTTCCAGGAAGCGTCCGGGTTTTTGACGCCTTTCGGAATATAGAATACGCTGGTGGTTACATTTCCGGAGTTTTTAAGTTCCGGGTTGCTCTCATCATAAGGAATGGGAGCTATGCCGTAGTTCAGATCAGGCGAGTATTGCTTGATGAAGGTGGGCAGCCATTCTCCGTCAATCGTCATCGCGTATTTGCCCGAGAAGAACGGATTCTGTGCCGACATGTATTGGCCGAGCCCGGAGGAGAATCGGTCCAGATTATCGGAACCGTATTGATCCCAGATCTCCTTCGAGAGCTTGATGGCCGATTGGATCCCCGGATGATCAGGCGTCACCTGCTGCGTTGCTTCATCATAAAACGATCCGTTAAAGGCATAACTGAACGTATACGCATCCATGCCCGGCCACAATCCAAGCCGCTGGAGGCGGCCGTCATCCTGAGCGACGCTCAGCTTCTTGATATACTCTTTCAAATCGCTTATCGTTTCCGGCGGACCGTCATAACCGGCTTCCTGCAAAATATCCTTGTTGTAGAACAGCATGGACACGTGCATGGCCGTCGGGATTGCATACGTCTTGCCTTCATGCTGTGACGTGCTTAGGGCAGCCGGCACGAAGTCCTTAAGATCGACGCCGTCCTTCGCTATATAATCATCCAGCGGCATCATGGCGCCACGGAGTCCCCACGGCACGACATTTTGTCCGAATTGGGATGCGATGTCCGGAGGATTGCCCCCGGTGATCGCGGTAAGCTGTTTCTGGTAATCGCTTTGGGATAAGCCCTTCACTTGAATGTCGGGATTGGCGCTGTTCCACTTGGCAATCAACGCTTCCAACGCCTCCGCTTCCGGTCCGGTCCATCCGTACCAGAAGTCGAGCGTTACGGCATCCTGGGCAGGCGGATTATCGGATGGCTCGTCACCAGCATCACTGCCTGCTTGGGGCGCATTACCGCCCGAGCATCCTGTTACGATAGAGAATAATAGAATAAGGCTCCAGATCCATGATTTCTTCTTCATTCCTCTTCCTCCCCTTGAGCAATCGTGTACAATCGTGCAACGTCATTCATTGAAGTTCTATCAATTCCCTCCCCAACACAGTTGACTAAACAACCGGCCCTGATCCAGTTATTTGTAAGAATTATGGATATCGTAGCATGTAAAAAAATCATTTCATTTCACTATCGTGTTCAAAAATAGGATTATCGTATGGCATTGAACACTCTATTTCATCGCTTGCTTACGAAAGTCGGTGGGAGAGATGCCCGTATACTTTTTGAAGATTCTGCAAAAATAGGAGAGTTCATTAAATCCGGTGGAGTAGCAAACATCCGTTACGGATAACTCCGGCTGCTTCAGCATCATCATGGCCTGCAGAATCCGCAGGTCGGTGAGATAACGGTTGAATGTTTTGCCTGTCCATTCTTTGAAGAGGATGCAGAACGTGGACCTTGATAAATTCGATAGGCTGCATAGATCATTCAAATTCATATCTTCCTGGTAGTGGTTATGGATGTGATCAACGACTCTTGTCATGATTTCCCGGTATTTCTCCGATTTCTCGAATCCTTCACGCAGCAGCTCGCCGTTAACCTGCCGTGCCAGAATCGAGAGAAGCACAAGCAGCTTGGCCTTGAGCGAGATTTGAAAAAAAGGGGTGCGTCTCTCGTATTCGATCAGCATATCCTTCAGGACATTTCGAACCGTTACGTCGGTAACGCTGTCCAGCGTGATTTGGGATTGGGCATTCGTTTCCTTGCGCAGAAAGTATTCCAGAAAGGCCACATCGAAAAAGGCATGGTCTGTCGGCTGTTCCTGAAATCTCTCGTTCACGAAGGAGGGCATGAATTCGCAGCCGTAAATTTCGATGTCCTCATCGGGTGAAATGCTTACGCTGTGCAGGGTAAATGGAGGAATAACAAAAATATCGCCTTTGCGTATCTCGTATACCTGTTGTTGGACGGTGTGCAGGAAAGCGCCTTTTGCCACATACCATATCTGAAAATAATCATGGCAATGCGTCCACAGGCTCTGCTGATAGGTCAATTTATACATTTTGCATGGAAGACCTTCCAACATCTCCATCTTTGAGTTAAAATAAACGACACCTGATCCCGTTAGCTCTTCAATATCGACCTGACTCCAATAAATACTCAAATAAATTCCCTCCCCTGTTGATTTCCTTTAGTTTAAGAAAACGCTTTCATTTTAGGTGACAGCCATTTTCTTAAACATGATTATCCCTAAAACATCCGGATCGTGTACAGAATTCCTCCTCCTCCCTAAGAAATATAGGTCACATTATCAGCCTATTTCATAGGGGAACGCGGGGTTGTTTATGAAAATCGTATATTTGGACGGCTTGAGAGGGCTCGCTGCCTTGATCGTGGTGGTATCTCATTTTTTTCAAGTGTTTGCACCGTCGGTTTTTGAGGGGAGGGAGGAGATCGAGCATTTCGCTTTTGAGGGGATTGCCGCGCGAACGCCGTTCAATCTGCTGTTTAACGGCAACTTCTCCGTCTGCCTGTTTTTTGTGCTCAGCGGATACGTGCTCAGCTATCGTTTTTTTGGAACAGGGGACAGGTTCATCGTTTATTCTTCCGCCATCCGCCGCTATTTTCGTCTGGCCGTGCCGGCTTTGGCATCCGTTTTCCTTGCATATCTGATCCTCGTATGGGATCTCGGGGCTTATGACAATATACGCGGGATGACGTTATCTTCGATGCCCGATCCGTTTGCCGCGGACGCCAATCTGCTGGTTATGCTGAAGGAAAGCTTGTTCCATACCTTTTTTACTTATGGCTCGCAGTACAATCCCGTGCTATGGACGATGACGTACGAGCTGTTCGGTTCGTTCATGATCTTCGTTTTTCTGATTGTTTGCGGCCGCCATCGGATTCGTTATGCCGTGTATGCAATCCTCATCTGTTTATTCATCGATGCCTACTATTTGGGATTCGTCCTGGGCATGCTGTTAAGCGATGTAAAGAACAGCGGGAGGGAGGGGCCGGCATTTATCCATCGGTCCTGGATCCAGCTCCTGCTGCTCTGCGCCGGTATTTACCTAGGCTCCTATCCTTATGTCGCACCGCAAGGAACGGTATATTCGATCCTCCAGTGGGGAACTGCCGATTTCGATTTCTTTGTGTTTTATCATGTAATCGGATCATTCCTGATCCTGACGGCGCTGCTGCATTCAAGCCGAATGCAGTCGATATTCAGCCATCGTTTTTTTGCTTATTTGGGTAAAATCTCGTTCTCGCTGTACCTCGTACACTTTACGGTTATTTGCTCGTTCGGAAGCTATGTCTTTCTGCAACTCAGCCCGTTTCTGGGTTATGGTCCCCGCGTGCTGCTTACCACGATTCTCACGTTTGCGGTTATCGCCGCGGTGGCCCATTGGTTTTACCGGCTCGTGGATGCCCGGATTCTGCTCGGGTTATCCAGGTGGAACAAAGCGTTATTCGCGTCTGGGAAACTGAGAAGACGGGAGGACCAAATACAAACGGAACAGACCATAAAGGCCGACTAAATACAGATTCGGTTACCTCCATCTTGTGAGCGAACAATGAAACGCAAAAAAACCTTCTCTTCCGGGATACCGGCCGGGCTTACGCCCGGTGCATGCCGAGAAAGAGAAGGTTTTCTTTTTGTTTTTTCTTCAGGATCCGCTCGCATGGGTTTGCAACACATGCTGCCTGCGGTATGCGCCCGGCGTCATGCCGACGGCCTTCTTGAATGTTCGGTTGAAGGAGGTAATGTTGAGATAGCCGACGCGCTGGCTGATCTCATTGACGGTCAGGTCGGTGCACGCCAGCAGCTCCTTCGCTTTGTTCATGCGGATGCCGAGGAGGTGATCGCTGAAGTTGAGACCGGTCTTCTCCTTGATATAAACGGAGAGGTAGGCGCTCGACAGGTTCAGTTTGGCTGACAGATAGTCCAGGGACAGATCATCGGCATACTGGTTATGGACAATGTTCATGAACATGGCGATAAGCGGCTCTTCCCCGGTATCCTTTTTCTTGCGGATGAGGGCACAGGAGGCTTCGACGAGCTGACGGAATACCCCTTGGTAATCAGATAAACAATGGCATTCCGCCAATCTTGCGCTCCACTGCTTCAAGGATTGGACGGAGGTTTTGTCAATCTGGGCCATCTCCATATAACTTAGAATTTTGGAAGCCACGGAATCGGCGAAGAAACGGAATTGCGTGATGCCGGCCTCCTTGCGCTGCATGGCTTCAAGCGCCTGGTCGATGATCTGCAGGGAGCGGCCGTCGCTGCCGGATTGCAGCGCGTCGAGCAGTCCTTTTTCCTGCGGCGGGCTCAGGTTGACGGTGGTAGGGAGTACCCGCTGCATGGTCACGATCTGCGATTCCTCGAGCAGCGGAGCCTGGGCAGTCAATCCTTTGACCTGATGGTAGGCTTGATTGAATTCGGACGAATCGCTTACCTGGGAGCTGACCGCAATCGTGACCAGGAACAATTCCTTCTCCTCGTTCAACATATCCTTGATCTCCAGCAGCAATTCCTCCAGGCGGGCCGCTTCCTCCCGTTTGAAGATGGAGACGATCTCGTTCTTCTCGATCTGGAACGTATGGGAGCCCGGATAGCGTTCGGCCGTGATCAGATGAATATGCTCCAGCATATGGCGGACGGCCTGATCGGTTTGGAGGGGAAGCTCATAGACCGGATTCATCCGGAACCGGATATGGTACAGAACCACGATGAAGCTTCCTTCATCCGACAGGAAATCCTCCCATTCGCTGATATCGGTATTGATGCTCTTCAACTGACTGATATAAGAGTAACTGGTCAGGACGGACTTGTGTTTGTTCATGCGGTCCCGAATCTCTTCCTTCTCCCGGAACAGCTCCTGAATGCGGTTCTGGATCAGGTCGTATTCCGTGACGCTGCCGATTTCCGGCATCGCCGAGCTGCTGGCTCTGTTCAGCACGGTCGTCAGGATCTGCTTCACCGGCTTATGCAGCCGCCGGCTGAGGAAATAGGATGCAGCAAGCGCTACCCCGAGCGATAGGCAGAAAATAAGCAGCAGTCCGCCGGTTAACCGACTCAGCTGGGAAGAGACATGGCTGTAAGGTACGGCCGAGACATAGGTCAATCCGTCGGATCCGGCTTCCGCAAAATAGTAGGTTCCATCCTTCAGTACGGCTTTTTGACCGGCCTCGAACGGAGGTAGCTGATCCTGGTTCATGGAGCCCAGCGTGTACAGCACTTGGCCTTCGGCATTCAGAATGGCAAGCGCGCGATCGTTCGACTCGCCGAAGAAGGACTGGGCGGCCTTATCGATATCGATGAGGGCAATGACCTCATATGGACTGTCCGGCTGCTTGTAAACAAAGGGCATCAGCGTTTTCTCGGACAAATCGTTGTTGATTCGATAGGTTGACGCAGGGAGGAGCTTGAAGGATTCCGGATCACCCGTATAACCGTTCCAGAACGAATAAGGGTACATCGGACTCGTATAGGAACGATTGAACATATAGGCAGCATCGCCGCTCCCGGATTTGCTGAGCACGAAATCAAACTCGCGAAGATAAATCAGGGTGTCCTCCAGAAAGAACAGCGGGTTATAGATATCGCTCCGCATCTGCATCATCACGTCCCGGGCCTTCAAGTAATTGACTTCGTTTCCGGTCTGGTGGCGAAGCTGATTATTGAAGCCGATTAATTCGGACTGGTTATATATATCGAACATTAATACCTGCAGCCTGCTGAATTGGTTGTTGAACCGTTCTGCCGTTTCGTGAACCGACCGTTGGCTGTTATCGATGATTTCTTTTTGCAGGCTGGTCTTGAAGAGCTGGAAGATAACCGCATAGAACAATCCGAATAACACGATGATGGCCAGAAAGCTCAGAAAAATTTTAAAGAATACACTGTGGCTTTTATGCCGGATCCAATTCACAGTCTTCCCCCCTTTGTATTTTTCTGACGTTCCAGGTTTCATAACATTATATAGGACAAGTATTAAGGAATGTGCCCGAATCGTGTTAATCTTTCGTAAAAATGGGATAGTCAATATTTTAGATTTTAAGCATTGCTTTAGGAAAACGCGGCTTCCGCCCTTCCATCCAATGAAAGGCAAGACATCATTAAAATGGTCAATACCCCTCATGCGTTCGGGTCGTTTATGATGCAGACGTGGACCTTGGGACACACGAAGACGCATAGACGAAAGAGAGGGGATTGCCGATTTTGCAACGTCAGCTAAGCAACGTGGAAGCGCATTCAAAAATTCAAAGGAAAAGTGTCTGGCGAAGAACCATGATGCAGATGCGCAGAAACTGGCAGCTATACGCTTTATTTGCACCGGTTCTGTTGTACTTCATTGTATTTCATTATGTACCCATGTATGGCGTCCAGATTGCATTCAAGGATTTTATGGCCAACAAAGGGATCATGGATAGCCCATGGGTGGGCTTCAAACATTTTGAACGCTTTTTTGACAGCTTTTATTTCTGGCGCATTATTAAAAATACGATGGGTATCGGGTTATATGAGCTGGCGGTCGGATTTCCGATTCCGATCATTCTGGCCCTAATGATTAATGAAGCCAGATCGGGCCGGTTCCGCCGATTCGTACAAACGGTAACTTATGCACCTCATTTCTTGTCCACGGTCGTTGTTGTCGGAATGATCATGATGTTCCTGTCGCCGGTAAGCGGCCTCGTCAATTTGATTATCACCTCCTTCGGCGGAGAGCCGATTGCATTCATGACGGAGCCCTCCTGGTTCAAGAGCATCTATGTGTGGTCCGGCGTGTGGCAGGGCATGGGCTGGAGCTCCATCATCTATTTGGCGGCACTCGCCGGGATCGACCCGCAGCTGCATGAGGCGGCCAAGGTGGATGGCGCGGGCTGGCTCCGGCGAATCTGGCATATCAATCTGCCGGGGATCGCGCCCACGATGACGATACTGCTCATTCTGAACATCGGTTCCGTTCTTGGCGTCGGCTTCGAGAAGATCTTCCTGATGCAAAATTCGCTGAATATGGAAGCGTCCGACGTCATCGCCACAAACGTATACCGGAGCGGTATACTGGGTGCCCAGTACAGCTTCTCGGCTGCGGTCGGCCTGTTTAACTCCATCGTCAACTTTATCATGCTGATTACCGTAAACCGGATTGCCCGAAAAGTCAGCGAGAACAGCCTATGGTAAGGAGGAGTGATGGCATATGCCGCAAAGCCGCAGTGAACGAATAGCCGGAGTATTTATTTACATTATACTATCATTTATTACGCTCCTTGTGCTCTATCCTTTATTTTTTGTTCTGATTGCTTCCATCAGCGCCCCGGAAACGGTGATGCGGGGGGAAGTATGGTTATGGCCGAAGGAATTGTCGTTTGTCGGCTACGAGCGGTTATTCGCCAATTCGGATCTCATGCGGGGATTCATGAACACGCTGCTGTATACGACGACGGGAACGGCCTTGAATGTACTGATGACGATCGCAGCTGCTTATCCGTTGTCCAGAGCCGATTTTAACGGCCGCGGCATTTTTACGGCGATCATCGTATTCACCATGTTTTTCAGCGGGGGAATGATCCCGAATTACTTGCTGGTGAAGGAACTGGGGATGCTCGATACGATTTGGGCGATCATTATCCCTTCGGCCGTATCCGTGTGGAACATCATTATTATGCGGACCTTCTTCCAGAGCTCCATTCCGAAGGAGATGCAGGAGGCGGCGTTTATCGATGGAGCTTCCAACATGCGGGTGCTATGGCGCATCGTCCTGCCGTTATCCGGTCCGATTCTGGCCGTAATGGTGCTGTTCTATGCCGTGGGCCACTGGAATTCGTATTTCAGCGCGCTGATCTACTTGTCCGACCGTGCGAATTATCCGATGCAGCTGTTCCTGCGCGAAATTCTGGTTCAGGGGCAAATGCAGGAGATGGTGGATATCAGCGACGATTCGCTGGCTCGCAGCCTGATGGATGCGGAGGCGATCAAATATGCGGCGGTCATCGTGACGAATCTGCCGATGCTGCTGCTGTATCCGTTCCTGCAAAAGTATTTTGTGAAGGGTGTTATGATTGGTGCAATTAAAGGTTGATTACGGACAATCGATGAGGGGGATATGAAATTTATGGTGATGAAAAAATGGACTTCGCTTACATTGGCTGCCGTGCTGGCCGCCGGATTGCTGGCCGGTTGTGGAAGCAAGAGCGGGGAGGGCGCAGCCGATAAGGGCGAAACGCCGCAGGCTAATTTTAACGAGACCGGAATGCCGATCGTGAACGAGCCCCTCGACCTTACGTTTTTCACAGGGAAGTCGCCAACGAACGGAAGCAAATTCGAGGAAACCCTTGTATGGAAAACCTACCAGGAAATGTCGAATGTAAATGTGACCTGGAACCTCATTCCATTCGATACGCTGACCGAGAAGCGGAACCTGGCGCTTGCAGGCGGGGATTATCCGGATGTGTTCTATTCCGCAAGGGTCAGCTCCGCCGAATTGACCCGCTATGGCGAGCAAGGAGTATTTATACCGCTGAACGATCTGATCGACAAGTATGCTCCGAATTTCAAAAAGCTGATGGATCAGTACCCGGATATTCGGAAAGGATTGACGATGCCGGACGGCAATATCTATTCCCTGCCTTCTTTCTACGATCCTGAGCTGCTCTCCATGTTGATCGGCACCCCGATATGGATCAATCAGGAATGGCTTGATCAGCTCGGGATGAAAGAACCGCAGACGACCGAAGAATTCTATGCCTATTTGAAGGCGGTCAAGGAAACCGATCTGAACGGCAACGGACAGCATGACGAGATTCCTTTCTCCTCCACAGGCATTACCGGGATCATCGATCATTTGAAAGGCTCTTGGGGACTTGGGACGAGCGGACTTGGCCATAAATTAGTGGATGTCGATCCGGACACTGGGAAACTGCGCTTTACCAAGGCCTTGCCGGAGTACAAGGAAATGCTTCAATTCGTCAACAAGCTGCACCAAGAAGGGCTGCTCGATAAAGAGATCTTCACGATTGAAGGCGGCGCGTTGAATGCGAAAGGGCAGGAGGGTCTGCTCGGTGCCACGATCGTGCCGAATCCGGAGATGGTCATGGGACGCAAAGAATACATCGGGCTCGGGGCGCTTAAGGGACCGCACGGAGACCAGCTCTATTCCCACGTCAAAGTGCCGATGGTTCACGTGGGTGCATTTGCGATTACCGATAAGAACCCGAATCCGGAAGCAACGATCCGTTGGATGGATTATTTCTACGGGGATGAGGGAGCCCAATTCTATTTCATGGGTAAAGAAGGAGAGACTTACACGAAGAACGCGGACGGTCAGCTGGAATATGTGAAGGAGATAACGGAGAATCCAAACGGATTAACGCAGGATCAGGCATTGGCCAAGAATTTCACTTGGCTCGGGGGCAGCTATCCGGGCTTTGTGCGGGAGAAATGGTTCAAAGCTTCGGAGACGCGTCCTAACGCCATGGCCGCTGCCGAAAAAGCAGAGCCGTATGCCGTGAAGGAGATCCTGTACAACTTTAACTTTACATTGGAGGAAACGGACGTCATGACCTCGATCGGTAAAGATATCGAGGATTACGTGAAGGAAATGGAAGCGAAATTCGTGAACGGCTCGGCTTCGTTCAGCCAATGGGAAGAGTATGTGAACACGCTCAACAAGATGGGATTGGACCGATACATGGAAGTTTACCAGGCCGCCTATGAGCGCTATCAGGCGGAATAAACGACAAATATATAAATCCAGGGCGCGATTCGGGGGATTCCCGGATCGCGTTTTTTTATTTAATTGGTGAAATCCAGATAAAGCGTACAACAAGCTGGGGAAAGCAGCCCGTTCAAGGAAACATCCTTGCTAGCGGACCGCTTTTGTCATGGTTTTAGTCGAGGTGAATCAGAGTTCTTCCACATGGATGGTACAGAACAGCAGGGCGCTCCTGCCGGGCCCCAGCACCTGCATGCCGGTGATTTCCGGATCCATCCCCAGGTTGAAGGCATTGGTAGCGCAAGTATAAGGCTCGGGACATAGATAACCGCTCGCCCCATCGCCATTGTGCAGCACCCAATGCTTGAAGGCGTCATCCGCGCGGTAGGTAACCCTGAGGCCAGCCCCCGGATCGGTTAATACGGCTTCGTTACGGTCTTCCGGCATGGCAAGGAACAGATCATCGAGCGGGAACTGACTGACGGAAATGCCGTCCCGCAGGCCTCTGCTGCGGAAGTCATGAGCGAGCTCCCCGGTCGGCAGCACCCGGTCGTTAAGAACCCATCGTTTCCCGACAGGCGCCCGCAGCGTGCAGCGCTCCTGAGCTTCCGCATCCCCGAAGGGAAAGCGGAAGGTGGTATGATACCCCAATCCCCATGGAAAAGAGTGTTTGCTTTTGTTGCGGATTTCTGCCGTCTGCCTGAACGAAGCGCCGTCAATGCTCATGCGCAGAAGGATCGAGAACTCATGCGGAAATTGCGACATGACCGCAGGGCGGCCTCTCGAAGAGAACACGGTTTCGATCACGGCCCGATTCCCCTTGGTCCAGCAGCGTCCGACTTCCCATGCTTCGTCATGAACAAGTCCGTGCGCATGATTTTGATGCTGCGGCTCATTGATGCGGAATTGATAGGGGCGGCCTTTAAAGGTAAAGCTGCCGTTCTCGATCCGGTTGGGCGGAAATAAGACAGGCATGCCGTATAAGAAGGGTGTCCGCTCATATTCCGTCATGGATGGCGGCGTGCGCAGCAATTCGGTGTCCGATGGTTTCCAGCGCAGCGAGATGACTCTGCTCCCCCATCCCGGAACCACCGTCATGGATAAGCGATCATTTTCGGCCCTCACTGCAGGCATGTCAAGAAAAGTGCATGATTCAACCGCTGGGCATGCCTCCATGTCACACCTGCTCAACCTGTCCGCTTAAGACGGAGCGATGGATGGCATGTACCAGCTTGGTATTCAGCAAGCCGGCAGCTGCGCCCGATTCGGGCATCGTATCCAGGCGGATATGATCGACAAAGGAATGGAGCATATAATGGGGCGCCGCGGTATATTGGCCGTTGATGGGCGTGCCGAGCGTATGGACATGACTGTAGACGCTGCCGCCCTTACGGACCATTTGATCGGATAAGTCGACATACAATGCCCCGTCCTCGCCGATGATCTCGACTTTGAAGTCATAGATCAGCGGCATCGACTCGGGCAGCACCCAGCTGGTCGTGAATGCTGCATGCGTGCCATCGTCGAAGGATACGATCGTTTGCATGGAATCGTAGGTGTCGATCCCCATCCCGGCCAATTTCTTCTTCGTCCCTACCGCGTAGACGCTGACCGGCAGAACCCCGCTCTTCAGCCATAAGGCAATATCCGTCGCATGCGGGAATAGGAACCAGCCCGGCGTGGATTCCCCGGCCCATTTCAGCATTTTGGTAGGCACGTAGATGGTGTCATTCAAGCGGGTGTTGATGGTCAGAATATGGCCAATGTCCCCATTCCGGACGGCTTCCTTAACCGCAACGAAAGGAGAATTCCAGCGATTCTCGAATGCGACGAGGCATTTGATGCCCGCTTTCTCTACCGCGGCGTACATTTCCTCGGCCTCCTCGACGGAGGTGGAGAAGGGTTTTTCGACCATGATATGGATGCCTTGCTCAGCCGCGAGCATAACGGGCTTTTTATGCAGGAAATCCGGCGTGGCAATCACGATGGCATCCAAAGTCTCGCTTTCGAGCATATCCTCAACTTGCAAATAGCCGGGAACCCCGTATTTCTCTATGCTTGCGTTCAGGGTAGTTTCATAAGCGTCGCTGACCGCGGCCAGCTCCGCATAAGGATTTTGGCTGAGGGTATCGGCGAACATGCTGCCGCGAATCCCCATGCCTACGATTCCGAATTTGATCATTGTGACCCCTCCTTGAATGGTTAGCTTTATTTAACGGCTCCGGCGGTCATTCCGCTGACCAGATGCTTTTGCAGCAGCCAGAACGCAATCACGATCGGAAGCGTGGTTATGACGGAGCCCGCCATGAGGTAATCCCAGTTGACGACATACTGTCCCTGAAAGCTGGCGATGCCGACCGACAGCGTCCATTTGTCGTAATCGCTGATGAACGTCTGGGCAAACATAAACTCGTTCCAGCTGGTTAAGAAAGAGAAGATGCCGGTTACCACGAGTCCGGGAAGCGTGAGCGGGAGCAAAATCCGGATAAAGGTTGTGAAGCGGTTGGCACCGTCAACGCTGGCAGCTTCATCGATGGACTGGGATACGCTGTCGAAGTAGCCCTTCAGCATCCAGGTACAGAACGGTACCGCAAAAGTGGTATAGGCAATGACGAGACCCAGATGGGAGTTCAGCAGATTGTAATCCTTCATGATCAGGTACAGCGGAATAATGAGCAGCGAGCCGGGGAGCATCTGCGTCAACAAGATGATATATCCGAGCGACATCCGTCCCCGGAAACCGAACCGGGACATCGCATAGCCGCCAAAGGCGGAGATGATAAGAGAGAATACCGTCGTTAGCAGCGAGACAAACGCCGTATTGCCGAACCATTTCATAAAGTTGGCGCTGTCGTCCGCATGGGGATTCAGCATGCCCTTGTACCCCTCCCAATGAAGCTCTTGAGGAAGATACGTCAGCGGCGTACTGTAGATTTCGGCCTGAGGCTTCAACGAAGTCAGGATCATCCATAGGAAAGGGGATACGGCAAACAACGAAATGAGAACGGCGCATGCATACACGATGATTTTGCTGATCCCTTTGCTCATGACATCTCACCTGCCTTCGTAGCTTTCATGTACATCACGGTGAATACGATGGAGATGGCCAGCAGGATCATCCCCGCAGCGGAAGCCAAACCGAAGTCAAACGATTTGAACCCTGCCCTGTAGATAAAAATGGTCAGTATTTCGGTTACCCGGCTTGGTCCGCCCCCGGTGAGGACGTAGACGATGCCGAAATCCTTGATGGTCCAGATGATCAGCAGCAGGAAGACGATGACGGATACGGGCTTTAACATCGGGAAGGTAATGCTAAGAAACTGGCGCCATTTCGAGGCACCGTCGATTTCCGCCGCTTCGTACAAGCTTTTGGATATGCTCTGCAGACCGGCGAGCAGCATGATGGCGGCGAACGGGAAGCCCTTCCATACATTGACGAACATGGCTGCCCAGAGCGCGGTGTCGGCTTCGCCGAGGAAAGCGACCGGATTGGACAACAGGTTGAGCTTCAGCAGGAGATCGTTGATCACGCCGAATTGGTAATCATACATCAGAATAAATACGAGACAAGCAACGACTTCAGGGACGGCCCATGGGATGATCACCAGCGCTCTTACGAGCCCTCGGCCCTTAAAGGGAATGTTCAGCAGGACGGCCGTACCGATTCCCAGCAGGAAACGCAGAACCACCGTCACGATAATGTATAGAAAGGTAATGCCCAACGATTTCAGGAAATGCCCCGACTGGATGGCTGCTGCATAGTTGTCCAAGCCTACGAAGGGATTGCCTTCGGCAATCGGCTTCGCAACCTTCCAGTACTGCACGCTCATGAGCGCCGATTTCAAAATCGGATAGAGGAGTACAAGAGCAACGGTAATGGCCAGCGGCGCAATAAATAAATAGGCGGCTGTATTTTTTTTGAAATGCCGTTTTTCCTCCAGCCATAATCGCTTGGCCTTCGAAGCTCTCTTCAACGGCAAGGGAGTTTGCCTGCTTGTCACATCCGTTCGCGTTGGATTCATTCCCCCACCTCCTTATGATGTAAGTGCCACCCGGCCGTGGGGCCGGGGCAGCTTCAATCGTTTGATGTTTTCGAATGCCTTTTAATGCATCGTGTCTTTCATCTGCTCAGCCGCGCTATCCAGCGCCGTCTTGGCGTCTTTCATGCCGACGAACATCTCCTGCGCGGCATTGATCAGGATTTGGGACAGGGAGCCGAGTTCAGGGATGGGCGGGTCCATCACGGCCGGGGCGTATACATTCTCCTGGAAATCGAAGAATTGGGCAGCCAGCGGATTCTCCGTTTTGTATTCTTCGGATTCGGCGTATTCCTTGCTGCTCGGAATCATGCCGGAACCGGCGATAATTTGCTGCGCTTCCCGGGAGGTCATCCATTCAAGGAATTCCCAAGCTTCGTCAGGATGCTTGCTGTCTTTGGAAATCATCGACACGATCGGATAATTGTGCGGGTTCGGTTTATAGGTTTGACCTTCGTATACGACGGAAGGCTGCGGCATGAGCCCCAGGTCGTCCATTAAAGCTTCATCGCGTTCTTTGGTCATGCCGATAAACCAGGGACCATCCATCATCATGCCGGCCTGGCCGTTCCAGAACATCTCGCGGCTGACCTTCTTGTCGCGGGTTCCCGGAGGCGTGGCCTGCGGGTTCTTGATCAGATCCTGCCACCACTCCGCCGCCCAAACGTTTGGTGCGGAATTGACGTTAATCCGGTCGGCCTCGTAAGGGCCAGCTTCGCCGTCCGGGAAGTAAATGCCTCCCGATACGGGACGAGCGAGCAGCCGGTACCATTCCGAGGCGATAAAGGGATGGGTGCCGATGACGCTGGAGAACCCGTATTGTCCGTCTTTAACACCGCCAAGCTGTATGGCGGCTTCTTTGAAATCATCCATCGTTTGAATGGAGGCCGGATCGATTCCGGCGGCTTCGAACATCGATTTGCTGTAGAAAATGCCGGTTGATCCCCATGCGTAATTGGATAAGGCATAATAAGAGCCGTCCACCTTGCTCAGTTCCTGTCCGACAAGCTTGTCCTCAAGTCCGCTCGCTTGAATCTTCTCGTCGAGATTCACGAAGGTGCCCCCGCTCTGCAGCGCATTATAGGTGGCGATATTCTCCGGGTATACCTGAACGATGTCGCCCTGCGTACCTGCCAGAATCTCGGTGGTCAGTTTATCCCAGTAATTCTCGTAGTCTGTTCCATGAACTTTGATGGTGACGTTAGGGTGGGTTTCATTGTATTTGGCAATGAGTGCATCGATTGCCTTCTTATGAGGTTCTTCGGCGTATACCGACGTCTCGAACGAGATCGTAATTGGATCGCCGTCGGACGGGGCGTTGCTTGCGGAGGCCGGTTCCTTGCCACCCGAGCAGGCGCTTAATACGGTTGATAACGTAACGGCTGCAGCGATCAGCGCCGTCCATCTCTTTTTCTTTCTGTTTCTGTCTACCATTGCTAGTTCATCCCCTTCTGGTTTTTTAGTTATGGTGGAAAGCGCGGTGAGGCGCCGTTCCTTGCCCTTAATAAAAACACCTGCTGCCAGGCCAGACAACAAACACTTTTCACTTAACAAACCGAAAGGCGAATCTAGTGTTAGTGTAAACGTTACCGCGATGGCAATTTAAATAACACTGGAAAATGTATGTAATATAAATCACAAAAAACTTTTCTCTACCCGGAACTATTTTCTACTTTGCGCCCGATGGGAATGGCTGCGCGGGCAGGAGCCGCTACGGCATAAACGGGAAAAGGCCGAGGGACCATATGATGTCCTTCTCGGCCTTCGTTTGATGTTTAGGTTCTGCGCCGTTTTATTTGCCTTTGCGGTAATCCATCGGGGGGACGCCGGTAATTTTTTTGAAGGTCCTGGCAAATGAAATCGGGCTGCTGTAACCGACCCTCTCCGTAATTTCCTGTACAGACAATGCGCTTTCCGTGAGGAGCCGTTTCGCTTCCTGGATTCGTAAATCAATCAAAAAGTCCACGAATTTCAAGCCGTACTCTTCCTTGAACAATCTGCTCAAATATTTGCCGCTGATCCCGAACTTGTCCTGCAGGTAATCAAGGGATAGTTCCGCCTTCGTATAATGCTTTTCAATATAAGCCTTAACCTCTTGGACGAGGTTTCCCTGGCTTCGCAGATTCCGCTGCGTATCCAGCCGTTCGGCAAATTGCTCCAGAAGCTGAAGCACCATCTGCGTCCAATCCTCCGGCAGGTCGATTTCTTTTTGAACCCGGTCGAGTGCCGGCATCGTTTCTGTTTTCCAGAGCAGGTAGTATTCGTCGTTCATTCCGGAAGCCGTTTTGTTCAGATGGTAGGTGAGGTAATGCAGCACGCTGCTTGCGCCCCGGCGCGATATGCCTTCTTCCAGCATGTTCTGAAAGAGCGCCTGCATTTCCGTCTTCCACTTGGCTTCTTGGAGTCGGAAGGCGTCAACGATCCGGTCAACCTTTTGAAAATAATGAAAACTATGATCCTTCGACAAGGGATCGGACGAATAAGGAATGATCATGGCACTTCGATTGACGGGCTTCGTTTGGAGCGCATCCAATGCCTCATGGTATGAATCATGCAGATTGTCCGGATGCTCGACCGGCTCCCCGAGGCCGACGGATAAGGTGAACGATAAGGCATCGGCAAATCGGCGCTGGCATTCTTCCGCGAAGGAGAGGGCCTCGAATGCCAGCTTCTCCGCTTCTGGCGATATGACCAGAATGCAAGCAAGCTGGTGCAAGGATACCCAGAGCAGCTTCACCTCGCAGGCATGATCCGACGCCGCTTCCAGGATGATGGTTTCGATGGCTTTTTGCTGAGTGCCATGCTGCATCTGACCGTAATTTGCGCTCCACTCGGAACGGTGATCCACTTCCAGGACAAAAACCAGCTGCTTGCCAAACAGCACGGGCAGGCCATGCTTGGCCGATTCCTTCTCCCATTCCTTCAAATCGAAGGAACGCGTCCCTTCCAGCAGCTCGTACACGAAAAAATTTTGCTGAGCCTTCAAATCCTCCTCGAACTGAAGCTGGAACCTTGCGTTCTGATCAATCATGTTTTGCAATTTAGAATTGATGAACGTAAATTCGTTTTTATGGATTTCCTCCGGGGCGTCCTCCTTGGAGGATAGCTGCTGCAGCTGGTTGACCAGGCGCTGAATGGGCCTGTAATTTTGCAGCGTCACGTAGACGATCCAGGCGACCGAAACGGCACAGAGAAGCAAACCGGCAATAAACCAAATATTCGATAGGCTGATGATGAAATTGAAGGTATCCGCTCCTTGAACGCTGCTAACGATGCGCCAGCCCGTATAGTCGGAATTCGCTTCCGACTGAAGGGCGCCGTTGCTGGCTCCGCTCCTGCTGACGGAAGTCTCCGATTTTGCCATATCGAACACGCTGTTCCCTTGTGTATCATATAGGCTTAGTATGCGGGAAGACGGGTCATGCATTTGAAGAAGCATTCCCTGCAGGGCGTCAGCGCTTACATTAACGACGATTAACCCATGATGCTTGGAGAAGATGGAAACGCTGCGCGTCAATGAGACGACGGGGACCCCTTTGTCGGACGGCAGCTCCTTGTACAGCCTGGTATCCGACCAATGGCTGTTGGGTGCTTCCAGCTTGGAGCGGATGAAGGCGTTATCGGCATATTGATCCAAGGAATAGCTTGTGCTTTCATTGAGGACTTGATTATGATCCGCTTGAACCATGTAAATGGAATGAATCAGAGGATTGGTCATTTTTAAATCGCGCAACAGATTCATCACGTCCACCTGAAGGGGCAGATCCTTTTCCGTGCTTCTGGAGAAAAAGGAGATGACCTTTCGATTGCGCAGCATTTCAAGCGAAATTTTCTGATCCAGGGAAGACAACGACGTATCGATCATCAGCATCGCTTGCTGGGTTACGTAAGCATTGGAACGCTCGGCATCCTTTCGGTTGCTTTCGCTCAATGATTGGAAAAAGACGAAAAATAAAAAGGCGGGGACGATCAGAAAAGCAGGGATATACAGCATAAGCATCCGCGTAAACCAGTTACGATTCATGTTGGTTCCTCTTTCCTAGGCAAACATAAATGATATGCACACGTTATGGCCTTCGAATAGTCATGAATAGATCTTCGGCTGTTTTTCTTGTGAAGTGTTTGTGTTACAAATAGCAATTCTTTATGTTAGTTTATCAGACATCATGTCGATTTGACTACAATATTGTCGGAAATGTGACAAGGAAACATGATGCATGGTGAATTTTTCCATTAAACATGATAAAATTCAAGAAACGTGTTCAACCGAAGACTTGCGTTGTATATCCGACATACTAATCGATAGAAAATGGAGGAGGACGCAGCCAATGGAGCCAAAGACGACTTTCAGCGATATTCCCAAAGGGTTCGCGGCGTGGTTTTTTAAGCAGAGGCGCAGATATACGTCAAACAAGAAGATCGAATGGTTGGTTGAGCGGCTGTTCCAAGGTCTTCTTATCGTTTGGGGGATCATTCTCATTCGGTGGTTCATCCTGATCACGGTTGCAACGATGCGGCATTTCGGGGTTTTTGATTGAAGTATGAGATGATCCGAGGCTGGCGCATGTTATAAACAGGTACCGGAATACATATGGAAGAAAAGAATAAGCAAGCCGCCAGCTCGAATGCAGCTGCTGCTCTGGGAAGCCCGACTTGGAGGTCGAGGCTTTTTTTGTTGCATGGAGCCATTTTACATAAACCGCGACTGATATTGAGCATCCGTTAACACTTCCTCCTTACACTTGAATGTAAATAAGGTAGAAGAGGGGATATGGAGTTGAAGCATAAAAGCATGAAAGTAGTTTCGCTGTTGATGGCAGCGGAAATCACGATGGCCTCTCTGTTTTCGGGGGGCAGCGTGTATGCTGGCGAGGGGCAGGAATTGCTCCAGACCGCCAGCATGGAGACGACATCACAAGATGCAGCTATTGCTGCCGTGGATTTGGGCATGACCGATATGATCTTTCCGGATGCATATGCGGAAGAGCCGTATGCGGTCACCGTAGATGTGTATGGCGGACAAGCGCCTTATACGTTCTCGGCGACAGGTTTACCGGCAGGCTTGACCCTTGCATCCGATACGGGAGCCATTTCAGGTACGCCTGCGGCTGGACAAGAGGGCGAGCATACGGTTGAAGTAACGGTGCAGGATAGTGCAGCCTTACCTGCTACGGTCCAATCGGTTGTGAAATTGCAAATATTGGGCAAGCGTCCATCACCTGTGGCCGACAAGCTGGCCATGAAGATGATCGGACATTATTCCGTAGGTACTTCCAACAAGGATGGCGGCGTTGCGGAGATTGTAAAATACAACAAAGATAACGGGAAGCTCTATTTGGTTAACGGATCGACCCAGCCGGCCAGTCTCGAAATCGTGTCTCTAGGCGCCGATGGCAGCTTGGTTAAGGACAAGCAGATCCATGTAGAAGATTTGGCGAACACGGGCGGTTTCCTGTATGGAGACTTGACCAGCGTGGATATCAACACCAAGACGAAGCAGGTCGTGGTTGCCGTTCAGGAGCAGGATCATACGAAAGCCGGCAAGGTCCTGGTGCTCGACTATGACGGCGGCTTGACCGGATCCTATGAAACCGGCGTTCAGCCGGATATGGTCAAGTACACGTCCGATGGCCGTTATATCCTGACGGCGGATGAAGGCGAGCCCCGCACGGAGACCGCACCGGATCCGGAAGGAAGCATCACGATTATCGATACTTTGGCTGGCGAAGTAAGCCATTTGAAGTTCGATGACCCGTCGATCATTGACGATCGGGTGCATATTCGCGGGAATGTGGAAGCGGACGGGCAAATTCGCAGCACCGGAACGAAAAACGATGCCGTTCATGATCTGGAGCCCGAATACATCGCATTGTCGGAGGACGAGCTGACAGCGTATGTGGCCCTGCAGGAAAACAATGCGATAGCCGTGGTCGATATCGCCTCGAAGCGGATTCAATCGGTCCGGGGGCTCGGATATAAGGATTTGAGCCAGCCAGAGAATCAACTGGATCTGCTCAAGGATGGACAAATCAAGTTTGAGAATGTTCCTTTTTACGGCATGTATATGCCGGACGGAATTGCGACCTACAGCGTGAACGGGCAGCAGTATATTCTGTCCGCGAACGAAGGGGACGCTACCGGCTGGGATGACCGAAGCAATGAAAGCGACATCGGCAAAATGAAATCCAATCTGGATCCATCGTCGCCGGCAGCCCAATTCCTGGCTGGCAAAGGGACAACCTATGACAAGGTTGAAGTTGCGAGCGATATGGGCAGTGAAGGGCTGTATCTGTACGGGGGGCGTTCCTTCTCCATCTGGAATGCGGCGGATTTGTCCCAGGCATACGACAGCGGCAGTGATTTTGAGAAGATTACGGCGGAGCGCTTGCCGAATCATTTCAATGCAAGCAATGACAAAACCGATCTGGACAGCCGCAGCGCCAAGAAAGGCCCGGAGCCGGAATATGTTGCCGTGGGCAAGGTCGGACAGAAGACGCTGGCTTTTGTCGGACTGGAGCGCATTGGCGGCGTCATGACCTATGACGTAACGGATCCATCCGCTCCGGCGTTCCTGAACTACTTCAACTCGCGGGATTTCAACGGAGGCATCCAATCGGATTCCGGACCGGAGGGACTGGATTTTATTCCGGCTTCGGACAGCAAAACAGGACGCCCGCTGCTGCTGGTTGCGAATGAAGTTAGCGGAACGGTGGTGCTGCTGGAGCTTCAGGTGACCAAAATTACGGTGGATAAGCCATCGCTCACGTTGAAAACGGGCGGGACCCCGGAACCGTTGCAAGCAAGCGTTGAGCCCGTTCAGGGCGGATCGGCCGAGCTGGCTTGGCGTTCCTCCGACGAAACGGTAGCCGTCGTGGACCAAAACGGTCTGGTTACGCCGGTATCCGCAGGCGAAGCCGTGATCACCGTCCTGAGCAAGGATGGCTACGGTTCGGCGGAAGTATCGGTTAACGTAACGGACGGTTCGCCGGAAGGAGAACCGTGGAAGTTAACGGTGATGCATACCAACGATACCCATGCGCATCTGGCGGAAGTGGCCAGACGGGCTACGCTGGTTCAGGAGATCCGCAGCGAAGGCGGAAACAGCCTGCTGCTGGATGCTGGGGACGTCTTTTCCGGCGATCTGTATTTCACCAAATGGTTTGGGCTGGCTGATCTGGCCTTCATGAACTATATGGGGTATGACGCGATGACGTTCGGTAACCATGAATTCGATCAAGGCACCAAGACGCTTGCGGATTTCGTGAGCAAGGCGCATTTCCCGCTCGTCAGCGCGAACGTGGATCTTAGCCGTGACGCTAACATTTCACATTTGATTAACAAGCCGGCGGTTATCGATACCGATCAGCCCAAGACAACGGCAAATAGCGGGGTATACCCATACGTGACACTGCTGGTTGACGGCCAGAAGGTCGGGGTGTTCGGCTTAACGACCGAAGATACCGCGGAAACCTCCAGCCCGGGTAAAGACGTGGTCTTTCGTGACGCGGTGACCTCGGCTCAGGCTACCGTTGAGGCGATGGAGAAGGAGGGGCTGGACAAGATCATCGCCCTGTCCCACCTGGGGTACGCCAAAGATCTGACGCTGGCCGAAGCCGTCGAAGGCATCGACCTCATCGTCGGAGGTCATACCCATACGACGCTAAACGCGCCGGAAGTGGTGACGGACAGTCAGCATCATACCCCTACCGTCATCGTCCAAGCGAATGAGTGGGGCAAGTTCCTCGGCCGGGTAGATCTGCAGTTTGATAAAAACGGCGTTGTTCTCGTGGGAGACGGCGAACTTGGCGGGAAGCTGATCCCGGTAGACAACACGGTCCAGGAAGACACGCAAGCGAAGGATATGCTGGCTCCTTACAAAGCGGAATTGGAAGAACTGATGAAGCAGGTTATCGGCATTGCCGGAGTCGAGCTTGACGGCAAACGCGAGAATGTCCGCTCCAAGGAGACGAACCTGGGCAATCTGATAGCCGACGGCATGCTGGCTAAAGCCAAAGAGCTGAAAAACGCCGATATTGCCCTCACGAATGGCGGAGGCATCCGCGCCGCGATTGATGAAGGCGATATAACGATGGGCGAGCTGCGTACGGTGATGCCTTTCGGAAATACGCTGTTTGTTATGGACGTCACCGGACAGCAGCTGAAAGACGGGCTGGAAAACGGAATAAGCGGTGCCAAACTGGCGGATCTGCCAGGGAAGTTCCCGCAAATCGCCGGGATGAAATTCAAGTGGGATCCTAGCGCTCCGGCAGGAGATAAAGTGTTCGACGTACAGATCATGAAAGACGGCAGCTACAAACCTCTGGTATTGACCGAAACGTACCGGATGGCAACGAACAGCTTTGTAGCCAAGGGCGGAGATGGATATAAATCCTTTGCCGATGCGATTGCCGAAGGGAAATACAACGAGGATTTGGGTTACCCGGATTATGAAATTTTCATGGAGTATGTGAACAAGCTGGGCGGTAAGGTATCGCCGAAGGTCGAGGGCCGAATTACGGAGCAGAAGAAGCCGGCGAATCCTGGCGGCGGCTCTTCTCCCGGATCAGGATCAGGCGGTTCGGGAGGCGGCACGGTAACGCAGCCTACAACGCAGCCTACTCCTCCTGCTACTGGCGGAAATGCATCCGAGCCAAACGTGATGACAGGCAATAGTTTGAATATCAGCGCTGCTTCAGGCGGAACGATGGACCTCATTACGGTAAAGGAAGAGGCGTGGAAAAAGGCCGTAAGCGGCTTGTCCGCGAACGGGCAGCAGGAATTGATTATTCGGGCTCCTGAATTGAACCGTGCCGCGGAGCTGTCCCTTCCCGCAGCAGGCCTGAAGCAGGCCATGGAACGGAATCCGAAGGCAACCCTGGTGCTGGAGACCGCACTTGGAGCCTTCCGTCTTCCGATAACGGCTCTGCCTCTGGATGAGGCTCTGGAGACGGCACAAGGGTCCGGCAACATCCAGGTGAAGATGTCGGTGGCTCCCGCAGCAGGCAAGGTAGCGGACGCTATGACAAGCAAGGCCACTTCCATGGGCGCCTCGTTGGCAGCCAATGGAGGACTGCGGTTCGGCGCAGCGGTTGGAGCGCCTGGCGCAGAGCAGGAACTGAAGGATTTCGGGAAGCGCGTCATCAGCCGTATCATGCCGCTGCCGACAGGGATGAATCCGGATTCGCTTGCTGCCGTCATTTATGACGAAGCGGCGGGGACTTTCCAGTTTGTACCGGCCGTAAGGACGACATGGAACGGTAAAGCGGCGATCGAAGTCAAGCATGCCGGAAACGGCGTTTATGCGCTGCTGCAATACAAGAAGACGTTTGCGGATCTTGACGGCCACTGGGCGCAATCGGAAATCGAGTCCATGGCTTCCAAGCTGCTCGTGAACGGAGTCAACGCGGACTCCTATGCACCGGGCAAGGCGATCACGCGAGCTGAATTTACGGCCATGCTCGTCCGTGCGATGGGTCTCAGCCCGGTCATCGAGAGCGGTGCATTCAAGGATGTTCAGGATCATTCCGCGTATGCCGGCGAGATTGGCGCAGCCTCGCGCTACGGCTTGATCGAGGGCGGCAACGGCGGTGCCTTCTCGCCGAATGCCAGCATGACCCGAGCGGAAATGGCTGTAATGATCACCCGGGCCATGGAGGCGGTGAATCCGGCAGACCTATCCAACCAGGGTGCGAATGCCGTGGCCGGATTCAAGGATCAGGCATCCATTCCGGTTTGGGCGGCTGCCCATGTGGCCAGTCTTACTAAGCAAGGCATCGTACAGGGTGACAACCAAGGCAATTTCGGAGCACTCGATTCGGTCACACGTGCGCAAGCAGCACTCGTACTGAAGCGTACTTTGACAGCGTTGAAGTTTATGAACTGATCGAAGCAGGATAGCATTTCATGATTAGACCGTCCTTAAGGTGGATTGAAACCTTGAGGGCGGTCTTTTTGCATACTCAGGCAGATGGCAACCGGTTAAAGCGAAGCGATCAGGCATCCGATACATTTATTAAGGGATGGATATAACGACCTGATAACGATCTGATAAGGATCTGATAAGGATGGAGTTCATGCGCATTGAATCTGAATATACATATTGGAAGCAAAGTATTGCTGAGTGAGACGAAGGAATCGGAGGAAACAGTTGCGGAAAGTGCTTCTCGACTGTTATCTAAGTCTTATGGGGGCGGAATGAGCCTTAATACCGAGGAAGCGCTGGAGCTATTCGAGATAAACCGTGAAGATGGTAAAAAATCATGCTGGTAACAAATTGATACTTGCTGTATAATTCTCAGTAAGTATTGGATGAACGTGAGATTTTTCATTGTATTCAAGTCTAATTTCGTTTATTTTGAAAATAGATGTATTTACATGAAAGGATTCATGTTATAATTTCAATATAACAACTAAGTTTATAGGAATTATCGGTTAATTAGTGATTAAGGCATTACAAAATAAAACATGAATATGGATCTTCGGGGTAAGGTGAAATTCCTGACCGGCGGTGATGGTTCGTTCCTTCGCGAACGAACCCAAGCCCGCGACTCTCTGCGTTCTGTATCCAACATGAATGCAGCGACTGACTTGGTGCAATTCCAAGGCCGACGGTAAAGTCCGGATGGGAGAAGATCAAAGATGAGTTTGCCGTGAATGCGAATATTCCATTTTGGCGCAGGCTTATTTGATCAGCCCCCGTATACGTCGGCCATGCCGATGACGGGGGCTTTCTGCTAGTAAGACCTCCGTATTCAAGACAGGAGAGGGCAAGATGAGTAATATGAATACCGGGATCAAGGTGAAACCTTATGGTTCCGACACACAGGCAAGTCGACGTTTTAAAGGAGGGTTCTGGCTCGTTGTTTTGGGGGCCGCCCTGTGGGGCGTTGACCCGTTATTTCGGGTCATTCTGCTCAAGAATCTGACTTCGGCTCAGATCGTTTTGCTCGAACATATCATTATTTCCTTGATTGCGATTCCTGTATTGTGGAAGAACCGGGAGGAACTTAAGAGCCTGGGCTGGAATCATGTCGGCGCACTGCTGTTTATATCCTGGGGCGGTTCGGCATTGGCTACCGTATTGTTCACGATGGGGCTGTCGAGCGGCAATCTGAATGCCGTCCTGCTGCTGCAGAAGCTGCAGCCGCTGTTTGCCATCATTCTGGCCAGCCTGCTTCTGAAAGAGAAGCTTCCGCGCCATTTCGGGATCCTGCTTATCATCGCTTTGGCAGGCACGTATTTACTCACCTTCGGCTTAACCCTGCCGATCGGCCATTGGAACGAGTTTGTTCAAGTCGGCAGCCTCCTGTCCTTAGGCGCAGCAGCCTTATGGGGCGGCTCAACGGTCATGGGACGCTTGATGGTAGGCAAACTGAAGTATGAGACGGTAACCTCGCTTCGTTTCGTGCTCGCGCTGCCGCTCCTGACCGTCATTACTTGGAGCGAAGGGGCAGCTTGGAATATGCCGGCATGGGGCACAGGCGCCTTTGCCTTGGTATCGCTGAACCTGATCGGGCAGGCACTGCTGCCGGGTCTGCTGAGCTTGCTGGTGTACTATAAAGGGCTGACCACGACCAAAGCCTCTGTCGCAACGCTGGCTGAATTGAGTTTTCCCATGGTGGGCGTGCTCATCAACTGGATTGTATTCCAGCAAATCGTGACAGGGCCTCAGCTCCTAGGATTCCTGCTGATTTGGATCGTGCTGTTCATCATATCGAGACAGCAATCCGAGGCTTCTCCGCAATTGCAATAAAATCATACGTTTGTAGAAAAAGCCGATCCGATGGGGTCGGCTTTTTTTGCCGTTACTCCAAGCAAAGCTACTCCAATCCGTTTGCATGGCGAAACGATTATTTTTTCAAAAGATGTGTAGGGTTTCCGGAATTAAAGGTGTCTTATATAGTAGCACGGGATTTGTGGCTTGGTTCTACCAACAGAGATGATTATATAAGAGGGGGAGGATCCCATGGAGGATCAGACATTGCTGGATGGGCTAGCGAGGAAAGATCCGCGATGTTTTGAAACATTGGTTGACCGCTATTCACGCTACATAGCCGCGGTGGTTGCTAAGGTGGCAGGAGGGCGGTTTAATTCCTTCGATGTGGAGGAGATCACCGGGGACGTGCTGGTCAAGCTGTGGACAGACGGGACAAAAATCATGCTGCGCGGAGATAGTCTCAAGCCTTATCTGGCGATAGCCGCGCGTAATCATACCTTGAATGCATTGCGAAAGAGGCAGCGGGTCATTGAATCCGAATTGGAAGATGACGCCGTTTCTTGTCCCTCTGCGGAGGCACTGGCTATTCTGCGGCAGGAGAAGGAAACGATAAGCGGCATGGTACAGGGGATGGGCGAACCGGATCGCGAAATATTCATCCGCAGGTACTTTTATTTAGAGAAAGTCCGCGATATTGCAAGCCGGCTGAATATGCAGGAGAAGGCCGTCACCGCCCGGATCCGCCGGGCAAGGGACAAACTGCGCATACATTATGAAACCGAGAATCCGTAGGATTTCTATAAAGACCGTGTCTATAGGAGTGAAGCTTCAAATCGATTGCGAAAGGGGATGGATGCAAGTGAAGCGGCGAATTGTAGATATCATGGCCAATATCGACAATCAGGAGCTGGACAATCTCCTCCTTACGGAGGAAGAAGAACGCGAGTTGACGCAGCAGATCAGTATGGAACGGATCAAGAACCGGGCGATGAACCGTATTCAAGAGGAGGAAACGATGGTGTTTAAAAGCAGGAAAGTGAAAAAATATAAAGCCAGTATCGTTATCGCTGCCGCGATGATTATGATACTTAGCACGACCGCTTTTGCGAGCCAATACATGGATAGCTTGAAGCAGTTCTTCGGTCAATCCGCGTCGATTGCGGAAGACGAACGGTCACCTATACAAGGGACGGATACAGCATCCGGGGTAACCATGAATGTTGAAGAAGGGGTTTATGTCGGCAACAGCGGTTATTTGGTGGTCAGTTTCACGAAAGAGGACGGCATGCCATTCCCCGAGGGTGCTTCGATCCCCCTACTTGAACTGAAAACGGAGCAGAGTGTGAATTATATGGTGGGGCAGCAGCTTCTTGACGACAACAAAAAGCTTGTCGGCGTGTTTGAGATGGATGCGATGAATGACCTTGAGGGACTGAAGGCACGGATCACAGCCGATCGAATCATGTCAGCGGACAACGCCCAAGCCGTTAAAGGCCCTTGGAATGTGCAATTCACCATTTCTCCGGGCAAGCAAAGAGAACAGAGTTTGAATCTGGCAATTGATGAGGGTAAGGAAGCACTGTCTCTCCACACCATTAGTGTTTCATCCATCGGTGTAGCCATCGAAGGCAAGCGTACCGACGGTGAGCTGGATAAACTGCCGGACTATACGCCGGAGGTTAAGGTCATCGCCGCGGACGGATCGGAATTGAAGCTTCACGCCAGCTCGACAAGCACCACGAAGAGCGGATTTCAGTGGCTGTATAATCTGGACAGCAAGAATAACCTCGTATTTCTGGGGGATATGGACATCAAAAGCGTCAGCATTGACGGCAACGTGACGGAGCTGAAATAAATATAAAGCCGGCATGGGGAAACCATAAAGGGGCAGAAGCGAAGGCTTCTGCCCCTTATCCATGATGAATACCTCGGGCAGCAATGGAACCCGAAAACCGTGAAGCAGCAGGCCATAGCCTGAATGCTCACGGTTTTTTTGCAGCTTGGGATCCGAATTTTATACATGAGAAAAAAATGTATTGAAATTGAAGAAAACGTCCATTACAATGAAACCAATTGCCATACTAGTTATACTAGTATACAAAATTACGACTCTCTACATAAGTGAAAGCAGCAGCGGAATCTATTGAATCTAACGCTCCAAATGAGGGAGTCTATTCTTTAAGTCAAATATGTAAGCGCTTAATTTCACAAGCTGGTGGACGAAGGACTGCTGGACAAAGAGAGCTTTACCCAGGATGACGATCAGGCCGTGCAAAAATTCGTGACCGGCAAATCCTTCATCATCAAAGGCAACTCCCAGACCGTGGTCCAGCACCGCACCGATATGGACAAAACGCTGGGCGAAGGCAAGTATGCCATCAGCAAAATCACGGTTCCCGGCGGCACGACCGAGCTGCTGCAATACATGTTTAGCGAGGAAGAGCAGCAGTTCCAGAAGAGCATAAGCGAAACAAAAACGGTTGTGAAGCCGGAACCGCCGATTCCATACTCGGTAGAAGAGCGCGAGCGAGTGACGCTTTTGAGCACGCCGCTGAAGGACTACACGGATCAGAACACGCTGAAGTTCATTCTGGGGACCGCGATCTCGCCGAGTACGACAAGTTCGTGCAAGAGCTGGATAGCCAGGGCGTGGGGCAATACCTGGAGATTGCGAATAAAACGTATAAAAAATATAAAGAGCAACCATAACCAACGGATCGACAGGCTGCCGTTTCTTGATGGAAGGGCAGCCTGTTTTTCGGTTCGGCCGTTTGCGTTGGTTCCCAAGGAGGGCATTCCAGATTGCGAGTCACCGTTCAAGACATCATCAACCGCTTAACAGAGCCCGCAGCATTTCTTGAATCCAAGGTGGACAGGGTTACGGCAGGAAGCGCCGAAGCGGTGGTCCACGGCATTGCCGTCACGTTTACGGCATCGTATTCGGTTCTGCAGAGAGCGGTCCAAGTTGGGGCGAACCTTGTCATTACCCATGAAGGGGCGTTTTACAGCCATCAGGAGGAGGGATATGAGGGGGTGGAGGCGAGTCCTGTCTTTCAGGATAAACTCCGCTTGATGGAGTCCGGGGATCTGACGATTTACCGGTTCCATGATGCGCCTCACCGATACGTTCCCGATATCATGACGCAAGGACTGGTTCAGGCGCTGGATTGGGAAGTTTATGTCGATAAGCATCTTAAGGCAGCGGCCATTGTCACGCTGCCGGAAGAGATGAGCCTGCCGGATATTGCGGAGCATGTAAAAAGAAAGCTGAATCTTCCTTACCTTCGTTATGTCGGTAATCGAAGCAGCATATGCTCCAGAATCGGCATAACCGTGGGCTATCGCGGCGGTGGCGCGCATGCCATTCCCCTCTGCCTGAAGGAGTCGCTGGATCTTCTCATCGCAGGGGAAGGTCCGGAATGGGAGACGCCTGAATACATGGGCGATGCGGCGGCGCAGGGGAGGGGCCCGTCCCTGCTTCTGCTCGGCCATGCTGCCAGCGAGGAGCCCGGCATGGCCTGCGTGGCCGATAGGCTGCGGGAGTTTTTTCCGGGGATTCCTATACATTATATACCGTCCGGGCCTTTGATTCGGGTAATATAGAGGGAAGGGTAACTTTAAGCAAAGAGAACATAGAGCATTTAAGAAAGAGGTAGCGATATATATGTCAACAGAGCAAAAGATTAAAGGCTCTACCAGAGAGTATTCTTATCAGCTATTGAAGGATCGGATATTTCATCTGGAGCTGGAGCCGGGTACGAAAATCTCGGAAAAAGAAATTGCGGATGAATTGAACGTCAGCCGGACACCGGTCCGGGAAGCGTTCATGAAGCTTGCGGAGGAAGAGCTGCTGGACATCATTCCGCAAAGCGGGACGATCGTATCCCGTATTAATCTTCGGCATGTTGAGGAAGGCCGATTTATCAGGGAGAAGATCGAGAAGGAAATCGTGGCCCTCGCCTGCGGTTCTTTTCCCGAAGAGTTCCGCTTCCGCCTGGAAACCAATATTGCGCTGCAGGACGTGTGCGCAGGCAACCATAACTTCTATAAGCTGTTTGAGCTGGACGAGGAGTTCCACCAAATTCTGTTTGAGGGGACGGGCAAAGAACGGACCTGGAAGATGCTGCAGCAATTGAACATCCATTTCAACCGTCTGCGGCTGCTTCGCCTGTCCAAGGACTCCAACTGGGAGAATATCATCTCCCAGCATAAAGAAATGTATCAGTTGATCGTCAATCGGCAGGCGGAGCAAGCCATGAACGTGATGGAGCGTCACCTGCGCCTCGTCGTTGTGGAGCAGGATATTTTGCGAGAGAAGTATCCGCATTATTTCATCTAACCATCGATATACATTCATCATTCAAAAATAATGGCCCGCAGGAGAGTCGCCTTGGAATCAAGCGACCTGCCTTGCGGGCCATTTTTCATTAAATCGATCTGCGGATGACACGGTCCAGAATTTGGGCCACGTGGGATGGCCCCTGGGCCAGATCCTGCTTGTCGAGGGTTACCCAGGAGTGCTGTTCATCCATATCGAGCGAACGCTGGAGCCAGCCTGAAACGCCTCTGCCTCTCCGGTCGACTTCGACCAGGATGGAAATCCCCTCCTGCTCCGGATAGAGAATCAATTCAAGCTCTTTGATATGACCGGCATAGGAGGAGCCGGGATAAAATTCAATTTCCTGCACGAATGGAACACCCTGGCCGAGCCGCGGATGATATTCGCATGTTGCTATTTTGAAGCTGAAGCCAAGCGCTTCGACGGCGTCGAACACAATGGATGCGTCCTCGTTCGGTTCGACGTCGATGAAATCGCGGTCCTTCGGATCGATGGCATTATCGATATCGAGTCCGGTGTGGATCCAGACCGGCTGCCGCGAAATGGTGAGCGGCGTTTCCAGCGGCAAAGGAAAGGCGAACGGAATTTCCTGCTGATCGCCAGGCTTCAACGTGAGGCGGCTTGAGACGTTGACTTTTGCAATGGTATAGGATTCTATGTATTTCTTGTCGTCGCTTTCCCTGGTATATTCCGTCATCAATTTCAAATAGATGCGGTCGACCGTCTGCTCTACGTTGCCTCCCTTAATGTGAATGATTCCGCGTACTTCTTCACCCGGATAATAGGAGGATTTTTCGAGGTGCGTATCGATCTGGGCGGCTCCAATTCCTACACTGGCTAGCATTTTGTTAAAAAACGACATAAAAGATACCTCCATAAGAGAATGTATGATAATGGAATTATACGCTGGAGGATCGTCTCTGGTTTCCATATCGAAAAAATATTTTTTGCGGTTTTTTGCGGAGCCAAGATGTTGGCGCCAATGAAGCGAAAGAATCCCCGTACGACACCGGGAAAAAGTACATGGCTCGTTCGCATTCGCGGGTCCGGCATGGTATATTGGACACGATACCATTAAGGATGGAGCAATCAAGGCATGAGTGAACAACGGCGTTCCGGACAAGGAACCAACAACAGCAAATCAGCGGCATACGGGAAGAAGACTGGTGAGCGGACTGCAGCGAACAAAGCAGGGGCAAAGCCGATTTTTCAACGTGACCGTATGAAGAACAGCAATTCGTCGTCGGCATCCCCGCATGCGAAGGGGAGACGAGCGGATCAATATAAGCAAGGGGTACGCGGACCGAAGCCGTCATCCGGGCGCGAGCATGCGGATGAGCTGCAGGCCGGGGACGTGATTGTCGTTACGATCAAACGCCTCGGCATTAACGGCGAGGGAGTGGGTTACTACCGCCGCAAGGCGGTGTTTATCGATGGAGCGATCACGAATGAGGTGGTCAAAGCCGAGGTGAGGGAGGTTCAGCCTAAATTTATCAAGGCGCAGCTGCTGGAAGTGGAGAAGCGTTCGCCTCACCGGATAGAGCCCCCTTGCCCGGTATTCGGCATTTGCGGCGGATGCCAAATTCAGCATATTTCCTATGAGGGACAGCTGCAGGCGAAGACGGATATCGTGCGCGAAGCGTTCAGCCGCTACGCGGGATTGGACGATGTCAAGTTTAAGCCGATTCTCGGGATGGAGCATCCATGGGACTACCGGAACAAAGCCCAGCTGCAGCTGAAACGGAAGGGCCATGAAGTGATCGCAGGGCTCTATGAAGCGGACAGCCATACGATTGTGGATATCAGCGGCTGCCCGATTCAGCATCCGAAGGTCAATGAAGCGGTGGAGAAGGTCAAATCCGTACTCGAGGAATTGCGGATACCGCTTTATAAGGAGAATGGTGCCAAGGATGGCGTACGGACGATCGTAGTCCGTCACGGCTTCCAATCCGGGGAATTGCAGGTGACGCTGATCACGGCTGGAAGCAAGCTGCCAAGGCAGGACGATCTCGTTCGTATGCTGCGCCTTACCATTCCGGAGGTAAGCGGAATTTCACTCAATATCAATCCGAAGAAAACCTCGCTCATCTTCGGAGACCGGACAATCTCGCTATGGGGCACCGAGAGCATGCAGGAATCGCTGAGCGACCTGCAGTTCTCGCTGTCGCCGAGAGCGTTCTTCCAGCTGAATCCGCAGCAGACCGTCAAGCTGTACGAGTCGGTCCGGGCGGCAGCGGGGCTGACCGGGAAGGAAACCGTCATCGACGCCTACTGCGGCACCGGCACGATCGGCTTGTGGCTTGCGCCGTATGCCAAGGAGGTGCGCGGAATCGAGACGATTCCCGAAGCCGTCGAGGACGCCAAGGCGAATGCACAGCGGAACGGAAGGGCTAACGCCAGCTTCCACGTCGGCCAAGCCGAAGAGCTGCTGCCGCGCTGGGTCAAGGAAGGCATGAAGCCGGACGTCATCATTGCCGACCCGCCGCGCACCGGCCTGGACCCGCGCTTCCTGGAAACGGTGCTCCGCACCAAGCCGAAGCGGTTTGTATACGTATCCTGCAACCCTTCGACCTTAGCCAAAGATTGCAAGGTGCTTCTGGACGGCGGCTACGAGCTTGAATGGACGCAGCCGGTCGATATGTTCCCGCAAACCAGCCATGTGGAGGCAGTCCTATTGATGAAGCTGAAATCATAGAAGCCATATGATGGCTTCATGTAAGCGAGTTTCCATTTTCGCTTTGGTCGACAACGCCCCCTTTCTATGATATGGTAGCAAGTAATTAGGCATTTCGTTCCCATGGAACGAGGTGCCTTCTCGCATATATAAAAGGTTTTTACATTAAATGTCTATCTGGAGGTGATGCAATGGTGCTCCTGATTTCCCCGCTACGGGGGGAGAAATCCGTAGTTCATAACGGACGATCGATGGAGAGTGCACCCAAATAACGATAATCTGAGGAGTGTTGTTGAGATGAGAGTAAATTTACGAGCAGAAACGCGCGCTGCGATGAACAAAACCGGACTGAAGCAGCTTCGTCTTTCGGGACGAATTCCGGCGGTTGTATTTGGCACAGGGGAAAACAATATGATGATTCAACTGTCCGCCAAAGAGTTCGGCAAATGGGCACGGAACGGCAAAGGAGGGATCCTTGAGCTTCATTTTGAAGATCGGGAGCCGATTCCGGTTTTGCTGGAGTCCGTTCAGCGTGATCCGGTAACTCGTGAATACATTCATGTCGACTTTTTACGTATCAATATAAATGAAGTTGTGCGGACGAGAGTGAATCTCGATTACATCGGCACCGCAAAAGGAGCCAAATTGGGAGGAGTCGTCCAAATCCAAAGCACGTTCATCGAGATCGAGTCCTTCCCGGACCAAATTCCTGCCACGATTCCCGTTGAAATCAGCAGACTAGAGATCGGGAATTCGCTGCATGTCGGGGATCTCAAACTGCCCGACGGCGTCGTGCCGATTTCTTCAGCCAACGAGCTGCTTGTATCGGTGGTAACGCCGAAAGTCCAGTCGGAACAACCGGAGGCTATGTAGCTTCTGCTGCCGGCAATTGCTTCCCGAATATCGGGAAGCAATTGCCGTTTTTTTTCGTTAAAGCCCTTGATCGGAATCCGCGCTGGCAGAGGAAAGCTCTTTACCCGTCAATTTCTTCCATAATTCTCCTGGGAAGTAGGTTGAAAGACCCCTGACCTTTTCAAGGCGGAACCCTATAATGGAATTGCGGGAAGTCGGACATCGGAATCCCGGTTAAGCATGAATCGATCAGGAGCTTGCCCTAAGGAGGACACGATGGATATAACCCAGGATTTCATAGATGAACGATTCAAAGCTTATGTGCTCGAAACCTATTGCGGGAGCCGTGAACGGATTCAGGCGGGCGATGTAGAACATACTATATCGCTGCAGCTTTCAAATCATGGATACTCAAGCCTGAATGGGATCGAGCATTTCGCGTCGCTGGAAGAGCTGGATTGCTCGTCCAATAGCCTGACGGAGCTAGATCTCAGCAAGAATAGCAACTTGAAAACGCTGAATTGCGGATTTAACCGAATTCGAAATTTGGATGTCAGTCACAACGCCATGCTGACGAAGCTGGTCTGTTACTGGAACATCCTATCCGAGCTGCGGCTCGAGCAGAACGTGGATTTAACGGAGCTGGATTGCAGCTACAACTCCCTGTTTGCTTTGGAGCTGCATCAGAACCGCCGGCTAACCTATCTCCATTGCGCAAACAATTATTTAATGAGCTTACACCTGGAGGACTGCCCGGATTTGATCGAAATCCGCTGCAACCACAATCATCTGACGAAGCTGGACGTAACCGGAAATCCTTCGCTGCAAAGCTTGAGATGCTTCAATAATCACATCACCGAATTGGATCTCACTCGCAATGTGCTATTAACGGAGCTCTATTGCTCGGAGAACAAAATCTCCAAACTGGATACGCATCGTAATCCCAAGCTGGAGCGGCTGAACCATTCCAACAATCTCATCATGGAGCCGGACCATACCGTTAAGGACGTTGGGACCTTCGAATACGATGTCTCGCTGTCTTTCTACGGGGCCAGGCTTCAATGGAAGGGGACGGAGCTCTCCGTCAGCACGGAGGCCTCTGCCGAAGCGGATATGAACCGGCTGTCCCCGGTCATCCGGAATGCCTGGGCGAATTTTGGGGAGCTGAACGACCGAGCGCTGGATCTGATTGCCGGGATGCACCCCGACGAAGACGTGAACGAGTTGGTTCTATCCGAGCTTGCCTTCGACAAGGACGGCACGTTTCGGCTAGGGTATGATGCAGGCGATACGCCGGCCGGACAACTATACATATACGTCCTGTTTAACGACAAGCTTGAAATGAACGGGGATCTCGTTTATGAAACGTATTAACCTGCGAAAGGGCTGTTATATCTGATGAAAGACGATAAAATCGTATACGGGTCGATCGACGATTACATTTCCGGCTTTGCTCCGGAGGTCCAGGATATCCTCCAGACATTAAGGCATGTGATTCAGGAAACAGCCCCGGAAGCCAAGGAAAAAATCAGCTACCAGATGCCAACCTTCGACCTCCACGGGAACCTCGTGCATTTTGCGGCATTCAAGAAACATATCGGCTTTTACCCCGCGCCCAGCGGGATCGAGGCGTTCCAAGATGAGCTGAAGGTATATCATGCGTCCAAGGGAACCTTGAAATTTCCGATCGATCAGCCGCTGCCTTATGACCTGATACGCCGAATCGTCCAATATCGGGTTCAGCAAAACCTGGAGAAGGCAGAAAGCAAAGCGAAAAAGAAGAGGTAGGCGAAGTGCTCGGGAGGGGAAGGCAGCCTTGCTGCCTTCTTTTATCTCATAGAGTTTTCTTCATATAGTAGTGGGTATGCCGCCCGGCGTTCTCGATTTTGCCATACACTTCGTAACCCTGCTTAAGGTAAAAATCAAAGGCTTGAAAGCTCAGCGTATCCAATTTAACGAACTCGCATTGCTTCTCCTTCGCGATGTCTTCGGCCTTGTTTAACAGTTTGGCGCCGTACCCCGATTGACGGAACGCTTCATCCACGAACAAATAGTGGATCTCCAGCCAGTTCCAGCATATTTCCCCAACGACTCCGCCCAAAATCTGACCGTCCTCCTTCCTTAACAATAAGTTGATTTCCTGGTAACGGCCTTTTAAATCGTCAGGGAAATGCTTCAGATTATACGCAATCATTTGGTTTCTTACGTAATGTTTGTCCACGCTATCGGTTTCGTTTGATTCATTCGTGAAATAGATATTCATATCGTTTTACTCCTTCCGGTATGCCGGATGCGAGGTGTTTGCAGGATTCGAATACGGGTTATGCTAGCTCTCCTCCTCAACATACCATATGTGTTGCATGTACCGGCGGTAAAAAATCCTTTTAACAGAATGTACCCGTGAGCCCGCGGGGGGGCTATGTTATACTGTCATTGTTATTTTATCCGTTTCATCTAAGGGAGGATTGTCCTGACATGTGCTGCATCGCATTCATACGTATTCGTTAATGAGGGTACAGAACATCTACATCCATCCATTTTCATGTAAAAATGCGAAGGATTATTTGTGCTGTGCCTTTTTCATTACTATACGAATGAATGAGGTGCTTTTTTGTGTCCAAATATCATAAAACCCATCGTGAAAAGCTGAAGAAACCGTCCAACTTTTCCGCGCAGCATCTATTAATCAGCAAAAGGCTGATTCATGATATGATCGACTTGGCCCGGATTCGCTCCACCGATACCGTTCTTGATATCGGCGCGGGTACAGGGGCGTTAACCTTTCCGCTTGCAGAGAAAGCGGCACGCGTGCTCGCAATCGAGGCTGATCCGGCATTTGTGGATAAACTGCTGGGCAAGATGAAGGATAGCAGCAACATTCGCGTCAAGCAGTCGGATTTTCTGGAAATTCCGCTGCCGAGAAATCCATTTGCCGTCGTGGCCAATATTCCGTATTCGATCACCACGCCGATCATGGGGAAGCTTTTGGAGTGCCCCGGCCTCCCTCTGCAGCGGGCCGTACTGCTTGTGGAGATGGGGGCAGCCAAACGTTTTACGGCCGTTCCCATTCAAGATCCGCGAATTCTCAGCTGGAGGATGCAGTACGACATTCGGCTCGTGCGGACCGTTTCGCCCCGTCATTTTGCGCCGCCTCCCCAAGTGGATTCAGCCATTCTGACCATTCATCGGAGGAAGAAGCCGCTCATTGCCGCATCGCATCAGCCCAAGTTTACGGCGCTGGCCGCCTATGGGCTGCGGGATGCCCGGCTGCCGTTATTTGCGGCTCTATCCGGCGTGTTTACACCTCCCCAGATGGCGAAGCTCGTTAAAGTGCTTAGAGTGGACCGAGAGCTCCCCATCGGTCGGCTGAACGAAGAGCAGTGGGGGACCGTTTTTCATACGATGCTCCAGCATGTGCCGGCGAATCGCTGGCCGAAGCTTCGCAAGGGCGCCGGCAGCAAGTCCAAGAAAAGAAAGCGACTTTGAAGCGTTAGCCAACACTTCGAATTCTCGCTTTTTGAAAAAAATCGCGAAATCCTCTTGACCCTGACACTAGTGTCAGGGTTTACAATGAAATCGAATCGTTCGTCCAGGAGGTGTGAAAGCATGAAAATCGGAGAACTCGCGGCCCGTACCGGCGTCAGCATTCGTTCGCTGCGGTACTACGAGCAGCAAGGATTGCTGACGCCGGTCCGAAACGAGAACGGTTATCGGGAATATTCGATGCTTGCGGAAGAGCAGGTGCGTACCATCCAGTTATATCTAAACCTTGGATTGACCACCGAGCAGATCGCCGGTTTCCTGCATTGCGTCCTGAAAAACAAAGAGGCGTTTTGCGCGGAGGTGTTCCCGATTTTTCGTCAAAAAATCGCAGAGATCGAAGCGCAGATTCACCAGCTGAATCATATCAAGATGAATCTGGAGGAACGCATGCAATCGATTCTGGATGAACGGGAATCGGAGGAAGCGGAGGAATGCAAATGAGTTTACCACGATTAGACGCAGGGAGCTTTCAAAGCTCGATCAACCAGAACGGGGTCACGCTTGTTGAATTCGGAGCGGCATGGTGTCCGCCCTGCAAAGTGCTGCTTCCCATTCTGGAAGAGTTGAGCCGGGAGGAGGCGGGTCGCCTGGACATCTATCAGGTGGATTGTGACGAATCCCCCGAGCTTGCCGCCCAATTCGGCATCATGTCCATGCCGACGGTGATTGTGTTTCATAACGGAGAACCGGCAGATAAACTGATAGGGCTCCGGCCGAAGAGTGTATACCAAGCGGCGCTGGGCCGTTATGTATCATAAAATGAATGAATAGCGAAAACGCCTCTGATGTCGTGATGTCAGGGGCGTTTTCTTTTGGAGCAGAGGGCATTACGCCCGGCGTATCGAACTCTAATATATGGAAGATGTATGGATGTAACCTGTTTAAAGGAGATACTTTCAATGAGATCAAGAAGGAAAATCGTTTCTCTTATGGCCATCATCGTATTTAGCTGTCTAGCCATGAGTTTGGTCGACGCGGTGATCCGTCCGGATTACGCCGTCAAATCCGCCATCAAAATCATCCTCTTTCTGACATTGCCGATTGGCTACGCCATCTTCGCGGGCGGGGTTCCGTTTCGCAGGCTGTTCGCGTTCGAGAGAAGGGGGCTCCTAACCTCCCTGCTGCTGGGACTCGGCGTATTCGCCTTCATACTCGGCGCCTATTTTGGGCTGGGGCCTTTATTCGACTTTACCAAGGTGACAGGGGCACTGGAGGATAATATGGGTGTCAATGCAGGCAATTTCGTATTGGTCGCCCTTTACATATCCATCGTGAATTCATTGCTGGAAGAGTTCTTTTTCCGCGGATTTGCTTTTTTCACGCTGAAGGAGCAGGTCGGGCGCAGGTTTGCATATGTATTCAGTGCCGGGGCTTTTGCCATGTATCATGTTGCGATGATGTCCAGCTGGTTCTCGGTAGGACTGTTCCTCTTGTTAATCGCGGGACTGGTTGTGGCGGGACTGCTGTTTAACTGGCTGAATGAGCGAAACGGCAATATTTACGCGTCCTGGATGGTGCATATGTTTGCCAATTTTGCGATCAATGCGATCGGTTTGATGCTATTCGGGATGATTTGAGTGTAGGGCGTCGGGCTCCCGGGATAGCCTTGTAAAATGACGGATTGACCCTCACATGATGTGATGCTTTAAAATGCGGATAACCGATGAAAAAGGAGCTGCTTGGCGTGCATATTAGTGAATTGTCACGAAAAACGGGCGTAAGTCTGCGTTCCTTGCGTTATTACGAGGAGAAGGAGCTGCTGTGCCCGGAGCGTCTGAATAATGGCTATCGCGAATACAGGGAAACGGATATCGAGCGGGTCCGCTTGATCCAGATGTATTTTAGCCTGGGATTGACGGTGAAGGAAATTATGAGTTTTTTTCAATGCGCGTTCGATGAGCATATCAAAATCGAATGTCTTCCTAACGCCATTGAGGTGGGAAGGCGGAAGCTGGATGACATCCAGCTGCAGATGGAGATGCTGAAACAGGCGGAACTCCATTTGGAGAAGAGCATTGCGGCATGGGAGGCTATTTTGCATAAGGGGGACGGGCGTCGTGAACAAGGCTAGCGGGGAAGAGGTACAGCGAGTGGCCGTTGTGACGGGAGGCAACCGCGGGATTGGAAAAGAGATAGCAAGACAGCTCGCTGCCAAAGGGCTTCAGGTGCTGATTACATCCCGTGACGAAGAGAAGGGGAGGCTGGCAGTCCAAGAACTGCTTAACGAGGGGCTCCGTGTGAAACTGCATGTAGCGGATGTCCATGAGGTCCGCGATGTGGCAGGAATGATGAATCGAATACAGTCTGACTATGGGCGCCTTGACGTGCTGGTGAACAATGCGGGGGTGATTTTGGATCGAGGGGTTTCTGTGCTCGATGTAGAGGAGACGGTCGTGCGCGCAACGCTGGAGACGAATTTTTTCGGTGCTCTGCGAATGACGCAGGCTGCAATACCTTTGATGAAGCAGCATCACTACGGGCGTATCGTAAACATCTCGTCGGGTCTCGGAGCCTTCGAAATCATGCAGGGCGGTTACGGTTTACAAGGGGCATCCGCGGCATACCGCATCTCCAAAACGATGCTGAACGCGTTAACCTGTCTCGTCTCGCAGGATGTAGCCAATACCGGAATAAAGGTGAATGCGGTGTGCCCGGGCCGGGTTCAGACCGATATGGGAGGAGCAGACGCTCCGTTAACCGTTGCCGAAGGGGCCGATACGGCGGTATGGCTGGCGACGATGGAGGATGATGGACCCAGCGGGAATTTTTTTCGTGAACGGCAAGGAATCGCTTGGTAATGCGGAAGGTATTTCAGCTAACAATGGATTAAATCTATCATAAGGTATACCGATGACTCTACTAATGATTAGCAATATAAAATTACTCTGAAAAAACTCCTATTTTGAAGACGCTGATGTATAATAAGCGGTATCAGGAGGTGCAGAGTATGAGTGATATCAACATTTTCGGCCATCAGGCTCTGTTTGAACATGTCTACAAAAGTGCTCCAATTGGCATTGCCCTGGTTACGATAGAAGGAAGCTGGATCAGCGTAAATCCTGCGGCGTGCAAAATGTTTGGCTACACGGACGAAGAATTGATGGCACAGCCGGCAACCGATTATATTTATTCTGAATGCATTAACAATAAAGACAAGCTTTTACGGTCCCTGGATGAGGCGTCCTCAACCATTGCGGTGGAGAAACAACTCGTACATAAGGACGGCAATGTCATCTGGGCGTCGATACATGTTTCTCTGGTTCGCGACGATCAGGATCAAACTCCCTTGTTCTTCATTTCGCAAATTGTTGATATTACCGACAGCAAGGTAGCCGAGCAGAAGCTCCAGGAGAGCATTGAGCGATACACCTCGCTGAAGAAGTATAACCATGATGCGATTATTTCTTTCAATCTGGAAGGCAGGATTATTAACGGGAACCAGATGGCGGAGCAGCTGACGGGTTTTAAGATTCCGGAGTTAATCGGAACTAAAATCTCGAATTTGATCGGCGAACGCAATCTCGCCCGAGTGCTCTCTTCTGCGGCCGATTATGTTGCCGCCGAGAAGGGGATCAACTGTATCCATCACAAGGACGGGCATCAGGTTGAAGTGCTCGCGACGCTTGCTCCCATTGTCATTCATGGCAAGAATGTGGGGTTCTACATTATAGCCAAGGATATGACGGAGCAGAAAAGGCTTATCATCGAGAAGGAAGCGGCCGAGAAGACGAATAAAGCCAAAAGCGAGTTTCTGGCGATGATGAGCCATGAGATCCGTACGCCGATGAACGGCGTAATCGGGATGACGGATTTGATACTGGAAACCGAGCTTGATGAGGAGCAGCGGGAGTACGTGCAGATCATCAAGAAGAGCGGGACAACCCTGCTGAACATCATAAATGATATTTTGGATTTCTCGAAGATCGAATCGGGCAGAACAGAGCTGGTGGAGGAAACATTCAGCCTAAGAACGGCCCTGTCCGAGACATTGAATATGATTCTTCCGAAGGCGCTGGACAAAAATATTGAGGTGACCACCTCTGTAGCGTCCGACGTGCCGAATCAAGTTTATGGGGACGTGACGAAGCTGCGGCAGGTATTAATGAACCTGCTCAGCAATGCCATTAAATTTACGCCGAACGGTGCCGTTTCGATCTCGGTTCAGTGTGTCAGGAACCAAGTTAACTCGAAGCTCATACAATTCTCCGTTACGGATACGGGCATAGGGGTGCCAAGCGAGAAGATTGCGCAGCTGTTCGAACCCTTCTATCAGGTGGATCATTATATGACGCGGCAGGTGGAAGGAACGGGACTCGGGCTGGCCATATGCAAAAAACTCGTTCAGTTGATGGGCGGGGATATCTGGTATGAGCGAAATCCGAATCAGCAGGGGTCCGTCTTTACGTTTACGGTCGATTTTTCGTTTAATGCAAACGCGGGCAACATGCCGGAGGCCGGGACGGTTCACGAGAATCACTCCGACGGCAGCGATCTGAAAATTTTGATTGCTGAGGATAATGAGGTGAACCAATTAGTCCTCAAGAAGATGATTGAGAAGCTGGGGTACAATTCGACTACCGTTCTCAATGGGCTTGAGGCGGTAGAGGCCTTTAAGCGATATCCGTATGACATGGTGTTCATGGATATACAGATGCCCTTCATGGATGGCATGGAAGCGGTCCAGCTCATTAAGGAATCGGCCCCGCCCGATCATCAGCCTTATATCGTGGCCGTGACGGCCCATGCGATCAAGGGGGATCGCGAGAAATATTTAGGAATGGGCATGGATGAGTATGTCAGCAAGCCTGTCAGCTTGAATGTCATCTCGGCCATTATCGATAGGTTTCTGGCTGAACGAAATATTGCGCAAGCCTAAATAGACAAAAGCTCAAGTGATTTCACTTGAGCTTTTGTTATTCCCATGCAGCATAACCTATGAGGTGCTGCCGGTCACGCTGCTGCCGTTCTTCGTTAGGTTGTAGGTAATGACCTCGCCGCTCCAGAAATGAAACTTGAGGATGACTTCTCCGTCTCTGACCTCGTTAAAAAAGACAGGTTTAAGCTTGATTTCATGGCTTGCGTAGGATGGGGAAAACGTGTATTCAAATTCCTTGAAGGAGGTCCAGTCCTGCGGCCCTGCATTGCCTCCCGATGCGTAAACAGCCTCCATCGTGGCCAGCTGATCCCCGTTGAACGTCGCGGGAATGCTGAACGAATCAGTGGTTCCCTGCGTGCTGCGCAGCACAGGCGTATCATGATAAACAACCCTGAAGTTCCAGTCCGCGCCTCGGTTGAACTTGGCCGTCAGTACGGCATTCACTCCGAATTGTCCGGATGAAGTCAGCCTGGACAGCAGGCTGGATGTAAACGTAATCTCATTTCCGTTCAGTGTATAATCCTGCCCGGCGACTAACCGCTGTCCGTTTGAGCGGATTTCGGCCAATGCGTTGCCGTTCAAGTTCAATGGGATGCTTTGATCCTGGACCGCCGCTCCTTTTTTCACAAAAATCAGATCGGTATCAGCCGTGGAAGAACGTCCGCTCCAACCAGCCTTCATGATATTGTACAGCTCCGGATCGGACCAGGTAAAGGCGGTTCGCTTAAAGTGCTGGCCGTTGTCCCATATCATATGGGTAATGTTCTTCTGTTTGAGATAATAGGTTAGATATTCGAAGAACTTCAGTTTCTCGCCCTGCTCAATGACCCCTGTGCTTTGATCGAAGCCAAGCAGCCCGTATTCGCCAAGGATAACGGGAATTCCTCTGGCGATAAAGGTGTCATATACATGGTTGAACGTCTGATGGATATCGTTTCGGGTATCCGTCTCAAAACGGGTATACCCCGCGATGTTCACGCTGAACGGCCAAAACCCATAATAATGGACGGTGGCGATGAGATTGGCATCATTCAGCTTGGTCATGGTGTTGTACAGCTCGTTCATTCTAGCTTGAGTCGGGGATGCCTCAAGGGTAGAGAGCACAAGCGGCCGGGTTGCATTGCGTGCTCCAGATCCACGGACGATCCGATGGAACGACGTTTGAAGCTCATCCAGCATCTGAAAGGCTTTGGACTCGTCGGTGGTCCCGCCATCCGAGAAGCGGGGTTCATTGACGCTTTCAAACATCAGCTTGTTCGAATGGGTGCGGAAGCGCTGGGCAACTTGAGTCCATACGGCGTTGTACTTGGCAACGACTTCGTTGCGGTTGTTCTCCATATGGCTGATCCACAGCCACGAATCGTGATGGACATTGATCATGACGTACAGATCGGCGTCCAGCGCCCAATCGACAACCTCCTCGACCCGGTCCATGTAAGAGGCGTCGATGGCATAACTCGGTGCACTGCCGATGTGATGGTTCCAGGTTACCGGAATGCGGATGCTCTTATATCCCTGTGCCGCAATTTGGTCGATCAGCGCTTTGGTGATGCGCGGATTTCCCCATGCCGTCTCGTCAGCTCCCACGGCATCCAGCGAATTGCCCAGGTTCCAGCCGGGCTGCATATCATTGACGTAGGCTTGGGGATTTTTCTTTGGATGCTTTGGATGTTCGTGTTTCGCTGCGGATGCGTATGAAGGGAACAATGAGATGACCAGAGAAACGATGAGAGCCAAGGAACAGATGGATTTCTTATTGAGGTTTATCATTAGCATCTCCTTTGTCATGAAGTTGTGAAGCGGTATTTTCACTAGATTCATTCAATGACCGTTATCCGTTGTTGAGGACCTAGCTGCAACAATGGCTTTTAAGGTCAGGATTCACCTCCAAATGATATTTTTGAAAGCGCTTTCTGATTATAAATTATCATATTTTTCCATGAGGGAGTACCCGGATAATTCATCTTAAAATCATGTGGAAATTAGTTATGAGATGCAAGGAGTTTTGAAAATGGGGGCTTGATGGAAGAAGGGATAAAAAAGAGCCGTACCTCATCGTCTTAGTGATGAGGTACGGCTCTACATGTTAAAGCTTATTTTGATGCACTTTGGATTAAGGTGTTTTCTTTAATACAACAAGCGTTTTGGACGCTTCGGATAAAGGCGTTGCGGATTGAGTGCTCGACACAGATTTCTTATCTTTGGCCAGTACGGACAGGACATAAACGGCGTACTCCGCATTGTCTTTAATGTTTTGACCCAGGGCATCCTCGGCAGGGATATCGATGAGGGTCGAGACATCTTTGCCATCCGGTTTTATTGTTGCATTCTTATCTTCTTTGGCAGCGGCGTCCGTTGCTGCTTTAAGATTGAAGGTCTTCATGTTATTTTTCTCTACAAACAACAGGCGGTAAGCCGTAATGCCTCGCTCATCAATCGCCCTCTTGAAATCGACTTGAAGCTTCTTTCCACTCGCATCCAGCTTGGCTGTAACGCCCGTTGTTTGGGTGAGGTTAGGGATTTCGAATTCTTCCGACATGTCAGAGATGCTGTTCTTAGTTGACACGGTGCCATCAGCAACGGCAAGAATATAAACTCTGTACTTGACTCCAGCCACGACAGCTGCGCCGGTTACATCCGATAATCCTGCAGAAAGCTTCTGTTCAATTCTGACGGTAGATGGAGCAACCGTCGTATATAATTGTCCGTTGGTGATTTTGTTCGCATCATCCAATCCGAAACTTCTGCTCGATGGTACGATCAGAATTCGGTATTCTCCCACAGTACCGGAAGAAGGATTGAATTTAACCATAATATCACTGCTGTTCCCGTTGGTGCTTTCAATCCCGGCATACACATCAGAAGGAACCGTGACGGCTGTACCCGAAAGCTTGATAGGCGCCGATGGTGCTGACAGGGCATTGCCTATTGAACCATTGTTGCTTACGGACAGTACGAATACTTGATAATCCACCGAATTGCGAATCGGCTGACCTTCGACGTCGTTGATTCCCGATCTCAGAACGTCACCGAAAATGGTGCCAACCGGTACACTATCGTAGTTGCCCGGACGCACATTGATAGCTTGATCCACTTTAAAGTTACCAGCGTTGGTTTGCTTTACGACCATGATTCGGTATTCTTTGATGTTGGCATCATTAGCTGGATTGGTGAATGATACTTTCAAGTCGCTTGCGTTATTATTGTCTCCCACATCCGCTGCTGTAACGTTCGTTACTGCCGCTACCTGGGTCACGCCTTGAATCGTAACCGCATTAGAGACCGCCGAAAGCGCGTTGCTGTAATTCGAATAGCTGTTGCCTACAGACAAGACATACACGCGGTAGCTTGAACCTCTTTGAATGAGGGCTCCATCGCTATCCTTGGTCGTGTTAACCAAATCTCGAGTGATGGTACCGCCGGTTTTGTTAACCAACGTGTAATACCCATTGCTGTAAGCTTGCGACACGTTCAGGCTTTGGTTTGACTTTACGACAATAACCCGGTAATGGTCGATGTAGCTTTCGCCATAAGCAGGACTGAAGGTGACTCTCAGGTCGCTTCCGTTTCCGTTATTTCCGTTTAGCGTCAGGGACGGCGTGGAAACAGGGTTAACGTTCTGATTGGCGTTCCCAAGCGTAATGGAAGCATAGTCAGATAATGCATTGTTACTGGTCGAATATCCTACGGACAGGACATAAACGCGATAGCTGACGCCATTGCGAATCAGTTCTCCGTCAATATCGCGGCTGCCTGAATTCAGCACCTGCGACATGTAGTTGCTGCTGCTGTTGTTCTTGCTGATTTGCGTATAATAATAGCTGCTTAAATTGGTTGCCCTGTACAGATCAAAATAACTATTCGATGATTTAACAACGAAGACCTGATAATGGCTAATATTCGATTGATCGGACGGGCGATAGAATGACACCTGCAGGTCGCGACCGTCATTGTAGTTGTTCACGTCGGTGACGGACAGGCTGGTAACCGCGCCCACATTGTAGCTGGAACTCAAGATGATGGAGCTTGATGGAGCGGACAGCACGTTGTTATTGGCGTTATTGTTGTCCACCGCCATGACGAATACGCGATAGTACACGCCGTTGCGAATCGTTGCTCCATCCACGTCTCTGGCGCCCGATGACAGCGTCAGGTTCGTGATGTTATTGCCGGTTTTGTTGACATGGGTATAGTAGTTGTAGCTGGAAGCCGTGTTGGCTCTGCTTAGGTTAAAGCTGCTATAATTGCTGTCCTTTACGACAAACACGCGATAAGAATGAATGCTGGATTCGTTGGACACCTTGTTGAAGCTTACGCGAAGATCGCGGCCATCACCGGCATCGCCGATATCCGTTACCTGCGTGATGAAAGGAACCGTTGTATTCCCCGTGCTGAGGGTGATGCTGGCCGAACCGGACGAGAGGTTGCTTGCAAGCACGCTCTCGTTGCTGCTGACAGACTGAACGAATGCGGTGTAAGCGACTCCGCTGCGAATGAGCTCGCCTGAAGTATCGCGGGCGGAAGAACTCAGCGTCGTGGACAGCGTTGTATTCGTCGTACTGGATTTGCTCACCGTCGTATAATTCTGGCTAGCTACAGACTTAGCTGCTGCCAAGTTGAAGTTAGCTGCATCCTTCGTTTTTACGACAAACACGCGGTAGTTGCTTACATTGCTCTCGTTTTGGGCGCGCGTAAAGCTGACCTGAAGATCACGGCCATCGCCGTAGTCGCTCACATCGCTCGCTTTTACGTTGGTTGCGCCGTTCACCGAATTGGTGTTGGTCAGCGTCAACGACGGGGAAGCCGAGGAAAGGGCATACGTTCCGCCTGTTTTGCTGACTGCCAATACATAAGCCTTATAAGCCTGGTTATCGCGGATAAGGTCACCGTCCACATCCTTTGAGCCGGATGTAAGGGTCAGCGTCGGATCCGAGCCGGATGGATATACCGTGGCGTAAGCAGCGGAGGATACGCGCTGTGCCTCGGTTTGGTTTAACGTCTTGGACTGCTTCACAATCATGACGCGGTAATGCGAGATTAAAGGTTCGGTCGACGATTTGGAGAAGCTGACCTGCAGATCGCGGCCGTCTCCGGCATTGCCGATATCCCGAAGGGTTACGTAATTCACCGGTGCGATCCCGGTATTGTTCCCGCCGGAATTGTTCGTCGTGGTGACGGTAACGGTTTTCGTTTTGGAATTCCAGCCGATTTTTTGGCCAAGGGCTTCGCTTACGAAGCGGACCGGCACCATGGTGTTGCCTTTTAAGTTCTTCGCCGGTACATCCAGCGCCACCGTCTTGTTATTGATGGTGGCCGTCTTGGAGTTGATTTTTAGGATGACGGTCGTGCCATCCTTGACCGCCGTGACGGTTTTCGTTTTTTGATTCCATTTGACCGATGCATCCAAGGCTTCGAAGATGGATCGCATCGGAAGCATGACGCGTCCCTGGATCATGACAGGCGCTTGAGGCGTATACAGCTTGACGCCGTCAATCAAGACGCTGATGTTCACTGCCGCCTGGGCCTGCGATTGGAATGTCATGGGAATTAACAGTATAGCTGCTAGCAAGGCAGTCCATATTCTTTTCACACACTCAACCTCCTGAATTTGCTTTGTTATTATTTTCCTCTACAATATGACGCATTCGTTCAGAATAAAGTTTCAACTATTACATCGGCATTCCGAAAATATTTTTTAGTACCAGATCATAAATAAGGGAAGAAACAGTGCATATTCGCCGTTTCTTCCCTCGTTATTGTTGATCAATATTGGGTAATGGGTTCGGTGCCGCCTGCGATCGACCGGGTTACCGCATCATAGATATTCGGCGGGTGCTCGGCGATTCGGTGGCACAAGTACAGGAACCACTCCTCGCCGTATGTCAGGTAGATTCGGACGGGGAAGCCTTCCTCCTTCAGTTGCTTGGCAAAGTCCGTTCGTATGCCATACAGCATTTCAATTTCGACGGCTGCGCCGCGATACACTTCGTTGCGGGTCATATGCCGCAGGATAGGTTCATCATGAGTGGCGACCGATACCGCCCTGCCTGCCTGAACGCATAAATCCACCATTTGAATATACCTAGTGGTAAGCGTCTCGGAACGAGGAATATACTGTCCCTCTTGTTCCTGATAGGCGCCTTTTACGATGCGGATCGTGCCGGAACCGTAGGTAAGAACTTGTTCGAGATCTTCCAGGGTTCGGGGGAGCTGGGCTTGCAGCGTGATGCCGACATTCGCGAACCGGGCCGATATTTTGCGATGCAGCGCAAGGATGGCATCCGTTTTGGCGGACTCCTCCATGCTGATGACCAGCTCCAAACCGGCTTCCTCCGCTTGGCTGGCAAGCCCTTCAAGATGCCGGTAAGCCAAATTCTCGTCTACCGATAATCCGATATGGGACAGGTCGAGCGAAATACGGGTGCCCGGCCGGCCATTCGAGCAGGCTTCGATTAACCGGGAGAACTCCAGGAAAGCCTGCGTACATTCGGCTTCGGTCAGGGTGTTCTCCCCGATATATTCCAGCGAAGTCCGATAACCTCGTGCATCCAGTGCATCCCGGCAGAACAAACCTCGCTCCAGCACGTCTCCCGCGACAAAACGCTCCGCTGCACGCAGCAGGATCGGATACCATTCGGCGGATTGCCGGACGTATTGTTTGAGCTGCAGGTTACGGGCAACTGACTTCAGAGCGTCGGCAAAAGCCTGTTCAGATAAAGAATCAGATAAAGAATCGTTCAAGTTAAACACCTCGCAACATTGGGATCTTCATGATTCTATCAGCGTCTGCGCGAGGCGGTATTGTATAAAATTGCGGATAGTTTAAGATGACGCTGCTTTCGCATACCGAAGAGGCGTTGTCCCCACGCACCCGGCAAAAGCTCTCGTGAAATGGCTCTGATCGTAAAACCCGGACTCGGCAGCAACGTCGGCGATGGTCTTCCCCTGTAACAGCTGCTCTTTCGCATAATTGATGCGCAATAAATTTTGGTAGGCATGCGGAGCAAGATGATAGGTTTCCGTAAACATCCGAATGAGGTGGAATTTGCTGATCCCGGATATGTCCTGCAGGGTATCGAGTGTAATGCGGTCTTTGTAATGATGATCCAAATACTTCTTCGCTCGAAGCATAGCCCGGGATTCATGCACATTGCCGCCAGGCACCGAGGCGCTTTCCTCCTGAAGCAGGCCGGTTTCCCGCATTAATGCCATCAGCATGGATTCAATCTCCAATGGAGTGGCTTTTTGCTGAAGCCCAATTCTGCAGGAATGAACCAGATTTCGGCAGCGATCGTTTTGATATTTCGGCAGCAGGATGGGCATATCGGATTGGGAGGGATGATAGCGGGCAGGCGCAGGGTCGAGCCACCGGGGATGGATAAAAACCATCGTATATTTCCAGTCGGCGGGATTCTCGGGATGGCAAGCATGAGGGAGCAGCGGCGGGAAATGCACAATATGTCCCTGAGCAGCCTCATACCGTTTCCCGGCAGACCATATGCGGGTAGCCCCTTGCTCAATGAGACCAATGGAGATTTCTTCGTGAAAATGCTTTTTGTAGGCCAGATGATCCAAAGCATCGCATTGTTTGATTTCCAAAAACGGCAGAGCAGGGTCGCGCAAAAATATAATATCGGGCATTTTCGTCACTCCTCCTTCTTGACTGGGGCAATCCCGTATTACCGTGTTAAAACCGGACATCAATAGCTACATTATAAAGAAGGCGTTATGTTTGTTCAAAGACGGCGTGAGCCTATTATATAACTTTACGGAAATATAACTGTATAGTAATATAATAAACATGTTGAACGACAACCTTTTTGAAGTATTGGCAGAGCCGAACCGCAGGACGATATTGGACTACCTGCGCGTGAAAGAGTGTACGGTGGGGGAGATTGTAGATCTCATGCAGCTCAGCCAACCCGGCGTGTCCAAACATCTGCGCATTTTGCGGGAAGCTGGCCTTGTCTCGCTGCGGAAAGAAGCACAGAGGCATGTGTACAGCCTGAATGCCAAGCCTCTGGAGGAGATCCACGACTGGCTGGAGCCCTATCGGCAGTTCTGGACGAACAAGCTGGATGATCTGGAGAGGCTGCTGGATGAGGATGAAGCTCCGTAATCTTCCTAAGGCCGCCGGATTGGATGATCCATTTTTGAATCAAACATTCCATGAGGAGGATGAGTGATGCTGGCTGTTGTACGGCAAGACGAGTTCGGAACGACCGTCCGATTTGAACGCCGCCTGAAGCATTCGGTTGAGAAGGTGTGGTCCTATCTGACGGATAATGACAAGCTGAAGCAGTGGTTTTCGGAGCTGAAGGTGGAGGATTTGCGCCAAGGCGGAAGAATTACCTTTGACATGCAGGACGGAACGTTCGAGGAGTTTGAGATTACGGACTATCGGGAGTTATCGGTACTGGAGTATACGTGGGGAGAGGACCGGGTGCGTTTTGAGCTGCATCCCGAGGCCGAAGGCTGCCGTCTGGTGTTGATCGAGACGATAACGAACATCACGGATCATACGCCGAAGGATATTGCCGGTTGGGACGTATGCCTGGACGTCATTGAGGCACTGCTGGATGGCAGGACGCTTGAATCGCGCAAAGACGCCTGGTCCGAAAAATACGAGCAATACGTTCACGTATTTGAACAATTGCCCCGAGCATAAATTTTGCTCCTTCCCAGCATGCAAACATGCGGGGTTGGAGCTTTTTTTATTGGAAGGAGGGTGAATTCCATCTATAATCGGATGAGGGATATATTCCCATATGGAATACCGTCTGGGTGGAGGGATCAAAATGCCGGATTACAAGGTAAACATCTTGCAGCTTAGAGAAGATAACTATCATAACGGGCTTAAGCTGGGCCGCAGCCTGCGAAATCAGCCCATATTGAAAGCTTTCGAAGCGGCCACCAAACCGGAGATCGACACGGAACAGTTGAAGAGCATCTATAACGAGTTTGCCCCGCAGCTGCTAACGGAGCTTGAAGGACTGGCGGAAGGTTTGGAAATGTCCTTTCCCAAAGCCGCGGCGCTTTTGGGCGGATACGACGTCCCGAAAATCGCGGCCATGGGCTGCTCGGCGATGATCACGGCCTCGTATTACGTAAGAAATTACGATTTTACGCCTGCGTTTTACGATGGTTATTTTACTGTGGCTCAAGCCGATCAAGGCCTGGCAACCGCGGGCTATAATTTGCAGGCCATAGGCAGGCATGACGGGGTGAATGAGCAAGGGCTTGCCGCCGGGCTGCATTTTGTCAGCTTTGACGGATACGAGGCGGGACTGTCGCCTTGGGTCGGCGTTCGGATGATACTGGAATCGTGCAGTACGGCAGAAGAAGCGTCTTATATGCTGCGCCATATTCCCCATGCGGCTTGTTATAACTTTTCAATAGGAGATGCACGGGGCAACATGGCCGTTGTCGAGGCAAGCCCGGACCAAGTGATTCCCCGTGCTGGCGGGGAGGCGGCAATTGCCTGCGTTAACCATTATGAGGCGTTGACGGGCAAAAACAGGCCTGCCATCGAGCATTCCCTGCGGCGTAAACGTTACCTCGACAGCCTGGATGCGGAACGGTTAACCCAAACCGAGGCTTTCGGTTTGTTTAAGGATCCAAAGTCCCCGTTGTTTTTTACGGATTACGACGATTTGTTCGGAACGCTGCATACCTTTTCGTACGCCTTCGAAGATGGAAGGGTCATGACCTCGCTTGCTCAGGGCGGCGTGCTTGATTTTTCGTTCAGGGAGTGGATCCGGGGCCAAGATATCCCCGAAGCGGCGTTGACGGGACATATCGATGGATATGAGGACGGACAGCGTGTTTAAAGCTCGGGCAGCAGGATTGCGCTTGGGTGCAATCGCGGCATTGTTAGTCCTCCTGCTGCTTTGTGCCGGAAAAGCCGATGAGGATATTACGCTTCAGAACGAGATCAACATTCCTTTTTTATATCGATTGCTAATGTCGTATGCCCCGGATTCATATACAGTAGAAAGCCAATACGGCAAACCGGATATCGTAAGAAAAGAACGGGACTATACGTATGAAATTCACGAAATGGCGGATGGCAGCAAGCTGGTTTCGTTCTTTTATCCCCGAGGTGGACATCTCACGGATCAATGGCGGCTTAGCCGCCTCCCGGAGCGGAGCGAGTTTGATGTTTTGGTTCCAGGAGAAGCCCTTGCTCAAGAAGTCAAACGGATCGATCCCTATTTTAAGCTCATGACCGACGCGAGCCATGAGACGGGAACCAGCGAGCATCGTCTCCGGGATACCGGATTGGCCACGATTCAATACAAGCACGCTGGGGGCAGATGGATCGTGGATTCGATCGAGTACACGGCTCAGGACCCTTCCGGTTTCGTAACGAAGCTTCGTGCGGAGGACCGGACGATCTTCTGGAAATCATAGGATGTTTATCATGGCTTTATTATAAGCGCTTCTTCCGGGTGAAGGAGCGTTTTTTGTGCCGTTCGTGCATGCCGAATTTGGAACATTCTGTGACTTAGCCGTCTGGGGCGGTTCAGCGTTTTCATTGGCGGATTTGTTTATGCTACACTGGTTTTAAGGATGGATTCACGGATCAGGACAAGCCAAACAAGTGAATCTAACAACGAAGAACACGCAAATAGAATAGTCCGCTGCACAGGTTTAGGCAGACGCCGCAGTACGTATCCGTATAGACATTGACCATCTGCAGCTGACGCGCTTATAGACCGCTTGGGTTACCTAATTTTCTACATAACGTTCCAGGCCGATAAGGCAACGATGAGTTGGGAGTGGAGTAACATGGCTTTTGTGAGCATTAAGGATGGATATAAGCGCTATCGGATGGGCGAGACCACCATTGTAGCCAACGACGGAATCAACCTGGAGATCGAAAAGGGCGAGTTCGCGATTATCGTCGGTCCCAGCGGCGCAGGAAAATCCACGGTGCTGAACATATTGGGCGGCATGGACACCGCCGATGAGGGGCAAGTGCTGGTGGATGGAACGGACATAGCCAAGTTTAACAGCAAGGAGCTGACGGGATATCGGCGCAATGACGTCGGATTTGTGTTCCAATTTTACAACCTGGTTCCCAATCTGACGACAAAAGAAAACGTGGAATTAGCCTCGCAGATTTCGCCCCGAGCTCTGGATGCCGAACAAGTGCTGCGGGATGTCGGCCTGGAGCAGCGCCTGAACAATTTTCCGGCACAGCTGTCCGGCGGCGAACAGCAGCGGGTGGCGATTGCCAGGGCGCTTGCCAAGCAGCCGAAGCTGCTTCTCTGCGATGAACCCACGGGTGCGCTTGATTACCATACCGGGAAGCAGGTACTCAAGCTGCTCCAGGATACCTGCATCCTCACCGGAACGACCGTTATCGTCATTACGCATAATTCTGCCCTGGCACCGATGGCCGATCGCATCATTGAGATCAATAATGCCAAGGTTCGGAAGACGGTGGTAAATCCGAATCCCGTTTCCGTAGACAGCATTGAGTGGTAGGGAGACATCGATGATGAAGAAGAAAGCGTTATGGACTGATATTTTCCGGGAAATATCGCGTACAAAGGCACGGTTTCTGTCCATTTTTGCGATTATTATGCTCGGCGTTGGCTTTTTCGCGGGGATCAAGGCCACCGGGCCGGATATGCTGGATACGGCGGATCACTACTATAAGGATTTAAAACTGATGGACCTTAAGGTTCAATCGACCTTGGGTCTCGAACCAAGCGATATTGAAAAGCTGAAACGGGTTGCCGGCGTGGATGCGGTTCAACCGGGCTACGGCGCGGACGTATTTCTCGGCGACAGCGGGCGGATCGCGAAGGTGCTCTCCTATGACCCAGGAAATAATCTGAATCAATATGTGCTTACAGAGGGGCGAATGCCAGAGGCAGCAGGCGAAATCGTCATCGATGCAGGAGAAAGAGGAAACGAATTTAAACTGGGGGATCAGGTCACCTTTACCAATCCGGATCAGGAAGTGGATTTGGGGGAAACGTTTGATCATCTGACGTACACGGTCGTGGGAAGAGCGAAAAGCCCGCTGTTCATAAGCAGCATGAGCCGGGGAACGAGCGGTATCGGCAAAGGGACGGCGGATGTATTTGCCGTTATTCCGGAGAAGGATTTTAAACTGCCTGTTTATACGGAAGTCTATATGACCTTTCAAGACACGGCGGAACCTGCTCCTTATACAGCCGAGTATGACGATAAAATCAGCCGGCACAAAGAAGCGGTTGAACTGGCGCTGGAGGCCATGCCGCAGGAGCGGCTGGCGGAAATCCGTGCAGAAGGGCAGAAGAAGCTGGACGAGGCGATGGGCAAGATCGAGGATGCCAAGAGGCAGCTTGCCGATGCGGAGCAGGTGTTAACGGATGCCAGGCTCAAGCTGAATGAAGGCGAGCAAGCGTACCGCGATGGGGTGAACAAGCTTCAGGCCGAGCTGGGGCAAGGGCAGGCTAAACTCGATGCGGCGGAAAAAGAACTTTCGCAAGGCAGAGCGGAACTGAAACGCAATCAGCAGAAGCTGGAACAGGGCCGGAATCAGCTCAAGACGGGTCAGAGCCAATTGGATCAGCAAAAGGCGGAGCTTGCGCCGAAGCTGGCACAAGGACAGCAATTGGCGAAGGCGCTGCAGCAAATCTCCGGCTTGGACCCGGAGGTCATTCCTGACGAGCAGAGGCAAGAGCTGCTCTCGGCAGCTCAGTCAGCCGATCCGAAACTAGCGGTCGCCGTCGGCGGCTTCATGGACGGCGCATTGGACGGCGCTGCTTTGCGACAGGCGGCTTCCGCGTTCCAGCGTGGCCTGGGCGAGGCTTCGCTGCAGCTGGATCAGGCTGAGCAGAAGCTGGATGCAAGCGAAGCAGAGCTGAAGGACGGGCAGGCTAAGCTTCGGGAAGCCGAGCGTCAGCTCGCGCAGGGCGAGGCTTCGTTGAAGCAAGGAACCGAAGAGCTTGCAGCCGCCAGACGGGAGGGGGAAGCCAAGCTCGCGAATGCGAAAGCGGAGCTTGCCCAAGGACAGGCGGACTACCGGGAAGGTCAGGAGAAATTCAAAGAGGAAAAAGCAAAGGCTATGCGGGAGATCGCCGACGGCGAGAAGGAAGTGGCCGAGGGCCGGAAGGAGCTGGATCAGCTTGAGCTTCCCAAGGTCTATGTCATGGACCGCAGCGTCAACCCGGGATATACCGAGTACAGCGATAACGCGGACCGCTTATCTTCCATTGCGACCGCGTTCCCGGTTTTCTTTTTCCTGATCGCGGCCCTCGTCAGTCTGACGACGATGACCCGGATGGTTGAGGAGCAGCGGCTGCAGATCGGAACCCTGAAAGCCCTCGGTTACAGCAACCGGGACGTGGTGAAAAAGTTTCTGGTCTATTCGACGCTGGCGAGCGTTGCCGCATCGGCTGCCGGACTGGCCGTCGGCTTTACCCTGTTTCCCGCCATCATCTATGATGCTTACGGCGCTTTGTATAATCTGCCCGATGTAAGAACCAGCTTCTATCTCAGCTATAGCATCGTCTCGGTTGTCGTGGCTGTGCTCTGTACCACCATGACGGCTTATGTGGCCGTGCGGGTGGAGCTTCGAAGCAACGCCTCGGTCCTGATGCGTCCAAGGGCGCCCAAAAACGGGTCCCGCATATGGCTGGAGCGAGTGCCATGGGTGTGGAACCGGCTCGGCTTTATTGGAAAAGTAACCGCGCGAAATCTCTTCCGCTACAAGCAGCGGATGTTCATGACGGTCTGCGGCGTGGCCGGGTGCACGGCCCTCATTCTGACCGGTTTCGGTCTTAAGGACTCCATCGGGGATATCGCGCCGATGCAATACGGCAAAATCATGCAGCACCAGGCGACCGTGGTATTCCAAGAAGATAACGGCGAGAGCGGCGGGCTGGAGGACTATAACAAGCGCCTAGCGGGAGTTCCGGAGATTACGGGAATCCTGAACGTGACCCAGGAGGCGATGACCGCGGCGGCCCCCGGCGTGAACGGCCAGGATGTGAATTTGTTCGTGCCGCAATCGCCGGAGAAGATCGATTCGTTTATCGTGCTGAAGCCCCGCGAACAGGAGCAGACGCTGTCGCTGACGGATGACGGCGCGATCATTACCGAGAAGCTGGCCAAGCTGTTCGATCTCGGCATTGGCAGCACATTCACGGTTCAGAACAGCGATAATGAACCTTTTGAAATGCGCGTGGCGGGGATTACGGAGAACTATGCCTTGCACTACGTGTACATGACGCCGAAATACTACGAAGACATTTTTGACGCAGCGCCCGAAGCGAACAGCCAGCTATTGACTTATGACCGTAAGGATCCGGGGTGGGAGGATCGGCTCGGGGAATCGCTAACCGCAAGCGAACGGGTCGCCATGGTGAGTTTCACGAGCGGCGTGAGCGACGCCTTCAGCGATACGATGGACAGCATGAACGTCGTGGTGGTCGTCCTCATTGTGTCCGCTGCGGCCCTCGCGTTTGTCGTGCTGTACAATCTGACGAATATCAACGTATCCGAACGGATACGCGAGCTGTCGACAATTAAGGTGCTTGGCTTCTACGACAAGGAAGTAACCATGTACATTTATCGCGAAAACATGATCCTGACCGTGCTCGGGATCATAGCGGGCAATCTGGCAGGCATATTCCTGCACCGCTTCGTGCTACTGACCGCAGAAGTGGATGCGATGATGTTCAGTCCCACCATCCATGAAATCAGTTATGGCTACGCGGCGCTGCTGACGCTGCTGTTCTCGGCCATCGTCATGGCTTCCATGCATTACAAGCTGAAGCGGATCGACATGATCGAAGCGCTGAAGTCCGTGGAATAACATATAGTTAAGGCATGAGAGCCATTTTCGCGGGAGACGATCCTTGTGAACGGGCTCTCTTTTTCGCTGCCTGTTCATCCTGGTTTTTATGTTGCCGCCATGCGTGAAGAGGTATTGGAATGCGATTTCCGGCGATAATTTTCATCCGCCGGCAAGATCTAGGAGAAAATATATTATAATAGACATATCCAGCCATTGTACGAACTAATATTGCTACTACATGAAGACCTGTGGGTAAATGATGTAAGAAATAGGATAAGGGTCTTCGACACTCGGAGGAATGCATATGGGAATTGTCTTCTCGATCTTGAAAAAGTACCGCGTTGCAGCGATTGCGGCACTTGCCATGATGCTGATCGAGCTCACCGTCGAGCTGATTCAGCCGCTGCTTATCTCCAAAATCATCGACGACGGCATACAGAAGCAGGACATGTCCGTCGTATGGATGTGGGGAGCCGTTTTGACTGGAAGCGCTATTATAGCCTTCATCGCCGGGATATCCAGCTCTTTTTTTGCGGCGCATACGAGTCAGGGGCTCGGTTATGATCTTCGCGATCAATTGTATGACAAGGTGCAGTCTTTCTCTTATTCGATATTTAACCGGTTCGCCACTTCATCGTTGATTACCAGGCTTACGGGTGACGTCACCCAGATTCAGGACACGGTGTTCATGGGCTTGCGGTTCATGACGCGCGTTCCGCTGGTGGTGCTCGGCAGCATTATCATGGCACTGGTCGTGAATGTGAAGCTGGGCTTGCTGCTTGTGCTGACCGTGCCCGTATTGTTTATTTTCATCGCTTGGATCATGAAGCGGGCTGCCGATGCGTTCCGCAGCGTCCAGCAGCGGCTGGATGCGGTGAACGGCGTCATCCAGGAGAATCTGACCGGGATTCGATTGATCCGCGTATTCGTGCGCATGGGCCATGAAATTGAGCGCTTTGCCCGTACCTCCGGCAAGCTGATGAGCACCACCGTCTCGACCTTGCGATTAACGGAGACCACGATGCCGTTTATTCTCCTCGTCATGAACGCCGGGATCATGGCGGTCCTGTGGTTCGGCCGCAAAGATATTGCGTCCGGCAGTGCCAGCGTCGGCGAGGTGGTCGCCGTCGTCAACTATTCCCTGCGCTGCATCGGCGCCATGTCAGCCCTGTCTTGGGTCGTCGTTGCCTTTTCCCGCGGACGGGCTTCCGCCCAGCGTGCGCAGGAGGTGCTGGGCACGGAGGATACGGCGGCAGGCGCAAACAAGGACCAAGCCGGAAAAGTGGATATTCAGGGGGGCGTCAAATTCGAGCAAGTGAGCTTCAGTTATCCGGGCAGCGACATCGACGTCCTGACGGATATTTCCTTTGAAGCGAAGCCCGGCGAGCGCATCGCCATCATGGGAGCCACGGGTTCCGGCAAATCCTCGCTGGTCCAGCTGATTCCGCGGCTTTACGAGGAAGAGAAGGGGACCGTGCTCGTAGACGGCGTGGACGCCGCGTCGATCGATGAGGTGAACCTGCGCAGCAGCATCGGCTATGTGCCGCAGGAAGTGCTGCTCTTCTCCGGGACGGTGCGGGAGAATATTGCTTGGGGACGCGAGGATGCAACGATGGAAGAAATTCAGGAGGCGGCTCGCCGAGCTCAGATTCATGAGACCATTGAGCATCTGCCTAACGGGTATGACACGATGCTGGGCCAGCGCGGGGTCAATTTGTCCGGCGGACAGAAGCAGCGCCTGTCGATTGCGCGGGCGCTCGTGCGAAAGCCCGCCATCCTCATTCTGGACGACAGCACCAGCGCTCTTGACGTCCGAACGGAAGGCGCCCTGCTGGATGCCCTCAAGGATTTATCCTGCACGACGTTTTTGATTACGCAGAAGATCAGCTCGACCACTTCGGCGGATTTGATTTTGCTGCTGGATGACGGGCGTTTGATCGGAAAAGGGAATCATGACGCTTTGATGAAAAGCTCCGCTCTGTATCGACGCATCTATGAATCCCAGTATGGAGAGGAGGCGCAGCATCATGCTCAAGGCATTCACTGAACCGTTTCGTCACCCGAAACCGAAGCTGGATCTTGACAAGAACAAGGATGGCGGCAGCCGTGGCGGCAAGCCGAAAGCCAAGGCCAAAAACTGGTCGGGCACCCTCTCCAGGATATGGACCTATCTTGCCCGGCGCAAAGGGAAACTCGCGCTCGTGCTGCTGATGGTGATGTTCAGCTCGGGCCTGGCGCTGCTGGGTCCCTATCTGCTCGGCGTCGGGGTGGACAAATTTCTGGATGATGTAAGAAATCCCGACAGCTCCATCGATTCCGCCTGGCTGTACTTTCTGGTTGGCCTGGCCGTCGTATATGTCCTCCAGGCCTTAACCACCTGGCTGCACAACGTCTGGATGATCGGCATCGCCCAAGAGACCGTGTACCGGATGCGGATGGATCTGTTCACGCATCTGCACCGGCTGCCGATTCCGTTCTACGGCAAGCGCCAGCAGGGCGAAATCATGAGCCGTCTGACGAATGACATCGAGAACGTGAGCTCGACGCTCAACAGCTCGGCCATTCAAATCTTCTCGAGCGTGCTGACCTTAATCGGCACGTTAACCGTCATGTTATGGCTTAGCCCGCTGCTTACGCTGCTGACGTTCCTGGTCGTGCCCCTGATGATGATGGGGATGCGCTGGATTACCCGCCGAACCGGCCCGCTGTTTAAAGAGCGTCAGCGCAATCTGGGGGATCTGAACGGTTACATTGAAGAAACGCTGTCCGGGCAGCGAATCATCAAGGCTTTTTCCCAGGAGGAACGGGTGGTCCGCGAATTCGATGAGCGCAATCAACGGATTCGTCTATCGGGCTTCTGGGCGCAGAGCATATCGGGCTTCATTCCGAAGCTGATGAACGGGCTCAACAATTTGAGCTTTGCGATCGTAGCAGGCATTGGCGGCATTCTGGCGATTCAGGGCCATATTACGATCGGCGTCATCATTATATTCGAAAGTTACGCGCGGCAGTTTACGAGACCGCTGAACGATCTGGCGAACCAATGGAATACGCTGCTCTCCGCCATTGCAGGTGCGGAACGCGTATTCGAAGTGCTGGACGAAGAGGTGGAAGCGAAGGATGAAGGAGCGGCCGTCACGCTGAAGAGCGTAGAGGGGGCGGTCAAGTTCGACAAAGTCTCGTTCTCTTACGATAAAGACGGGGACACCCTGGAAGGCATCAGCTTTGAAGCAAAGCCCGGCGAGATGATTGCGCTGGTCGGTCCGACCGGTGCGGGAAAAACCACCTTGATCCAGCTTCTCTCCAGGTTCTACGATCCGGACAGCGGAAGCATTACCCTGGACGGCCGGGACATTTCTTCGGTCCGCAGGGAAAGCCTGCGTTCGCAGATGGCTTTCGTGCTTCAGGATTCGTTCCTGTTTCAGGGCACCATCCGTGAGAATATCCGTTTCGGCCGGCTGGATGCGACCGACGAAGAAGTGGAGGAAGCCGCAAAATTGGCTAACGCCCACTCGTTCATCGTGCGCATGAAGGACGGTTATGACAAAATGCTCAAGCCTGACGGCAGCGGCATCAGCCAAGGGCAGAAGCAGCTGCTTGCGATCGCAAGGGCGATTCTGGCCAACCACTCCATGCTGGTGCTGGATGAAGCGACAAGCAGCATCGATACCGTAACGGAGATCAAGATCCAGGAAGGGCTGCAGCGATTGATGAAAGGCAGGACGAGCTTCGTGATAGCCCATCGTCTGAATACCATCCGCTCCGCCGACCGCATCCTGGTGCTGAAAGACGGACGCCTGCTGGAGCAGGGCTCCCATGATGAGCTGCTGAAGCAGGGAGGGTTCTACAGCGACTTATATCATGGACAGCTGAAGCGCGCCGCCATGTAACCTTAGAGTGGCACCAAGAGGAAGAAGCGCATGTTCTTCTCTGCCCGCAGCCGCGTTTGGACGTATAAGGGTTACCAGGTATAGGCAGGTACCATAAGTATCCATAGCATCGTCATCGCATGTAACAAATTAGAGGCATCAGGACATCATCAAAACCACCGGAGCGGCTTACAGCCAAGCGTTGCTCCGGTGGTTTTTTTGTCGGCATGCGCGGATTCAGATCTGCGCAGCCTGTATGCGAATAGCCCCGATCATAGTCGGATGGGCAGGCATGTTTTCATCAAACGACCCCGCATTGGCTGCCGTTCCTTATTTGGATCCGGTGGTTTGAACCTGCAGCTTATGCTGTGCAGTCCTGCCAAATTGCAGCATAAACAGCAGAAGGATTCCTGCTTGCAACGCCACCAAGACGATATAGATGTTGCTGTAGGTCGATGCTCCCTGTACCATGTTCAGCGGGTTCCAGCGGGAGCCGGCGCCAAGGTCGACGGCTTTGCCGTAAACCCCGGTGGCAATCGCGCCGGACAGGAAGTTAAGCAGGGAGAACAGTCCCATGCCGACGCCGGTTTGCTCTTTGGGCAGCGATAAGGAAATCGTCTTGGAGAGCGAGATTTGCATAAACATGATACCGACGTTGCCGAAGATCAGGAACAGTGCAATCAGGAGCGGCGATACGCCAGCAAAGGTGGACAACAGGGCAAAGCACAGCAGCAGCAGGGTGGAAGCCGCATAGAATAAATAGCGGGTTCCCTTGGTATCGGCGAGCTTACCGCCTCTTCCGCCGAGCATGGCCGTGACGACGGCACCGGGCACCATGACAAATCCGATCCATCCCGGAGCCAGACCGTTCAAATCCGACAGCAGCTGCGGAGTAAGAAAGGGCAGCGCATACCCGACGCTCATGATGAACATGCCGAGGACAAGTCCGACCGTATAGCTTGGGTTGCGGAATAAACGGGGCTGGACAAAAGGCGCTTTAGCCGAACGAATGCGCAGAAGGAACGCAAGGAACAGGATCAGGCTGCCTAAACCGAATATCCAGCCACCTTGGGTCACCGCCAGAAGCAGCAGCGCGACCGTTCCGGCCAGAAGGCCGCCGCCGAGCCAATCGATCCGTGCGCCCTCGCCCTGTTCATTGCCCAGATATTTGCGATAGAGAGGGAGGGTGACCAGGATGAGCAGCGGAATGAAAAAGAGCCATCTCCAATGGAACGTGCTAACGACCAATGCGGAAACCACTGGCCCGACCGCGTTGCCGATAGCGAGCCCGGTCGCCGTTATGCCGAGTGCGCGGCCCCGGTTTTCCGCAGGGAAGTAACGGACCGGAATGATCATGGCGATTGCCGGAATGACGGCTGCCCCCGCTGCCTGAAGGATCCGTCCCAGCAGCACCATCCAGTAGGCCTGTGCGGCCAAGCCCGTGATGGAACCGACAAAGAAGAGAAGCAATCCGAAGGTGACCAGATTTTTGAGTTTATAGGTGTCGGCCAATTTTCCGTACAGGACGGAGCCTATGGCATAGATGAGCATGTAAATCGACGATACCCAGCTGACCTGGGCGAAGGAAAGCCGGAATTCCTGGCTGATTTCCGGAAGCACGATATTAAACATGGTTGCGCTCATCGACGAGAGAATCATCGTAAACGCCAGAATGCGTATTAATTTTTCAGCCGGCGGCTGTTGCGGTTGTTGATGTTCGTTCATGTGATTTCCCCCTTTCCTTTGGTTACGATTTATTCTACAATCGATAGTTAATAAATAAAAATATATATTATGACATGCATTCATATACTCAAGGATATCAATAAAGGAGGAAGAACCCCATGGAACTGCTTCAGCTGCATTATTTTCAGACGGTGGCCCGAATGGAGCATATGACCAAGGCCGCGAAGGAACTTCGCATTGCCCAGCCTGCGCTCAGCAAGACGATTGCCCGCTTGGAGGAAGATTTGGGCGTGCCTCTGTTTGATCGGCAGAGCCGGCAAATTAAGCTCAATTCATTCGGGAAGGCTTTTCTGAAAAGCGTCGATACGGCGTTATCGGCCCTAGAGGAAGGCAGGAGGGAAGTGTCCGATTTGGCAGGCATGGAGCGGGGGAGCATCCGCATAGCAACGACGGCATTGCCCCGGCTGTCCAAAGCCCTGGGCGCTTTCCGCGCGCGATATCCTGACGTGAATTTTCGCATCATTCAGATTCCGCCCGACTCCACGATGGAGATGGTGCAGATGCTGGAAAACGGAGAAATCGATCTGTGCTTTACCGCGGCGGCCCTGGACGAAGACCACATTCGGGAGATTCCGGTCCTCCATGCGGAGGTGTTCCTGGCGGTGCCTCACGGCCATCGATTGGCGGGACGGTCCCGCATTTCCCTTCAGGAGGTGGCGGGGGAGGCCTTCATCGAGTACAAGGCAGGCCATCCGTTTCGTAAAATGAACGAAGAGTTTTGCCGATTGGCCGGGATCAGCCGGGAAGTCGTATGTGAAGTCGATGAGCCGGCGGCATTGTCCAGCCTCGTATCGGCCGGGCTTGGAGCCGCATTTGTACCCGGATGCAAAGGGGACGACATGCCCCCGTACGCGATGGTGCGCATCGAGAAGCCTTCCTGCTACCGCACCTTTACCATAGCTTGGCTGGAGCGGCGCTACTTGTCCAAGGCCGCAACGGAGTTCCAGTCATTCCTGGTAGACTATTTCGGCGAGTTTCAGGAGCCGATGAAGCATAAAGACGTGATCTGACAAATCACGTCTTTTTTCTGTCCGGCCGCCTCCCTTCTACATAAGCCGAGCATTCCCTTCATACCGTTTTTTAGACCAAAGAACAGGGAGAAGTAGATGGCCCCGCCGCCCGTTGGTTACTTTTCATGACGATGAAGTCTTCGCACGCCCATGACGTTTGTTCTCAACCGGCTTAGGGAGAAGAAGGCTTCTTTTTAACGCCGGAACTTCCGCCTGATATTCACTTGATATCCCTTGCGAAAAAATCCTTGCCTGAAATGGAACGTTCTGGTATGCTATTGTCCTTCTCTCATTTTCGCCTTGTCTGAAGTGGATGGGTCCGCCATCTAAAATGCTTATCGGAGGTGCTTCATGCTTTATTTCACATTGGCTTCCAAAGCCTATGCCCGCAATTTGCAGTACCGCGGCGCCCACATGGTGCACAATGTCGCCAGTGCGATGTTCGGCTTCATGTATGCCTGTATCTGGCTCGGTCTCGGCGCCGATTACGCGCTCGGAGATTACGGAACGCAGGGAATGGTCGGCTACATCGCCTTTACGCAAGCCGCGCTCTGGGTTTCCAGTTTCGTCACGAATGGCCTCGGCATCCCCCAAGCCGTGCGAACCGGCCATATTTCCCTGGATTTGATGCGTCCCGTTCATTTGTTCAGTCATTTGATGGCCAAGGAATGGGGGCAAATCGCCTACCAATTCGTTTACAAAACAATCCCGATTTACCTGGTGTATTATTTTGCATTCTCGCTGCAGCTGCCTGGAAAAGCAGTCACCTTCCTCTACGTTGCCATTGCGCTCGCAGGCGCCGCCTACTTATCGATTTGCATCAACTATCTCATCGGCGCATCGGCATTATGGACAACGGAATCGTCTTGGTTGTATTGGGGCAACCACGCGATGATCAATCTCCTAGCCGGTTTCTTCATTCCCATCGAATGGCTGCCGGGCTGGCTTCAGGCGATTGCCTGGTGGTCGCCGTATCCGTATCTGCTCTATGTGCCGACCCGGATCTATTTGGGCTTCGATGACGTTTCCCATCTGTGGGGCACGTTGTCATGGTGCGTGCTGCTGACGCTGGCAAGCCTGCTGGCTACCGGATTCCTAAGGCGGAAAGTGGAGGTGCAGGGAGGATGACCGCGAGATCCTGGCTATCCCTGTATGCGCTGCTGATCCGTACGAGCATCAAAAGCCGCATGCAGTACAAATTCAATTTCATCCTGGCTTCGTTTCTTGCCGCATTGATCCAAATTTCCGAGTTTCTCATGGTCGCCATCGTCCTCTACAAGTTCGGAGCCATTCAGGGGTGGTCCATGCATGAAATCGGGTATTTGTTTGCCGTCATGACGCTGTCGAAGACGCTCTACCGGACGTTTGGGGATGAAGTGCATCATCTTGAGAGATATCTGGTCAACGGGGAGCTTGACCAGCTGCTGACCCGTCCCATGCCGGTGCTGCTGGCGCTCATGCCGCAGAAATTCCGGATCATGCTGGGCGAAGTGCTGCAGGGCGGTTTTCTGCTCTGGTGGTCGCTGCATGGCATGATGGCGGCAGGTCAGGTGGGATGGAGCGCGGTGCCGCAATCGCTGTACATTATCGTCACGGGTGCCGTCATCCTGTTCTCGATCGGCCTTGCGACCGCAACCTTCGGTTTTTGGACGACCCGGATCACCGAGCTTCAGAACCTGACGGAGGACGCAGCCCGGACGGCGGCCCAGTATCCGCTCACGCTGTATCCCAAATGGATGTCGTCGATCCTGCTGATCGTGGTCCCGGTCGGTTTGGTCAATTATGTCCCGTCGCTATACATACTGCGGGGCGAGCTCGGAGCCTGGGTGCTGCCTGCGTTGGCTGGAGCGGCCCTGTTATGTCTCGGTTTAAGCCTGAGGTTCTGGCAGTTTGGTTTGACGAAATATCAAAGTACAGGGAGCTAAAGGAGGATTGCGTCCATGATTGAAGTGAGCAACATACGCAAGGAGTTCAAAACGCCGGTCGTGAAGGAGGGGCGCTTCTCCGGTCTGCGAACCCTGTTTACGAGAGAATACCGGACGAAGGAAGCCGTGAGGGGGATCAGCTTTCAAGTGGAGCCGGGGGAATTCGTCGGTTACATCGGTCCGAACGGCGCCGGCAAATCCACAACGATCAAAATGCTGACCGGCATTCTCCACCCGACCTCGGGCAGCGTATCGATCGGAGGCAGGAATCCGCACAAGGAACGGCGCAGCGTCGTGAACAATCTGGGCGTCGTATTCGGTCAGCGCAGCCAGCTGTGGTGGGACTTGCCGGTGAAGGATTCCTACGATATTTTGGCGAAAATGTACAGCGTGGATCAGGCGGACAAGGAGCGCAGACTCGGACAGTTTGCAGAACTTCTGGATTTACGGGCGTTCTGGGAAACGCCTGTGCGCAAGCTGTCGCTCGGGCAGCGCATGCGCGCCGACCTCGCGGCCGCGATGCTGCATGATCCGGACGTGCTGTTCCTGGATGAGCCGACGATCGGCCTGGACGTGAACGCCAAGCGGAACATCCGCCATTTTCTCAAGCTGGTCAACGAGCAATTCGGCAAGACCATCCTGCTCACGACGCATGACATGGATGATATCGAACAGCTCTGCAATCGCGTGATGGTCATTAACAACGGCGAGCTTTCCTATGATGGAACGGTGAAGTCCCTGCGCGAGACGATCGGGCTGCCTACGGTCATCACCGTGACCTTCCGCGGACCTTTTGTTATCCCAGAACAGTTTCAGGGGGAAGGCAATCTTTCCGTCCCGATCCGCGTGACAGGTTCTCTGGATAACACCGTCACGATTGAGGTGAACCGCCGCGAGATGAACACGCTTGATATTTTTAAAGAGCTGGGCCGCTGGGGCGAGTTGGACGATATCGATATGGAAGATCCCGATTTTGAAGACGTGATTCATAAGGTATACTGACATCAAGAGAGGGCTTCAAATAGGAGCCCTCGTTTCACTCCAATATGCTAAACTACCAGTATATCCCTCATAAGGAGTCAAACATAGACGATGAGTTTTACTATTTTATACATAGAAGACGATAAGGAGATCGGCGCTTGGTCCAAAGATTTTTTAATCGAACTTGGCTATAAAGTGATCTGGAGGACTTCAGGCCATGATGCTATGGAATCTTTTGAAACGTGCAGCCTGGTCATACTGGACATCATGATCCCAGGATTGGATGGCTATACGATCGGACAGCGGTTCAAGCAGCGCCGTCCGGATGTACCGATCTTAATGCTGACTGCCAGAACGTCAATGGAGGATAAACTGCAAGGGCTATCCTTTGCCGACGATTACATGACCAAGCCGTTTCATCCCGACGAGCTGGCTGCGCGCATTCAAGTGCTGTTAAGACGTTCTGGTTCAATGGCTTCGGATAACCTCCAGGTGAAGCATTTAAATATTGACCGGAGAACGAACCGTATATTAAATACGGAAACGATGGATGAAATCGTTCTTACGGGCAAGCAATTTCACATTTTCATGTATTTAATCGATCATTTGAATCAAATATTGACCCAAAAGCAAATCTACGAGGCCGTATGGAGGGAACCGTATATTCATGGCGACAAATCGCTTATGGTGCATATTCGCCATTTACGGGAGAAGATCGAGATCGATTCAAGCTCTCCTCAAATTATAGAAACGATCCGGGGGGTCGGATACCGGGTGTGCTCATGAATGTGGGTTCGCTCGCATATGAGCAGACAAAGGAAATGAACTTGCAATGGGAAGTGAAGTCCACTCCTAGCGGCACCTCAGCTATGGTTTGGGCGGAAACTTAAACGAAACTTAAACTCCGAGTCAACTTAATGCTCTCTTTAGATAGGTATGATGAGCTTGAGGTGATGAAATGAATGATTCAAGAATGAAAAAAGCGGGGGTTGTTGCTTGCATTGCTGCTGTGCTGTATGCCCTTCCCCATTATTGGTGGGGGCTTGGCTTCGGGTTTGCTTTCCCCGGGGATTTCCAGGAGACGCCGGATGATTTTTGGTCACATGCGATCGGCTACTGGGGAATGGGAACCATCGCTATGTTGGCTGCCGTCTTCGCGCTAGCTTTCACCAGGCCTTGGGGGAGACGACTGCCGAAATGGATGTTAATTGTTCCTGCAACAGCCGGTTCGGTGTTGTTGTCATTATGGGGATTTATCTATTTCGCCCTGCAGTATCTGTTAGCGGTTGGACGCGTTCAGTCGGCCCCGATGCACGCTGCTCAAGATGCAAGCCCCATGGCGGCGTGGGGATACTTCTGGTATGCGCTTTTTCTGGTCTGGGGAATTTCGCTAGGCATTGCCGCATACCATGCCGGAAAAACCAGTTAGCGGAAAATGGAAGAGCATTTCACTAAATAATCGGAAGTAATATTTTGGATTGCACATTTTTGGTATCTTTATACAATATAATAGGATACACACCGAAAGAGGAGCCTGCAGGAGGTTCCTCTTTAATTTGGGTGCAAATGGACATAGAGGAAGTATAATATAGAGATAAGGCGAAAGCTGCCCCGGCTCTAATCATAGGAGCCCAAGAAACCCAAGAATAACATCTACATACAAAGGATGAGCCACCATGAAGTTGATGAAGCGGATCTGGTTCCGTATCGGGAACCATTACAGGAAGAAGCGGGATTTTGAGCAAGCCCTTAAATATATGAGAAAAGGCGAAAGCGCCATTACAAGTTTTAATGACAAGCTGCACTATGCGGAACTGCTGCACAACAGCGGCTATTCGGATGAGGCCGTGGCTTATCTGGGACGCGTGATCGAAACGAGCGGCAGCCATCGCGCGTACGAGCGGCGCGCCCATATTCTACGCGAGCTGAACCGGGAGCGCGAGGCCATCGAGGATTTGGATGAAGCGATTCGATTGAATGCGGACAATTATATGAATTGGTATACCCGGGGCATTGCGCACAAGGATTTGAACCAGTACGACGAGGCGATCCGGGATCTGAAGGAAAGCATCAAGCGGGAGGACGACAGCACGGTAATTTCGACCTACTATGAACTGGGCATGGCTTATTACGAGAGCGGGAATCCGGCGGAAGCGGCGCGCTATTTTCGTTTAAGCATCCAGAAGCCGGAGCGCGCCATTCCGATGTATTACTACATGCTGTCGGTGTCGCTGGATCTGATGGATCATGTGCAGGAAGCCGTGGGCGTCCTACAGGAGGGAATCCAGCTGGTTGACCGGTATGAAGCGGAAGCGGATGGCGGATATGCGCTGTTCGCGGGAAGCACCAACTACAGCTATGGCGCCTTCCAGACGTTTCAGCGGCAAGCGCGCGAGGCGTATTCCTTCCGGAAGCCCATGGCGGATCTGTACGTGCAGCTGGGGGATTTGGGGCAGGCCGAGCACTATCTGTCGGAGGCCATTGAACGGTATCCGGATACGTACGAACTTTACTTAAAGAGGGCGGAGGTCTTGAACCGGTCCGGCAGCAAAGCTGCGGCCAAAGCCGATTTGGAGTGGGCGATCGAGGCGGAACCGGACGATTACCGCGCTTATTTCGATTTGGCCCGTATCTACCGCGAGGATGCCCGGGAAGAGGAAGCCTTCGAGCTGATTTCGAAGCTGTATGCGAGACAGCCGGATTCTCCGCTGGCTTGCTACTGGATGGCCGACTGCTACTACCGGCTGGGTCGCCAGGAGGAGGCGCTGGCAATCAATGACAAGCTGCTTAAGCTTGAGCATGATGACGCGCCCAATTATGTTCAGCGTGCCGATATTTATATGGAGATGAACGATCTGCCGTCTGCGGAGCAGGCTTTGAAGGAAGCGGCCGCGCTCCAGGACGGGACCGAGATCCGCAACAAGCTCAGCTACGTGCTCTATCTTCAAGGACGCAACGAGGAAGCGCTGCTGGAGCTGCAGGAAGCGGTTAAGCAGGAGGAAGCCTTCTCGGAGCACCCGACGTACCTGGCGGCCAGCGGTCATATTTACAAGGAGATGGGCATGTGGGACCTTGCCATCGATGCGTATTCCCAGGCGATTCAAGCGCATCCGTCCAATCCGCGATTCTATGAATTCCGCGCCGTTTGCTTCGTGGAGACCGGCCAGCTCGAGCGGGGACTGGCGGACTGCGCTCAGGGGCTCAGCTTGAACCCGGGGCAGGGAAGCCTGTACAGCCTGCGAAGCGGAATTTATTATTCGATGGGAGACTACGCGCGCGCGAAGGAGGATACGCTGCAAGTGCTGGAGCTTTCGCCGGGTCACCCCGGGGCATATTTCAGGCTGGGGCAGATTTATTACAAGGATCAGGACGAAGATGCGGCATTGGCTGCATTTGACGAGGTGCTGAAGGTGGTGCCGGAGCATGCCGAAAGCTATCTGTACAAAGCGCATATCTATTACGGCCAGTTTGAGCATGAAGATGCGGTGCAGGCGATCGTGAACTGGAGTTTGCATCTTCAGAAGGAGATGCCGGCTGCGGAGAAAATTCAAGCCATCGAAGGCCTTGAGGGTTTTGAGGAAGGTTTGCTGGATAAGGCGGTTGAACGCTTAACGGGCATGTATGGACATCAGCTTTATTTATCTTGAGAGCATGCACTTTCTGGCAGTGGGCAAGGGGTGTCACATTTTGTCTAAAATTATGGTATGATTCAATTGTTGTTGCAGCATCATGTGCTCGCAGGCGGTATCGCCACGCGGGCTTTCTTCATGTGGCAAGGAGGGGGATTTTAGGATGATCTCGCTGCAAGAGGTCAGTAAAAGCTATGGCAACGGCGCGGACCGTTACCTGGCAATCGATGCCGTCTCTCTCGATATTGAAGAGGGCAGCATACACGGCATCATCGGCGCCAGCGGAGCCGGTAAATCGACGCTGCTGCGCATCATGAACGTACTGGAGAGACCGGACGCCGGCATAGTCTCGGTGAATGGACGGGAGCTGACCGCCCTTGGCGGCAGGGAGCTTCGGGAGGCAAGAAGGTCCATCGGCATGATCTTTCAGCTGTTCCAACTGGTCAGCAACCGGACGGTATGGGGCAACGTGTCCCTGCCGCTTGAGCTGGCAAAGGTACCGAAGTCTGCCCGTGCGGAGCGCGTTCAGGAGGTCCTGCGCTTTGTCGGGCTGGAGGATAAAGCGAAGTCATATCCTGCTCAGCTTAGCGGCGGCCAGAAGCAGCGGGTAGCGATTGCCAGAGCTTTGGCCAATTCGCCGACCGTCTTGCTGTGCGATGAGCCGACGTCTTCCCTGGATCCGCGGACGACGGCGGATATTCTGGATGTGTTAAGACATATTAACCGGACGCTGGGGGTTACGATCGTCATCGTCTCGCACGAAATGGACGTGGTGAACGGCATTTGCGACCATGTGTCCGTGATGGAGGACGGCCGTTTGACCCGAACGTACCGTAATCGCCAACAGGATGGAGAGGTGCCTCGAGGTACCGGAACTCCAACTAACGGTGCTGAAGAAACGGGGGGACTGGGCTTCTATGAATGACATCATTCAATACGTGAACGATTATTTGGCCTATGTCCTTCAGTATCAGCATGAAATATGGCGGGCGATCGGCGAGACGTTCATTATGGTGGGCATTTCGATTGCTGCCGCTATAATACTGGGTCTTCCGGTCGGAACACTGCTATTTCTGTGCCGAAAAGGACAGCAGTATGAGAACCGGCTATTGTTCTCCATTCTGAATGCTCTGGTCAACGTTATACGGTCATTTCCGTTTCTGCTGCTTGTCGTTGCCATGATTCCGGTCACAAGGTGGATTGTCGGTACATCGCTCGGCACGGTGGCCGCTGCCGTGCCGCTATCCGTCGTAGCAGTTGCCTACTACTCCAGATTGGTTGAGCAATCCCTGCTGGAGGTGCCGAAGGAAGTGATGGAGGCCGCCTCTTCCATGGGGGCCTCCACGATCCAGATGATATTCAAGTTCCTGTATGTGGAGGCCAGGTCGGGTCTTGCGCTCGGACTGACAACCTCCACGATCAGTTTTATTTCGTACTCCACGGTCATGGGGATCGTGGGCGGGGGCGGCGTCGGGGATTTCGCGATCCGCTACGGGTACCAGCGATTCGAGGAAGAGATCATGACGTTTACGATCATCATCATGATCATTCTGGTACAATCGATCCAGTTCGGCGGGAACCTGGCTTCCAGGCTGCTGGACAAAAGAAAAGTATAATTGCGGTTTTGAACATGCTTGCACAGATTATTTTTTACCTGGAGGTAACTTAAAATGAATAAGAAATTATCGCTGCTTCTGCTGATCCTCATGCTTGCGCTTGCGGGCTGCGGACAGCAGCCAGCCAAGGACGAAGCCCCGGAGAGCGCGTCGCCCGAAGCGAAAGAAGAAGTGACACTGAAGGTCGCAACGCTCATTCCGCCGATGACTGAAGTGCTTGAGCTGGTGAAGCCGATGCTGAAGGAAGAGGGCATCAATCTGGACATCCGGATTCTGTCCGATAATGTGCAGCCGAACAATGCGCTTGCCCATAAAGAGGTGGATGCGAATTTCTTCCAGCATGTACCGTACATGGAAGAGTACAATGCGAACAACGGGTCGGAACTGGTTCCGGTCACGCCGATCTATAATGCCGTTTTCGGCGCGTACTCCAAAAAATACAAAACCATCGAAGAGCTTCCGGACGGCGCAACGATAGCGATTCCCAACGATCCTTCCAACATCGGCCGATCCCTGGTGATGTTTGAGAAGAACGGTCTGATCAAGCTGAAGGAAGGCGTCGGCATCCAAGCGACGCAGGCCGACATCGTCGAGAACCCGCATCAATACAAGTTCACCGAGGTGGATCTGCTGATGCTGGCCCGCACCCTCGACGACGTCGATATGGTGGCCATGACGCCTGCCTATGCCAAACCGTTGGGGCTGACGCCTAAGAAGGACGCCTTGGTAACCGAGGGCAACGACTCTGATTTCACCATTACGCTGGTGGCCCGCAAGGATAACGTGGATTCCGAGCCGATTCAAAAGCTCGCCCAGGCGATGACCAGCCCCGAAGTGAAGAAATTCTTCGAGGAGAACTATTCCGAGATCGCGCTGCCGGCTTTTGAATAAATCAACGTTTCATTTTGGCCATAGCCTGACCGTTCCCCTGGTTTTCGGGGAGCGGTTATTTTTTTGAGCGCTGGCAAATATGGTATACTCTTGATGGATTTGAGAGGTGCACCTTACATACCATACGTATTGGAGTTGAGAATTTATGAAAAAAGAAGTAATCGACAGACTCATTACCTATGCGCAGATGGATACGCAATCCGACGAGAACAGCCACACTTGCCCTTCTACCCCGGGGCAGCTGACGCTGGGCCGGCTGCTGGTGGACGAGCTGAAGGGCATCGGCATGCAGGAGGTCACCATGGATGAGAACGGCTATGTGATGGCCACGCTTCCGGCTAACACGGATAAACCCGTCCCGACCATCGGCTTTTTGGCACATATCGATACGGCGACCGATTTTACGGGTGCCGGCGTCAAACCGCGGATCGTTGAACAATATGACGGACAAGACATCTTTTTGAATCAAGCGCAGAACGTGATCCTCTCCCCGCGCGATTTTCCGGAGCTGAGCGGTTACAAAGGACATACGCTTGTGACAACGGACGGCACAACGCTGCTGGGCGCCGACGATAAAGCGGGCATTGCAGAGATCATGACGGCGATGAATTACCTGATCCAGCATCCGGAGCTGAAGCACGGCAAAATCCGCGTGGCCTTCACGCCCGACGAAGAGATCGGTCGAGGACCGCATAAATTCGACGTGGAGGCCTTTGGCGCCAAATACGCGTATACGATGGACGGGGGGCCGCTGGGAGAGCTGCAATACGAAAGCTTTAATGCGGCGGCCGCGCTCGTGACTTGCAAAGGCAAGAATGTCCATCCCGGAACGGCCAAGGGAAAAATGGTCAACGCGGCGAAAATCGCCATGGAGCTGAACGGCATGCTCCCTGCGGAAGAAGTGCCTGAACATACCGAGGGGTATGAAGGCTTCTTTCATCTCACTTCCATCGAAGGCGATGTGGAGGTGACCGAGCTTCGTTATATTATCCGCGACCATGACCGGGAGCTGTTCGAAGGCAGGAAAGCCAAGCTGGCTTCCATCGTCGAAGAGCTTCAGGACAAGTATGGAGCCGAGCGGATCGTGCTTCAGATGAAAGACCAATATTACAATATGCGGGAGAAAATCGAGCCGGTCAAAGAAGTGGTCGACATCGCGCAGACCGCGATGGAGAAGCTGGGAATCAAGCCGATCATCGAACCGATCCGCGGGGGGACCGACGGTTCCCAACTGTCGTACATGGGCCTGCCGACACCGAACATTTTTACGGGCGGGGAAAACTATCACGGACGATATGAATACGTGTCCGCCGACAATATGGTACTGGCCGTCCAGACGATTATCGAGATTGTCCAGCTGTATGAGGCGCAGGCATAAGTTAAAAGGCAGTTGTGTTATTTATAGAAGAGCTCCCGGCATTCATGCCGGGAGCTCTTTTCATTTGCAGGATCATGTTTTATTCGAGCTTTTTTCCAGGCTGTACTTATATTCGCTGGGGGTCATGCCTGTCCATTTGCGGAACTGCTTGGAGAAATAGAGAGCGTCGTTGAAACCGACGGAGGAGGCAATTTCATGGATGGAGAAGGACGATCTCATGAGTGCTTTGGCCTTCTCGATGCGTACCTTCATGAGGTACTGCATGGGCGAAAGGCCCGTATGCTGTTTGAACATCTTGGACAGATGGGCCCGATGATAGCCGAGAGCCTTCGCCATCTGATCTATGGACAGCTGCTGGTGATATTGGGTCGAAATCCAGCGCTCCGTCTGTCTCACGCCCCGCTCAATATCCGGCACGTCATTGGAGCTCGACGGAAGAAACTCGCGGTTTAACATCGCCAGCTTATGGAGAAGCAATCGGAGCCACCCGGATGCCTGAAGATCCTCCAGCCAAGGGTGATCCGATTGGTTAAACCCGAGACGCAGATGACGGTACATCTCGGCCAGGGCGTTCAGTTCGGTTTCTTCCGTGCAGCGGATAATCGGCCTGACGGGTGTAACGCCCATATCAGCCAGCAGCAGGTTGGTGCCTTTCTCCTGCAGAGCCACCCAGTTGTAGTGCCAGGGGTTCCGGTCGTCCGCTTCATAGCTGAACAGAACGCCGGGAAGGATCACGAAGGTATCGCCTGCCCGGCAGTGATGCACCGTGCCAGCGCATTCGAACACGCCTTGGCCTGTCAGGACGGTGTGAATAAGGCAGTAATCATGGATGATGGGCCCGATTTTGTGGCGGGGTACGGGCGTGCCTTCGCCGCTGAACAGAATGTTCAGGTCATGGCCCCCGGGCGAAGGGTTCATGCCAATCGTGTAAAGGGTATGGTCCGGCAAAATGGACATCTTTTTGGCTCCTCCTTAAACGTGTGCGAAATCGATCGATGAGCGGATATGAGATAGAGTTAGATTACATAATCGCACGACAAATGTCCATATGGCACTTGTTTTGCTCCATATTCAAAAAAGGCCGATTATCTTATAGTTAGTCATGTGAAAGCGTATTAATTTATGAAGTTTAAGGAGGGCATTTATTGATGTCTAAGATTACATTCATCGGAGCAGGAAGTACCGTATTTGCTAAAAACGTCCTGGGTGATTGCATGCAGACGCCGGCTTTGCAGGGATTTGAACTTGCTTTGTTTGATATTGATCCCGTTCGTTTGAAAGACTCGGAGAACATGCTGAATAACATAAAGAAAACCAGCGACAGCACCTGTGTCGTAAAATCATACGGCGATCGCAAGGAAGCGCTTCGCGGAGCAAAATACGTCATTAACGCGATTCAGGTTGGAGGCTATGACCCGTGCACGATCACGGACTTCGAGGTTCCGAAGAAATACGGGCTAAGACAGACGATAGCGGACACCGTGGGAATCGGCGGGATATTCCGCAACCTCCGCACCATCCCGGTCATGCTGGATTTCGCGGCTGATATGCGGGAGGTTTGTCCGAACGCCTTGTTCCTCAACTATACGAATCCAATGGCAGTGCTGACCAATGCCATGAACACGCTGGGCGGCGTGCAAACCGTAGGATTGTGCCACAGCGTTCAGGCATGCATCCCGCATCTGTTCGATAATTTGGGAATAGACAAGGAAGGCGTGCAGGCCAAAATCGCCGGCATCAACCATATGGCATGGCTGCTTGAGGTAACGAAGGACGGCGTGGACCTGTATCCGGAAATCAAGAAGCGCGCGGCGGAGAAGCAGAAGGAGAAGCACCATGATATGGTCCGTCTCGAGATGATGCTGAACTTCGGTTACTACATTACCGAATCGTCCGAGCATAACGCCGAATATCATCCGTATTTCATCAAGCGCAACTATCCGGAGCTGATCGAACGCTTTAACATCCCGCTGGATGAATACCCGCGGCGCTGCGTGAACCAAATCGAGGGTTGGAAGGCGATGCGCGAGGATTTGGTCAACAACCAGGATCTGAAGCACAACCGTTCCCATGAATATGCCTCCTACATTTTGGAAGCAATCGAGACCAATAAACCGTTCAAAATCGGCGGCAATGTGATGAATACGGGACTGATCACGAACCTTCCGAAGGAAGCCTGCGTCGAGGTTCCGTGTCTGGTCGATGCCAGCGGCGTGACGCCGACCTATGTTGGCGATCTGCCTCCGCAGTGTGCCGCGCTGAACCGCACCAATATCAACACCCAGCTGCTGACGCTGGAAGCCGCGGCAACCGGCAAGAAGGAGCATATCTATCATGCGGCGATGCTGGATCCGCATACGGCAGCCGAATTGTCCATGGATGACATCAAGAGCCTGTGCGACGACTTGATCGAAGCGCACGGAGACTGGCTTCCTAAATACCAGTAAGGAAGAATGGATGAACGAAAGTAACGCAAGGAGCAGGGGATCCTCCCCGCTCCTTGCTTTTTTTTGAAGCGCAATGGATGGGCCGATGTTACACTAAACCTAATGATGACTCGTTTTGCCTGTCACTCTATGTTAATGAAAACTGCTTATGCAGGTATATGGGGGCGCGGTATGAAGCTGAGGCTATTTATGTGCCTGCTGTTCCTGTTTACGGCGGGATGTGCCCGTGATGTAACGGTGTTCGAGTCCGCGGTTTATTCGCTGGAAGACGACAGGATTGCCGTGGACTGCTCCGACGAAGTGAATCGTAACCGGAAGAATCACACGGATGAGGGGTACCACTGTGAGGTGCTGGTCACCGAATCGACTTCCCTGAAGGCAAGTGGAGGAGGAGCTATCACGCTGGATGAGCTAAAGGAAGGCGATCTTATCCGCATCACGTTAAAAAAGCCGTTGAACATAAGCAAAAACAACAGAAGTTTTGAGGCCAAAGAAATTATGCTGCAAGCCCAATAAAAGAGAGACGCTCTTTCGCTGCGAAAGACGTCTCTCTTTTTCGTTAACGGACCTCGTGCGTCATCCCTTACGGGTTCAGTTTCGCGCGCGGGAGCGTGATGAGAAACACGGTTCCCGATCTTGGCGAGCTTCGAACCGAGACGCTTCCGTTCATGGCGCGGATGGCTTGATAGGAGAAGGTAAGCCCAAGCCCGGTCCCGCTCATTTTGGTGGAATAGTAGATCGAACCGAGACGGCTTAGCTGCTCGGGGGTCATGCCGATCCCGTTGTCCTTGATTTCCACGGCCACCTGGTCCGTTTCTTCATAGACGGTAATGTTGACCATGCCGTTGTCGACGTCTTTGCACGCCTCGATCGCATTCTTAATAAAGTTGACCAGCAGCTGCTTGAGCTCTGCGGGACTCCCCGAAATGTAGAGATTCGACTGGGGAGAGTCCGTGCTGAGGGTGACGTTGCTCATATTGGCATATGAAGTCATAAGCTCAACGACGGACTTGATTTGGGCGGTAAGCTCGATTCGCTGCTGAAACGGCAAGTGAGGCTTGCTGATCGAGAGGTATTCGGACAAGATCTGTTCGGTTCGGCGAATTTCCTCCATGCTGATTTCTAGGAATCGTTCGGTCTTTTCCGGAGGGAACGTGCCGCTTTTGATCAATTGCAGAAACCCCAGCACGGTGGTCAGCGGATTGCGGACCTCATGGGCAAGGGAGGCGGCGACATGATTCACGGCTTCGGCTTTTTCATTCTGGATATACCGCAGATAAAGCTCCTTGTCGGATACGGACTTGTTAAACAGGGTCACGAGAAGCCATATCCCGAGCGAGTTATGAACCGGCATGGCTAAAATATTAAAAACAAAGTAATTCATGATGTAGTCGGGCTTGGTTATATAGAGCACCAGGAGCGGAAGGACCGAGAAGCTGATGCCGGCTATAAAAATGATCCATAATTTGTGTTTGCTTCGGTGATACAGGAATGACAGCAGAACGGACAGCGGGAACGTAAAGATCAAGATTATAATGGCGTCGATCGTGCCGGATCCGCCAATGTACAATCTGTAGATTAGAAATTCCACGAGCAGAATTGCCCCTGTCAGGAACCCTCCGAACAGCATGCCGAAGAACATAATGACATACCGTACGTCAAAGATCAGACCGCTTTGGACAGACGAAGCAAAGGTCATGGACAGCAGCATGCACAGCGAACAAATGACAATGATGAAATTACGGGAATAGTTGACAGTCAGTTTTCTGTAATAGATGTTGTATGCAACAAAAGGCATCAATGCAAACAACAGCTGCAGCAAAACATCTTTGATCACAGGCAGTAGGCCCACCCCTTTGAAGAGTATCGGATCGTCCGCTAGATTACCATGTCCATTCAAGTTCGACGTCAAATGGAAAAATCCTTGAGGCTTGAATAAAAATGACAAAAAAAATAATTCGTACTCAGATTGAACCGAGGTACATATAAATCCATCAAGAAAGCGCTTGCAGACAACCGATGTTCGACTCGGATACTCAGCACTTAAGTGAGAACACATTTCCATGAATGGGAGGGTTCACAAGTGAAGCTGAAAACCGTTCTGAGACCCATGTTCATTCTATTGTTGGCCGCGTCTTTTTTTGTCGCGGGGTGCCAAAGCGTAACGCCGCCGCCGACAGCATCAGAAACACCGCCGCCTAATGAAGAAGTTAAGACGCCCGGAGGAAGCGAAGAACCGGCACCGCAGGGCGATGCGAAAGCAACGCCGAGAAACGAAACGCTTTACGTGAACGGCTTGCAATGGGGAGCGCCCACGAATTTCAACCTGCTTAGCGGAAACCCGGCGTTTCCGATCAACTACGGAAATTCGAGGGAACTGGTGTATGAAACGTTGTTTATGGTCAACCAGCTCACAGGCGAGTTAGAGCCGCTGCTTGGGACCAAGTACGAATGGACCGACGATCTCAACTTGCGGATCGAGCTGAACCAGGATGCCAAATGGAGCGACGGCAAGCCGTTCACCTCCGACGATGTCGTCTATACCTACCAGCTTGGCAAAAAGTATGACATCAACTGGAGCAGCTTCTGGACGTACATCGAGGACGTAACGGCAGACGGACCGCAAACGGTGAACATCACACTCAACAAAGACAATCCGAACAAGTTGACGGTGCTCGACAGCATTGAGATCATGCCGATGCTGCCTAAACATGTCTGGGAAGAGGTTGAGAAGAAGGCCAACAACGACCTTGCCACCATTCGGAAGGAAGTCAACGAGGACCCGATCGGAACGGGGCCTTATAAAATGTATTTTTACAATGACCAGAAAATCACGATTATACGGGACGATAACTACTGGGGCCAGGCGCTCTTCGGCAAGCTGCCGGCTCCAAAGTACATCACCCATGTCATCTATAAAGATAATGCCGCGGGCGATCTGGCGTTCAAGAGCGGCCAGGTCGACGTATCGCAGCAGTTTATTCCGCAGGTATGGAAAATGTGGGAAGGCGGGGCTCCGGTCAAAACCTATATCAAAGAGGCGCCTTATTATGTGCCGGGCTCCATGCCGTCGATTTTCTTCAACATGACAAAGGAAGGGCTCGACAATGCGGATGTCCGCAGAGCGATTGCCATGGCAATTGACTACGGCAAAATCTCGGAGCTGGCCATCAGCGGCTACTCCGCCCCGATGGAGCCGTCATTGACGCTCAATACGGAGGCCGAAGCGAAATATGTGGACCAGGCGGCCATCAAACCGCTCCAGTGGACAACGGACGTGGAGGCGGCCAATGCGCTGCTCGATTCCATCGGTGCCGCGAAAGGGAAAGACGGCATCCGCGTTCTGAACGGTACCCGACTCGGTCCGTTTGAGATTGAATGTCCGTACGGCTGGTCGGATTGGAATGCGGCGCTTGAGATCGTCGCCCAGAACGCGAAAGCGATCGGCATCGAGATTCGGACCAAATTCCCGGAAGCGCCGGTATGGACCAATGATCTTCAGACCGGCAAGTTCGACATTATCATGAACACGCCTGCGGGCGGAGTCAGCCCGAGCCAGCCGTGGAACCGCGCCATGACCATCATGTACTCCAAAGGCGTTGCGCCAATGGGCGAAATGGCATTCTACAACTGGGGCCGATACAAGAACGATCAGGCGGATGCCATCATCGAGAAGATTCCTACCATTTCGGACGAAGCCGAATTGAAAGCGCTCTACACCGAATTGACCCAAATCTGGTTGAAGGATATTCCGTCGATTCCGCTCATGTATCGTCCATGGGTATTCGATACGGTTAATGAATCGGTCTGGAAGGGCTTCCCGACCGAAGGGGACGGCAGCAACATCCCTCCTCAAATTTCGATGGATGGGGCCGGCATCAAGTCGCTGTATCAGATTCATAACTGAGGATATAACTCAATGAACGAAGACCTGTATTGGTGGATTAGCACCCCTGATATAGGTCTCTTTTCCACCAAATTCGAAGGTGCGATTCATGGGGGTGAGCTGCTTGAGTGTTTACGGAAAATATATCGTCAAGAAGTTCTTCTGGTATTTTCTGACGCTGGTAATCGCCGTTACGCTGAACTTTCTGTTGCCCCGGATGATTGAGGGGAATCCGGTCAGCATGATCGTGTCCGAGATGACGCAGGGGATGACCGACAGCGATACGATCAAGCGGGTCTATGAGACTTTTCTCGTGGAGTTCGGCATCGACAAGCCTTTATGGGAACAATTCTTCATCTATCTGAAAAATTTGGCGACCGGCAACCTGGGCACTTCGTTCGGGCTGTATCCGAAACCGGTCACGGAGATTTTGGCCTCGGCAGTGCCGTGGACGATCGGTCTCCAGCTTCCGGCCATCCTGGTTGGCTGGATCATCGGCAACGTGCTGGGCGCCGTTGCGGCATACCGCAAGGGCGTGTTCGATAAAGTGATTTTTCCGGTGGCTTTATTCGTGAATTCCATTCCGTTCTTCACGCTGGCCATCATCATGCTGTACGTGTTCGCGCTGTCCCTGAACTGGTTTCCGCTGCATGGCGGCTACGACTATCAGATGGTGCCGACGCTCAGCTTTGAATTCTTCGCTTCGGTGCTTCGGCATCACACGCTTCCTTTCCTGTCGATCGTGCTGGTGACCATCGGGGGTCAAGCCATCGGCATGCGCGAGATGTCCATCTATGAGCTCAATTCGGATTATGTGCTGTACAGCAAGCTGCTCGGGATACGGGATTCCAAGATCGCGAAATATGTATTCCGGAATGCCATGCTGCCCCAGATAACGGGACTGGCGTTATCCATCGGCACGATGGTAGGCGGCTCTCTGATTTGCGAGATCGTGTTCAGTTATCCGGGGATCGGAACCTGGATGTTCACGGCGATCCGTCAGCTCGATTATCCGTTAATTTCTGGCTGCACCCTCTTGATCGCCTTGGCTGTGCTGCTGGCCAACTTTACGATCGACTTAATCTACGGCTGGATCGATCCGAGAATCAAGGCCGCTCAGATGGAGGATCAATAATATGAACAGTTCCTTTCGCATATTGATCAAATCGCCAAAGTTTATGTTCGGAGCCTGCATGCTGCTGGCCATGATCGGCATGGTGCTGATCTACCCGCTCTTTAACCGCAATGACCCGCTGGAAATGATCGCGCTGGCATATCAACCGCCGGACTCGAAGCTGCTGCTCGGGTCGGATAACTTCGGCAGGGATTTATTTCTTGAATTGATCTACGGCATTCGGACCTCCCTGCAGGTAGGGCTGATTGCCGGCGTATTTGCTACCGTCATCGGCCTTGTGATCGGTTTAGCCTCAGGTTATATCGGAGGCATGATCGATAATCTGCTGACCGCGATCACCAACATTTTCATCGTGATTCCTTCCTTTGTCATCCTGATTTTGATCTCGGTGAGCATCGATTCGCGCAGCTCGTTTGTCACGGCGGTCATCATCGGCATCACCAGCTGGCCCTGGACGGCCAGGGCCGTAAGGGCGCAAACCTCCTCATTGCGAAACCGGGATCACGTGAACATCGCCAAAATTTCCGGGTACAGCACGCCGCGCATCATTGTCTCGGAGATTTTGCCGTACATCGCCTCCTATGTCGTGATGGCTTTCGTGCTGCAGACGGCATCGGGCATTCTCTCCGAGGCTTCCATCTCGATGCTGGGACTCGGCCCTTACAACACGATTTCCCTCGGCATCATCATGAATTGGGCGCTCGTCTTCGAAGCGCCGGTTGCCGGGGCCTGGTGGGCCTTTATCCCGGCGGCGATTTCCATCGCCATCATCACCTTCTCCTTGTACATGATGAACACCGGCATGGATGAAATATTCAATCCGAAGATTAGGAGCTGATGGGGCCTTGAGCACAAATATACTGGAAGTTAACGAATTGAAAACCTTTTACCGTACCCGGCTGAAGGAGCATGTATATGCCGTAGACGGCGTGAGCTTCTCGCTCGAGAAGGGGAAGACGCTTGGCATTGCCGGCGAATCCGGCTGCGGCAAATCGACCCTTGCCCTCAGCCTGATGGGATTCTATTTTCCCCCGCTGCATTTCGGCAGCGGCTCGATTGTCATCAACGGCACGGACATTATGAAGCTCGGCAAGGAACAGCTTCGTTCCCGGGTGTCGGGAAGAGAGATATCGTATATTCCGCAAGCGGCCATGAATGCCCTGAATCCAACGCTCAAAATCATTCGATTCATCGAGGATATCATGAAGGAGCACCGCCCCGAGCTGAACAAGAAGCAGGTGTGGGATATGGCGGCGGAGCGGTTCGAGACCTTGAATTTGTCGACCAAGGTGCTGAACTCCTATCCGAACGAGCTGTCGGGGGGCATGAAGCAGAGAACGGTCATCGCGATTTCCACCATTCTGAATCCGAAAGTGCTGATTGCGGACGAACCGACCTCGGCTCTGGACGTAACCTCGCAGAAAGCGGTTATCAAGCTGCTGAAGAGCCTGCTGGACCGCGGCTTTATCCAATCCCTTGTCTTCATCACGCACGAGCTGCCGCTGCTCTATCATGTAACGGATGACATCATCGTCATGTACGCGGGGGAAATCGTGGAGCGGGGAACCGCGGAGCAAATGATATTTGACCCTATCCATCCTTATACGAAAAAGCTGATGGGCTCCATCATCGTGCCCGAGGAGGGCATGAAGGGCCATAAGCTTGCCGCCATTCCGGGGACCCCGCCCAATCTGAAGAACGTGCCGGAGGGCTGCCGGTTCGCCGACCGCTGCTCCTATGTGCAGGATGCCTGCCGGAAGGGCAAGATAACGAGCCGGACCGTGGGGGATCGAATCTATCGGTGCATCGTGGAGCCTGATGTGCTTAAGGAGTGGTATGCGAATGAAGGGGAATGACGTACTGATTCGGGGAGAGCATCTCACGAAGGTGTTCGGTTACGGGAAGCAGAAGACAACCGCCGTGGAGGATGTCAGCTTTACCTTTCATGAAGGCGAAATCATATCGATTGTCGGCGAGAGCGGAAGCGGCAAAACGACGCTGGCAAAAATGATCATGGGCTTGCTGAAAGAGAGCAGCGGGACGATTGAATATATGGGCAAACCGAGACGGCTGAAGCGGCATGGAGACCGCAAGCGCTATTGGAAGAACATTCAGGCGATTTTCCAGGACCCGTTCTCTTCGTTCAACCTGTTCTACAAAGTGGAGAAGCTGCTGCTCGACTGCATTAAGCTGCAGGGAGATAAACTGACGAAGGAGGAGCAATTCCGCAAGATGAAGGAAGCGTGTTCCTTCGTCAATCTAAAATTCGAAGAGCTGCACAATAAATATCCGTTCGAATTGTCCGGCGGGCAGATGCAGCGCCTGATGATCGCCCGGATTTTCATGCTTCATCCGAAGCTGCTTATTGCGGATGAACCGACCTCCATGGTCGATGCGTGCTCGCGGTCCACGATCCTTGACATGCTCTTGAAGCTGCGGGATGAGAATAACATGACGATTATTTTTATAACCCATGACGTAGGGCTAGCTTATTATGTAAGCGATACGCTGTATATTATGGAACAGGGGAAAGTCGTGGAGCGCGGACCGGCGGAAGAGGTTATCCTGAACCCGCAGCATCCGTATACGCAGCAGCTGATATCGGATGTGCCCAAGATCCATTCCGAGTGGGATCTGGCATAAGGCCGTTAGCTATGGAACGCTTATGGAAAGCTCGAAGCGAGAAACCGCTTCGAGCTTTTATTTTTGGCAAGAGACAAGGAACGGGAGTATCTCCACAGGCGTACCCTCCTGGACACGCAATAAAACTCCCTTTGATACGTAGTCTGTCATCTTGGCATGTACGTCGATCGACCATTTTCACATAGGGCATGCACTTCATAGGACCGCTGGCGCTTCGTGTATTTTCGCAGATATGACACTCAGAAACGTGACATAAAATTTCTTAGTCCCTGATCTTCGCATTTGTGAAGGATCTGCCGATAAATGATATGGCTGCCATTGGGTTCGTCCCGCAGCCTGCATTCGGCATAACGCAAAGCCCCTGTCGTGGCTTGCGTGTATGCTTCATAAGGAGACTATCAAACATCATGCACAGCTACTTCTTGGGGGCAACCGTTTTGGTGTTGGCCGCCATGACGATTCTTTTCTTGATTATCTTATACAGATGTGGTTATCAGCGGAAGTTAAGCCATCGGGCCTTGGACATGGCCGAGAGCAGGTTCCGCATGCTTGACGATATGCTGCTTACGCTGGATGTCGGGATTTGGTCATACGATGTCGGCACCAGGACCATACGAAATACATCCTTGGCTTTTCATAAAATCACGGGTTATTCGCATCGCGATTTCTCGGACGGGCTCTCCTGGGAAACGATGATTCATCCCGAGGATATGGCGCTGTTCCGAACCTTGGTTGACAAGCTCCGGCAAGGCGAGGCGGTCCATACCGAATACCGCATCCTCCACGCGGAGGGCGACGTACGCTGGGTTCAGGTGAAAATGATTCCGACGATGAATGAGACCGGGCAAATCGTCCGTACCGATGGCATTGCCATTGACATCACCACCCGATTCCGCATGGAAGAGGCGCTGTATGATATGGCGGAATGCAAGAAGATGGAGCAGGCGCTCAAGGAAAGCATGAACCGGTATCGCCGCCTCGTGGAATTATCGCCTATTGCCATCGCGGTGTGCAAAGAACGCAAGCTGATGTACGTGAATCCCGCCGGACTTCGGATCCTTGGAGCCGCTGGACCCGACAAGATCCTGGGCACCGATCCTTGGGACTGGGTGTTTGATCCCTATGAGGAGTGGGCACGCAAACGGCTTACGCAGCTGATTCGCAGCAGGCGGGTCGTTCCCGAGGAGTTATCCATAAAGCGGGTGGACGGAGAGCGGGTCGATGTCGTGGCGACGGCCCTGTATGACGAGGAATCGGACGCCATTGAAATTTTCTTCGAGGATATTACCGCCCGTAAATCAGCGGAAAGGGCTCTGATGGAGAGCGACCGTATCAACCGCCACATTCTGGATATCGCACCGGTCGCGATGTTCCTGCACTCCGATTTTTCTTACATTTATGCCAATCCCGCTGGCTTATCCTTATTGGGAATTACGGACATCGCGCAATTGGACGGCACCTCCTTCCAGGACGTGATTCCTTCCGACCAGCTCGAGTTCGTGGCGTCTGAGGTTGAACATGTGTACAAAAGCGGGACTACCTCCGAGCTCGCGGGAAATAAGCTGGTCCGGCTGGATGGAATGATCATCGATATCGAGGCCATCACGACGCCGATCCCTTATATAGGCGATAATACGGCGCTTACCATTATTCGGGATGTAACGGAACAGAAGCAGGCCGAACGCGAGCGGATTGCGGCAGAGCGGCTTGTCCGGGAGAGCGAGGACCGGTATTTCAGGCTTCAGATGAGCCTGGATCAATTCTCCTCGGATCTGTTCGGGATGGTGAAGATCAGCGAATTGAACGCCCGGATCGTGCAGGAGATCAGGAAAGTGCTGGGAACGGACCGGGTGAGCCTGATCCGGATCAACCACCACAGCCTGCATATCAAGATTCAAGGCGGCAGCAAAGAGCTGCCGCAAAGGGTGCTTCACGCGATCCATAAATGCGGCCCCGAGCATATTCCGCTTTGCAAGCTGTTTGAGACGTGCGACGGATATTTCGTCAAGATCGGGGAGATGAACGGGGACAGCAGCATCGTCTGCATCGCAGGCGAGGCCCCGCTGCTCATGATTCAGGCCAAGAAAATATGGCTGGAGACGATTACCCGCTATGCAAGCGTCCTGTACGATAATTTTCGCGTGATTGAGGACTTGACGAGGGAGCTGGAGAAGCTGGGATCCTCACAGCAGATCATGCCCCTTTGGCTGCTGCGGCTGATGCTGCATCTCTCCGAGAATGAGCGGAAGCGACTGTCCCAGGATCTTCACGATGCCGCGCTCCAGGAACAGATTATTTGGTACAGGAAATTGAATCAGATTACATCCGATCTTGATCTGCCGGAACATCTGCGTCCACAGCTGGAGGAGATTGAGCAGGGGCTTTTGGATGTCATTTATCAGATCCGAATCACTTGCAATGAGCTTCGCCCACCGCTGCTGAAGGAAGAGGGGCTGGAACGTTCGCTTGAGGCATTGTTTGAATTCACCCAGCTCCGCACCAATTACTCCATACAGTTCGACTGCTCGAACTTCGTTGATGATATCAGTGACGACCATTTGATCGGGTTGTACAGGATCGTTCAGGAGCTGCTGGCGAATGCCACGAAGCATTCCAATGCGACGGAGGTAAAGCTTCGTTTGTCCACCCAGTCGGATGAGGTCAATCTGAGTTATGAAGATAACGGAGTCGGAATCGATCCCAGCCAAAAGCCGGATCAATTCAACAGTATGGGAATCGGCGGCATGAAGGAAAGGGTGAGAAGCATGAACGGCAAAATCCAGTTCGACTCATCGGATAGCGGGGGGCTGGCTGTCTATATATCGATAACGGCAAAGTAAGCATGGATGCCGGCAAAGCAGCAAACAAGATACCAGACTAAAGGAGTCATGAGGGTTATGAAGATCGATATTTTATTGGTGGATGACCATCCCTCGGTGATGGAGGGAACCAAGGTGCTGCTCGAACAGGAAAAGGATATGTTCGTCAAGCTTGCAAATACGCCGGAGCGCGCGCTGGAGCTGGTCAAAGCGGAGCGCTTTGACGTGATGCTGATCGATATGCATATGCCGGGTATGAACGGAATCGATTTGGCCAAGCAGATCCTCCGGATCGCCCCGAACGCGGTGATGCTGATCTATACGGGCTTTGAAGTCAGCAATCATTTTAACCTGATCATGGAGGCGGGACTGGCTGGTTTTGTCTCGAAAACGTCAGGCAAAGAGCAGCTGGTGACGGCTGTTCGATGTGCGCTGCGAGGCGAAGTGGTTCTTCCGTTGACACTTGTGAAGCAGCTCCGCCGCGTGACCGCGAGTGGCCCGGAACGGACGACGGGTGCGCCGGCAGCCCAGTCTATAACCGATAAAGAATACAGCATTCTTAAGGAGATCGCTCGAGGAAAGAGCAACAAGGAAATTGCGGGGACGGTTATTATGAGCCAGCGTTCACTGGAGTACTGCTTAACCAACCTGTTTCAAAAGTTGAATGTGAAGTCGCGCATAGAGGCTGCGCTGAAAGCGAAGCAAATGGGGATTCTGTCGGATTCCGATTTTGTTCAGATGAGCTGATAGCTCGGTCTTTTTTCTATAAGTTCAGACGATATCCAAAGCATGTTTCGACATGACTCCGATTCATTTCGCAAAGATTCGACAATAAACCGCAAGGTATCCCGCAAAATTCTTGCGTGAGCACGCAAGAGAATTTCGGTTACGAACGGTAAGCAAGTGTATATGCTTATCTTACTGGATGGATATAGTCTGTAAGTAGGAAGGGTGGTAACTTGCGGCATGACAAAGGACCTATTTGAATATGGCGCCGATGATCTCTTGTCACGGGAAGAGATTGAGGAAGTTTTGGCGCAGCTTGAAGAAGAGTGGAATGAATTTAACAGCCGGAAGAAGCGAGGGTGACTCATAATGAAACGATGGAAATCTCTGTTTGCGATGAAACTTCAAAGTCGCATGCTGCTTATAATTTTGGGAGCAATCACGATATTTTTAGGCAGTATGATGACCTATATCAGCATGACGACAACGGAAGAAGCTCTGGATTCGGCCAAGACGCTTGCAGTGACAACGAGTGAGAAGATCGGCGCGCTGGTTCAGGCCGAGCTTGACGATGTCATGAACTCTGCACGTACTTTGGCCGTAAGCTTCGTTGGCATGAAAGAGACCGATACAACGAATCGTCAAGCCGTTAATGAAATATTGAGAAGAAACCTGGAGGATAATCCGTCCTGGAAAGGAATCTGGACGTTATGGGAGCCGAATGCTTTTGACGGCCGGGACAACGATTACCGAAACAAACTCGGCAGCGACCATTCGGGCCGCATGATGTCCTACTGGGCAAGGACAGAAGCGGGTCTGGAACGTACGATTATAGAGGATTACGATCAGGAAGGGGAAGGCGACTTCTATCTTCTGGCGAAGAACAGCGGCAAAGAGATCATTATGGATCCGTACGAGTTCAAAGTAGGCAACGAGGATGTCATGATGACGTCGCTCGTCGTGCCGATTATCGATAACGGCAAGACCGTCGGCGTAGTGGGCGTCGATATATCCCTCGCACATCTGCAAAGCGTCATGGAGCAATTCCGGTTATTTGATACGGGGTATGCGCATATTTATTCGAATACCGGCGTGATCGTAACGTCGCCGGAGGACGGATTGATGGGACAGAAGCTGGAAGAAGCATATCCTGGCAAGACGGTTCCCCTCATACTGGATGCCATTCGGGAAGGGGATGTCTATACCGAGGAAGACTCCGCGCTGTACAAGCTGTATACGCCGATTAAGACCGGATTGACCGAAACGCCATGGTCGGCCGCCATCATTATCCCGATGGATGAGATTACGGCGAATTCGGATGCCTTGATCATCTCCATCATAGCGGCAGGCGTGATCACTTTGGCGGCCTTGGCGGTCATCGTGATCCTGTTAACGAGATCTATCGTGAAACCGCTGGGCGTTTCCGTAGCGATCGGCGAGTCCATGTCCAAGGGAGACTTCACGCAGGAGGTTCCCGCGGATTATCTTCGCAGGGCGGATGAGATCGGAACGTTGTCCCGGGTGTTCGCCCAGCTGCTGGAGAGCATGAGGGAAATGATCGGCAAAGTGAATATGAATGCATCCTCGGTTGCCGCCGCTTCGCAGCAGCTGTCGGCCGGTGCCGAGGAGCTTGCGGTGGGCAGCAGCAGCCAAGCTGAATCCGTGCAAACGGTCAGCGAATTGTTCCAGGAATGGTCCAATGCCATCAATTCCGTTGCAAGCGATGCATCGGTAGCGTCCGAGCTCGTGAACCAGACTTCCGGGATTGCAGCGGAAGGCAGCGGAATCGTCCAGCAGTCGGTGGAAGGCATGAATCGGATACGCGAGCATGTTGCCAAGCTTGAGACAGACTCCCAGCGGATCGGCGAAATCATCGAGGTAATCGACGATATCGCCAAGCAGACCAATCTGCTTGCGCTCAACGCCACGATCGAGGCTGCACGTGCAGGGGATCAAGGGAGAGGGTTCGCCGTGGTGGCGGATGAGGTGCGTAAACTTGCCGAACGAAGCGGAGGAGCCACGAAGCAGATTGCCGACATTATCAAAGGCATGCAGAAGAATACGGCCGATAGCGTGGAGGCGGTGCATCAGGGCGTCATCCATACGGAAAAAGCCGGGGAAGCCTTTGCCCATATTACAAGCATGGTGAATGAGTCGGCAGGCAAAGTCATGGATATTGCCGCCGCCAGCGAGGAGCAGGCGGCCCAGGCTGTAGAGGTGGCGACGGCTATCGAGACGATCTCTTCTTCCACGGAGGAAACGGCGGCTACAAGCGAGGAATCGGCTGCAACGGCACAATCGCTTGCCGAGCTTGCCGAAGAGTTGAACCATACCGTCTCCGCTTTCAAAATCTCGTAGCACCACTGCCATAATGATGATAAGCTTGGCCTAAGGGCCAGGCTTTTTTATATGCGCGTAGCCGTGGTCACCGAGTTCTGTAAGTTAATGGCGTCGATGGGCGTTTTTTATAAACCGAATGCTGTTCTGCTTATGACAAAGGGGAGGAGGAGTGATTGTGAACGGCAGCTTATTTCAGCAAATGCTGGGAGAGGGGGACTATGTCCCGCACTTTTATGCCTATTATTATAAACAGTGGATGAATTATGAAATGCCTTACCATCAGCATGATTCAACCGAAATCATGTATATGATTTCCGGAGTATGCCGGATTGACGTGAAGGCAGGCGATACGGAGAAGAGCGTCATTTTGAAGAAAGGGGAGTTCATGGTGCTGGATGCCGGTGTTCCGCATCGGTTAATCGTGGATCAGGCCGCCTCATGCCGAATGCTGAACGTGGAATTCGGTTTTATGGAAAGTGAAGGGAAGGCGCCATCTTTAAGGCATATCGTCGGAGAAGAAGAAGAGGTATCTTTTCTCTTGAAGCGGCCGTTCCGCTATTTGGTGCTGGCTGATCAGGAGGAGGTATATCCGGTGCTGAAAAGTCTTGTGCTTGAGCTCGATCAGAGAGGTACCGACGGCAGGATGATGACGCATGCGCTGTTTATACAGCTGCTGGTATGCATCGCCCGTTTGTATGAAGAAAGAGAACGCAGCGACATGCAGCAGAGCGACTTCTATATTAAACGCAGCGTCGATTATTTACATCAGAACTATGACCGCCAGATTCAGGTGAAGGACGTAGCCGCGGAAGTGAATCTGCATCCCGGTTATTTGCACCGGGTATTCCGCAGAGGGACAGGCAGGACGATAACCGAGTACCTGACAACGATCCGAATGGAAAAGGCCAAGATGCTGCTGGAGCAGACGGATATCCCCATCCATGAAATATCGGATTATGTGGGTGTGGGCAGCAGGCAGTATTTTCATATGTTATTCAAGAAGTATACGGGCAGCACGCCGGTGGAATATCGTCTTCGGAAAGACCGGAATGCCTGGAACTACGGTGAAGACGATGTTGAAGATAAGAAGTGAGGATTTTTGACTCCGAAGGGTCCAAGAGGTCATGATTTTGATAACGCTTACCGTCCCTCCATTGCTACAATGGGTACAATCTAATTAGTAGCTTAGGAGAGGATGAAATGTCATTTAAGGTTGCTTTTATCGGAGCGGGAAGCATCGGCTTTACCCGGGGGATTCTGCGCGATTTGCTGACCGTACCGGAGTTCCGGGATATCGAGGTCGCTTTCACCGACATCAGCCGGCATAACCTGGAGATGGTCACGGAATTATGTCAGCGGGACATTAATGAGAACGGGCTGTCGATTGCGATCCAGTCCACCACGGATCGAAGGCAGGCACTGCAGGATGCCAAATACGTCATTTGCACCATCCGCGTGGGCGGTCTGAAGGCATTCCGCACGGATGTGGACATTCCGCTGAAATACGGCATCGATCAGTGCGTGGGCGACACGCTCTGTGCAGGAGGCATCATGTACGGCCAGCGGGGAATCCCCGAGATGCTGAACATCTGCCGGGATATTCGCGAGGTGTGCGCGCCCGATGTCCTGCTGCTGAATTACTCAAATCCGATGGCCATGCTGACATGGGCATGCAATCGGTATGGAGGCGTGCGGATGGTGGGTTTATGCCATGGCGTGCAGCATGGGCACCACCAGATTGCCGAGGTTTACGGTTTAAAGAAACAGGACGTCGATATTGTCTGTGCCGGAATCAATCATCAGACCTGGTATATTCAAGCTTCGCATCAAGGCAAAGACTTGACGGCCGGGCTGCTGGAGGCGTTCGAGCGCCATCCGGAGTACAGCAGAACGGAGAAGGTCCGCATCGATATGCTCCGGCGTTTCGGATATTACAGCACCGAATCCAACGGCCATCTAAGCGAATACGTGCCTTGGTACCGCAAACGGCCGGAGGAAATTACGGAGTGGATTGATCTCAGCAGCTGGATTAACGGAGAGACGGGCGGATATTTGCGAGTTTGCACCGAGGGGCGCAACTGGTTCGAGACCGATTTCCCGAACTGGATGAAGGATCCGGCAATGGAATTCAAGCCGGAGCACCGGGGAGAGGAGCACGGCTCCTACATCATTGAAGGCTTGGAGACCGGCAGGGTATACCGTGGACACTTTAATGTGGTGAATGAAGGCATCATCGCCAACCTGCCGGAGGATGCCGTCATCGAAGCGCCGGGATACGTTGACCGCAACGGCATTTCCATGCCGCTTGTCGGGAATTTGCCTCTTGGCCCGGCTGCCGTATGCAGCGTAAGCATATCCGTTCAACGGCTGGCGGTTGAAGCGGCGGTTCATGGAGATGACAAGCTGCTTCGGCAGGCGTTTATGATGGATCCGCTGGTCGGGGCGGTATGCAATCCGAAGGAAATCTGGCAGCTGGTTGATGAAATGCTGGTAGCCGGTGAAGCATGGCTTCCTCAGTATTCGGCTTCGATCGCCGAGGCGAAGGAACGCCTGGCGGCCGGCAATCTGATCCCGACCCGCTCGTATGAAGGCGCAGCCAGACTCAAGGTGAAAACGGTGGAGGAGATGCAGCTCGATCGGGAGAAAGCGAATAAAAACGCAGGCGAATCCGATAAAGGGAAAGATCGCGAAAAAGTGTAAGCCGATTGCACATCAGCGAAGGCAATCAGAGATTACAAGGAAGTCTTTCATATATATGCAAGTATGGTATCACTTCTGGCAGAGGATGGTATAACGGACAAAAATCCGTTATAATCCGTCTGCCGGGAGTGATTTTTTGTATGTCGTTCCTCTTGTCCCGGCATATACTACGGATATATAGATGAAAATTCGGATGGACAATCCCTGACCTTAGACAGGTACACAGTTTGGGTAAAAATGGGTACAATGCAATTAGATAGGCAAAGCTGACCACGAAGGAGGCCATGGGAATGATTATTGGGGTTCCCAAAGAAATCAAAAATAACGAAAACCGCGTAGGCATGACGCCGGGTACCGTTATCAGTTTCAGGAAAGCCGGGCATGAAGTGCTTGTCCAATCCGGAGCCGGTCTGGGGATCGGTTTTACCGATGAAGATTATGAGGCGGCCGGAGCCAAAGTGGTCGCAACGGCCGCGGAGGCTTGGAAAGCCGAGATGGTGGTGAAGGTAAAGGAACCCCTGCAGGAGGAATATGACTACTTCCAGGAGGAAATGATTCTATACACTTACCTGCACCTGGCCCCCGAACCGGAGCTGACCAAAGCGCTGGTGGACCGCAAGGTGAGCGCCGTTGCTTATGAAACGATACAGCTGGCGGACGGTAGCTTGCCGCTGTTGACCCCGATGAGCGAAGTGGCGGGAAGAATGTCCATTCAGATCGGGGCGCATTTCCTGGAGAAGGCGCATGGCGGCAAAGGCGTGCTGCTAAGCGGCGTCCCGGGGGTAGCTCCGGGCAAGGTCGCCGTCATCGGGGGCGGCATCGTCGGCACCAATGCGGCACGAATTGCGCTGGGACTCGGTGCGGACGTCAGCATTCTTGATATTAATCCCGTCCGGCTTCGACAGCTGGATGATCTCTTCCAAGGGCGGGTCAAAACTATCATGTCCGATCCGTATCACATTGCGGAAACGGTTAAGGCCGCCGATCTCGTCGTGGGTGCGGTGTTGATTCCCGGCGCCCGGGCTCCGCGCCTCGTCACGGAAGAGATGGTGAAAGAGATGAGCCCGGGATCGGTCATCGTGGACGTGGCAATTGATCAAGGAGGCTCGATCGAGACGATCGACCGGATCACCACCCATGATCATCCGACCTATGAAAAACATGGCGTCATCCACTATGCCGTTGCCAATATGCCGGGCGCCGTAGCCCGTACCTCCACCATGGCATTGACCAATGTAACGGCACCCTACGGGTTGAAAATAGCAAGCAACGGAATCCGGTCTGCCGCCCGCCATGACAAGGCGCTGGCCAAGGGCATCAATGTCATCGGAGGCAAAGTGACCTATGAAGCCGTGGCGGCAGCTCATGGTTATGCGCATACCAGCATTGACGACTATCTGCTAGCATAGAGAAAACATGAAAAGAGCCATTTTTCAAAAATTTGACACGATACCAAGGTTTATTGCGTAAATCTTGGGGGCGAACGATTTAGCCAGCGTGAGCAAAATTGAAAGATGGCTTTTTATGTTGGCCTGAATATCCGATATATATAGAAAGGTTTTTTGTTTGTAGCGAATGGGGGAGAAGGCTTGAAATGAAACGTATGCGATGGTTGATTGTTTTGCTGGTTCTGATCATAGGGACCGGCACATCGGTATGGGCTGCGGGTATTCCGTCCAAACAAGGGCTGGTGCGAGATACGGCCGGCCTGTTTGATTCGTCGCAGCGGCAGTATTTGAGTAAAATCGCCAAAGGGGAGCAGATCGATGTCTTTGTATTGACGGTTCCGAGTTTCGAAGGTCAAAGTCCGACGGATTATGCCAATGCAGCGTACGATGCCTGGAATTTGGGCACGGCGGATGTTTTGCTGCTGATCTCTTCGGGAGACCGGAGCGTGGAATTCAATTTTAACAATCCGCGGCTGCAGCAAGCCATCGACGAATGGAGCAGGAGTAAGGGGAAGGGTACCGGTAGTTCCGCCATAACCGCCATGCTGGACGCTTATTTCATACCGCATGCGAAGGAGGGAAGTTTCTCGAAGGCCAGCGCGAGCATGATCCACCAGGTCCATCGCCTGGCAGCTCTGCCCGCCGGTGAAGATCCCGTTCAGGGAGATGATCATAAGGCCGAGGCGGTATCACCGGCACCCGAGAACAAGGGGAGCGTCAAATCCACGGATGAAACAACCCGGTCAACGTCCACGGCAGATACCGCCGCTCCTCTGAAGATCGAGTTTCCGAAGCTCCCATGGATCGAAATGGTTGCTGGTGGATTGGGAATCATGCTGATCTTAATGTTGATCAGGGGTTACCTTAAAAAGCGCAAACTGTCCATGATTTCGGAGCAGTTCGCTGAATTGCTGGTCAAATGCAACGCAAGTCTCGAGAAGGTAGGCGCCTATCGGGGGATTGCTCAAGGCAAGACAGGCAGAGCTGTGCAGGAAATCGCAGATCGTTTGTCCGAGTTTATGGTGGCTGCCGCAGAGAGTAAAACCGAGCTGCAGGAGACCCGGATTTTCATCCTGCGTTATTCTTCCATGGATGAAGCCATCCAGCGGTTTTCGAAAATCGCCGATCGGCTGGAGCATGGGATCGAGGCCGAAGATAACCGGATTACCGTCATCGAGCATGCCGATAAAACGGCGAAAGGGAGAACCACGGAGCTGCACGCGGATTACACGGTGCTTAAGCAAACCCTTGACCGGACAGCAGCCGATACGGGATATCCCTTCCCGATCTTGTACCAAGAGCTTGAAGGGCTGGAACAAGATTTTCAGCGCGCCGTCGAGCTTCAGCTGTTTGACCCACTGGAGGCGCAGGAGGTTCTAAAGGCAGCCGAGCAGAAGCACTCCATGAGCAAGAGCAACATCGAAGACGTGGCTGTTTATGTTAAGGAAGCTCATGAATTTTCGGATCAGTCGGCGGCTATTCGCGCCGAGATTGTTAAGATCATAGAAACCCACCAGTTGTATCGGATCAAGGTCCGGCCTTTTGAGCGGCTGGATGATGCCCGGGAGCAGATGAACCAACTGGAAAATTATCTCCGTCAAGGGAATATGGGGGGAGTCCGCAAGTCTTCGGAACGTGCGCACGCTATGCTGAAAGAGGCGCTGGGCATGACTAGACGGCAGGCGGAGCTGAGAAGGCAGAATCGAAACGATCTGGATCGGTTGTATGGGCAAATACAACAATTTCATAACGAAAGCTCCGTGCTGCAATCGATGCTGAATCATTGCAGAAGCCAGTATGTACCGAGACATTGGCAAAGCTGGGAGCAGGCTTTGGCGAAGGAATCCCAGGAGGTCCGCATGGCGGACGGTAAACTTCCGGAGGCCGAACGCTTGACGCACGACGAGGTGCAGGAGTTCGAAGAGGCGAGCGAGATCATTGAGAACGAATCGATGACGATGGCCCGCGTGCTGCAATGGGTACGGGAAATGAAGGAAACGCTGGAAGGCCTGGATGATCGGCTGCAAGCTGTACGCCATGAATTGGCGGCGGCTCAGGAAGTGTTTGTCAGTCAGCAGAAGACCCTGCAGATTCACAACGTCGTCACGAGCAACCACTCGCTTCTGTTGGGGCTGCCTGATTCATTTTGGAGAAATGTACAGACCGTGGGCGGTTCGCTCTCATCCCCGTTGTATGATCTGGATTATCTGGAGAGCGCAGCGAGGAGCTGTACCCAGGATGCCGAGAATTTTGCCTACGGGGTCCAAGACATTGTACGTCAGAAGGAGGAAGCCGAACGATTATCCGTGCAGGTCGAGCAGCGTTTCAAACAAGTTTCGCGGAGGGCCAGCAGGGGATTCAAGAAAAATTACAAGTCTTATCGGCTCCGGGTCGAGCAGTTGTTTGGGCAGGGGATGTATGCGGAAGCCTCGCATGAACTGTTGAATATCGCGGAATATATCGATCGGGTAGAAAGGGAGATTCGCCATCAGGAAATGCTTGAGCAGCAGCGCAGGGCGGCCCAGCAGCTCCAAAGAGCGGCCGATCAAGCGCGAAGAGCCGCGGCGGACGCCCGCAAAGCGGCAGCACAGAACAGCAGCCGGCCATCGGGCTCCAGTTGGGGAAGCTCCTCCGGTTCCTCGCATTCCTCGGGCGGTTCCGGCTGGGGGGATTCGTCATCCGGAAATTCGTCCGGCGGATCAAGCTGGGACAATAACAATTCGTCCGGCGGATCGAAGTGGTAACCGGAGGGCGGCCGACCTAGTAATCATCCTGCGACATGCTCTCTTCGTCGGCAACCGCTTGTATTTCCTCGGAACCGATGCTGATGAAGCGGTAGCCGTCCGCGGCCTGCTTCTTCAGCGCGCGTTCTTTGATGAACTTGGGGCTGGCTTCGCCGCCGTCTTCGTCATAAACGAGCAGAATGCCATCGGTTTTGCGGAGGAGCAAATCGTCTCTGGCCGTGAACTGCCATGGCCCCTGGTAAGGACTCTTGCTGACCGGCGCATAGAAGTCTACCCCCTTCATGACTTCCTGAAAATAAGCTTTTTTATCATCGTTCCATTGTTCTTCGGGATTCTGGTATGCCGTCAAAATGGAGCATTTCAGGTGAGGGTATTGGGACTTTAGTTCTATTGCCGCCTCAATGGCCCAGAGGTCCACGCCGTATTGGCCGGGGGTGATTACCCACTGGAGGCCTTCCTCCAGAAGCGGAACCAGACGATTGGCGATCGCTTTGCGTATATAAGGAATGCCTTGATGTTTGTTATTGTAAATACCGAGCTCATGGGCTCGATATCCGGTAATCAGAATGTTTTCCAATCGAGCACGCCTCCTGAACAGAATTAGGTCTAGTGTACCTTTTTCGGAAATTTTGATCAACGGATGTTACAAATCGTATAGAATGGGTAAGTAATCCGGAATACATATTTTAGGAGGAAATTGGATTGAAGAAGTGGACAGCAGTATTACTAGGGGCAATTTTGGTTATGAGCATGACGGCATGCGGCAAAGACAACAAAGCAGCAGATGATGCCGCAACACCGCCTGCAGCGGAACAAGGGACGACGACTCCGGCAGAGACGCCGCCGGCTAAAGAAGAGCCGAAGGAGGAGGCTTTGCCGACCGCTGACGAGCTTCTTCAAAAATCGGCCGAAGCTTCGAAAAACTTGAAGAGCTTTGCCATGAAAGCCGATGTCAAGCAGCACATCGTTGTTGAAGGCCCTGAGAAACAGGAGCAAAACGTTGATATGTCGCTCGATTCGGAGCTTACGCTAGAGCCGGTGGAGATGATGCAGAACGTCGTGATGGATTCGCCGGAAGGCAAGGTCGAGATGAAGCAGTATATAACGGAAGACGGCATCTACATGCTCATGGATGGTCAATGGATGCAGGTTCCGAAGGAATCGGAGCAGGAGATCCGCGACAGCCTGGATCCGAGCAGTGCGAGTCCTGAGCAGCAGGTAGAGCAATTCAAGACCCTCGCTAAGGACTTCAAAGTAACGGAGGACGGAGACGCATACGTCCTGACGGCGGATGTCTCCGGCGACAATCTGAAGGAGCTTGCCAAGTCTATGATGAGCCAAGCGGGCAACGATCCGCAGATGGAAGCCATGATGGACCAAATGGATATCAAGAGCATTCATATTACTTATGGCGTGCAGAAGGAATCTTACCTGCCTGTAACAACGGATTTGGACATGGTGATGGCAATGGAAGCCGAGGGTCAGAAGGTTTCCTTGGATATGAAAATGAAGAGCGCCTACTCCAAGCATAACGAAATCAGCAAAATCGAAGTGCCGAAGGAAGCATTGGAAGCAAAATAATGCGTCTTGGCTGATGGAACAAAAGGAATATGAACCGTCATATTCCTCTTGAAAGGGCTGCCCCGGTTCTCCGTAGATGTTCTACGGACCGGGGCAGCCTTATTTAATGGAATCCGTTCATTTCCACGGCAGGGTCAAGGCAGCGGCTTCCTCCATGATTGCAAGAGGAGGCTTGCCATGAGGCATGCATGTGTTAACGGTCCGCGGATCATGTATCTTGCGGCATCCCAAATTCAAGGTTTAGCAACTTCGACAATGACGCTGCCGAACAATTGACCGTCGATCGAGACCATAATGCGCCAAAGTCCAGGCGAAGGCAGCGACATGGAGGTGGGTATGGCTGCATCGGCACCGTTTAAGGGCGAAGGCCTTAAACCGCCAACCTTAAATACATCAATGATCTCGGACGAATTTTGTTTCACGGCGGTGATGACCAGATCCCCCGTTAATTCTTCGTCAAGCCCCCAGAAATGCCACATGTATTTGTTCGGCTTGCCAGCGATAAGGTCTGGATATATAAAGCCCAAGCGTCCTTCGACGCCGCTCATGGCATAACTGCCGGACACGAAGCTCGGGCTCGGCTCCCAACTGCTATCCGGAACATCGATAACGATATCGCCATATTTCTCATTGTCCACCATCACGTCGAAACGCCATAAACCGGAAAGCGGCAGAGCGAAGCGGGAAGAAACTCGCGTTAAGTCATTGTAAGCCATATCGGAGGTAATCTTTGTCTCGGCAAGCTCCTCGATGATAGTTCCCGTATCTCGGTGAACGGCGGATATGCTGATCGTTTTCCCTTCAAGTTCTTGGATCGGGGTTAATAAATTCCACCAGGCTCCGGCCGGAGAGCCCGCGGCAGCTTCCCCGCCCGGAAAAACCTGAAGTTTATCCACGCCATCCACCGTGTATACGCTTCGGGGAGTCCACTTGGCAGCGTATCCCCAGCCCTGGATGGGGATCATCCGTTGAAGCGCAGGGGACTCGCGCCATCCCCATACCGCCGCTATGAGAAGCAGCGCCAATACGCCCGCGGTCATGCTGATAAGACGCCTTGGAGCTCTTCGTCGTTTACGGCTTATGGCGCCGTTTGCGGCGCTCTGCGATACATCGGATTTCATCTTCGCGGTGAACATCGGCTCGTTGAACGGAGGGGAAGCAAGCTCCTGCATCCAATCCGGCTGCGGCTCTTGTTCGGTTTTCATGGGATATCCGCTCCTTTCAACATCGTTTCCATCCGGGCGCGCGCCCGGTGCAGTCTGGACTTGATCGTTCCTTCGGATAGGCCGAGCAGTTGGGCCATTTCTTTTCGCGGCAGCTGATAGTGGAATTCCAGGATCAGCACTTCCCGGTATTTGGGCGGCAGCTCCATCACGCATTTCCAGATCTGCGAGACGGCCGCAGCATCCATGAACTCTTTTTCCGCGGAAGGCTCGGTCTGCTTGGAGGTGATCCAGCCGGTTAAAGACACCCTTGTCATGAAGGAGGATTTGAGATAGTTCAGGGAAAGATTGCGGGTGATGGTTAACAGCCACGTTCTGACCGAGCTTCGGCCCTCAAAATCATTCCAGTGCTTATAAGCCCTAAGGAACACGTCCTGACTGATATCGTCCGCCGCATCTTTGCGTTTCGTTAAGAAGAACGCATAGTTCCACACGTCCTGGCCGAAGGACTCCATCCAGCCGCTCAGCAGCGTGCTTGGATCATTCACGGCTACCATAGATTTAAGGGTCTCCAATAGCATCACCTCGAATATTAGACAATTGAAACATGGATCGGTTCCCGAATTTCCCGCAAAAATTTGAAACAATTTAACCTGCAAATCGTTGTATGAATAACAGGGATGCAGGAAATCGAGGAAGGGGAGCAGGGGCATGCATTTGTATTTTAAGGATAACTTTTTTAGCTCGGGGATAACAGATATTATGGATAGGGAAGGCCGCGTAATAGGAAGCTTGGACTTGAAGAGCGCTTTCGGCTCCTCGCTGGACGTGTATAACGCCGGGGGAGAGGCCGTATGCAGCGGCTCGTTCCGATTCTTCTCGAACAAATGGAATATCACGGGCGGCAATGGGGAAGAACTGGGTCTGCTGCGCATGCGGATGAGTTTCTTTACGAAAAAATTCGAATACGATGCGGGGGCGCGTGGCGTGTATGAGATCACTTCGCCTGCCTTTTCCAATGAATATGAAATAACGGATGAGACCGGAAGGATCATCGCCCAATTTTCCCGCATTAGCGGCTGGCTCCAAGCCGGAGCCTATCAGCTGCAGAATGAGAGCGATGTTCTCGATGACTGGGAGCTCGTTGCCGTCGTGATGGGCATTCACCAAATACGCAAACGCAACAACAGCGCCGCCGCATCGAGCTCTCATTAAACTTAAGGGGACCCAGATTAGATGATGAGGAGGAATCAAGCTTGGACGAAGTCAGCGATCATCTGGATTATGGATTAACCCTTGTATTTATCGGCTTTAACCCGAGTCTGCGATCGGGCGAAGTGGGGCACCATTACGCAAACCCGCGCAACAATTTTTGGAGGATACTGCATAAGTCCGGTTTGACTCCACGCTTATATGAAGCCGCAGAGGACGGGGAATTGCTTAAACTGGGTTATGGATTCACCAATATTGTAGCCAGGCCCACCCGGGGCGCGGAAGACATTACCCGCGAAGAGTATAGGCTCGGAAGAGAGACGCTGCGGAAGAAGCTGGAGGAATACAGACCGGAGGTTGCCTGTTTTGTCGGCAAGGGCGTGTATACCGAATACAGCGGCAAGGCCAAGGCGGACTGGGGAATCCAGCCGGACTCCGTCGTAGACGGCGTCCATGAGTTTGTAGCTCCATCGTCCAGCGGGCTGGTGAGGATGCCCATGGATGAAATTATCGGAATTTACAGGCAGCTGCATGATTGGATATCGAGGAACGAGTTCTGACTTGGAAAGTTCGGATGAAACGATTCGCAGGCAGGAAAAAAAGGAACGCCAAAAGAGAAGCCGGACACGGTTGGCCGGGCTCAGGGGCGTTCCTCTATTTTTAGAGAAATATAGTATTGACTTCGGAGGGAGCCCCTCCTACTCTCGCTGGAAAGACTTCCGCTGCCATGCAGTCGGTCTTTCAAGAGAAGATGTCGTTAGATGGTTATCTTCTGGCTATTCCGGACGTTTCAGCAGCGCGGGATCGATCCGCGGCACGAGCCCTTCATCGGCTGCGCGGTTCAGCAGGGCGGAAATTGCTGCATAGCCGTCTTCGCCCAGCTCTGCGGTAAATGGATTGACATATAAGTCAATGTGGGCATCGGCGACGTCCGGGTCCATTTCCTGTGCGTGCCGGAGGACATAATCCCGGGATTCCCCGGGATGTTCCCAGGCGTATTCGACCGAGGAGCGGATCCAGCTCGAGATGCTGGCCAGATCCAGCGACCTTCGGGCCACGATCGCTCCCAGCGGGATCGGCAGATTCGTATCGGATTCCCACCAGCTGCCGAGATCGGTCATCAGCTTCAATCCGTAGGAGGGGTACGTGAATCGCGCTTCGTGAATGACCAGCCCGGCATCGATGGCACCGTCGCGGACAGCCGGCATGATCTGGTCAAACGGCATCACCACGATTTCGCCGAGTCCCCCGGGTACGTTTTGGGCGGCCCACAGGCGAAACAACAGATAAGCCGTGGAGCGCTCGCTCGGAACGGCTACTCGCCGGCCGGACAGCGCTGCCGGACTGTCCGGGGTCTTTCCGTCGGTCAGCTTGTCCGCCGTCAGAACGAGAGGCCCGCAACCGCGGCCGAGCGCTCCCCCGCAGGGCAGCAGGGCGTATTCATCCAACACCCAGGGCAGTGCGGCATAGGATATTTTCAAGATGTCATGTTCCCGATCCTCGGCCGCCCAATGATTGGTGATATCGATATCCGCATAGGATACATCAAGCTCGGGAGCACCGGGAATAAGACCGTGAACCCAGGCATGAAATACAAATGTGTCGTTGGGGCAAGGGGAAAAAGCGATTTTCATCGTAGCACCTCCGGTAGTAATGAACTTGCTGTCTCAAGCGCCTGCAGCGCCTCCTTGATCTTCCATGCGCCGCGGTCCCGCGGACCGACCTGATTGGATATGGTACGGATCTCAAGCACGGGTACCCCGGCTGCAGCGGCAGCGGTGGCTACGCCGAACCCTTCCATCGCTTCGGCGCAGGCGTTCGGCACCCGGCGGAGAAGGCTGGCGGCCGTCGCCGCCGTTCCCGTCGTGGTGGATACGGTCAGCACGGGGCCATGGGTCACGGCGGCGCCGGCATCCTCCAAGGCCTCGACGAGCTTGCCGGCCGCGGCAGCATCGACCGGAATCCGATCCGTTCCGAAGCCGAGCTCCTGAACGCTGCTGAAGCCGTCTTCGGTTTCGGATCCGAGATCCGCCGCAAGGATGAGGTCCGCAATGACGATGGAGCCAACCTCAGCTTGACCGGCAAAACCTCCGGCGATGCCTGCGCTGACAACGAAATCGTAGGAGGTTTGCATCAACCGTCGGGCAGTCGCGGCCGCCGTTGCCGCCGGACCGACTCCTCCCGCGATAACCTCGAATCCGGACGCATTCTTTAGGCCGCGCAACACGGCATCTTTTTCGGCATCAACCGCCGTGACGATAAGCACGCGCTTGGAGGAATGCGGGGCCGAGCTATATGACTCGATTGTATCTACCGAGTTGGATTGGGTATGTTCCTGCATGTGAGTAATCTCCTTTTTGGCTGAAACGTTAAGCATCTCATCCCTTTTACGTTATAACGTTCCGGGGGCGATGTAAAGTCTTCGGTTCAGGCGGGACACTTTATGTGTAGCAGCAACTTTCCGATATAGAGTATAATGAAGGGTAACTAGCATACATACATCATGGGTAGATTCGGAGGTTGGATAGCTTTGCGGAAGAAGGGTGCGAACGGACAAGAAAGCCGGGCAAGACTACTGGTTGTTGCCGCCAATGAATTTGCGAAGTCAGGATACCATCAGACCAAGATCAGCACCATCGTTTCCCGGGCAGGATTGACGCAGCCGTCATTCTATTTGTATTTTGAGAGCAAAGAGGCGATTTTCAGGGAGCTGATGGAGAAATTTCGTTCGGAGCTTAAAGGCCTGATCGAGGGAAGCCGGTTGGAGAGCGGAATCGATGAGGCTCATGTGACCGGGCGTTTGCTTGGCGTGCTTACGGGGTTGTTCACGTTTCTTGGCAAGGACCCGGATTTGACGCAAATCGGTTTTTTTATCGGGGATGATTCCGTCATCGTAAAGGCTGAAATGGCAGCCATGATCGAGCAAAATCTGAAGGGAGAGCAGCAGGACGGGTACTTTGACCGTGATTCCGACATGCACATCGTTGCGGAGTGCCTGGTCGGCGTCATCGAAAGGCTGACCTCCCAGCAGCTGCTGACAGGCAAGCGGACTCCTGAGGATCTTGCGCGTCACGTGGTGAGTTTATTTATGCACGGCATTAGCATCTATCCGGCTAAGTGAGCTGTACGGGCAATCCAAGCCTCGTTCATGCAGGAACGAAATGCAGATGCTTGAAATCATAGAAACAGGCTGTGAACATGGTTAAGGGGAACCTGGAACAGCCTGTTTTTTGCTGCTGTACGCTGCCAAATTCTAGCAAGCGTTTGATCTTTTTCAGAGAATTGCAGTATATTCATTATACGATATGTAACCGGTTGCAACTGGTGGATGGCACACGAAGGATCAAGAATCGGGGGACTCATTCATGAAGAAGATGATGCTGGTTTACGGCGCTCTTATATTGGCTTTTCTCACCTATGTGTTCATGTACAGGCTGGAAGACAAGCGCTCCTCGGCCTGGGAGGAAGGCGGGCTGCACGGCAGCATGGGCGAGAATTACGTCATGGTCACATTTCAATCGGGGATGGAATATTGGAAAAATATATTGAAGGGCTTCGAGGATGGAGGGGACGCGCTCGGCGTAACCGTCGATTATCGCGGGTCCACGCAATATGACGTGGAGGAACAGATTACCGTCCTGGAGCAGGTCATCGCGAAGCGTCCGGCCGGCATCGCCTTGTCGGCCATCGATTCGAAGGCGCTGACGTCCACGATCAATAAGGCCGTGGATGCCGGGATTCCGGTCGTCCTGTTCGATGCGGATGCACCTGACAGCAAAGCGTATTCTTTTCTTGCAACCAACAATTACAATGCAGGGGTTGCGGCCGCGGACAAGATGGCGCAGCTTCTCGGCAGGGAAGGCGAAATCGGAATTGTGACCCAGCCCGGGCAGCAGAACCATGACGACCGCTCGGAGGGCTTCCGGGACACGTTGGCGCAGAGATATCCTTCCATGTCCGTGGTGGAGATCAGGGAAGGAAAAGGGGATACCCTCGTTGCCAAAGAGGCTGCGGCTGACATGCTGGGCAAGCACCCGGATCTCAAAGGGATCTTCGTGACGGAGGCCAGCGGCGGAATGGGCGCGGCGGATGCCGTTATCGGCGCGGGTAAGGCGGGCCGGGTGACCATCATTGGATTCGATACGAACAAGGGGACGCTGGACCGGATTTCCGACGGAACCATCGCGGCTACGATCGCCCAGGGTACTTGGAACATGGGCTACTGGTCCTTGCAGTATTTATTTCACCTGCATCACGGACTTACCGTACCGGCCCCGACGCTCGGGAATGACGTGTCGCCGCTTCCCGTGCGGGTGGACACCGGAATCTCGATTGTGACCCGAGAGAATGTGAATGATTATTATGCGAAATAACAGAGTGGAATCCTGGCGCAAAGGCATTTCCCGTTGGCTGCGGTTCGGGGATTTGCCGCTGAGATACAAGCTGGTCATCCTGTTCCTCATGGTTGGGATCCTGCCTTCAATCGCCCTTGGCGTTCTTGTCAATTGGACGGTAAACCGCATTGTGGACCAGCAGGTAACCTCGAATACCATTCAACTGATCGGAAAGGTCAACCAGACCCTGGACAATGATATGGAGAATTTGCAGAACATTACGTATTTGATCGGCTTCGACCCTCGCACGGAACGGTTTCTGCAAGGGGACATTCAAGGGGATAAGCCGGCGGTAGGAGCCGATGTTCCTTCGGGAACCTATCGCCCGCAAACGTCCCCGGTCAAGCAGGATAATGAGGAAAACTACGAGATTAAGCGATACCTTCAAGGCTTCACGACGCTGTATCCGGAAATCGCCTCCATTCTTCTGGTCAATCGCGAAGGAGCCTATATCAGTAACGAAATGTACGCGCGCAGTCCGGCGAATTTGACGGAGGAAGAATGGTACCGCGAGGCCGTATTAAACGAAGGGATTTTTACCGTGCTCGGCCATCCGGCAGACCGTAACGTCACCACCCACGTTCATTACGCCAACGAGGAGCTGGTGTCGGTCGTACGCTCGTTTGTGGATCCGGATACGAGGGAAGTGACCGGTGCGGTATTGATCGACTTGAAGCTGCGGGCGGTTGCCAGGGCGGTCCGGGATGTCACGCTCGGGAAAAGCGGATATTTGATGGTGGCAGAGGCCGGCGGCTCGAGCATTTATACCCCGGAGGATTCCATCATCCCGTCCATTCCGCCATCGTGGTTTCCGGAAGAGGAGAGCGGCGCTTTGATCCGCGAGGTGAACGGGGAACGGCTGCAACTGATATACGGCACGTCCTCCTTTACCGGCTGGCGGACGATCGGCGTATTTCCAACCAGCGAATCGGTGTATGAAGTGCGGGAGATTCGTTTTTATATGATCTGTTTCTTGTTTATAGTGTGCTTGTTTGGGGTTACGGCGTCCTACACGCTTTCGCAGTCCATATCCAGGCCGATCTGGCAGCTTATGTCCTTCATGCAAAAAGCCGAATCCGGGGATTTGACGATCCGCTACTGGGGAAACCGGCAGGATGAGGTGGGCATGCTCGGCCGCAGCTTTAACCGCATGCTCCTGCAGATCCGCAAGCTGATGAAGCTGAGCGAGCTGCGGGAGAGGCAGAAGCGCGAAGCGGAGCTGCGCAGCCTGCAGGCGCATATTAAGCCGCATTTTCTGTACAACACGCTGGATACGATCCATTGGATGGCCCGCAAGAAAGGGGCGGATGACGTATCGGATCTGGTAGAATCCTTGTCGCGGCTGTTTCGGATCGGACTCAGCAAAGGCGATGATATCATTCCCATGTCCGACGAATGGACGCATATCAGCAGTTACCTGCAGATCCAGAAGACGCGTTACCGCGACCGGCTGCAGGTTGAGATGGAGCTATCCCCTGAAGCCGAGAGACTGCACGTCCTGAAACTTATCCTCCAGCCGATGGTGGAGAACGCGATATACCACGGCATTAAGGCCCGGAGAGGCCCGGGGCGAATCTGGATCCAAGCACAAGTTGAGGATAATGCGCTGGTGCTTGCCGTACGTGATGACGGGGCAGGTATGCCTGCGGAGCGGCTGGAGGCGCTTCGCAGGCAGCTTGCCGATCCGGTAACGGCCATGGAGGCGCCTCACGAAGAAGGGCCGGGTGCAAGCCGAAGCTACGGTATGCTGAATGTGCAGGCCCGTATCAAGTTAACGTTCGGGGAGACGTACGGAATTATGATTGACAGTATAGAGAACGAGGGAACCACGGTACGGATTACGCATCCGCTGCTGCATGCCGTTCCTTCGTCCTCCGATCATGATGGGAGAGACTCACGATGAAGAAAGCGTATCAAGTCTTGATTGCCGACGATGAGCCGATTATCCGCGAAGGGATTCGGGATGCGGTCGACTGGGGGGCACTCGGCATGGAAGTGGCTGCCGAAGCGGAGGATGGCGAGGAAGCGCTGGAGCTTGCGCTCAGCCAGCCGATTGACATTATGCTGGTCGATATGAATATGCCGTTCCTGGACGGCATCGGGCTCATGAAGCGAATGAAGGAAGAACGCCCCGCATGCCGGTTCGTCATTATTACCGGACATGACGAATTTGCTTATGCGCAGGAAGCGATCCGGCTCGGGGTAAAGGATTATATTTTGAAGCCGGTGAATGCGGAGCATCTGATCCAGGTGCTCCGCAGCGTTCGGGATGAGCTGAACGACCATCAAATCCAGGAAAGCTACCTGAAGAAGGCGTCGGAGCAAATCGAGAAGAACATTCCGCTGCTTCGGGAACGATTCTGCCTCGAATGGATGCATGGCCTGCTGGATGAGGAGGAGGCGATCGAGCAGCTGGAGTTCCTGGGACTGCCGCCTTGCCGTCCCACCCGGATCGGCATCGCCAGATGGCCGGAGATGACGGCTCCGCAGCCGTTGATGAAGGAAAGCGACCGCCAGCTGTATCTGTTCGCGATGGAAAATATAATCGCCGAGCTGTTTCATCCCGCACCCTGCGTTTTGTTCCGGGACCATACCGGCTGGATCGGCATTTGCTGCTGGGGAGAAGCGGATATGGAGATTGCGGCCGATGCCGAGCAGTTGATCCAGAAGTACTTGAAGCTGGCCGTGAACATACATCTGGAGCCGGTTTCTGAAGGGGCGGACGGCGCGGTTGCGGCCGCCTACGAGGCTTGCCGGGAAGGGGTATTCAAGGAGGCGCAGCTGTCTCCGCTGGTACGGCGTGCCCGTCAGCTCATCCAGGAACAGTATGCCGTTCGGGAGCTGACGCTGGAATCTTTCGCCCAGGCCCTGCAGGTATCGCCGGTCTATCTGAGCCGGACGCTAAAGAAAGAGCTGGGCACGTCCTTTATCACGCTCATGACCCAGACGAGGATTCAGAAAGCGATCCAGCTGCTCAACGCCACCGAGCTGAGCATCCTGGACATCGCGGAGCGGGTGGGGTATGACAGCCAGCATTATTTCAGCACGGCCTTTAAGAAGGTGATGGGGGTGTCGCCGAACCGGTACCGCAAAGGGGCGGCGGTTCTGGAAGAATAGACGAGACGATGAGCGGAGCCCACGGTAGGTAGCGATAAGAAGCGTTAGAAGCGGTGATTGCGTTCCATGGCAATCCCCGCTTTTTTTTCTTGCAATCCGAGGGGGGACTCATTCGAGATAAATTTTTTGTCGAATCGTTAACGTTTGTTAATTATTATTGACATCCTTTTTTGCTAGAATGGCGGTCAGGACCGTGGAATCATGGACAACATGCACCAGAGTCTCTATTCCTTGCTATTTACTTACTATTTATTTCAAGAAGGGGGGATTCCATTGCGCAGATTGAAAAAAATCGCGATGCTTCTGCTCGCATTCCTGATGATCATGCCGAATCTGCCGCAGCCGGCGCATGCCGCATCCGCGGCCCCCGCCGGCATCAAAGGAATCGGAGCGGGATACCTTCATTCCTTGCTGATTGCCGGAGACGGCACGGTTTGGACGATGGGGGACAACAGTGCGGGAGCACTGGGCAACGGCACAACGGATAATGCATTCCGACCCGTACCGGTGACCAAATTCGACGGTACGCCGCTGGGAAACGCGAAGTTCGTGACGGGCGGAGGCTATTTCTCGGTCGCGCTGCTGAATGACGGCACCGTATGGGCCTGGGGCAGGGGAGTCTATGGGACGCTCGGCAACGGTGCATCGGATAATCAGCATCGTGCCGTGCAGGTAACGGAGTCCGGCGGCGGGCCGCTAACGAATGTACGCAGCATCGCCGCGGCTTACAACCATGTTCTGGCCATCAAGGAAGACGGATCGGCTTGGGGGTGGGGATCCAATTCCAGCAGTACGCTTACCGATTATTATGACGTCATCAATCCCCGGGCCGTACGCATCAAGGCGTCAAGCGGATCTTATCTTAACGACGTGAAGGCCATAGGGGCGGGCGAATATCATTCCGTTGCGCTGCTGAACGACGGAACGGTATGGGCCTGGGGCTACGGAGGCTTCGGAGCGCTGGGCAACGGATCAACGGCCGACTCCGACTATCCGGTACAGGTGATCGATTCTGCCGGACAGCCTTTAACCGGCATTGCCGATATCCAAGGCAATCGATTGGGCGGCATGGCTCTGAAGGGAGACGGAACCGTCTGGGCTTGGGGATACAATGAGAATTTTAACCTGGGCAACCCGGGACTGACCTCTTCCAACACGGCGATTCAGGTTCAGCAGGCAGGTTCCTTGCCGCTTACGAATGTAGTCCGGATATCCGGCGGCGGCCGCATGAGCATGGCTCTGAAAAGCGACGGAACCCTGTGGTGGTGGGGCATGCAGAACCGGAACCTCCAAGTCGCGACAAAGCTGCTCGGCGACGCAGATCTATTCGCTGCCGGCGACAATCATGCCCTTGCGATTAAAGCGGACGGTACCGTATGGGGCGCAGGCTGGACCAGCAGGGGAGAACTGGGCATATCGGATGCCAGCCCTTTGGTATATTACACGTCTGCGCTGCAAGTATATCCGGCCCGGACGCAAATCAGCGCCAGTCCCGCTTCCATCGACGCGGACGGGACCAGCAAGACGACGGTCACCGTAACGCTCAAGGAAGGAAGCAACTATAACATCGGCAGGAGCGAAGGGACCGTTCAGCTTAACACGACAGCGGGCACGCTCGGTCCGGTCACCGATCACGGGGACGGGACGTATACGGCTGAACTGACGTCGTCCAAGACGACCGGAACCGCAACGATTACGGGCATCATTAACGGTTATCCCATGAGCGCAAGCGGCACGGTGATGTTCAATCCGCTTGGCGCTTCGGCCGTCACTTCAACGGTCACCGCGAGCCCGGCATCGATTCCGGCGGACGGCAGCAGTATCTCCACCGTGACGGTGCAGCTGAAGGATAGCAACGGAAATCCGTTGACGACGAGCGGCGGTACCGTGCAAATGAAGACGACCGCCGGTACGCTGTCCGGCGTGACGGACCGGAAGAACGGGACGTACACGGCACAGCTGAAGGCGCCCGTTTCCGTCGGTACGGCAACCGTAACGGCGGAGCTGGGCGGAACGCCGATCGCGCAGAAGGCAGCGGTCACGTTCGTCCCGGGAGCCGCATCGGCTTCGGCATCCACGATCAGCCTGGGGCAGAACACGCTCACGGCCGGAAGCGGAAGCACGGCGGTGACCGTCCGCTTAAAGGATGCGCACGGCAATCCGCTGGTGTCCGGAGGCGACACGGTAACGATCCAGTCCTCGCACGGCACGGCCGGGAGGGTAACCGACCATGGGGACGGGACCTATACGGCTGTGCTGACGGCAGGCACGGCCGCCGGCAGCGGGACCGTCAGTGCCGCGGTGAACGGGGCGACGATGCAGCAGAAGGCCGCGATTCAGATTCTTCCCGCGGGAGCGTCCACGCAAACCTCGGAACTGTCAGCGGCTCCCGTCTCGATCGTTGCGGACGGCAGCAGTAAAACGATGCTGACGGTACGGCTCCGGGATGCCTACGGCAACGCGTTGACGGCTTCAGCAGGTACCGTGTCCATGAGCACAAGCGGCGGCACCATCGGGGCCGTGTCCGACAAAGGCAACGGCACCTATACCGCGACGCTGACCTCGGCCTCTATGACCGGAACCGCTGAAGTATCAGCCAGTTTGAACGGTTCTCTGATCAAACAAACGGCCGTGGTCTCGTTCGTCCCGGGGGCCGCCTCCGCGGACAAGTCCAGCCTTGACTCTGCTTCAGGCAGTCTCCAGGCCGGATCGGGGACCACGACGTTAACCGTAAAATTGAAGGATGCGCGAGGCAATGATCTCGTGACAGGCGGCGATGCCGTGACGATGCAGGCCAGCCTCGGCTCCATCGGTTCCGTTGCGGATCAAGGCAACGGAACGTATACCGCGACGCTGACGGCGCCGACGGCAACGGGCATGTCGGTCGTATCGGCATCGGTTAATGGCGTGAGGCTTGCGCAAACGACGAACGTAAGCATCGTGCCCGGCCCCGTGTCTCTGTCGGCATCCACGATCAGCGCCGCGAACGCAAGCGTACCGGCTAACGGAACCGGCACGACCAGGGTTACCGTGGAGCTGAAGGATACGCATGGCAATCGTTTGACTGCTTCGGGCGGTACCGTAACCTTGTCGGCTACGGCAGGCAGCCTGAGTGCGGTAACGGATCACGGCGACGGGACGTACAGCGCGACCTGGACGGCGCCCACGACCGCCGGAACCGCAACGGTGTCGGGTTTTGTCAACGGCTCGGCACTTGCCGGCAAGGCAAGCTTGAACTTCGTTGCCGGAGCGGCATCGCCATCAGCGACGAGCCTGTCGATCGACCCGGCCTCGATTACGGCAGACGGAGTCAGTACGGCCGTCATTACGGTCCAAGCGAAGGATGCCTACGGCAACCCGGTGACGCAAGGAGGCGACGCGGTATCCGTCGAAACAAGCGGAGGCACGCTCTCCGCCGTCACGGACCGCGGTAACGGCACTTATACGGCTACCGTTAAGGCGCCGACGACCGCCGGCAAGGCCGTCGTCCGGGCCGAGCTGAACGGCAAGACCGTCACGCAGACGGCGGACATCGCGTATGTTCCGGGCGCCGCTTCCCCGGCAACATCGCTCCTCACAGCGGGGGCGTCCGCGCTCCCGGCTGACGGGTCAAGCACAACGGCGCTGACCGTGCAGCTGAAGGACGTCTACGGCAACAACCTGACGTCCGGCGGCGACAGGGTGAGCCTGAGCGCGACCGCCGGCTCGATCGGAGCGGTAACGGATCATGGGGACGGCACATACTCGGCCGTGTTTACGGCACCGACGGTTGCCGGTCCGGCAACGATCACCGCGACGGTGAACGGTGCGAAGCTATTGCAGACCGCGTCCGCTGATTTTGAGCCCGGAGCGGCTTCGGCGCGCGAATCGCTGCTGACGGCAGCATCCCCGGCGATGCCGGCTGACGGCGCCAGCACTACAACCGTGACGCTGCAGCTGAAGGATGCCTTCGGCAACGAATTGAAGACGGGCGGTGATACGGTCGTGTTAACCACGACGGCCGGAACGTTGGGCAGCGTTCAAGACCATGGCGACGGCACGTATTCAGCCATGCTGACGGCCGGTACGGTTTCCGGTTCAGCCGTCGTATCGGGTGCCGTAAACGGCGTGCCGTTGGAGCACCCCGTATCGGTGGATCTTCTCGCCGGGGCGGCATCCGCGACCGAATCGATCATCGAGACGGACAGCAAAGCAATCACCGTGGGCGGCAGCACGTCAACGGTTGTCACGATTCGGCTGAAGGATGCCTTCGGCAATGCGTTGACCGCAGGAGGCGACAAGGTCCTGCTGGAGACGACGGCCGGAACGCTGGGATTGATGACGGATCATCATGACGGTACGTACACGTCCATATTGACGGCCGGCACGGCGGCAGGCGAGGCCGTCATCACGGGAAGTGTCAACGATGTGCCGCTGGCGCACACGGCGTCGGTGCAGTTCATGCCTGGCCCGGCTTCGGCGGACCAAACGATATTGTCAGCCGATCGGGCAGTCGTCACCGCTGACGGGCTAAGCCGTTCAATCGTGACGGTACAGCTGAAGGACGCTTACGGAAACGAGCTCCGCTCCGATGCCGGATCGCTCCAGCTTAAGCTGGCGTCGACGCTTGGCCTGCTGACGGAGCCGAAGTACGAAGCGGATGGCCGTTACACGGCCGGCGTTTCATCGAATAGGGCCGGAACAGCCGTCATTACCGGAACCTTGGACGGCATTCGGATCGCCTCGGCAGTGACGGTATCCTTCGAGCCGGGCGAGCCTTCGGCGCTTCGCTCGACGGTCGATGCGGACCGGACCGGGCTGACGGCCGACGGCAAGCAATCCGCGCGGATTACGGTGCAGCTGAAGGACGCCGCGGGCAATACGGTTCCGGATGACGGCGGGCCCGCGGACATTCGGATTCATTCCTCGATCGGCACCGTTTCCGCGGCTGTATACGAGGCCGAGGGGCGGTACACGGCATCGCTGATCTCAACCGAGGCCGGCATTGCCGTCATTACGGCATCCGTGGACGATAGCGAGCTCGCAGACACGGCGGAGGTCGAATTTCTGCCGGGTCCCGCTTTGGCCGCTGCATCGGAGCTGTCCGCCGACAGCGGGGCAATCCCGGCTAACGGCTCTGCTGCCTCGACGATTACCATCTCAGTGAGGGATGCCTTTGGCAACAACACGGGGAGCGGGGCCGATATCCGGCTTGAAACAACGCTTGGCACCGTGACGGAAGCCACGTACCGCGAGAACGGCGTGTATACGGCGGAAGTCCGTTCAACCGAGCCGGGAGTGGCCGACATTCGCGCCTGGATCGGCGGCGAGCCGATTCGGGATGGCGTGCAGGTGACCTTTGCCGACGGCATATGGTTTACGCCGCCCTCGTACCGACTTCAAATCGGCGAATCGGTGCGCACGGTCGTCGAGGTGACTTACGGGGATGCTACCTCGGACGTAACCGCAGATGCCCGCTTTCAATATGATGATGGGCTGATTCGGGTGGCGCGGGCCGAGGACGGTTCCTGGTATGTCACAGGTCTTCGTACCGGGCGTACCGTCATGCAGGCCGTTTATGAGGCTGATGCCGGAAGGCTGACAGCCGCCGCCCCCGTCACGGTTTATGCCGTGCCGACCGGATTGACCCTGGATGCTTCCCGGTATGAAGTGAGGGAGGGCGAATATCGCCAGATCCGGGTAACTGCACATTACTCGGACGGCACGTCCTCCGATGTGACCGCGGAAGCTGCATACCGTCTTGCAGACAGAGGCTATGCATCCCTGAATGCAGCGGGCCGGCTGCACGGCATCCGGTCAGGGAAATCGTCCATGACCGTGACCTACGAAGGTTTAAGCACCACGGCCGAGGTTGCCGTTTTGCCGCCGGCTCACTCAGGCGGTGATCCTGGTTCCGGCGGAAGCCCGGGCAACGCCGTCGGCCTGCCGGGCAATGCCGGCGGGGTGAAACCGCCCGCAGGGGAAGATCGCGGTCTCACCGTCGATCTGGTGCTCGACGGGGAGTCCGGCCGGACGATCACGCTCGAGCACGAACAGCTGAGTTCAGGCCGCATCGTGATTGAAACGAGGGGCGGAACGAAGGAATGGTCGCTGCTCATGAAGCCTGCCGTCGTGGAGCGGCTGCAGGAGCTTGTCAGCGGCGCGGTGTTGGAGTGGCGCACGCCGCAGGGCGCATTAGTCTTCTCACTGGCTGAACTTGGCGAGCTGCCATCGGATTTATCTGCGGCTTTCATCGGGCTCACGATCAGAACGGCCGATGACGAGACGGAGACGAGACTCGTGGAGCTCTCGCGAAAAACGGGAGCGAGTATGCGGCTTAAGCCGTTCTCCGTGTCGCTGAACGCGTGGAAGCCGGACGGAACGGCGCAGCCGCTGGCAGATGGCCGATTATCCGCAACCTTCGCGCCTTCAGAGCGAATGCTGGCCGACGGCCGGTATTTGACGGCAGCTTACCTCGATGAAGCCGCCGGACAATGGAAACACGTTCCGGCCCGTTTCGCTTCGGCCGAGAATGCCCTTCTCACTTTGAAGGCATCGGGAACCTATACCGTTCTGGAGAGCCGCCGCGCATTCACCGACATGAGCGGGCATTGGGCTAAAGCCGACGCCGAACTGCTCGCGAACAAGCTCATCGTGCAGGGGACGGAGGGCGGCCGTTTTGAGCCGGGCCGCTCCATCACGCGGGCGGAGCTTGCCGCCATGCTGGTCAGGATGCTGGGGATCCATCCGAGCGGAGCGGCCGCGGTTCCTGCTTCGTTCAACGACGTGGCGGGCCGATGGTTTGCAGCCGACGTTCAAGCCGCTTATAAGGCGGAATTGATCCAAGGGTATGCGGACGGCAGCTTCCGTCCGGATGCGGCCGTGACCCGTCAGGAAATGATCGTCATGATCGCAAGGGCGATGGAAGCGACGGGACTTGGCAAGGAGGCCGAGGGAGCGCCGCTGCAATATGCCGACGATGTCAAGCTTGCAGCATGGGCTCGCGGGGCAGTCGACCGGCTTTCGCAGGCAGGACTGTTGACGGGCGACCAAGCGAACATGCTGGCGCCGAAGCGGGCGGCTACGCGCGCGGAAACGGCGGCCATCCTGGCAAGAATGCTGCAATCGGGCATGTGATCGCAGTATGGTCGGCGGGCGTTAGTGCCCGCCGGCCTTTTTATTTCCGCACGGAAAGAGAACATCTGGTTGCGTGCGGATATACGCTGCAGCATGGAGAGAGCCTCCGGTTCGTTGGCAAACAACAAACCGGGGGCTCTTTTTGACGACGATAAAGTCATTCGGGCCGGTTCCCATGGAGCATACTGTGCACATCTCGCAAGAATGCCGAACAACAAAAGTATGAAAATTATAAAAAAGGTTGTTTTCGTGGAAAGACCCCTCCACCCGAACGGAGGTATCCTTTTTAGTACAGAGAGGCTTTTCGAACCTTCGGTTGTAAGCGCTCTCGATTTCATTTTTCGGAAAGGGGAACTACCGATGAAGAGAGGATTGCCAGGATTGCTGATCGCGGTGCTGCTCTTGGCCCTGACGGCCTGCAACCTCGCCGAAAGCCAAACCGGCGATGCAAAGAAGGGTTACGTCGGCCTTGCGATGCCCACCAAATCATCCGAACGCTGGGTGGCTGACGGGAAGAACATGGAGCGGCTGTTTCAGGAAAAAGGGTATAAAACCGACCTTCAATTCGCCGAGGACGTGATTGAAAACCAGATTTCCCAAATCGAGAACATGATTACGAAAGGGGTCGACGTGATCGTCATCGCTTCGATCGACGGCAATACGCTGACCGACGTGATCAAGAAGGCCCATGATCAGGGAATCAAGGTCATCGCCTACGACCGGTTGATCCGAAACACCGAGCATTTGAGTTATTATGCCACCTTCGACAATTTCCAGGTCGGCGTTCAGCAGGCCTCCTATATTGAAGAGAAGCTTGGCCTGAAGGAAGGGAAGGGGCCGTTCAATATCGAGCTGTTCGGCGGATCGCCGGACGATAACAATGCTTACTTCTTCTATGACGGCGCGATGTCCGTGCTCAAGCCTTACATGGATTCGGGCAAGCTTGTCGTTCGGAGCAAACAGACCACGATGGCCCAGATTGCGACTCTGCGCTGGGACGGCGCCCTGGCCCAGTCGCGGATGGATAACCTGATCAGCGCCAACTACTCCAGCGAGAATCTGGACGCGGTGCTGTCGCCCTACGACGGGATCAGCATCGGCATCATCTCCTCGCTCAAGGGCGTAGGCTACGGGACGGCCGGCAAGCCGCTGCCGATCATCACGGGTCAGGATGCGGAGCTTGCTTCCATTAAGTCGATCGTGGCCGGTGAGCAAACCCAGACGGTGTTCAAGGACACGCGCCAGCTCGCCGAGCAGGCGGTGAAGATGGCGGAGAGCGTGCTGAAGGGAGAAGAGGCCGAGGTGAACGATACGGAATCGTACGACAACGGCATCAAGGTCGTGCCTGCCTATTTGCTTCCCCCTGTATCCGTTGATGCTTCCAACGTGGAGAAAGAGGTTGTGGAGACGGGCTACTATTCCAAGGAAGAAATCGGATTGAAATAGTCTTTAGTCAAGCGAACACGAAAGGATAGGAAGGTGAAGCCAGATGTCAGAGTACATTCTTGAAATGAGGAACATTACGAAAGCGTTTCCCGGGGTAAAGGCGCTGGACCAGGTGAATCTGAAGGTTCGCGAAGGCGAGATCCACTCCCTGTGCGGGGAGAACGGAGCAGGCAAATCCACGCTGATGAAAGTGCTGAGCGGCGTGTATCCTTACGGCAGCTATGAGGGAGATATTCTGTTCAAAGGCAGCGTCTGTGAATTTAAAAACATCAAGCAAAGCGAAGACCTGGGCATCGTCATCATCCATCAGGAGCTTGCGCTGATTCCTTATTTGTCGATTGCCGAGAACATCTACTTGGGGAACGAGCGCGCCGAGAAGGGCATCATGAACTGGAATGAGACGATGACGGGGGCCAAAGAGCTGCTGGATAAGGTGGGGCTCAGCGAGAACCCGAATACGCAGGTGGGCAGCATCGGCGTCGGCAAGCAGCAGTTGGTCGAAATTGCGAAGGCCTTATCCAAGAAGGTGAAGCTGCTTATTCTGGACGAGCCAACGGCGGCGCTCAACGAGGACGACAGCGAGAATTTGCTTGCGCTGATGCTGGAATTCAAGAAGCAGGGAATTTCCTGCATCCTGATCTCCCATAAATTGAACGAGGTGTCGAAGGTATCGGATTCCATTACGATTCTGCGCGACGGCCAGACCATTGAAACGCTGGATATGAGAGGCGGCGAGGTGAACGAGGACCGGATCATCCGCGGCATGGTCGGGCGGGATTTGACGAACCGCTATCCGGAGCGGAGCCCGAAGATCGGGGAGGTCATCCTGGAAGTTAAGGATTGGACGGTATATCACGAGCTGCAAGCAGGCCGAAAAGTGATTGACAATGTGAGCATGAATATCCGCCAGGGGGAGGTCGTGGGCATTGCCGGGCTGATGGGATCCGGCCGGACCGAGCTTGCGATGAGTATTTTCGGCAGGGCTTACGGCCGGAACATCACGGGTACGCTTCGGAAAGACGGCAAGGAAATCCGCAATCAGTCCATCAACGAGGCGATTGAAAACGGCTTTGCTTACGTGACCGAGGACCGGAAGGAATACGGACTGATCCTCATGGACGATATCAAACGCAACATCTCGCTGACCGGACTGTCCAAGCTGGCAAAGAACATGGTCATTGATGATCGGGAAGAAATCCTCGTGGCGGAAGACATGCGGAAGAAGCTCAAGATCAAAACGCCGAACATTCTCCAGAAGACGGGGAACCTCAGCGGGGGGAATCAACAGAAGGTTGTGCTGAGTAAATGGATCTATGCCGAGCCCGACATCCTGATTCTGGATGAGCCGACGCGGGGGATTGACGTCGGAGCCAAATACGAAATCTACGCGATCATCAACCAGCTGGCGGATGAGGGGAAGGCGGTGCTTGTCATTTCCTCGGAGCTGCCTGAAATTTTAGGGATCTGCGACCGGATTTATGTCATGAGCGCGGGACGGATGACCGGAGAAGTTGGCAGAGAACAGGCTTCGCAGGAAACCTTGATGAGATACATGACCAAGAATGGAGGGGCTTAAGCATGGAGACGCTCAAAAAAATGTTTAAAAACAACATCCGCCAATACGGGATGATCATCGCCCTTGTTGTCATTATGATTTTTTTCCAAATCATTACGGGAGGGCTGCTGCTGGAGCCGATCAACATCACGAACCTGATTCTCCAGAACAGCTATATTCTCGTACTGGCCATCGGCATGGTGCTTGTCATCATTACGGGTCATATTGATTTGTCGGTCGGTTCGGTAGCCGCCTTCGTCGGCGCCGTTGCTGCGATCATGATGGTCGATATGCAGCTGCATCCGGTCATTGCCGTCATCGTATCCTTGATCGTCGGCGGTCTGATCGGAGCATGGCAGGGATTCTGGGTGGCTTACGTGAGGATACCGGCCTTTATCGTAACCCTGGCCGGCATGCTCCTGTTCCGCGGCCTGACGATGATTGTGCTGGAGGGCCAATCCATTGCGCCGTTTCCGGGCGGCTTCCAGAAGCTAAGCTCCGGCTTCATTCCGGACTTCGGCAACACCGGCACCAACCTGATCGCGATTCTGGCTGGCATCATCTTTACGGTTATTTTCCTGATCAATGAGCTGCGGGAACGAAAGGCCCACAAAAAATACAACTTCGACGTTCTGCCAAGCGGCTTGTTCCTCCTGAAGCTGGTGCTCATTGCGGCCGTGATCAATGCCTTTACGTTCATGCTGGCTAGTTACGCCGGCCTGCCGAACATTCTGATTCTGCTGCTGGTGCTCATTATCATCTATTCCTTCGTGATGAACAAAACCGTGATGGGCCGTCATATTTATGCGCTTGGCGGCAACGAAAAAGCGGCGGCGCTGTCCGGCGTGAAAACCAAGAAGGTCACGTTCTGGGTATTCGTCAATATGGGCGTCATGGCCGCCATCTCCGGTTTGATTTTTGCCGCCCGCTTGAACGCGGCGACGCCGAGAGCCGGTACGAACTTCGAGCTGGATGCCATCGCGGCGAGCTTCATCGGCGGCGCTTCGGCCACCGGCGGGATCGGGACGGTCTTCGGCGCGATCATTGGGGGGCTCGTCATGGGCGTCCTCAATAACGGGATGTCGCTCGTAGGTCTCGGCATCGACTGGCAGCAAGGCATTAAGGGCCTGGTTCTCCTCGCGGCGGTAGCCTTCGACATTTATAATAAGAAGAAAAGCAGTGCCGCTTAATCTATACGGTGGCGTTATATCATAAAATGGCTGATTCCGGGGTAGAAGGTGCTACCCTGGATCAGCCATTTATTTTGCGTATTGGTTACATTTTGATCGTAACTCTTCGGGTGATCAGCCGAATCAGAATCATTGCAATCAGGATGACGGCCAGGGAGCCTGCGAGCGAAACCGGCAGCGTGACGGAAAAGTCTGTCGTGACCGGCAACCACTGTTCCCATATGGAAGCCAGCTCGAACTGCCACAATGCATCCATGAAGCCGATCAACATGAGGGCAACGGCGATCCATCCCAAGCCGCGAATCCAGCCAAACCGGTAAAATCCGGATCCAATCATCCACCCCATCAAATAATAGATGAAGATTTGGATACCGTAGGAAACGAGCGTCAGCAGCCAGCTGTTGTCGAACTCCTGCAGCAGTCGGGTGCTTCCCGCATCTTGTGATGCAAACAGCGAGACAATCCACTGGATCAGTGCCGCGGCAACCGGAAATGCCAGGGACAGATAGACGGCCGCTAAAGCGGAACCACCAAAGAAATCCCGGCGCGTAATGCCGTGTCTTACATAATAGCTCAGAAAACCGTAAGCTGAAATAATGCCGATGACAAGCATAAATCCTTTGGTGGAGCGGTATGCGATGGAGAAGAAGTCCTCATCTGATATTCCTTCCCGAACATTGATGCCAATGATGCTGCCGATGCCGGCTCCAATATAGATCAGCAGCACAATCGTTAGAAAACCCAAAGCCCAGCTGCCTTGTTGAATAAACATTTCCGTCGATACTTTGCTTACGGGCGATGACGTCTTTTTCATGCGGAATACTCCTCCCCCGTCAGATGGATAAACAAGTCCTGGAGCGAGATCGGCCCGATCTCAAGTCCTGCCTTCAATGCGGCTGATTGAGATGCCTCGCCCAGATCCCCGTAGACCATGACGGCCTTGGTGGAACCGAGCTGCTGCACGTTGAGCACCTTCATGCCCTGGATGAATTCGTCCACCTTGGCCGCGGGACCCGTAATGGATACACCTCTGGACGTAAGGCTTTCATAATCGTCTTGAAGAATGAACCGGCCTTTGTGGATGATAATGACTTCCTCAAACAAATAATCCATCTCCGATACCAAGTGGGTGGAAAGAATGAACGTACGCGGATGTCGTTCCTGGTCCTTCAGCAGTTCCCGGTAAAAAATTTCGCGCGAAGGCGCATCCATGCCGAGATAAGCTTCATCCAGAATGGTAACCGGCGACCGGCTGGCGAGGCCGATGCATACGTTAAAAGCGGACTGCATGCCTTTGGAGAGCTGCTTGAGCTGTTTATCCAGGGGCAAATTGAATTTGCGGGCAAGCTCCAGGGCATAAGCCGTATCAAAATGGGGCCGGTACCTGGCAACGGATTCAATCGCGGCCTTGACCTTGTCCGTCTCCTCTTTATAGTCGACATCGTAGATGTAGGAAACTTCCCTCATGATTTTGGCATTTTCGAAGGGCTGCTCGCCGCCAATCGTAACCGATCCCGACGATGGTTCGCGAAATGAAGCCAGGATCGACAGGAGCGAGGTTTTGCCTGCGCCGTTGCGACCGAGGAGACCGTAAATTTTGCCGGCCGGGAGGCGGAGGGAAATATCGCGGACGGCTTCGACGCTGCCGTATGTCACCGATACCCGATCTAACTGTACATCAAGATTCATGGGGGTCACTTCCTTTTAACTGGGTTATGATTTGAACAAGCTCATCCGTGGACAAACCGAGTTTGTCCGCTTCCTGTACCATAGGCACCACATAATGTTCCGCAAATGCACTCTTTCGGGTCCGGAGCAGCATTTCCTTGGCCCCCTCAGCAACAAACATGCCGACACCTCGCTTTTTATAGATGAGTCCGGAATCAACCAGCAGGTTGATTCCCTTCAACACCGTAATGTGATTTATTTTGTAAAATTGGGACAGCTGCGTCGTGGAAGGAACCTGTTCACCTTCAAGCAATTGGTCATTGACGATCTGGTCCTCGATCTTTTCCTTGATCTGGATGAACAGGGGCCTATTATCTGGATGCACGGTACCGCTCAATAAGAATCACCACCTTGCCTTCATTGTCCTGTTAAGGTTATATGCTTATATATATGACTATATAACCAAAACGTGAACGGCATGTCAAGCATTTGGTTGAATATCACACCTTCGTCGAGACGCTTTAACAGCGAACAACATCAAAAAAGGCCGACCGGAAGGATCCGGTCGGCCTTGATTTATTTACCTGATGCGTTAGTCATATTGGAGTATAGCTAAAGTATGCTATGCGAACCTCGATGCTCAATTAAAACAAATAACAATCTCATTTCATTTGGCTTCCGAATACTCGGAAGCGTCCATGGGAGGGAGCTTTCCCCGTTTCAAATCACGGATCGATAATCCAAAATCGATTTGCAGATGCGGATAATCCGGAAAGTTGGCCCAATCTCCGCCCCACTGGAAGCCTAAATCTTTTGCAATCTCCACGACTTCCATCCAGTCGGCCTTGCCGTTTCCGTTCCCGTCGTATTCCATATCCCAGATGACGCTGCCATCCTTCAGCCTCAGCGCAAAATCAATGGCGAGTCCGTAATTGTGGAGGGATTCCCCGGCCTTGGCATTCGTCACGATGCTGCCCTCGGTGCTGCGGCCCTGATTGTAGATGCGGGTCTGCTCTTCGTGGCTCCGGTAACCGTCCGTTATGACAATCGTGATCCCTTTTTTCTTGGTGAGACGGACAAGCTCATTCTTTTGCTGCAGTACATAAGGGTGGAGCTGGGTGATTTCAGGGGATTCTTTGCTATTAAAATCAAAATCGAGATCGTTGATAAATCCCGGTATGGCGGTTTGCAGCTGCATGTAGAATATGGCGAGCAATAAGGCAACAACAAGGAAAAGCGTCGTTTTTTTGCGTTTGATCATGCGGACTCTTTAATCTACCTACTTTCATATGATGGCTTACTCTATTATATCGGCATCCCGACCCGCATTCCAGCAGACCGTTAATCACGCCCAGATACCGGAATGAATAGCAATCCATGGTTTATCGCATCCTAGTTCATAAAAAGGACTTGGTCCGGAAATGGGGAATAACGAATGAGCAATATTCAAAACATGTCGATGAGACTCAATCAGCTATCCAGCCAATTGGCTGCTGCAGGGCAGAACGGCCGCATGGACGAAGTCGGGATGATCGTGAACGAGCTCGGCGGGATCCACGCCGAGCTTCAGAATGCGCAGGCTTCGGTCACGCCTGAAACTTCTTCCGCCGTGCGCCAGGAGCTGGTGAACTGCAGGATGGTGCTGCATGGGATGATGGGGGCGGCTCAGGATATCCGAACCGCTGCGGCGGAGCAGTACCGACAGGTGCTGGGCGAGAATAAAACGATGTTCGAACAGCTGGACGAGGCCGCGCAGCAGAGCGAGTATGCGCAAGCCTATCAGTATCGCCAGCTGTTCAAACAGATGGATCAAGTCAGCCAGCAGCTGCATCAGCTGGATGGCTCGATGCTGGACGCAGGGTACCAAATGGAACGGGCGCAAACGGCCGGCGGCGGCCTGAACGGGGCAGTGGCTATCGAGGAACTGACTTCAAGCACGGACGACAGCGGAACGATGATGTAAGCATGTTTGATGAGGATGCGTGGGACAGAATTTTTCTTAATGCAACGAAATCATGATGGAAGCTGCAGTATCCGATCCATAAGGATGCTGACAGCTTCTTTTTTGTTGTTGAAAGAAAACTCTTTTTTAATATATAATTAAGGAGAAAATATTCTTTTTTTGTCCAGATAGAGAGAAATGAGGGATCGGAATGGCAAGAGTAGGCCCAAGACTGAATCAATCCAATACGCTGCTGATGATATCAAGCATTTATTCTTCCCTGACCAAGACGGAGAAAAAAGTGGCTGATTACGTAAAAGGTTTCCCTGAGGAAACGGTCCTTGCCACCGTTACGGATTTGTCCGAGAAAGCAGGGGTCGGAGAGACCTCCGTCATTCGATTCTGCCGCAAGCTGGGGTTCCGGGGATTTCATGAGTTCAAGCTGTCCGTTGCACAGGACTTGGTGGATCGTCCCCCATCCGTAGTCGATACCTCTATCGATGAGCAGGACGACCTGATGACGGTGGCTCGCAAGCTGACGATGCAGCATGAAATTTTACTGAAGAATACGCTGGATCTGGTGAATGCCGACAATCTGAGGATGGCGGTTGATAAACTGCTGGCCGCAAACAAAGTGTATGTCTATGGCGTAGGCTCTTCAGGCATAACCGCCCTGGATTTGCATTATCAGCTGATGAGGCTGGGACTCAATGTGGAAGCGCACCGGGATTCGCATATTATTGCCATGTCCGCTTCATTGGTCAAGAAGGGCGATCTCGTATTCGCCATATCCACTTCCGGAAGCACGCGCGACCTGGTGGATCCGGTGAAGGAAGCGAAGAAGAATGGAGCGGACGTCATCTGCTTGACCGGGCACCTGCGCTCCCCGATTGCCACGTACGCAGATACGGTGCTGCTCGTGTCTTCCCGGGAAATGCCGACCGAGGGCGGGGCACTGGCGACAAAATTCATGCAGACGTATATGCTGAACATTCTTACAACGCTCTTAACGATGAAAAAAGAGGATGCCTCGGAATCGTTGAAAAAAACCGCAAGTTCCGTTGCGGATAAGCTGTACTAGTGAATCGATTCCTTGAATCGATTCACATATTCATCATAGGCGAAAGCGGGGTGATCTTTCGTTCGTTTTTTAAGGATCACAGAAGGGAGTGTTACCTTGTTATGGGTTACGCCATCGGCGTTGATATTGGGGGGACGAAAGTCCAATTTGCGGTCATCGATCGAGGGGGGGAGATCATAAACCGGCATCGGGTGCCAACCGAGGCCCATAAAGGTCCAGAGCAGCTTATGCACAAAGTGCTGCTTGGCATCGACATGATGATGAAATCGGCCGGCGCTGAGGGAGAGGTGCAAGGGATCGGCATAGGCAGCGCAGGCCAGATCGATTTTCGGGAAGGGACCGTTCTATACGCGGGAGATACGCTTCCCGACTGGACGGGGACGGCAATTAAACGGCTGGTAACACAGCGTTATAACACTCGCGTGTATGTGGACAATGATGTCAATGTCATTGCGATGGCGGAGAAGATGTACGGGGTTGGCAAACACTGCGATAATTTTGTGTGCTTGGCTCTTGGCACCGGCATCGGCGGTGCCGTCATGGAATCAGGACGCCTTCTGCGAGGCGTCTTTGGCGGGGCGGCGGAGCTCGGCCATGTTAGTGTTGACATTAACGGCCCTCGCTGCAGCTGCGGAAATAACGGATGCATCGAGCTGTATGCCTCCGGAAGCGGGATTGCCAGAATAGGCCTTGAAATGCAAAGAAATGAAAGCGTTTCATATGCATGGAGGCCTAATTCCCGGGATATTATTCGGGCTTGGCATCAGGATGATCCATCCGCCACGGCGGTCATGCGGGTGGTCATCCGGGCGCTGGGAGCTGCTGTTGCCGGGTATATTCATGCCTTTAATCCGGAGGTCGTTGTGATCGGAGGCGGGGTTGCGGAATCCGGTCCCCGTTTTTTGCAGGAGCTCGATCAGGAAATCGATGCCCGAACGTCTTCGTATATGAGATGCTGCTGCCGGATTATGGCTGCGAGTTTTGGCAATGACGCCGGCGTCATTGGAGCGGCGGCCCAAGTATGGTTTTACGGTGAGATGGAGTGTATGCAATACGTCATATAGATGGATCATTACTCCAAAATAATTCAAATAACTAAAAAATATTTTTAATGTTGATCTAGGCGTAATTATCATGAAATATCCTAGATGCAGCAAGGATTATGATTATAATCCTTGCTTTTTTTATGCCCGGATAAAAACAAAAACAAGAAAATTAAGGATTGACGAAAGAGTAATTATCCATTAATTTCTGTTTAGAAGGAATTTTTCTTCAGTTATGAAATTATAAAACCATGAAATGTTGGAGGGTGAGTCATTTGAAGAAGCACTATAGAAAGAAGTCGTTTCACGTTTTGCTTATGCTGCTCTTAGCCTTCTCCACCGTATTAAGCGCATGCTCCGGAGCGGGCGGCACTGGCGGCAAGGCCGGCCAGGACGGCAAGGTTGAAATTCAATTATGGAGTTCTGCCACAGCAGAAAACGCGAAGCCGATTGAGGATGCTGTAGCGAAATTCAATGAAAGCCAGGACGACATCGTAGTCAAGACACTCAGCAATCAGGATCATCAGAAACAACTAACCGCGATTTCGGGGGGCAGCGCTCCGGATCTCATCGTAACGCAGTGGAATAACATCGGACCTTGGTCTGCTGCCGGTGCGGTGCAGTCGCTGGAGGAATTCATCAAACGGGACGGATTCGACACCAGCCAGATCATTCCTGCGGCGCTGGATCGCATGAAGGTCAACAATGATATCTTCGGGTTCCCGATTTCCATGAGCATGGCCAATAAATTGTTTTACAACAAAAAGGCGTTCGAGGAAGCAGGACTCACGGCTCCGCCGGAGACGCTCGAAGATCTGTTCGAATATTCGAAGAAGCTGACCAAGAAGGACGATAAAGGAAATATAACGCAGATGGGCTTTATACCGGATTACCCTTGGATCGATAACGTGTTTTGGCCGATCATCTTCAACGGCTCATGGGACGACGGCAACGGGAAGCTGACCGCGAACCAGGAAGCGAATGTAAAGGCCATTGATTATCAAGTGAATTATTATAAGGAATTCGGGCAGGAGAGCATCGATAAATTCAAATCGGGCATGGGCGGTCTCGAAACTCCGCAGGATCCGATCCTGACCGGCAAGCTGGCCATGATTATCGGCTGGGAGAACTGGTATGTCAAGCATCGCGGCGAAGGCAAGGAAGTCGGCGTAGCGCCATTCCCTTACCCAGCAGCCAACCCTGATCTTAAAGGCTCCGGCATGGTTAGTCCGATCGCCATGTTCATTCCATCCAAGGCGAAGCATCAGGAAGAGGCGTGGAAGGTGATGCAGTACCTGCTCGGTGAGGACGTTCAGATTGAATACAGCATCCAGAGCGGCTCTATCCCCGTTCTAATGAAAGCGCTTGATAATCCGAAGCTGACGGAGAACCAAGAGGTGAAGGAACTTTGGGACTATTATGAAAGTGCGAAAAATCCGAATTTGAAGGGCTTCCCGAACAGCATTTACATTAACGAATACTTGCAGACCTTGAATGAAGAAACGGAGAAGGCGCTCAAAGGACAGATAAGCGCTCAGGAAGCGATGGATAATGTCGTGAGCAAGATGCAGCCGATCGCGGACAAAAAATAATCTTGATGATGCAGGAGCGGCGAGTACGATAGGCAGGCTGGCCGCTCCCTGCAGGTTGTTGTTTTTTACTTGGAGGTGAAAAGATCACATGGAACGTTTGGAACCCCGGAGCGGAATGAAGAGCAGGGAAAGAAAACGGCTGATCATCGGACTTTTGTTTTTAAGTCCATGGATATTCGGCTTCCTGGTCTTCCAGCTCTATCCGATTATCACGTCATTGTATTACAGCTTCACGGAGTATAACCTGTTTACCTCGCCCCAATGGGTCGGCCTGGACAATTATGTGGAGATGACCCAAGACGGCAAAATGTTCTCATCCCTGTACAACACCGCATTCATGGCTTTGTTCGGATTTTTCCCCCAACTTGCGTACGCGCTGGGCATTGCCCTGCTGCTAAACCAGAGCGTCAAGGGACTGTCCCTGTACCGGACGATTTATTTCCTACCAACGCTGGTCCCGGCCGTAGCGGGATCCTTGCTGTGGATTTGGCTGTTGAACGCGCAATATGGTTTGGTGAACCAGATGCTGGGCGCGATCGGCCTGCCGGAACCGAATTGGCTGATGGACGAGAACTGGACCAAACCGTCGCTGATTATGATGGGTTTCTGGGGGACCGGGACGATCACCATCATGTATTTGGCGGCGCTGCAGGAAGTGCCCAAAATGTATTATGAGGCCGCTTCCATTGACGGTGCGAACAAGTGGCATAAGTTCTGGCATATCACGTTGCCGGCCATCTCGCCCATGACCTTCTTCCAGCTCATTATGGGGCTGATCGGCTCCTTTCAATATTTTTCCCAAGGCTACGTGTTTGCGGAATCAAGCAATCAGGCCATTGGCGGGCCGGGGAACTCGATTTTGTTCTATGCGATTTATTTGTTCCAGAACGCCTTCATGTTCCTGAAGATGGGTTACGCCTCGGCGATGGCTTGGATTTTGTTTATCATCGTGCTGCTGCTGACCCTGTTAATCTTCAAAACATCCAGCAAGTGGGTCTTCTATGGAGGTGAAAAATAATGAACGAAGCATTTATCGGCCGAAAGATCATTCCTCATATGCTGTTAATCCTCGTGGGCCTGCTGTTTCTGGCGCCCTTCGCCTGGCTGCTGCTGACCACCTTTAAGACCGAGGAGGAAATCTTCGTCATTCCCATCCAATGGATTCCGACGGAATGGATATGGGATAACTACGTAAACGCGGTCAACATGATTCCGTTCATCAAATACACTTGGAACACCGTCGTGATTGCCTTGATGAGCGTTGCAGGCGTCGTGATTTTATCGCCGCTGGTCGCGTACGGCTTTTCGAGAATTCAATTTAAAGGCCGAAACATGCTGTTTATCCTGATGCTCAGCACGCTGATGCTCCCCATGCAGGTAACGATGATTCCGCTGTATGTCGTATTCAACAAGGTCAACCTGCTGAATTCCAACTGGCCGCTGGTGCTGTCGGCGTGGTTCGGGACGGGGATGGCGTACAATGTGTTCCTGATCCGGCAGTTTTTTAACGGAATTCCGATGGAGCTCACCGAATCAGCCAAAATCGACGGCGCGTCGGAGTTTCGCATCTACGCCCAAATCGTGCTGCCGCTTGCCAAACCGGCCCTTCTGACGATCGGCCTGTTTACGTTTCTGGGCGCATGGGGCGATTTCCAGGGAGCGTTGATTTACTTGAACGATCAGGAAACATGGACCCTGTCCATCGGCCTGAAGCAATTTATTCGGGAGAATGGGGTGGCGTGGGGGCCTTTAATGGCAGCCGCTACGCTGTTTACGATTCCCATCATCGTTCTATACTTCTTCGTCCAGAAGAAGTTTATCGAAGGCATCACGATTACGGGCTTGAAGTAAACGAAGGATGACGCAAGTTTATACTAAACCAGATGTAGGAGCTAAATATGAGGCGGATGATTACAGATAGAGGATTAGTGGTGTCTTGTCAGGCGTATGAGGGAGAGCCGCTGTTTGGACCGCAGCATATGGTTGAAATGGCGAAAGCGGCCGTGCTGGGAGGAGCCATCGGGATCCGGGCCAATGGAACGGCTGATATTGCGGCGATTAAAGCGGCGGTGAGCGTGCCGGTCATCGGGCTGCTGAAACGGCAGATCGAAGGTTATCCCGTTTACATTACGCCGACCCTTGAGGATGCCTTAGCCGTCCATGAGGCCGGCGCCGATATTGTAGCAATGGACGGGACGCTGAGGCCGAGACCGGATGGGAACAAGCTGAAAGAGATAGTCGATGAGCTGATTCGTCGGGGAATCCATGTGATGGCGGATGTTTCCACCTTGGAGGAAGGACTGTATGCAGCCGATTTGGGCGTTCATTATATTTCCACAACGCTGTCCGGGTATACAGCCTATAGTCCGGAAACGACAAAGCCCGATATCGGGCTGGTCGCAAGGCTGGTTCAGGAAACGCGGCTGCCGGTTATAGCCGAAGGCAGGTTTGCCAGCGCGGACGACATGATTCAGGCTCTGAATGCCGGCGCCCGGTTTGTCGTGGTAGGCAGCGCAATTACGCGTCCCCAGGATATAACCGAACGATATCGGAAATCGATTGAAGCGCAGGTGGATCTGAACGAAGGAAAGGGCAGGGGGGGTCGAATATAGGATTGGAGGCATGAAGGCAGATCATGACTGGAAGGGGGTGAGATGACGAAACCATGGCAATGGCGCGAGTTACGGCGCCGGCCCACGATTGCTGGAGCTCGTAAGGCTGAAGTCCGGTGAAAACCGGCGAAGATCAGGAAGCATGATAAGAGGAGGTTAATTTATATGCGTTCTATGAAACAACGGGTATCGTTAGCCATGATTGTGGCCATGATGTTCTCGATCATTCCTTTCGCTTATGCTGATGAGGCTCAATCGGAGGTGCGAAACCTGGCAAGAAATGCAACCTACTCGTGGTCGGAGGCCCCGGAAGCCAATTATCCCGACCCTGGCCATAAACTGAACGACGGAATACATGGAACGCGGAATGTACTGGATTCCGCATGGGTCGGTCATATACGCAAGAAGACGCGTGAGGTCGTATTTGATCTTGGCGAGGCCAAATCCATCTCGGGCATCAACGCGCGTTTTCTGCAGGATTGGCCTGGCTCGGCGATTCTGTTTCCGCTAACGGTTTCGATGTATGTCTCGGACGACAATGTTCATTGGGCGAACTTGACGAATAAAGCGACCCAGACGTTATGGGTGGACGGTCCGCCTGTAGACGAAACGTACGCTTGGGATAGCCAGACCGATGGCGTGCCGGGCTTCGAAGATGGGAAGTTCGCTTACGCGCGTTATGTGAAGGTAAGCTTCACCATGCATACAAGGGCCTGGACCTTCATCGACGAAATCGAGATCATGGGGACTGATGGCAAAGCCGCTGGGGCGGTGCAGCTTCCGCCGCAAGAATTTAAATATTTGCAGCCGGGAGAGGCTACGGCCGGCATTCATGATTTATCCCTTCTATACAATGGTCATTATGCCAATGGGGATGGAGACTGGAGCAAAGAGGAGATCATTCCTCAGATCAGCTACGTGGACCAGAACGGGGAGCCGGTGGATTGGTTTTTTGACGGCGTGCTTACGCTTGGGTTGATATCGCCGGATGGACGCGACTTTGGCGGCGGCGCGAACCTGAAGGACTGGAAGTGGTACCTCGACAAGACTTTTGATGCGGACGGCGAGATGCACCAGCTCAATGAAGCCACCAAGGAGGTGGGAGCCAAGCTGGGGCAGCCTGACCATAAAACCAAGGTGGTCGTGATGATCCCGGATACGGGCGAGTATCTAACCGACTTCGGCGACGTGGACGGAGATGGAATCTCCGAAAATTTTAACGCCGGGGCCATTGGCGAGGAGTCGGCCATGGCGAACAGGCAAAAGGCGATCCGCTGGTGGATGGACGAAGTGCTGCAGCGGTGGGAGGCTAACCATTATTCCAATCTGGAGCTTGCCGGTTTATACTGGCTGTCCGAACAGGTAAGCACAAGCGCTTCCGGTCCGGATATGCTGAAATACGTGAACGGCCAAATTCACGGCGAAGGCTTAAAGTCCTTCTGGATTCCTCATTTCTTGGCCTATAAGAGTTATATGTGGGAAGAGGTCGGATTCGACGCGGTCGCGTTCCAGCCGAACTATTTCTTTGAAGACATGAGCAGCGAGCGCCTGGACGATGCCGCATATACGGCCAAACGATTCGGGATGGGCGTCGAGATCGAGTTTGACGGACGGATGCTGACCGACGAAGTATTCCGCAACCGGTATAAGGAATACCTGGATGGCGGCGTGAAGTATGGCTATATGAACGATACCTTCAAAGCGTATTACAAAGGCTCGGGGCCTGTGTTAAGAGATGCAGCGGCAAGCCAGGATCCGGATATCCGGATAATGTATGACTGGTTGTATCAGTTTGTTAGAGGAACGTACCAGCTGGAGAATACAAGCTCCCTGCACCTGAAAGGTCTGGTCGATCAGCTGGAGCAAGCAGGCGGGTTTGCGAACCATGGGGCTGCCCGCTCGCTTACGGCGCACCTGGATTCGGTCATCCGCTTCGAAGAGAAGGGGAACAAGCAGCAGGCGGCCCACCATTTGGACGGCTTCATGGAGTTGCTGGAAAGCCATAAGCAGAGCGGGACGGTATCCGGCAAAGCCTATCCCTTGCTGAAGGCAAACGGCGAGTATTTGGCGAAGCATATGCAGTAGCATTCAGACGGATAAGAGTTCGCTCAACAGCTATTTTCGTTTGGCGAAGCGACTAACGGCTGTGGAAGAGGAAGAGTTGCATAAGAAGGGTGAGCCAAAGGAGAGACCTTGGCTCATCCTTCTTTTTCCTTATGAGGAGAGGACCCGTTCCATACCGGGCATGCAAGGACGACTGCTCATTCCTGCTGCAATAAGCTGGATCGCAGCTGTTCCAGGTAAGTCTCGACAGCCGTCCGATTCATTCGGTAGTAGATGCGGTTTGCCCGCTTTTCCATCATGACGAACCCCTGGTGTATGAGTGCGTTCATATGATGCGAGATGGTAGCCGTGGTTAGATTCAGCCGGTCTGCCAGTTCCGAACCGTATGCCGGCTCACGGTAAATCGACTTCAGAATTGCAAATTTGCTGGCATCGCTCAGCATTTTCAACGTTTTGCATATCTTCTCGTCCGAGATGACCCGGCTGACCGCTTCTTGAAGAGCTTCAAAGAGAATGCCGATATACAGCGTCTCTATTGAATTCTCGCTTTTTTGAGGATGGAGCGTGACCATATTGAAACCCATGATTTGCGGAACGATTCGGATTTCCTTATCGTCCAAGAGATTGATTTGGAATCGGTTATTGATGTACTCCAGCGGTTCGGTTTGAACCACCTGATGGTATCTTGCCGCAAAGCGGTCCAGCAGAGGCTCAAGCAAGGGCAATTGTTCCTCATACAGGGTCATGGCCTGTTCAAGGATGCTCCGCAATTCCTGCATGTACAAATCAAAGTTCTGATATAAGAGATGTAGTGTCCATTTCTCCTGAACGTCCAGTTCGAGGCCGTCAATCATGTTGGTCAGATCGGCATCGTTATGAGTCGCTAGGCATTCGTGGCTTTCGGCATCCCCCATAAATAATCGGAAGAGAGACTCCGCGTACTTGCGCCGCCGTTCATCCTGCATGACAGGGGACAACCGAAGAATATTCGCATTCGTACCCGCTGAGCGGAGATATTCATCCAATAGCAGCTTGGCGCAGCACCACCCCGCTTGTCCCCGGCTTTCGAAGAAAAAAGCCATGCGATCAGGCGCTGCTTCCAGTTGGCCGTAAACCAGCTCTCCTATCTCGATGATGGGGTCGAAGGTTTGCAATAGGTCCGGCGAGTCCAGATTATATTTCATCGTGAGTTCATTCTTCACGGACCGGGTGTCTTCATGATTCGTATACCGATAGAGCAATTCGATGCATTCACGGAGAATATCCGGCCTTGCCAATACCGTTATGTTCATGGGATTACTCCTTTACAGCTGGCGTAATGTGTTTATGAAGAGCATACCAACAAACAATATAATTGTAAAAATACCAGTAGCGACAAATAGCTGTTCAAGGGTTATAAACGTCATCGCGGTGGCGACGATCAGCGAACCGAGCGGAATGGTTGAGCTTGCGATCGCGTTAAAAATGGCACCCGCGCGAGACAAGTAGGATTCCTCAATGTGTTCCATGAAGGCTACCCCGATCACCGTTTCCACGAAGGAAGCAAAAAAACCGAATATCAGCATGGTAGAAGCCAACATGACATAGGTCAGCATGACTTGTCCGGAATAGTGCGATATCCAGAACCATACCAGATAACAGATTCCAATGAACGTCCCTCCAGTGATGAACAGAATGCGTGCAGAAAAATGTTTTCTTAAGTAAGGGAACAAGAAGGCACCGATGCCAAGACCGATCGTTGAGGAAATGCCGGCAACGGACAACCCCTTGGCGGACAGTCCTAACACTCCCGTCGTGTATGGAGCCATCATGGAGTTAATGGGAATCAGGAAGATGCCCATGATGCCGCCTAATATGCAGACGGCGAATACGACTTTTGCCTTTCTTAGATAGATGAATCCCTCGGCCAGCGCATGGAGATAGCCTTTCAAATCCAGCCGAATCGGGCTCAGCTGCCATGTTTCCTTGCTGTTGATGCCCAGAATGAAGAGGGCGGACAGTAAAAAGGTGACGGCGTCGATCAAAATAGCCACCCCAAGGCCGAATAATCCGATGATGGCTGCGGCAGCGCCAAGACCGGCTAACTCCACGATTTTCTTGATGGTTGAATTTAAGGATATGCCATGGGTATATAAGGCTTTATCAAGCACTTGGGGAATGATGGCTAACCCGGCGGGAATGCGAAGGGATTCCAGTGTGGAATTCATGAACGTAAGCACAAGCAGAATCCAGGGCTGAAGCAGATCAAGCAGAAGCAGGACGGCAGTGACGCCTACAATCACTCCTCGTCCGATATCCGCAAGGATCATGATGGTTTTCTTGTGAAGTCTTTCAACGATAGCGCCTGCAAAGGGCTGAAACAGGATGGAAGGGAGTGCATTGATGCCAAAAATAACGGCTACCCATGAGGCGGAACCGGTAAGCTGGTATACCATCAAGGAAAAAGCAATCATGTCGATGGAATCGCCGAACCGGTTCACGGCATTGGCCATCATTAACTTCAGATACTCCTTTTGGGATGACAGATCCCGATAACGAATCTCTCGAGCGTTTTCTTGTATCACCATCATCTAACCACCTTTCTAGATAGAAGTAAAACATAACTGTTAGATGATGGTCAATAATAATTTTAGATCATTATCTAATAAAAGAGCCGTTATCGTAAAATACAAAAATAAACGGAGTCAGCCATGGGCTTGACTCCGTTTATCATTTCATTCCGGGATCTTGTATGTTTTTAAGCCTTCCGCCATTCCCCGACAGCTTTGTTCAGGCGGGACAACGCCTCCTGAACGGTGGCGCGCGTGCAGGCCAGGTTCATGCGCATGAAGCCTTCGCCTTCCTTGCCGAAGGCCGCGCCGCTGTTCAATCCGAGCTTCGCCTCTTGAACGAGGAAGCGGTTTAGCTCTTCGTGGGACATGCCCATGCCGCGGAAATCAATCCACAACAGGTAGGTGGCTTCCGGCATAACCACCTTCAGCTCGGGCAGATGTTCCTGTGCATATTGGGCTACCAGCTCCATGTTCCCGCGGATGTAAACCAGAAGCTCATCCAGCCACGGTTCGCCCTCACGGTAAGCAGCCTCGGTGGCGGCCGCACCCATCGGCGTGATGGAGCCGATGGCGTAACGGTTCAATATTTTGCGGAACTTGCTGCGCAGCTGCGCATTCGGGATGATGATGTTCGCCGTGTTCAGGCCGGCGATATTAAACGTCTTGCTAGGAGCGGTACAGATGATGGAACGCTCGACGGCATCCTCGGACAGCGCGGCGAACGGCGTATGCGCGCCGGGTTCAAACACCAGATCCGCATGGATTTCATCCGATACGACAAGCACGTCGTATTGCTGGCAGAGGGAAGCCAGACGATCCAGCTCCGCTCGACTCCACACCCGGCCCACCGGGTTGTGCGGACTGCACAGAATGATCATTTTGACATGGCCGGTAGAAAAGCTCTTCTCCAGGTCCTCGAAATCCATCGTGTAATCCCCCTCTTCGCTAAGAAGAAGCGGATTATGCACCAGCTCACGGCCATGGTCCTGAACGACGCTGTAGAACGGCGGATAGACCGGCGTCTGGATGACGACTTGATCGCCCGGCTCGGTGAACGCATCCACGATAAGGCTGAGAGCCGGGACGACGCCCGGACAGAACTGAATCCACTCCTGCTGAATGCTCCAGCTGTGGCGTTTCTTCATCCAATCGCTAATCGCTTCGCGGTAAGAGTCGGACGGGAACGTATAGCCGAACACGCCATGCTCCACCCGTTTATGAAGCGCCTCTACAACGGCGGATGGCGCGGCAAAATCCATGTCGGCCACCCACATCGGAAGCGCGTCCGGCACGCCGAAGACGGTGGGGACATTGTCCCATTTCTGACAGTTGGTACAGGTGCGGTCAATCGCAAGATCAAAATTCATATGTAATTCCTCCTAGCTGAGTTGAGTTAGTCTTTAGGCTATGAATTTGGCCAGCGTGATCAGGCCGGTAATCGTAATTACGTTTAGTATGGTCGATATAAGGACAGTTTGTGCAGCAAAATCAGGCTCATTCTGATATTCTTCCGCCAGGATGGACGAATTGACGCCGACGGGCATGCCGGAAGCGATGATGAGCGCTTGCGCCGGAACGCCTTTTAGCCCGAGCAGCAGCACGATCAGAATGCCGATAGCCGGCGCGACCAAAAGACGCAGCAGGACGCTGAGGTAAACATCGAGCCGGCGCAGGCGCAGCGGATATTTAATGATCTGTGCCCCGAGCGTCAGCAGGGCGATCGCCACCATGGACTGGTCCGCATAGGTCAACGGCTGCGAGATAAAGACCGGAAGCGGCAAGGCCAGGGCATGCAGCACAATGCCGATGACGAGGGCATAGGGGACGGGCATTTTCAGAAATCCGATAATGGCCTGTTTGTATAATCCCTCCGTCTTGGCTCCCTGAATGGAAATAACTCCGTACGTAAACGTAAGGAGGCTTTGAAATGACATGATCAGCGCTTGCACCGAGCCGGCCATCGGATCTCCCTTGAAGGCCAGATCATTGATCGGAAGGCCGTAGTTTCCCGAATTATCCAGCAGGAGGCTGTTGGTAAATGCGGCTCTCATCCCCCGGTTGAACTTGCGCTGTCTGGCAACCAGCATGCTGATCAAGTAGAGGACGCCGATATAAAGCGCATAAAATAACGCCACCATGCCCAGAAGCTGCGGTGACATCTTGGATTCGTACATACTCATAAATACGGCTGAAGGCGTAATGTAGTAAAAGTTGATTTTGGCGAGTGTGTACAAATCGAGCTTAAAGGCATATTGCATAATAATGCCAAAGCCTATCAGGACAAAGATGGGAAGTACCACTTCAAGTAAAATGTCGGCGATCATGCTGTTGTCATCTTCTTTCCATGAGTATAGCTTGGTAATGGTCTGGCTGTGCGTATGACGCCATGTCATTATATCATGACAACGGATGGTTGACACTTGATTCCGCATGGAAAAAAGAACAAAGCACGCGCATCTTGCCGGGTATTTAAGCGAAACGTTCTTGACTTCATCGGAACCTAACCTTGGAGGAAGGGGTGCGCAGGATTCGCTGGCGCAGACCATCGCGTTACACGCAAGCTGCACGCAAAAAGGATGTTCCTTGGCCCCTGACCAAAGAACACCCTTGAATTTGGTTATTGCAATGGGAGCGTCTGTCGACGCGTCCTTATTGCGGGTTGGTAGTCCAAATCCCGGCAGATTTGACGAATACGCGCTGCGGCAGCTTGAGCGCCGCCATCACAAGCTCGGCTACGTCTTCCGGCTGCATCATCCGGTCCTCGTCCCCGATCTTCAGGCCGGCATTGACGGCGAGATCCGTGTTCACGGTGCTCGGGGTCAGCGCCGTCACGCGGATGTTGTGCTTGCGGACCTCCTGCAGCACGGCTTCGGTCAGTCCCATCACGGCAAATTTCGAAGCGTTATAGGCTGAGCCCGTGGCGAAGCCGCGTTCTCCGGCCGTAGAAGAGATATTGACGATGTCTCCTTGGTTGTGCTCGATCATGCCGGGCAGCGCTGCGCGCGTCATATAGTAAGTCCCCATCAGATTCACGTCGACGATACGCTTCCAGGCTTCCGGTTCCATTTCCAGCAGGTTGCCGAACTGGGCGATGCCCGCGTTGTTGATCAGAATGTCCACCGAGCCCAGCTCCATGTTTACCGCCGCGAAAGCAGCCTCTGCCTCGCTCTGCACGGAAACGTCGGCCACCGCCGCGACGGCTCTGACACCATATTGCTCGGCAACCAGGGCGCTCAGCGGCTCCAGGTCTGCTGCCGTACGGGCGACGAGTCCAACGTGCACGCCTTCCTTGGCAAGTGCGATGGCCAGGGCGCGTCCAATCCCTTTGCCTGCACCCGTGATGAGGGCTGTTTTATTTTTCAGGCTCATGTACATTCACTCCTTCACATTGATAAAAAATATGGTTTCGTTGACCAGTATACCCTGTACCATCCGCAACTACCAAATGCCCGCGATCCACCCTAAACAATTTGTTATAATCGTAGCAGCGAAACCAAGATAACCTTTGTTCATTTTTAACAGGAAGTGGAGGAACAACCTATGCTGCAAGCGCTGAATATCATAACCGCGTTTCGTCAGGGGGATGAATCGGCTGCGGGAACGCATCCATGGCTATTGAAGCTGATATCGGCCGAGGAACGAATCGTCAATCTGGAACGGATCACGTCCATCGGGCAATTGACCCATGCCAACCCCGTGCTGGATTATGTAGAACGCACATTGAAGATACTGGATTCGCTGCCTGTTTCCTATTGGATCAAAGAGCTGCTGGAAGAAGTCCTGGTGTGGGCGGAAACGGCCAAGGGCGGAACGATGAGGGATCGCCTTCGCTGGCAGCAGTCGGGCATCCAATTGTTCCTGCATAATATCGGGTCCGCGCAGCTGTATGAAAGACATATCCGGCAAGGCAGGGGAACCCTGTCACCGCACGAAGAGATGGTACATACTCTCATACTTACCCATGGACTGCTCGGGCAACACATCCGGGGGGAAGTCGCCTTCGAGGAAAACCTGCCGCTGATGAAGCTTACGGAGGAAGGACGGCTCACCGAAGATGAGCTGATCCGGCTGCTGATCCCTTTGAATCACTGCATCATTGCTGCCGTTTCGGAGGAGCTATGGCATTCCGTTGAGGAGGAAATCAAACAACTGATTCGCAAGCTTGCCCAAGGGAGCGTCCCGGATCGGTGGACTTATGAGGAAAGGCTGCGCCGCCTTCGGACCGCTTCGATTGCCCGGGGAGAAGATTTCGACAGGCAGTTTCAGGAGATTCGGAGGCAGACGGATCTGCCTGCTGCCCTGCATGGGTTTCAGGACATGACGCTTTGGTATGTGGAAGCGGCCCTGCAGGATTTCTCGTTGGAAGAGTTCGTGAAGGTATTGCTGCTGGCTCTCCATCCGGAGAAACAGAGCCCGGAGGATCAATGGTCTTCGGATTCGGTGAGCCACCTGAGCTTTGAGCCGCTGATGAACGATATGTATTACGATTACAAGGGCGTCAAGAAGCTGAACGTGTACAAGAAAAGAATGATCGAGCAATATTTGCGCCAGACGGATTGGGAGGCCTGCCTTAAAGGTCAGGCGAGTGCCAACCCGCATCTGCGCCACCGCATCGAACGAAAGCCGGAGCTGCCGGATACGGTATTCTTTACCTTCGAATTCTCGCAGGCCGCGGAGAAATTAATCGATTTTTGCATCGAGGCGGAGAAATCCCCGCTTTACGAGAAGGCAGTGCTGCTGTTGTTTGATCTGTTTGGCCTGAGGCGGGATGCTTATGACCGGTTTCATAACGAAGAGAGTTATTTAAACGATATGAACAGCACGGGAGATTACAAGAAAGTGATTCTGGATTATATCACGGGAACGGCGGTGCTGGATATCGGTCCCGGAGGCGGCGTGCTGCTTGACCTGATCGAGGAACGGCTGCCGCACGCGCGCCCCGTCGGGATCGATATCTCCTCCAACGTGATTGAAGCGCTGGAGAAACGCAAACGTCTGGAGCACAAAACATGGGAGGTCCTGAAGGGGGACGCGCTGAATCTCAGGGACTATGTGAAACCCGGAAGCGTCGATACGGTCATCTTCTCCTCGATACTGCATGAGTTGTATTCGTACATTGAAACAGACGGTGCGCGCTTCAATACGGCGACCGTGGAGGCAGCCTTGCTCAGTGCCTATGAGGTGCTTGCACCCGGGGGCCGCATTATTATCCGTGACGGGATCATGACCGAGCCCGAGGATACCTGGAGAAGGATCCGTTTCCTTGAGGCCGACGGCATGGAATGGCTGATCCGGTATGCCTCGGATTTCAAAGGCCGGGTCATATCCTACGAGCAGCTGGCAGACGCGGAGGTGCGCATGCCTGTCAACGATGCGATGGAGTTTCTGTATACCTATACTTGGGGCCCCGAAGCGTATGTTCATGAAGTGCAGGAGCAGTTCGGATATTTCACGCCTACGCAGTATGCGGAGTGCATCCGCCGAACGCTGGGCCCCGAAGCGCTGATCCGCGTGCAGCGGCATTATCTTCAGGAAGGATATGCCGAGGCATTGGCTGACCGCATTGAATTCATGGATGAGGATGGGAAGGCGGTAACTTTGCCGGACAGCACCTGCCTTTACGTGATCGAGAAGCCGACTCGTCCGTAAAGGCCATACCCTGCTGTAATCTATAAAAAAAGAGGACCGGAACGCAGCTATATTTCAAGCGTGCTTCGGTCCTCTTTCGCATGTTGTTTGGTAAGCCGTCCGGATTCTGTGCTCATTCACAAGCGAGGAAGGAAAATGGTTCGCTGACAGCGCTTGAGCCGCAGCGCTTATCCCCAAAAAGCTATTCCTGCTGTTCGGGATCCGGATAATCCTTCCCGAGCGTATCGACCGTCACTTTCTTCATGACGGGCACTTCAAGCGGCTTGTCCATCTGATCCCGCTCCAAGCCCACGATTTCCTCAGCCGTTTCCATGCCTTCGATGACCTTACCGAAGGAGGCGTACTGGGCATCCAGCGAAGGCGCATCCGCGACCATAATGAAGAATTGCGACCCGGCGGAGTTTGGATCCTGCGCGCGCGCCATGGATAATACGCCTGTCGTATGCTTCAGGTCATTCTGAAACCCGTTGGACGTAAATTCTCCGGCGATCGCGTAGCCGGGTCCCCCCGTGCCGTTCCCGTCAGGATCGCCTCCTTGAATCATGAAGCCGGGGATGACGCGGTGAAAGCCTGTGCCATCGTAAAACCCTTGTTCCACCAGAGAGATGAAATTGTTCACCGTATTCGGCGCAACCTCCGGGTAAAGCTCAAGCTTTATCGTTTTGCCGTTCTCCATTTCAATCGTGACGATGGGGTGGCTGGCGTTCGGGTCGGGCACGTTCTGCTTGACCTCGGTTTCCTTCGGCGGTTCCGCTTCGGGCGCCGCGGCGCCGTTCGTCGAACCTGTTCCGCCGCCTGCGCCGCTTTCGGTTTCCTTGTCATTCTGGCCGCATGCCGTCATCACGAACAACAGCCCAAGCATGACGAGCAGGGCCGGCATCCAGCGTGTTCTGCGTTTCAACATCATTGACTCCTCCTGTGCTTTGCCTTATCAGGTCTTAAGCATGTAATCTGTATCATATTTTATCACAGGTTGGACAAGTACTGAAAATCGAAATAGCGGAGTATACATTAAGGAAACCGTTATCAACGTTATGTCACAGAAGACCGACCGCGTATAGAGGATGTTTTCCTTGCGATTAACGAATCAAGGCCAGAGGCTCAGAACGCAAAAAATAAGCTCCCGAACCTGTACAAGTCCGGAAGCTTCAGGAAATGGGGAGCATTGTACGTCTTTACTTGGCAGGAAATATGCCCTCCACTTTGTTTAAAGGGAGCAGAATCCGCGAACGGTTCTTGTCCTTGGCAAGCAATTCGATGAAATCGGCTCCGATTCTGACAAGCCGGATCCGGTCGAAGGCGCCGCGGGTCGGGAAGGTGGTCCGTACCCCAACCCGCACCGTTTTGCCCGGCGGCTTGACATCGAATACCCGAACTGAGTTGAGACTGGACGGCACAAAAAGCTCGCCTTGCACCTTAATGAAATTTTTCGGGAATACCCGCTGCAGCCGTCCGGGTTCCAACCCGGTGTTCGGCGCGTTGATTTCTACCAGATGTCCGGTCAACGAGGCCAGTCGCTGCTGCAGGGTGATCTTATGTCTGCAGGGATGGATCGGCAATCCTTTCATATGAGGCATCATCCTTCCAGGTTCGTATGGTGTAGTGTATGTTGGAAGGTATGGCATGGGTGAAAGAAGAGGATCACGATTCCTGCCCGGTGTTGTTTAGGATGACGGAGGATTTCCGCGGTTACTCGTACCGCTGCCATCCGGCTTCTCGTGTTTGATGCTGTCGGGTATCGGAATGCTGTCCGGATAGGAATCCTCGACAAACAGGCCGAATTCCTCATCGATGTCGCGTTCGGTCACTAAACGGTGCTTCTCGTCAGGTTGTTTCTTCATCGGCTGTTCCTCCTATGAAATCGAATCTTTGAAATGAACGGCTGGTATAAGAACTGATAGCTTGACCCATACTGTTTTACTATAAAGACGGTTGTATGGGAGGCGTAGGCATGGAAAGAAAGGGCAACATATTAACGGCACTCATATGGGGTACCCTGATCGGCATCCTGTTGTGGATGTCATTTCTCGGCTGGCTGGATATCATATTCGGAAAATAGAGGGATCATACAGTGCTAGTATAAGACCCGCCTTCCTATAAGGAGAGGCGGGTCTTGCAGGTTTTAGTCGTCCTCGCCATTGCTGCCGTTCAGCAGATCGGTTCCGTGCATCTGTTCCGTCGGAGGCGCGGCGGGATCCACCGGGCTGTTGGCCGCAATCGCGTCCGCGTCGGGCACGTCCTCCAGCGGCGTATACTCCTCTTCACCCGAAGGGTAATTCATAAAAATGTCCTGATTCAGAAAGGCGGTACCGCTGCCTGAAAACGCGGCGTCGGCTGCGACTCTCTGCTTCGCATCGCCGGTGTACTCGGCGATGACCTCGTCACCCGGACGAGTTGGGGGCTCACCCTCGATGGCCCGCCATTCCCGGTCCGTCTCGTCGTCCGCGACATCGCGAATAACCGTTTCGTCGGCGGTGCGGTCCAGCCGCACCTCGTCGGCTTCTCCGGCATCGGATGACAAGGATAACCGCTCATCGGCAATGGTCCGTTGATCCGGATCGGCACCTGTAGCTTCCCATGCATCGATGGCGCTGTGATCGGGGTTCATCCGCTCCTCCGGTTTTGCATCCGCAGGAGCCGCTTCATTCTGATCGTACGCGATATGATCCGCGTCTTCGCTGCTTAGGCTTTGCTCCGTATAGGTGTTGACGTCTCTCAGATCGTCTTGCGGAATCCAAGCCGTATCCTCGACTTTCCGTTTGGCCTCGAATTCCAAATATGTCAAATCTGCCAGCGTATTCCGATTGTTTTCGTCTCGCATCGTGTCCATCTCCTTCCTTGTTTTCAATTACAATAGGTTTCTATACTTCGACTTTACCCGCTGAATCAAGAATGAATCCCGAAACAATCAGGTTATGGTAAACCAAGCAAGCTCTATCTTTCCCTGTCGGTTGACGTATTATGAAAATTTTCAAATAAGGAAAATGGACCAAACACAAGATAAATGAGAGAAAATGAATGATTTCGTGGATTATTTCCCTTAAATTGAACAATGAAATTTTAAAATGATCCCGTTATAATCGAAAAAGCGACTAACGGACCGGGACAATTCTGAGAGTGGATTGTCAACAACCAACAACAGAACAGGAAGTGATCAGGACTTTGTTTCAATGGATTAGACAAGGCTTCTTTGGCAACTCGCGCAAAGATATTTTATCGGGTCTGACGGTAGCGTTCGCTCTCATCCCGGAAGCGATCGCCTTCTCCATCATGGCAGGCGTTGATCCGATGGTGGGACTCTATGCGTCCTTCGTGATTGCCGTCAGCATTTCGTTTTTCGGCGGCCGTCCCGGCATGATCTCAGCGGCGACAGGGGCCATGGCGTCATTGATGGGACCGCTTGTGGCTATGCACGGGATCGAGTATTTGTATGCGGCAACGATTCTGACGGGAATCTTGCAATGGTTGATGGGAGCGCTCAAGTTCGGACGTTTTATCACGTTTGTTCCCCAGCCGGTCATCACCGGCTTCGTGAATTCCCTGGCCATCATCATTTTTCTGGCCCAGCTTCCGAATTTCAAGGGCGAATCGTGGCCGATGTACTTGATGGTGATCGGCACGCTGTTGATCATTTATTTATTGCCGCTGATAACCAGAGCGGTTCCATCGGCACTCGTTGCGATCATCGTGATGACGATCGTTGCGGTTTGGTTCAAAGCCCCGGTGCAAACGGTCGGGGACATGGGCAACATTACACAGGCACTGCCGTTCTTCCACATTCCGAATGTAATCGTGAGCCTGGACATGATCATGACGATATTGCCTATTTCCCTGGCTCTTGCTGTCGTCGGGATGACGGAATCGCTGCTTACCGCGTCGCTCGTGGATGAGATGACCGAGACGGGCAGCGACAAGAACCGGGAAATCCGCGGTCAGGGCGTTTCCAACGTGATCACCGGATTCTTTGGCGGCATGGCGGGCTGCGCCATGATCGGACAGACGGTGATTAATGTGAAATCGGGAGGGCGCACCCGGTTATCCACCTTGGTGTCCGGCGTGTTTCTGCTGTTCCTCATCATTGTGCTCGGGGATGTCGTGAAACAGATTCCGATGGCGGCGCTTGTCGGGGTCATGTTCATGGTTTCGATCGGCACGTTTGAATGGGGATCGCTTCGCACGCTTCACCGCGTGCCGTTAGGGGATGCCATCGTCATGCTGGCAACGGTTATTATTGTGGTAGCGACTCATAATCTGGCCATCGGGGTCATGATCGGGATTATCTTAAGCGCCCTGAATTTCGGGTGGAAGATGGCCAAAATTCACGCCGTGCCGCATATGCAGCCGAACGGCACCAAGGTATACGAAATCCGGGGACAGCTGTTTTTCGGAACGATGATGTATTTTGTAAATCTGTTTGACGTGAACGATGATCCGGAACATGTCGTGATTGATTTTTCCAAATCCCATGTATGGGATCAGTCAGCAACGAATGCCATTTCGAAGGTATGGCATAAGTACAAGGAAGCGGGGAAAGACCTCACGCTCATAGGGTTGAACGACGAAAGCCAGCGGATGGTCGATAAAATCGGCCTTGCTTCAAACTCTACGCATTAGAAGCATTAGTCATTCTGTAAGCAGGTGTGCTCAATAGAGGTAAGGTTTGTCAGATGAAGAACATGCCAAATGAAGAAATGGCGGTGCTCAAGGATATGATCCTTGCACCGCCATTCTTGCTTTTCAGCCGGTTGTCGGTATGAACGTAAATAAAATTTTACAAACGATACCTGGCATTTCATGTTATATTGATTGTAAATGAACACGAAGTTTGTCGAATCGATGCAAAGGATGGAGAAGAAGACGGATTTATATTGACAATAACGGTTAGAGGTGCTGACTAGATGAAGGATATGCCCAAATCCATATTCCTGCTTCTGCTGGTCGTGCCGCTGCTGCTGATTATATCGATTTTATCACCGGGACAATCGGATGCTGAGCGTGCTCATACCGTGATACCTGATTGGCAGTTTATGTGGGATAACGAACAACAGGAGGTTGTTTCGCCGGCCGGCATTCGGAATTCAAGCGGTTGGCTGACAGGGACACCAGAGAACAAAGAACCCCCAAAGTCAGATGGGGTATCTTCAGCATGGAATCGTTTTACCCTGCCCGACCTTCCTTGGAAACAATCGGCCATTATGATTGACCGGATCAAGGGGCAGGATGTTCTGGCTTTCTTGAACGACGAACCGGTGTATGAAGCCAAGCGGGACTATATGTATACGAATCATTCGCTGCTGCTTCCTTTTCATCCGGATGATGCCGGCAAAACCGTTTATATATGGACTAACGGTTCTAGCGATATGACGTTAGGCATCGATAGCGAGATCATGCTCGGCGAGTATGATGATCTGCGTAGAGGTTTTATCAAGAAGGATTTGGAGGATTTTATATTAGGCAGCTCCTTTTTGTTTATTGCGGTGGTCATGTTCTTCTGCTGCTTGTTCCTTCCGAAGCATACGGTATCCAGCTGGCTGTCCCTGAGCGTGATCATTCTGGCAAGCGGAGCCTTGCTAATTACGTACTCGCCGTTCCTGTACACCTTTTATGGCGAACTCGGCAGCGTATGGGTCTCGGTATTTGATATTTCGCTTTTCACCGTTTTGCCGGCGCTGTATTTCTATTTCGAGAAAATCTACGGACCCGGTCCCTACCGGATCATTCGCTACGGCCGAAGAATTCAGATGGCCTACTCCGGGATCTGCCTGGTTTTCCTTGCGGTACATGTTCTGAGCCATCATTCGTTTTATGATATGTACTATTTCTTCTCCGTGAAGATTCTCGGCATCCTGATTATCCTGCAGATGGTACTGCTGATCGGTACCACGATTCTGTACGCTGCCAAGCGCAACAAGGACGCTTATATTTTTACCGCAGGCTTCGGCATGATGGCGATAGCGACGCTCGGAGATATGCTGGCCTTCTATTACCATGACGGGCATTATGAGCTCTTTCTGTGGAAATGGGGCGTTATCGGCCTGATCGTCTCCCTGATCATATTGCTGGGGCGTAAATTCGCCCGAAGCCATGAGCAAGTGCTGCAATATTCCCGGGAGCTGGAGATGTTTAATCACGAACTTCAGCGATCGGAGAAAATGGAGATCATCAGCGAGCTCGCCGCTTCGGTTGCGCACGAGGTTCGAAATCCGCTGCAAGTGACGCGCGGCTTCATGCAGCTTCTGGCCGAGAACTCCAAGCAGACGGAAAAGGAGTATTTTGGCTTGGCGCTGAAAGAACTGGACCGGGCTTCCGGGATCATCACGGATTTCCTCACGTTTGCCAAGCCTGAATTGGAGCATGAGACCAGGCTGAACGTGTATGAGGAGCTGAAGCATGTGAAAGGCATTCTGCTGCCGCTTGCGAATCTGAGCGGGGGCACGATCGAACTGGATGACGCCAAGGAATTATACATCACCGGTAATTCGTCCAAACTGAAGCAAGCGATGATTAATATCGTCAAGAACAGCATCGAGGCACTGGATGGAGAAGGCGTTATTCGCATCTGGGCCTATGCCGAATCAGGTGAAGTCGTGATTCACATCCAAGATGACGGCATTGGAATAGAGGCTGGGGATCTGGAGAGGCTGGGCGAGGCGTATTTCTCGAATAAGTCGAAAGGGACGGGGCTTGGCCTGATGGTCACCTTCCGGATCATCGAAGCGATGCGAGGAACCATTCATTTTATCAGTGAAAAAGGAAGCGGCACCGAGGCGATCATTCGCTTTCCGTCCGTTCCTGATTCAGTGGAAGATTAGATTTCCAATCGAGAGAGATGCCGCGCTGCATCTCTCTTTGTTATATCATTAATAGAAAATTTTATCATTTTTCCGAAAATTAGAAGGTGGAAGGTTTTGTCGCAGCGAATAACACAGTAAGAGAATCACCCATTATAATGTTTGAGGTGCGTCCATGAGGTCTGGATGGAGAATCGCTGTGTTCCTGATCATCGTTATAGCTTTTAGCCAGGGGTTACCTGGGCTTGTCTTTGCCACCGAAGAAACGGCAGCTCGGGCAGCGATTAAGGAGTGGAAAATCCTTTGGTCCGAAACCCGAGGGGTACCGGACAGCGTACCGGCCCACAGGGATGACTGGCTGGTAACTTCGACCGGAGCTTCGACGCCTTCCAAGCCGCATGCCAAGGCATCCGCATGGATTCAAATGAAGATTCCCGAAATATCATCGGCATCCCCCGGCATTTTGATTGACAAGCTGCACGGACAGCAGGTTGCGGTATATGCGGACCATGAGAAGATTTACGAATCAACTCGTACGTACAATTATGAGCTGAACTACATTTTGCTTCCCCTTCATCAGGACTTGCTCGGGAAGGATCTGTACATCTGGCTGGAAACCGCGCGAGATCATGTGACGATGGAAGGGAAAATACTGGTCGGCAATTATCATGATCTGTTGAACCAATTCGTGAAGTCGAATCTGGTGGATATCATCCTCGGGAGCGCCTTTGTTTTTATTGCATTGGTGATGCTGATCTGCGCCGTGTTTCTGAACAGAAAATATTTGATTACCGTCCTGTCCTTATCGTTTATTATTTTATCCGTTGGCATACTGGTATTTACATACTCCCCGTTTCTTTATACGATTTTTGATGAATATGGAAATTTATATACTCAGTTATATGACATCTCATTATTTATTTTACTTCCTTCGTTCAGTCTCTTTTTTGAAAAAATCTTCGGCCCCGGCTGGAGGGGCGTGCTGCGCAAACTTCGGAAGTTCCAGGTGTTCTATTCGCTGTTCTGCGGCCTGTTCCTGATCTTCAATCAATGGGCCTTTAATCAATGGTTCGACCTGTATTATTTTTTCTCCGTTCAGGTCCTGGGTTTTGTCATGATTGTTCAATTCGTACTGCTGGTCGGAAGCTCGATGTACTATGCCGTTAAGGGAAATAAGGACGCCATTATTTTCAACGCCGGCTTTGCGGTGTTTGCCATTGTGGGTTTGGGCGAGCTGCTGCAGTTTTTCCTGACCCGGGGCAGCTACAATCTGTTCCTCTGGAAATGGGGCATCGTCAGCTTCATCATTGCGCTCATCGTTATTCTCGGACGGCATTTTGCCAAAAATCACGAACAGATGCTTCAATACTCCAAAGAGCTTGAGATGTTCAACAATGAGCTGCAGCGTTCGGAGAAGATGGAGATCATCAGTGAGCTTGCGGCATCGGTCGCGCATGAGGTTCGCAACCCGCTGCAAGTGACGCGGGGATTCCTGCAGCTCCTCACCGGAAAAGCCCAGTCCACCGAACGGGAGTATCTGGATCTGGCCTTGGTCGAGCTGGACCGTGCCTCGGGCATCATTACGGATTTCTTAACCTTTGCCAAGCCGGAATTCGGCAAAGACACGGTGCTGCGGATATCCGAGGAGTTCAAGCATATCGAAGGCATACTCGGCCCGCTGGCTCATCTGCAAGGAGGCAGAATTACCGTCGATATTCCGGAGGATATTACGATTCGGGGCAATTCCTCGAAATTCAAGCAGGCCTTCATTAACATCGTGAAGAACAGCATTGAGGCGCTGGGCGACGAAGGGCTGGTTCATATCCGCTGCTATCGCCAGCAAGGCCAGGTGTTTATTCATGTGGTGGATAATGGAGAGGGGATGGGGCCGGATGTGCTGGCACGTCTGGGAGAGCCCTATTTCTCTAACAAAACGAAGGGTACGGGCCTTGGCCTGATGGTGACCTTCCGAATTATCGAGGCCATGGATGGGGACATTTATTTTACGAGTAAACAAGGAGTGGGGACCGATGCCGTCATTACGCTTCCCGCAGCTTGCGAATGATTCGCTAAGCTGCGGCAGCGATGGCGGTTACCGTCCCCACTCTTTTTACCTATTCATCTATTTATGAAATGTCCAGGCTGTTATGTAGTCTTTACCAGATGGCTCTTTCCTTGGCTTCCGATTTGATCACGCTAGTCGGATTCGGAGGGATGACCAGATACAGCTCGCCCGGATTCTCTTCAAGCGTTCGAATCTCGATGTGGTCGGGAATCCGTACACCAAGAACTTCCTTGATCGCGGACTTTGGATCGCTCAGCAGTCTTGCCTTAAAGCTAGGATCCTCCCAGGCTTTTTGAATCAATTGTGTTTGAAAGATGGCTTCTGTCGTCATAAGAATCACCCTTTCAAATAAATTGGTTATTTTTTACTCTTAAAGAATACCATGGAACAAATATAAAATCTATTATTTTTTGTTTAGAATAGACAAGTGGTAATTTAACCCGCCAAAAGACAAGGTTTTTTTACTGTTTTCGATATGATTCGCTTCGTTCTGAAGTTCATCCACCATGGTTTGATGGAAGGAAATCAGGTGCGGAGCCTCGATATCAACCGATAAGAGATGGGCATGGGTGGCAGCGGCAATCTCTGCATAAGGCTTCAGCATGTTGTTGATAAAGATGGCTTCCTGTACTTCGGATATCGTTAGAACAGCGTCCTGCGGTTGCCCCCGTTCCGATTTAATAAGGGAGAGCAGGCAGTTGTAGCTGCCATCTGCAAGATCCTGCTTCCAATCGGTCCAATCGTCCATCATCTGCAAGGTAAGCAGCACATGATTCATCACATCGTTCGTTCGTGGAATAAGGTCTGCTTGATCCGATAGAAGCAGTGCGGCGGTGCTTCCCAGCTTCACGGGAGCCGCCTTTTTGGCAACCATGGCCCTGTCGTGCTTGAAGTAATCCTCCCGGGTTTCATGGATGACGCCTTCCGACCATTCGTGTGTATAGTGTTTGAGATAAGACCAGAATTCTGAATTTGCCGGGAAGTAGGGTTGATAGGATGTGAGAAATTCGTAATACAGCAGGTTGGCAAGCGTGAGATGGTGTTTCGGATCGATAGAGGACTGGCCGTCATGAGGCGAGTCCATGATGTCGTCTTGAATGAAGTAGTATAACATGCCGATAATGTTGGCCGTGGAGAGATCACGGTAAATATCGGCAGGGAGTGCGGTCCGTTCTTTCATCCAGAAGGGAAGCAGATAGCAGATGTAATTTTTGGAACTGTCCTGCTCAAAGACGTCAAACTTTCTGAGGTATGAAAGACCGATTTGGTTCAGGGGAGCAGGGAATTCGGACAGCCTTGCTTCGCAGGCCGAGAAAGCGGCGGCAAGATCGTCCTCGAAAGGCTTGAACCAGTTCATGGAATCACCAACCTATTCAATTTTTAAGGTACAAGTGCTTACTTGCTATATTAACATGAATGCTTATGGAGTTAAATATTACCAGTCCCGTTCCATGGCGATATGTGGAAGTTTCGGCTCTGCGACGGGGTTCTTTACAAGCGGTTATTCGGTTTCCTTGTTTGATTATGGCGGCTGGCGTTTAATTTAGGGATGTACAGCGATAACCGAAAATGACCAAATAGGAGGAATTCATATGACTCAGAAAATTGTAGGAGCTTTTCGGACGGAGCAGGAAGCAACCCGAGCCATTGAGGAACTAAAGCAGCAAGGATTCAGAGCCGATGAAATCTCTGTCATTGCCAAGGATCGCGGCGAATCTTCCCATATTCAGGACGAGACCGGGACCAAAGCGCCCGAGGGATTGGCCTCCGGAGCGGCTACCGGCGGCGTGCTGGGCGGCGTCACCGGATTGCTCGCAGGTCTTGGCGCATTGGCCATTCCGGGCATTGGTCCGATCATTGCCGCTGGACCGATCGCGGCAACGCTGACGGGCGCCGCCGTGGGTGCCGGTGCAGGCGGGTTGGTAGGAGGCCTGATCGGCCTTGGCATTCCGGAAGATCAAGCGGAGGAATATGGGGGCTACGTCGATGAAGGGCATATTCTGGTCATGGTGGATGCCGATGAGTCGAACGGTGGCCAGGTATATGATATATTCCGCAGCAACAGCGCGCTCAATGAACATCATTACCGCGAAGAAGGTACCTACAGCGGTACGGGAGCACCGGTAGATTCGCGTTCTGAAGCGGCTGCTGCCACCGAGGATGCCGTGCCGGACCCTAACCTGTATCAAGGCTATGGCGATGGCAATGGCGGCGCCGTGAGTCCTAACATTGTAAGCCCGGATCGTGAAGAAACCACGAAAAGACGATAAGGGTTATTCTCATATGCATCATGAACGATGAACAAACCGCCCGGATTCTTCCGGGCGGTTTGTTTGCGGCGACAATCCGGCTTCATGGGGCTTGCTTGAAGTCGTGTTTAACGCTTGTTGCGCTGCATTCTCGCACCCCTCGGCCCGTACCCGGGACCGCCGGGGCCGTGCCCATGTCCAGGACCGCCAGGTCCACCGGGGCCATGTCCAGGTCCGCCCGGATGCCACGGTCCTGGGCCATGTCCCGGATGCCAAGGACCGTGCCCATGCCCATGCCCATGTCCGGGAAATCCGGGATACCCCGGGTAATACGGAGGAAACGGATAGACCGGCGGATAAAACGGTGGATAGTATGGATAAGGATAGTAAGGGTATCCAGGGATGAGACCCGGGATACCGAGGCTTGTTTGGGATTGAAGCCCTCTTTTCGGTTGATGACTCAAGGCCTTGCACCTCTTTCTATCAGATCGGTTATCACATCCTATGTGGAAGCGGAGAGGAAGGGCACTTATCCTGGGAAAAATAGGCGGACGGCTACTCCTCGGGATGCAGTATCGACGCTGGTTCTGTTTGGGATGAACAGGTTCCAGGTACTCAATCTCAAGCGAAAGTAAAAAAGGCGCATATGACCTCCCCTGCGTAGGGAAAAGGATCAGATGCACCTTTCGTTCTTCCATTATATATATTGAAGTCCGGTTGTGTAAGGGAGAGGGACAGGATCGAAGGTTACGCTCCCGTTAGCCCGATACGGGGATTCCGGATCGAACAGGATGGAAAGCAAACCTTCGTCATCCAGCTCCAACGTTTCATGGCTCAGGGTAAGACGGTACGGACCATGTTCGCCTTCCGCCTGGATCAACCCCTCCGGAAGCAGAGGAGCCAGCTGACGAAGCAGCTGCGGGCCGCTTACCAAATAAATGGTTCCCTCGTTGCGAATATACTCAGGCAGGGTACCGGCAGATTGGATTAAAGCGGCAAGCTCCTTATCCTGCCAAGGCAGCGGAACCGTAAGCTCCGAAAGGCTGAAGGACGCGACGGCATCGGCTATAATCAGTGCGGCTGCTTCAGGGCTTCCTCCCCACTCGACGAGGGTAGACTCCCTGGAAGGCGTCATCGTGTCTCCGGGTACGGCGATGATGGCAAAAGCGGTCAGCGCCCCGTCTTCTTCGGCGACAAGCACCTGCTGCTTAAGGCGGATCACGTTGGAGTATGCGCTTGCATCCAGCAGCTTGTTAAGCTCCGAAGCCGTCGTAACATATCCAGCCTCCCGCTGTTCCATCAGTCTTTGGATCTGGAACAAATCGTGCGGCTGCATGGCCCGGATGTTCACTTTTTTTTCCGTTGCAGCACGCAGCGGCTCCACGACGGCCGGAGATAGACGGAACCGGAGCGCCCGGCCGAATAAACGGCTGCCTGCCCGGGTATACAGGGATCTGCCGCCGGAAATAAGGATGAGGGATGCACCGGACGCCTCGCCATGCCGCATGCACTGTTCCAGGAGATTGCCTGCAAGTCGCTGTCCCCGGTAATCCGGGTCCGTGCAGACGGAGCCGATGGAGAAAATATTTAATCGGGCACCGCGAGTCTGGATGGTGAACGGCACGAATCCCATGAAAGACACCAGTTTGTCCTGATCCCAGGCACCGTAGGAATGGCTGATACCCGGCGAGAATATCGGAGGGAAGGATACCCCCATTGAAGGCTGCTCCGGCTGCTTAAGAAAAATACGGTCGGACAGCTCGACGGCTTGTTGCAATTGATCGCTTTTCATCATAGAAATCTTCACTCGATTGACGCCTCCCCTATGTATGTCGCTTGTTATTACCAGTATAAAGTCATTGGGCGGGGAATTTCCAGTAAACGTTTTCTAAGGTTATTCGGAATTGTCCGGTTGGCGGAGTTAGCCAGCCCTGCAGCGAAGCGTTTTACGGTTTAGGCGTATGCGAAAAGGCGGTGTTTTTCGGGTAATAATAAATGAACGAATCTGACGCCGGAGGGATGAGCTTGCCAAGTTTTGTTGATTCCATGATTTTGCTGTGCGGCGCCTTGCTTCTGACAGGCGTATTGACCACCAAGTTCTCTTCCCGTTTCGGCATGCCCGCTCTGGTGCTGTTTATCGCGATCGGGATGATTCTCAGCCGGTTCATTTATTACGATAATGCGGAGCTCACGCAGCTGGTCGGCATATTCGCACTGATCGTCATTTTATTTCAGGGCGGGATGCAGACCGATTTCAAAGAAATCAAGCCGGTTCTGGGTCCGGCCATTTCGCTTGCCACGATAGGCGTCCTGCTGACAACCGTTGTAATCGGACTATGCGCCTCTTTCGTGCTTGATATTTCTTTGAAAGAAGGGCTGTTAATCGGCGCTATCGTCGGCTCGACGGATGCGGCAGCCGTATTCTCGGTTCTTGGCGGAACGAATCTGAAGAAAAGGCTTCGAATGACGCTCGAGGCCGAATCCGGAAGCAATGACCCGATGGCGGTGTTTCTAACCGTGTCCTTAATCGAATGGATAGAACATCCGGGCCTAAATTTGTTCGGGCTTATTTTTTCCTTTGTCATGGAAATGGGATTGGGACTGGTTGTCGGCATTCTTGTCGGCATGCTGGCCGTGTATGTGATCAATCGCATCAACTTCGATTCTTCGGGGCTATACCCCGTGACCGCTTTAGGATTTGCCGTGCTTACGTATGCCGCCGCCGCATGGCTTGGAGCCAGCGGTTTGCTTGCCGTATACGTTATGGCCTTGCTGCTCGGCAATACCGAGCTGACGTACCGTAAGACGATTCAAGCATTCAACCAAGGTTTTGCGTGGATGATGCAGATCGTGATGTTTGTGCTGCTCGGGCTTCTTGTCTTCCCGAACGAGCTGTCGAAGGTCGTATGGCAAGGACTCCTGTTGTCCTTGATTCTCATCTTCATCGCCAGGCCGATCGGCGTGTTCAGCAGTCTGCTGTTCGCCAAATTTGCCGTCCGCGAGAAAATATTGATTTCATGGGCCGGCCTCCGCGGGGCCGTACCGATCGTATTGGCTACATATCCCGTATTGGCGGGAATCAGGCAGGGGGAATTGTTTTTTAATGTCGTGTTCTTTGTTGTTTTGACTTCAGCGGTGATCCAGGGCACCACAATCTCCCCGCTCACGCAAAGGCTTGCGCTGGTGGAGAAGGATAAAGCAAAGGCTCCGTCCTTATTGGAGCTGATGGCACTAGGAAAAACGGATTCCGAGATCAACCACGTGCTGGTGGATGGGGATATGCCCATCGTCGGCAAGGAGATTCAGCAGCTGAAGCTGCCGGACGATATTCTCTTTACGGCCATCATTCGGGAGAAGCGCATCATCACGCCGAGAGGAAACACCGTCATTGAGGCAGGGGACACGTTGTACGTGATGAATCCGAAGCAAAAACGGAAGGAAATGAAATCGATTCTGGGGTTATCCTAGGGATTTCGCAGCTGAAGCTATATGATCCCCATCACAGCAGACGGTCTTAAAAATAATTTAGGATAGGTATAAATCGGAGGTAATTTCTTCATCCTATCTTCATCCGAGAAGTTTCGATTTCCTTTGCAAAAGAGACAAGAATCTGTTATGATTAATTCAAGGATTTAGAATAAGTCTAAATACAATATCAAAGGAGACGATATAGATGAGTAACCTAACCCAACAAGCACAAGGAAATACGACCGATGAACTTCAACAAATTCTGAATACGCAGGTAGCTAACTGGAGTGTGCTTGGCGTGAAGCTGCACCATTATCATTGGTATGTGAAAGGTCCTCAGTTCTACGTGCTGCACGAGAAATTCGAGGAGCTGTACAACGCGGCCGCTGGTTATGTGGATGAGCTGGCAGAGCGAATGCTGGCCATCGGCGGCAAACCGGCCGCCAGCATGGCTCAATATTTGAAGTTGACGACGCTGCAGGAGGTTTCGAATGAAAACACGGCCGAGCAGATGGTCGGACAGCTGGTTGCGGATTTCGAGAAAGTGGCCGGAGAGCTCAAGTCCGGTATCGAGGCAGCAAACCAAGAGGGCGACGATGCGACAGCCGATCTGTTGACCGGCATGGCGAGCGCTGTGCAGAAGCATTCGTGGATGCTGAACGCATTTTTGGGCAAATAAAGTTCATATCCGTTGCTGCCGTTTCATGACGGCTAACATAAGCAAAGGGAGATCGACCTGATAAGGGTCGTTCTCTTTTTTTGTTCGCCTTGCGAATGCTGTTGCAAGATTCAATTTGAAATTTATTGCGCCTTTCTTCAATTTTGTGCGTATAACCTTCATAGATCGTTTTAATTCGGATAGAGGAGTAGTGAGGATGGCAGAGATGGAATCACGACAACAGCTGGAGTCGCAGCTTCAAGAGATTTTGAAATGGGAGAAGGAGCAGAAGGACGTCATGTTCTGGGAGAAGCTCGGAAGAATTCCCTTTATGCTGCTGGATCGCCTCACGCCCAAGGCTGTTCAAGAGAAAATCGGAAGCGCCTTGAACGAGGTAGGCGGATTTATTCAAAGCGGCGGGAAGCATCTGGTTCGCGAGAAGTCGGTCATGAACGTACTGGCTCAGACCGCTGGATTGGAAGGTTCAGCCGCGGTGAACGACCCTTCCGCGAAATCCGGCGAGGCGGAGTCGGGTGGCGCTGGGAACGGAGAGGAGCAGGCGGTGGCTTCCGGACTTACGCTGGCAACAGCCGCGAAATTGCCGCTCCAGGCCATGGATGCGGCAGCGGATACGCTGACGGTAAAGCGGGTCAAATTCGCGGCGGCCCAAGGGGCGGCAACGGGAATCGGAGGCGTATTTACGATAGCGGCCGATCTGCCCATGGTGCTCGGTCAATCGCTCAAGGTGCTTCAGGAGATGGCCCTTTGTTACGGGTATGATCCGAACGATCCCCGGGAGCGGGTGTTTATCGTGAAATGCCTGCAGTTTGCATCCGCCGACATCGTCGGAAAGAAAGCGGTGCTGGAGGAGCTTGCCAGTTTTGACGACGTCCAGGCGACGGAGCAGGTCTTCTCGCAGCTGCAGGGCTGGCGTGAAGTCGTTCAGTCGTATACCGATAACTTCGGGATGAAAAAGCTGTTTCAGCTGATTCCGATCGCCGGGATCGTATTCGGTTCGATCAGCAACAAAGGCACCATAAGCGATGTGGCCGAAGCCGGGAAAATGCTGTACAAGAAGCGGCGTGTTCATTACCGGCTTCGGAATATGGAATATCCGCTGTAATCAAGGCTGATATACGGATCGACACGACAAAAAGGGATGCCCGCCATGCGCGGACATCCCTTTTCTTAATCCATCACGGAAAATATCATGACGCAACCCATAAAGGTGGTTTCTTACCGATTATCCACCTTTTCGGGGTACAGGTCATGGTTCATCAGACGATTCGCGGCGATCTCCTCGTATTTGGTGCCCGGGCGACCGTAATTGCAGTACGGATCGATGGAAATGCCGCCGCGCGGGGTGAATTTGCCCCATACCTCGATATATCTCGGATCCATCAGCTTGATCAGGTCATTCATGATGATATTGACGCAGTCCTCATGAAAGTCCCCGTGATTGCGGAAGCTGAACAGGTACAGCTTCAAGGACTTGCTCTCCACCATCTTGATATCCGGAATGTAACTGATGTAGATGGTCGCAAAGTCCGGCTGGCCTGTGATCGGGCATAAGCTTGTAAATTCGGGACAGTTGAACTTGACGAAATAGTCGCGGTAGGGATGCTTGTTGTAAAAGCTCTCCAGAATGCCGGGATCATACTCGAAGGTGTATTTCGTGCCTTGGTTGCCGAGCAGGGTAACGTCTTCCATTTCTTCTTTTTGTCTTCCAGCCATATATGATAACTCCTTCATTTATATGAATTCAAACTCAATCCAATCATCGGTAAATTCTTGATGCCGTGCTATACGCCGCGTTTATTCCCCCAGACGAGCGTATGCAATTGCGGCAAGACGCGCACATCGTTTAACCGGTCGGATTGCATGACCGCATCAACAAGCGACTCGTACCGATCCAGCAGATGGGAGACAAGCGAAGTCGTATCGCCTGTGCCTACATCGGGATTGCCGGTCTGCAAGTAAAATGGCACGTTCGGGTATCGTTCATGTACCGTTTCCGCGTAGGTCAAGTCCTTATCGTCAAAGACCACAACCTTCAAGCTGAAGGTTCTGCCGGGCGGACGGGCGGATAAACGCGAGACGATATCGTCGAGCTTGCCCCAGTCCGTATCCATGCCCGAGCTTGGCGGCTTAGGGGAGATGGTGACTTCATCGATATGATTCAGCCAGTCCTGCCAGCGTGAGCCCTGGGTCTCCACGGCAACGGTAATTCCGTGCCGATGCAGCTCATCCACAAGCGCTCCAAGCTGGGAAAGAAGAGCGGGATTGCCGCCGGACAGGGTGACGTGATCGAAGCGTTCTCCGCCCAGACGGTACAGCTCTTGCCAGATCTCATCGGCGCTCAACAGCGAGATGGAGTCCTTAGCGGAACCGTCCCATGTGAATGCGGAGTCGCACCAGGAACAGCGATAGTCGCAGCCCGCCGTCCGAACGAACATCGTCTTGCGGCCAACGACCATGCCTTCGCCTTGAACGGTAGGACCGAAAATTTCCATCACGGGAATCGGACGGTCCACCGTCATGGCAGGGGAGGAGCCCCCGTTTGAATCCGTAACAGGCGTTTCATGCACATTATTCATGGATCATCCACTCCCGTCTGACCTCGGCATAGCTGGTCGGCGTCTCGAACAGGCGAACGAATTCCGTTCGCATGCCTTGTTCCTCGTAGGATTCTCTGCTGCGGAGGGCCTCCTCCATTTTCTCAAACAACCAGACCACCATGTTCTCTGCTGTCGTATTCATCGGCGGCAAGGTCTCGTTCAGGTAACGGTGATCCAGGTAAGGTTCGATACTCGTTTTCCAGCAATCCTTGATGTCTCCAAAATCCACGGTAATGCCGACCTCGTTTGGAGTTCCGCTGATACCAAAAACCACTTTATACGTGTGGCCATGCAGGTTTTTGCATTTTCCCTCATAGCAATGCAGGTGGTGCGCAGCATCGAAGGTAAACTCTTTGGAAACAAGCACCCGCTTCCGATGGTAACGCAGGCTTCCGGCATCGATGTCTTCGCCAAGTTTCTGCAGATGCTCTACAATGCGGAAAGCCCCGGGCTCGCGGCTCATACCAGGCGCCCCCTCTCGGAGATGCTGCTGCGGCGCTGCATATACTTGTCGAGCCCTGCTTTTCTCAGCTTGCATGCAGGACATTCCCCGCAGCCGTCTCCCTTGATGCCGTTATAACAGGTTAACGTATGATCGCGAATATATTCGAGCGCATTCATCTGGTCGGCAAGCTCCCAGGTTTCGGATTTGTCGAGCCACATGAGCGGGGTATGAATGACGAACGGGTAATCCATGGCCAGGTTCAGCGTAACGTTGAGCGATTTGATGAAGCTGTCCCGACAGTCGGGATAACCGCTGAAATCCGTCTCGCATACGCCCGTGATCAGATGTTTCGCTCCGACTCCCTTGGCCAGCACGGCGGCAAAGCTGAGGAACAGCAGGTTTCGGCCATCCACAAACGTCGTAGGCAAGCCGTCGCCTTCGGCGATCTCGATATCGCTGCGCGTTAATGCATTCGGTGCCAGCTGATTAAGCAGGCTCATATCAAGCACCGTCTGCTTCACGCCTTGCTCCTTGGCAATCTGTGCCGCGCATTCTATTTCAAGCTTATGGCGTTGGCCATAATCGAATGTTACGGTTTCCACTTCGGCGAAGCGTTCCTTCGCCCAGAACAGGCAGGTGGTGCTGTCTTGCCCCCCGCTGAAAACAACGACTGCTTTTTCATTTTTAAGCATAAAAAAACCTCTCATCCTTCATAATTTAAGAGCAGCCCAAAAGGGCCGATCCCGTAGAAGAAAGAGAAGTTCATTGAACTGAATCCGTAAAAAAACAAGCCTTATTCTTAGGGTGTAACACCGAATAAGACACGATAGTTTTTTATAGAGGGAGTTCACGAACCTCTCCCACGCACCGATGCAGGCGCATGGATTGTCTTCTGTTGTCCTTGTGACCGCATGGAGAGCCGTGACCGGCATGCAGTCCGATTACGCCCTCCATTATAACACGACCGGATTATTTGATAAACACTCCGCCGAAGGGAATTGCTTCCCGCAGGAATCGCTTGATGATGCCTTCGTCGTTTAAATCGTTCACGAGCCGCTGATTCTGGCGTCCCGCTTGAAACAGAACATAACCGTCGCCGGTCAGCTTCCAGTGATAGTTCATGTGCTGGCTGGCCAGATGATTGCCGTATACGGTCAGATCCAGCTTAGCGGCTTCGGGGTAGGCGATGATGCTTCCGGCGTCCACATACAGCGGCTCGGTAGGATGCAGCTTGACTTTGCATACCGGGCCTTGGGTCAGAATGCCGATGCTGCCATTCCCGGAAAACTTCATCTTAATGGCATCTCGCGTGACCAGCATGTTTTTGATTTTCAGTATTCTTGTCTGCATCGTAACAAACCGGGTGTAAAAGAAAACATGACGAAAATCATAGAGCATGTCCTGTTCGCCTTCCAGCTGAATTTCATGCATGTTGAAGCCCGGGGGAAGCGCAGCCGTAAACTGGCTGGGTCCCGTAATGTCGGCACGGATCAGCTTTTTTTTGCGGTAGATGCCCTTCACGTTCATAAGTCGATCGCTGCGCCCGGAGGAGGGTCCCCGATAGGCAACGATCTGCTCGGGATGAAGGACATGCGCCGTGTCCCCCTCCGTCAAGGAGAACGTAACCGCTTGACCTGCTCCGCTGCCGGCCGCATCTTCCATTCGGATAATCATCGCAGCGCCTCCTTTTGCCTGGTTGAATGGGATGGATCTGGATAAGAGCTTGTCCTATCTCGAACGGTTCGTTCGGCGCATGCCGAATCGCAGGACGCGAATGATGACGAAGTATCCGGCAGCTAACGCCACGGCGGTGATCGCTACCGTTTTTAAACGTTCCGCCCCGCGCTTTCGTGCGGCTTCAGCCTCCTGTAACTGGCTTACCATTTGGGTTAATTGCTGGTTCTGCTCTGCAAGATTGGAGTTCTGCTCCGCCAGCGTCAGATTTTGCTGCTGCAGCCGTTCGGAAGCGATCTTGGCTTTATCAAGCTCTTGCAGGGTTTGGTTATAGTTGCTCTTAAGCTGGTTTATTTCATCGGGGAGTCCCGTGAACTGCTGGATATTATCGTACATATTATTGAAATAATTGGCGCTGGCGGTCCGTCCTCCGGCCGGCAGCGCGATTCCTGCCACCAGCAGAATAAGAGAAAGTTGGATGAGCCTGGATTTTGACGGCTTAAACATGCGGGGTCACCACCATTCGATTATTTATAGTAAATACGAATCAGATTTCGACAGGTTTCTATTAATATATATTACCCACATTCGCATGGGAAGTGAATCCATTCGCAGCTAAGTTGTTTAACTTGCCAATTCGGCGGGTAATGTATTCAAGCAAGCGCATAGAGGCCATCCCATTCGAAATGAACATAAAATGAACTAGCAGATAAAAGGAGATTGCGATTATGATGAAAGATAACAACGTGAAGAAAATTATGATAACGGTGAATGGAAAGCCCGTAGGCAACGGCTTATTAATCGATAAAGTCACGTACGCGCCCATTCAACGCACTGAAAGATTTATGGGAGATACGAAGTCTGCTTCGGCAGCGGCAATAGGTTAGTAGATCCCGTATATTCAAATAAGCAGCCTTTAAAACCCGGAGAACGCTCCGGGCTTTTTTGCGTTGGTTGGCGTTAATCTATCGAAGTCGTTTTCATTCTGCTGCGGGATGGGAGTATCCTAAACAAACAGAAAATATCGTCTGAATATGACGTTTTATGGCAGAAACAGTTACAAAATAATACATTTATCCTTTATACTAGGTTGTAACTTGAATCAGTATACATAAACCATAACAGGAGAAAAGGAGTTTTGAAGAAAATGGGCTTTTGCATTCATTGCGGTAAAGAATTAACGGATGGCGTCGCACATCAATGCGCTAACGACATCTCGGCGAAATACACGGCGGCAGCGACGGAGCCGGAACATGGGCGTCCCGATTTCGCATCGGCCGGAGGCTCGCATGCCGTTCAAGTCGATGGTCAGGTGCTGCTGAATCTATTGAAAAATCCGATGAGCGCCCTGAACATGCGGGGGGATCAAACAGGCATGATCTATGGCCTGATCGGGATGGCCTCCAGCATCCTCGGTTTTTGGTTGTTCGGCCTTGGAGTCAAGCGGATGTTCTATTCCGGACTGGGCATGATGTCCGCCTTGTTAAGCGATTTCGGCATGGGGAGCCGTTTTCTTTTGCTGGGATTGTTCTCAACCGTCATCCTGCTGGGTTCGTTCTGGCTTGCCGGGAACGTAATGACCAAACAAAAGCTCAACATGAAGGATTACATCGCCAAAATGGGCTCGTTCCAGCTGCCGTTCGGAGCGGTGCTTATCGTTAGTGGACTGCTCAGCTTCTTGTTGGTAAAGCCGGCTTTCTTCCTCCTTGTATTTGCTCTAATGACCGGATTGGCAGCAAACAGCGCCGCCGCAATCGAGTTGTACCGGATCGGCTCAACCCAGCTGGTCAAATTCATTGGGATCGCTTTAGGGATATATGTTGTGCTGCTTGCCGTCGTCAACACCATTTTATTGTAAAGGAAGGGCATTCTGAGGTTAGCCGCAGTTTTCCTTGTACGCGAATTGACATAAAGCATATCCACGAAAGACCGCAGCTCATAAGGGCTGTGGTCTTTTTTTGTCGAAATTAAGATGGGAACATATGTTCCGTGACAGTAAGATGTCCCTCTCTATTGGTACATTATTAGAAGAAGAGGAAAGAGGTGGATGTATTGCAGTCAGGCTTGTATTCGGATTATACATGGAGCCACAGCCATGTGTTCGCTGGCGGCACTAGTCAAGTCTTTCTGCTGATCGAGTGGAGGGCTGGTGTCCAGAAGCAGAAAACGCAGTCCAATGGCCTTCGTCGGCGCATAGCCGAAGAAGTCCAGCTGCACCTTCAATTAGGAGAAGGCGTTCAAGTGGAACAGATGTATGGCTGCCAAGGAGAGATTCTGAATGATCGCAACATCTCGTTGTCTTTAGGCTCTTTGTCCGAAGGGAGAACCAAGCAATTGGTTCTTGAGCTGAGTGTCGGTACTCGTCAATCGGGGGTGTATCCGATCGTTACTGCTTTATGGACCTATATGGATGTTCTAAAGCAGAAGGTGGTTTTGCAGCCGTCCCGAACGATACCGCTTCAATTCAGCAATCATACGACATTGAGATACCGAAAAGCAGATTACCGGGTAGAGAAAGTACTGAAATTATACCAGAATGCTTTCATCCTGGAGCAGGCAAGAGAAGAGCTGGAACAGGGGAATTTGACTCAAGGTGAAGATCTGATTCGTAGACAGGCAGATGAGATGCTTTTATACGCAACCCGATTTCGAGATCCGGAATATTTAAAGGAGGCCGAAGTCCTTTATAAACTTAGTGTTCTATATAAGAATACATATCAGCAGTTTTATTCTGAAAATGCGAACTGGAAAAGGGACTTTAGACTTAAGTCATAACCAGGAAACAAGAATCCCTATATAAAAAAGGAAAAATGATATCAGGGTCGAATGTACTATTTAGCAGTCAACAAAAATATGTCTAATTTACTAGAAAGATAGGGAGAATGCCATATGACAGACCGACTGATCCGACTAATGAGAATCATTACCCTTGTACAAGCAAGACCAGGAATACTTGCTCGGGAGCTTGCCGAACGCTGTGGAACCAGTGAAAGAACCATTTATCGGGATATGGATGCCCTCAGTGCCATGCATATCCCCATCACTCACCAAGGCCGCGGCCGCGGCTATACCTTCATTGGACATTTTGCAATGTACCCCCTTGGTTTAACGGAAGAGGAGGTACAGGCATTATTTAAACTGCTGAATGTAATGGACAAAATCAAGCCGATCCTGCCGGATGAATTTGAAAGCGCTTATGAAAAGGTGTTGGCTGCTGTATATAAGCAAAGCGCGGAGAAGGCTGAGATTCAAGCCGGGGACCGGGAAGAATCCTCAACCGGTTTATAACACTTTCACTACATGTAACAATTAAACCTCGAACGAATGGACACAAATTTTTGTGACTAACGTCGAGGTTTTGTCATGTTTAGGGTACATCTGCGGTCGTGAATAGAGATGATGAATCAACTAGTCAACTAGAATCAGGTTAGGAATATTATACCAAAATAGTGGATTATATGATAAAATAACTACAATTTCTCTCATCCATACAAAACTGTAATTGTTGTGTAATTGTGAGAGTTGGCGGTAGATGTCCCTAAGCAAGGGCGTAGGAAGGAGATATGAAGCAATGACATAGGGTTTATCTATAACGATTTTCAGGAGGATATGCATGAAAAAGAAGATTTTGATGAGTGTATTAACGGTGCTAACCGTGATCGTCGGAAGCTTGAATTCGGCCGTGGCGGAGGCGGCCCAAGACAATACGATCGGCAAAGCGTTGGAGTCTCGTGAGACCCCGGTTGTCCAGTTTACGGATATTCAGGGCCACTGGGCCCAGGCAGCTATTCAAGATGCGGTACAACGAGGTTATGTGGATGGGTACCCGGATAAAAGATTCCTGCCTAACCAACAGGTATCCCGAGCGGAATTCATCAAAATGGCGGTGTCGGCCCTGGAGCTTGAGGCAGCTTCTACAAGTTCAGGTTCCTGGTATGCTCCTTACGTGACGGCGGCAGAATCGGCAGGGATCTATAAAGTCGGCGATTATGCCGACGGTAACCTGACTCAACGGATGACGCGTGAAGAAATGTCCAAACTGGCGGTAAAAGCACTGGGGTACAAAAATGTAGAGGATAAGCAGTGGATGTATCTTGCATCCAAGGATGGCATCATATCCGGGACCGCCCCGGGCGTAATATCACCAACAGGCGCTACCACAAGAGCTCAAGCGATTGCGGTCATTGAGCGACTGCTTCAGGTAAAAGGCGGCAAGGAGCTTCCCGTGGATAAATATGCAGTAGCTGCTGCTGAGGTGTATTGGCACAAGACGAATATTTTCTCGGTGGCACCGGAGATTTTTAATGGGCCGGATAATCATAACAAAAATTTTGGAATTGATTCATGGAAAACATCCAAATTGCGTTTCGGAGCGCCGGATGGATCCGTAGTAGCCCAAGTTGATGAACTTATTGCAATAGATTGGAATGATCCGAAAGATCCAAACCGCAAATTACTTCCAAGTAAAGATAAACTGGTATGGAAATTTGGAGGAAAATCAAATGCTCTTACTGATGATTTAGAGGTTTACATCATTCTTTTAAAATCTCATTTAGCTGTCAATAAGAAACCACAGTCATATCCAATAGATCGGCTTAACTTAATAATATTAGGCTTTAATGGTCAGCCCAACTCAGCGATGTTAAATATGCCTTATCCTTTAGAATCAAGAGATCCTAGGAAGCAGATTTATGGCATAGCTATTCCGAAAGATGGATTTAGTACGGAAGGTACAGTTGATATCTTGGTAGAGACTATTTCGAGGGGTTCAAAAGTTTATCAAAGTACTCTTTCAAGGTCAAAACTTATCCGTTAAGGTGGTAACTATGACTTTAAAAAAGAGCATTAGTCTTGTTGCGATGTATTCTATTTTAATATCGTTGTTATCATTGGTTGGACCAGTAATTGCTTCAGTTGATGCTGCTGAGACTACACAAAATATAACATATGACTTTACTACAGATTCTGATGATTATGATTATAGTGGGTATCTGTTTTCTGATAAGCAAGAATTGGAAACAACAAGGATAACTGTAAGCGCACCTGCAGGTAAAGTAATCAAGAAATTGGAATGGGTTAATAAAACAACCAATAATCCAATAAGATCAGTTATAGGATTTAAACCTGGTTCTACGACATGGAATGGAAAGGATACTCTTAGCGGTACAAGATTGAAAGTTAAGTCAAGTAATAACACAAATTATGGAGGAGTGTATTATTGGGATAGATGGTCAGTAAGCGATGCAGGGCATGGCTATGGACAGTTGTGGAAAGCTTCAAGTACTAATGGAACAATTATGGACAATACACATCCTAGTTGTAACAGAAATGTCCAGAAAGAAACTATTCAAGGGCATCAGCTACCCAAGTATCCTGGATGTACGGATGACAAGTTGTCTTTACCAATTCCTCGGACAAGTGCTTTTTTAATTAATGAACCTGGCCACCCATTGGAAGGGACTTGGATTCGTAACGGAGCAATTGATACAAGTGAAATTAAATCATCTAACACAAGAGTAGATCGACAATCTACGATACCAGATGTACATGGATCTTCAGGAACAACAGATCCAAGTACATTAGTCGGACAAGTGGCTGAGGTTATTAGTTTAGATAGTATTAGAATGTACTATAGTCAATCCTTCAATAATGATGACTATAATAAATATTGGGCTAATCCAGGAGCCAAGCAGGTCTGGTACTTCTCCAAATTCTTTGTAGACTTTGATTCCTACACTTATATGTACAAAGACAAACTCCTCCGAGCCACCTTTGCAGATGGAACATCAAGCCTGGAAATTACCGGCCCCACCTGTGTTCCACCGGCCGGTACCTTTCAACTTACAGCGAAATTAACGAAGGTAGACGGAAGTACATATAATCTGCAAAGACACGATAAGTTGACTTGGCGAAGCTCGGATAACAGCATCATGTCCGTGAACGCTTCCGGTGTGGTTACAGCCGTGGCAACGACGGGGCAAGCGACGATTACGGCTCATTTTAAGGACACGGCCCAAGCCTTGGACGAAACCGACGATGCCATGATACAGGTCGGGACAGGGTCATCGTGCGGAAATAACGGAGGAGGCGGCGGCGGTGGAGATGGAGGCTCAGGCGGCCCGCCCAACACATGCGGGATCCAAATCGGTGCTGCGAGAAAGGGAACTGTTACTTCGCACACGGTAATGGACCCCGTGGCAACGGGCGTCATTAAGGCGGATAACCGGGATTCAGAAAAGTTTGATGTTCTTGACGGGATACCGACTTCGGAATCCCTGTACGTCAATGTGTTTGGCCTCAATTATCTGTACAAGAACCAATGGGCGAACATGACGGGGGAGATCACCTACACCGTTCCCGTCAAAAAAACATACCTTCTCACCTGGACGATCCCGGGAACGCCAAGCTCAGGACCGGATGATCCCGGCACGCCCGATGAACCTATGGAAGAAGAGGTTCCGGTAGAAGAACAGGTGACGATAACGAGGCCGTACTCCTACTGGCAAATCGATAACCTGGAGGTTTATAAGCTGTCCAAAACGACTGTCAGCAACTATGCTTTGCCAAGCGGTTCGGTGAGCCTCACTCCGGCCGGTTACACACCTCCCGTTCTTACGTCCGATCACAGCGCGAGTCTTGACGATCATGTGGAGCCTGCTTCATGCGAAGAAGTGGATTTAGGGACGGAAACCGTTTCAGGCGGTTCAAGCAGGCCGGCGGTGCCGACAACGGATTTTACGTCCGCAGCCGAGTCGGCCGTGGGCCAAAACCAGGTAAGAAACGACAAAGTCCTGTTTAACGGATCTACCGTCATGAGTGACAGCTGGGCACAGGGAGCGGCGCCATCACCAGGGATTATCCCTCCGGCAGCGACGATTCAAAGAGACGTATTGTACGGCAGAAACTATCTTATCAGCAGTACGCTGTTGAATAAAGCGAACACGGCGAGCACCGGTACGATTGATTACGAGCTCATCCCGGGCAACATTAATGGCGGGTCCCCTCAATCGTTCCCGGTCAACGCCATAAACACCGTCACGGTCCACACCCCGGTCGTCAACTATTCCTCCGTAACGGATGATCAGGCCCACAACCAGAAGACGACCCCCAATCCGAATCGGTCCGCCTTCATCTTGGATCGGCCGTTTACGGTACGCATCCCTACCTCAGGCCAGCATCGGAACATTCAGGGATACGGAAACCGGGACTATGCGAAGTATGTAAGATCGAAGCAGGTTTATTTTCCGTTCGATGTGTACAGCAGCGACAAGCGCATCTTCTATCCCAAAGACACTTGGATCACGATCCCGACGGCACAGCTGGACACGGAGTTTTTTCTGCCGGTGTGGGTAGATGAGGGCGATTACCAGGTGTACTTCCGTACGATTGCGGAGAACGCGCCGCCCGACTATACGACGCAGCCCGATGCCAACACGAATTTATCCCACCATGTGGCTACGGATATAGAACCTGTGGAAGTGATCGGGCGCGTGTATGATTTTCATATCACGGATATTGCCGATTATAACTGGGAGACGGTCTTCCGCAAACAAAAAGGGAATGCGTCACCAAGCGGGGCGTCCTATTGGACAGGACTCCGCGGCATTGACGGCGAGGCCCGGGGGAACGCGCTGCCTTATACGCTTCCCATCGCTCCGGGCAAGCATCCGGCACAGGGGTATAAGAATGCGGCCGTGAAGACAGGATACCACTTCAAATTCGATTTGAAGACGAAGGGCAATATGTTCGGGGCGCAGGACGGCATTTCGGTTACGCCGAGCTTTTATTTCGTGGATAAAGACGGCAGCGGACGTCAGCCTGTCGATCTGTATTACCACAGTGGAAACCGGAAGTTCATTCGAATCGGTTCCCCGCAGGATACGGAGAAGCGTTACGTCATTCTGAATGAAAGGCTGCGCAATGTACCCCAAGAGGAACTGCAGGATACCGCTTCGTATCTATACAACCACGGTGGGGCACCGGCGGGAATGTCCCCGGCGGCCTACGCGAAGCAGTATATGGAGAAGATCAGCAAGAGCAAGACCTGGGTAGGTCGGCTCGACTGGATGCTGCTGCCTTCCGGCATTCGAACATTGATTGGGCCAAAGTCGGGGCTGCCAACCTCCGTTGACGGAGAGCGGGCCAACGCCGCTGTTCAGCGCTGGTACGGTGAATACAGCCTTCCCTCCGACGTCTACGTGGTGAAGAAAGGAACGGATCTGGCGGCTTATGGGCGGAGTAACCGATTGGACGAGAAGTCCTCTGTATTTCTGAAGAAGGGGTATATCGTGGTCAATTTCAACATCGAGACGATCCGGGAGGGCAATACGGCCAAGCCCCATCTGCAATACATTCATGCACCGCTCATGAATCAGTGGCAGCTTGAAGGGTACAGCCGAACCTATACCGATCCGTATGGCAAAAGATTTACCCTGCTGGATGGGGATGTCGTATTTTACCATGCGGATCAATCCAGTAAAGGGGATTTCAAATCCCAGGTTCCCCATTAAAATCGTCATGAACCAGCCTCTCCCGTTCTCAGGGGGAGGCTGGTTTTTTCATTCAATAATGCGGCCAGACCCCGTTATCATAAAGATACCGGGCAAAAGCCATCGGATTGTAGTATGAGTATTTCCAAACTTCCTCCATTCCGGCTTCCCGAAATCCATAACGTTGATCGCAGCCATTGCATTCAATGAAATAGATCTTTCCATTCTCGGTAATGCCGACATCCATTCCAAAATCAGCTGCGTACGGAATATACAAGGACAGCGTCTTGGCGACATGGAGGGAAAACTCAGCAATTCGTTCGATGGTAAGTCCTACAGGCAAGTCAGGCATGCAGCGGGCGAGTATGTCCGGGACCCGATAGGCTGAGCCGCCTTGAGCAATGTTGGAGACAAACGTTCGTGGAGCCGATGTTTTGGCGAACATGCCGGCGACTTCCCAGCGTCCGCTTCCCCCGCGCTGAACGGTAACTCGGATATCAAAGGGGCGGTCATCATATTCGGCAAGCGGTATGCGCTGCTGTACAACGAATGGAGCTTGCCTAATCCGCTGATAGATCAGAGGATGGAGCTTTCCGGGCGGCAAGGTAACCGTTCTCCAACCTTTAGCCGATGGGGATGAGCGGGAGTAAGTGAATTGACTGCGTAAAGAGTTACCTTTTAAGCGCATGATACCAACCCCGATGCTTCCATTGCATGGTTTTAGAACGAGATCCCCGTGCTGGCTCAGCATGGAGCGAATCGAGGCAGGGGTAGCTTCTACCGTATGAGGCAGGGATGGTAATATCCCCTGGTCCTGTTCCAGCATATGATGTATAACGTTTTTACCGTAACGCGTACGCCCGTTATAAACGAATACCCCGCGCTTGATCAGTTGATCAATCAGCGCCTGCTCCTGTTTTTTATGATAAATAGCCCGCATATGAATAACGCGTGGGATGGGAATATGCACTTGCGAATATCCAGCTGGAGCCGGAACAAAACCAGTCACCTTTCCAGTCTCTAGTGAAATATGATGGATTGTAAAAAAACAAGGAACCAACCCATTCATGGCAGCAGCTTCTTCGTAGTTGGCCAGTGATTCAGTGCCGATTCTCCCGCTGGAAATTCTGCGATACGTATTGTTGTTGAGCAGAATGCCGACATATTCCAGATGCATGGTCACCCTCCTTGTCACCATAATCCTGTAGTCTTTGTACCATATCGTATGCGTGAGGATGATTGTCCCGGATGGACGGGTGTCGCCCGTGGTTGGCCTATTCTTTGTCGGGAATTAGTCACCAACAGGCCCTGATTCGGTATATGTTAAGGTATCTAACCATACAAATGAACAGGTATGCGCATTTTGGATATGGCAACGAAACACTACGTGTCAAGGGGGAACCTTTGATATATCAGTAGGTGTTTTTCATATAGATAAGATGTGAGAAGGATGTGGAGTTATGGGTTTGCGGAAGGTGGCGGTCGTGACGCCGGGATCGTTTGTCATTCCATCGGGGAGGAGCAGCTCCGTCGAGCGGGTAGTAGAGCAGACCATTCCATTAGCGCAGGGTGCCATGGATGTGCGCATATTCGGAGTACTGGGAAAAGGGCTCCCTTCAAAAGACACGATCAACGGCGTTCCGTGCTACCGCCTGCCATCTGGAACGAATTATTATCCTTCCTTGCTGCGGAGGCTTCAGAAGTGGAGACCGGATATTATCGAAGTTCACAATCGGCCGCTGCTGGCGCAGCGCCTCAAAATGCATCTGCCGGATGTGAAAATCGTATTGAATCTTCACTCCAATACATTTATTTCGCCTCCGTATATGAGCGAGCAGCGTTTTGGGGCCATTGCTCGCTGGATGGACGGCATTGTGGTGAACAGCCGTTTCCTGCTGGAGGATATCACTTCAAAACATGCTGGGCTTCTGGAAAAGATCACGATTAATCATCTTGGTGTGAGTCTTGATCATTTTACTCCTGCTTTCAGTCCTGCTGCCAAGGCACTAAGAGAGGCAAAGCTTGCTCATTACGGCTGGAGCGGACGGCGAATCATTCTGTTTGCGGGACGGCTCATCCCTGACAAAGGGGTTCACCATCTGATTGCCGCATTGCCTCATATCATTGACAAGCATCCGGATGTTCTTTTGCTTATCATCGGGAGTGCAGCCTACGGATCCGATCGGGAAACCGCATATGTACGGGAACTGAAAAGAACGGCCGGTCCTTATACCCAATGGGTATTTTTCCGCCCCTTTATCCCTTATCCGGCAATTGCAGACTGGTACTCGCTTGCCGATATTGTGGTTGTTCCCTCAGCGCCGAGGGAAGCCTTTGGGCTCGTGAACGTGGAAGCCATGGCTGCAGGAGTTCCCGTCATCGCTGCGAATGCAGGCGGTATCCCGGAGATCGTGGAGAACGGCGTGACGGGCTACCTGGTTCAAAGGGATGATTTTCCTGGCGGGCTTGCCGAACGGATTAACGGATTGCTTCAGGACGAGAATCTGCGTACCCGAATCGGGATGGCTGGCCGTGAAACGGTGCGTCAGCGTTTCAGATGGGATCATACGGCAGAACGATGGGCTAGCCTGATGCAAACCATCTAACCGACTGTGGCAGTAGCCCCTTCTCTTGAATAGGATGAAGGTAACGATTAGAAGCAGAGGAGAGAGCTGACAGTGAACAAAGCCAGAAGGATCACCAGGATAAGAAGGGGAAGGCCCTTTCGGCGGTACGATGGCTATAATAAGAAGATAGCCATCAGAGGAACTTCCGGCAAGTGGTCAGATTTAGAGAATGATGTGATGGATCACGCGTTGGCTGATGATGTAATCAGTGCTTCCCATCTGCAGCATCGCAGCGTAAGAAGTGAAGCGATTGAGGATTATGCCGTACACAGTATTCATCTGTCATCCGAATCCATTATTTCTTCCAAACTAGCGCTTGAATCGGTTCAACCGAGTCATCTTTCCTTTAATCCGGTTCAAGGGATTCCTGATATGCCTTTACTTCAGCAGTTTGGATATTTCCCCTTCATCTTTTCTGATGAACAAGAAACGATCGAAATTACAATACCGCTTCAGACCTCCTATCAAGATGAACATTATGTAGTGGTGGCATCGTGCAGCGATCCGGTGTTTCAAGCTGGCATTCGAAAACGGCAGCATGCGGAGGTGGCCATCGGAATTACGCGGCCGGCAGGCATCGTGATCTCAGAAGGCTGGCTGTACTGGATCTCAATAGGCCGGATGGCAACATAATGGAGGAGAAGGATGGGGGAAGCGAGATTCCACCCATCCTTTTTGTAACCAGGGGGATCCCATTCGTCAACATGATGAAGATGCCGTTCCGGAAGAGCCTTAGTGCGATCATCCGCAGGAGTGAATATAGTTCTCCGAATGACTCTCATTTACACGAACATGTTACTCCAATCAAGTGTTGTTTACATATGGAAGATGATCATACGTTTAGAGAATGGAATGGTCCCTGTGGATGCCGTCACGAAGCGAGAAAGTCAACATACAATAGAAATGAATTGCCAAATGATTATTCGGTCCTCACGCAGTGATGAGAAACGGGAGGCGGAATGTATATGAAGGACTTTTTACGATGAAGAGACGCGGCACTCGCATACGGACATCTTTATCGGCGACTCTTCCCAAAGCTGATCCGGTTGAAGGACGGAAGGATGGATTTATCGTTGGCTATTCTTATGGCGTTCAACACGGACAAAAAAACGGAGCATCCTCATTTGAGGGCATCAGCATCATCATTCCCATTCATGATCCAAACGAAGATGCCATTGGCAAGATTAGAAGAATCGAAGCCTTAACGCCGCATCCATATGAGCTGCTCATAGCTGATGCCGGCTCCTCGGAAGGAACCAGGCAATATGTGCGCGGCCGGATCGGAGCGGTACGACACATTATGGAGAGTAGTGGTCAAGGCATAGCGGTTGTTCTTAATAAGGCACTTCGTGCTGCACATGGGAAGAAGTTAGTTATTCTATATGGCTGTACACCTGTTATGGATAACTGGATCGGCGGTCTGATGGATGAGCTGGAACATGCACCCGCTATCAAAACGGTTTGCGTTAGTTTTTCACAGTCAGGAACCCCCGTACCCGGGGACGAAGCGGATATCCATAACCGGTTAAATGCGTGCTGTGCTCTGTTCCGCCCCGAGCTGTTAACGGAGGTTGGAGGACTAGATGAGGGGCTTCCATCAATACAGGAAAGCATAAGCGAATGGTTAGGGCGAGTTCCGCAGCAATATAGAACGATGCTGCCGGCTAAGGATCTATTCACTTGATTCGAAGGATGGCATTATTCATGGCACCAGGAAGCTTGTCGAAGCATATGTTGAAAAATATGATGAGCGAAGGAGAGTTATGTCGTGGAGAAAAAAATAGATGATATGGTCGAATACCTATCGCACTCCCAGCAGCAATTAGCGCGCATTCTAGAAGCTCAGCGTCATGCAGCAGTCCGCATGGCTCAAATTATACATTCCTTACCGAATCATGAAATCCAAGCCTCCGAAGAACCGAATTCACGAGGAGGATCATCGTTAGGAGGACCATCGTTAGGGGGACAATTATTAGGTGGCCGGTCGTCAGGATCCCAGGTGGAACAAGTCAATAGCAGCATTGCTGCTTATTTGAACGCCATGGCCGACCTGCAACAAACATCGGCAGACAGTTTGGAAATCGTAATGAAAGAGCTTAGAGCGAACGAGCAAGGCGAAGAATAATGGGATCCGACTTCGTTGGTTAAGGGGGAATGTATGTGAGTAAAGAGGAATCGTTCATGCGGATTCTCGATGCATCCGTGACTATTCAATATAATACCTATCTCATTCTTCAAGGGAAAGCGGTAGAAGCCGAAAAGGTTTGTCAATGGGTCTTGACTCAATATCCTCGTTCCAAGGGAGAGTTGAAGGATTCGTTATCCATTCACGAGCAAATTGTCGAGCAAATCGAGGGCTTGACGAAAATAGGCTCCGGTCTGTGCCGAAATCTGCGGATTATTCTCGGAACGGATGCTGAACAAGATGATGCCATGGGATTTGATGCATTCGATTTCGGAGATACGGACTCATGATCGCGCGCATACAACGGGAACATGAGGCCAAGATTGCTATGGTATCATCCATTGCTAGAAGTCAGCAAGCGCTGGCAAGTATTTTGGAAAGTATCGCAGAGGTTACGGCACATTCTGAAACAACCGCGCGCACGCTTGCGGAGAATATTCGGCTGCTTGTCGGCTATCAATCCGTGATGGCTGAAATGTTGACAGGCATTCCGTTAAATCGGTACAAATTAGGCTGTCCGGCATCGCCCTGGATAACATCCGAGTGCCAGCTGTTTTACAATGAGGCCGGGTTAGAAGCTACGAATTGAACCTTGCAGGAGGATTCGGCATGAACACGGCATTAACGGTCAGGAATCATCGTAAGGCTTCACCCATGGCACGGAAGAAGTCATTCGCCAAAGGGCTGAGAAGCCTGAAGTCATCAGGTACTAAACGCCGCCATGGCAAGCCAGTCAAGCGCCATCGAGCCGGTGGCCGCTACAGCTCCAGGTCTGAGGCCGGCAGATCCCGGCCTTTATCCCACCAAATCCATGACAAAGGGTATGATCATTCCTACATGGAAGATTTTAAAGCCGGATTTGCGAAAGGTTATGAAGATGGGAATATTGTTGCTACAGCTCCATGATTACAGATAGGGCGATCTTCTCGGGCATAATCACTCATATTGCTAAGAGGACCGCTCTTTGTTATTCACTTTTATCATCTTACCAATTATATAGATCGTAGATACTTTTTGTTGGTAGGCGCATGAAAGTGACAAGTATCTATTTTCGACATAGTATGGTTAAAAATGAAAATGGAGTGAGGGCAAGTGGGTCAAACGCATAACATAGACAAGCGATTCATTCGAAGAACATGGCGTAAGATGGGATTTGCCGAATCATTCAAACCATATTTTAGCAAGGGAGTAAAGCTTAATCATCGGAAAATGGAATGCCTAAAAGACTCCTACAAAAGCAGCATATGGAAGCTTGAAATCGAACATGACCAAAAGCGCGTTCCCGTCATTCTTAAAATTTCGAAAGCGCTCAAAAAAGACCGGCCGGAAAGCAGGGTTGAGAAAAATATATACCGTAAAGGAAAAAAAGTGCTTCAACCGTTCATGCCACTAGTCTATAAGACCAAACGAAATATGAACGGTCGCGATTTGTGGGTGTTCATGGAATACATTGAGCCTCTTAAAGGGCGAGTTCAGTATAATCCGGATCATTTTGACAAAATCATTCCGACATTAGCGAAGCTCCACTCTTCTACGATGGATGAACGATTTATACAATTTGAGGGACTATTCGGTGATTGGCTGCCTCGATATAATTCCAATGTTATGAGACAAGAAAGAAAAAACATAAATAAGTTAACCTTATTTTATTTAGATGAAGCGATGAAAAACAGCAAGTTGAAAGATATGATTAATCCATACTACTCACTCGTGAAGGGCCTGCTGCAGAGAGGGCCTGATTACTTCCCGGAGGTCGTTCATGAAGGCTGCTGTATTATCCATGGAGATCTTCACACTGCAAACATAGCGACCAACAATGTTAAGGAGAAGTCGTGGAAAATCAAGTTTATTGATTGGGAGGGCGCAAAATATGCCCCGTGCTGGTTTGATCTCGTCAATTTGATCGGGGTTTTCTTGGCATACCGCCGAGAATGGGGGGATCAGGAAGAGGATATAACCCGCCGCTGCGTTCAATTATATTCGAATGAGATGAGAAAGCACGGAGTTATCTTTAATACGGATCCACTAAAACTGTATCAGATGGCATTTGTAAAACGAATACTCGAGAAAGGACTGTATCTGCAGCTGAATTGGGCTGTTACCGGAAAAAAAGAGGCGAAGCTGCTGCCGGCGTATTTAGAAAAAATCAAGGTTTTAGGAAAAAATTTGGAGCTTTATTAGCGCTAGAAACATTCGGTCCTATGAATACGAAGTTGAATACTACACGGTTAACCCGCGTGTTCTGCGGGTTATTTTGCGCTGCTTTACAATGTTTATCCAGCGCCCTTCCGCATAAAGATCCAATTATTCGCAGGATGTAAAATCGCGTATACGGAATGTTAAATCGCGTTTTTTTAATGTCATGTCGGAGGTCCTCCACATAGGATATAAAAGGAATACGGAGTGGAGGATCGCGGATATGGTGAAAACAGGAAATTCGGAAGGGTTCGAGCAAGGTCGTGCGGATGGATTTAAAAAGGGAAAAGAAGATGGATATAATAAAGGGCTTGAGGATGCACAAGCCTTATTGGCAAACCCGCCTCTTAACGATATAAGTCTGAAGTGGCGGGAGCTTGGATGCGCTGATCAGATTGCAAAACATTTCGGATCTTCCGTTGTTTTGAACGACGGAAATATGGAGTGTTTGAAAGAAACATTCAAGAGTGCAATCTGGAAACTCGAAATTACGGCAAACGGACAAAAATATCCAATGATTTTAAAGATATTCAAAGCACCCGTGAACGAACAGAAACTTATCGAGTTAAACATGTACCGAAAAGCAACCCATATTTTATCGGATCTGATACCTAACATATATCTGATCGTGGAAGGTATGAATGGTGATGATGTATGGGTGTTCATGGAGTTCGTCCCTCAAGTAAAGGGTCAGGTTATCTTTACACCTGATTATTTCGACCGGATTATCCCTTCCTTGGCGAAACTTCACGCGCTAACCTATAACGACAATTTTTATAGTCATTGGGAAACATTCGAGGAATGGCTCCCGCTTTACGATTCCCCCATTTCAACGCAAGAACGCCAGAAGACGCATCAAAAAACTATAGAGTATCTGGATAAGGCAATGGAACGTCCCGAATTAAAGGCGAGGCTGGAGTCCAGCTACGTTAATGTCCGTACCATGTTACAAAAGGGACCTATTTATTTTCCCGAGCTTCTGCAGGCAGGTAAAAGCATCATTCACAATGATCTGCAAACACCGAATATCGGCTGCCACAATGTAGCCGAAGAGAACTGGAACATTAAGTTTATCGATTGGGAAGGTGCACGTTTCTCACCTTGCTGGTTCGATATGTTTAATTTAATGGGTGTGTTTTTTGCATACCGCAAGGACTGGAGAGGCGACGAATATGCCGTAATTGAACGCTGTGCGCCTTTATATGCCGCAGAAATGCTCAAATATGGAATCCGGTTCGATACGGACCCGGTTACGTTGTACAAAATGGCCTATTTGCAGCGCGTTTTGGAACGCAGCTTGTTCCAGCAGCTTTTTTGGGGCGTGGAGGATCTGAAGACGGTTCATTTATTAGATCATTATTTAGAAAGAATCAATGTGTGGGGTAAAGAGCTCGGGTTATATTAATGCCAATGGCTTAGTGGATAGGATCCGGGAGTTTCAGAAACATTGGCATGATGGCCAGGTCAAAGCTCTGAAAACAGGAGGGAGGTATAGGAATGAATCATGTGTTAACCCGTTTAGATTTAGCGGATTCTCTGCTGTGCTCCCTTCCCTCCAGGAGTCGGATTGCAGGAAGCCCGAAGCTTCCAAGCATTCGAACCTTCCGAATACGAGTTGACAGAACGATGCCCTTTGAGTTTGTTGCCAATTTGATGTCTCCGTTTTGCGGATTATGGGAGGCTGATGTCTGTTTTGATTACTCGGATTATGATAGCGCTCTGCCCGGTATTGGAGGGGAAGCTCAGGCGGATGTATATATCATCTGGTTAGATTGGCGGATTTACGCCCGCTCTATGAGTGCACAAGAAGCTGCACAATGGCTGAATGAACGGATCGTTAAACTGCGAATGGTAACGGATAAACCGATCTGGATAAATAACTGGCCGGAGTCCTTGGAAGATGCCGATAGGGTGCTCAGCTTCCGTGCCAGCGACCGTGGATGGTTCCGAAAGTTAAATTCGTTTTTGTTGGGGGCGGTTGAGAACAACACGGGCTGTGTTCTGATCGATTTAGCCCAATTGGCCCATGAAGGCACCGAAACCTTCTATGATTATCGGAACGAAGAAATCAGCAACTACCCATTTTCCAATCAGGCAACAACGATTATTTCCCGTCACCTTGGCGTCCAGCTCTTGCCCGCTTCCTTGGTTCCGAGGCTTAAAGCGATTGCACTGGATCTAGATGATACGCTATATCACGGAGTCCTGGGAGAAGAAGGAGCTGAAGGGGTAACGTTAACGGAAGGCCATCATCGGTTGCAAAGGCTGCTGCTTCAACTAAAACAATCCGGAATAATGCTTACCTTATGCAGCCGCAATGAGGAGGAAGATGTTAAAGCACTGTTCAATGCACGCACCGATTTTCCGCTGAGATGGGACGATTTTGCCGCTGTTCGTGCAAATTGGCAGACAAAAGCAGAGAATCTGAATCGGCTCTCTCAAATACTGAATATCGATCCGTCTGCCTTCTTGTTTGTGGATGACAATCCGGCGGAATTGGTGAAGATGGCTGCAGCACTACCGGAGGTACGCCTTCTCCGTGCCAAACGAAACGGTGAAGAAACGATGCTGGGTTTATGTCATTTTCCCGGATTGTATCAACTTCACCGGGATGACATTGCCGTATCCCGAACAACGGATATCCAGGCCAATCAGGCAAGAGAGAAGATCAGGCAAACAGCATCGGATTACCATTCCTATTTAGACAGCTTGAACATGGTCATTACCATTTATGAGAATGAAGCTTCCCATGTCAAGCGGCTGTATGATCTAAGTCATAAAACAAATCAGTTTAACCTGGCTCTAAGGCGTATGACAGAAAATGAAGCAAATGACGTTATGGACGCCTCCAAATACGTTACGATTACGGTTGGCCTATCGGATATACTGTCAGACAGCGGAATTATCGGCACCTTTGTATGCAGGTTGAATGGCGAACAAGCGCATCTCATCGAGACGCTTTTTAGCTGCAGGGCGCTTGGACGTGACATTGAAACGGTAGCCTTTGCCTGGATCTTGGAGAAATTGATGGATCGCGGAGTGCAGCGTATCCACATTGAGATGTCCCAGGGGCCGCGGAATGCCCCCGCCTTGGACTGGATAAAGCGTTTTGTTGAGGGCTCGCCGGAACAGCTGCCGCTTAGGGATCTCTATGCACGTGTAAAAGCTGCTTGCGGGAACCATCCTGCCAGAGTGGAGGTAAATCGATGACGGAAATACGCAAACAAATTGGGTCGATCTTATCCGAGGTGTTGAACATACCAATACCGCCTCATGGTAATCCTAGGCGGGAAGAATTGCCGAATTGGGATTCTTTAAAGCATATGGAGCTCATTCTTCGCCTTGAAGAGCAGTTCGATGTTCGCTTTTCCATCAGGGAAGTAGCGGGTATTCAAAGCTTGGATGACATCGCCAGGATCATTGAGGTGAAGTCGTGAACCACAACATCACCGTTGAACGTTTCGGCATTCGATTAAGACCGATTACGATGGACGACGCCGAATTTATTTTCAAGCTAAGAAGGTCCCCTGAGTTATCGAAGTACATCGGAGAGATCGACTCTCGTTATGCTGTGCATGAAGCATGGTTGAAAGAATATTTTCATAGAGAGGGCGATTATTACTTCTGCATTGAGCTTCTCTCGGGAGTGCCGATCGGAACCATCGCGATCTATGATATTGATGGTCAAGCCGGCAATTGGGGAAGATGGATCATTTCCCCTTTGATTCCGGCTGCGCCAGCCAGCGTTTGGCTTATATTTCATATCGCATTTGATATTTTGGGTTTGTCCAGTGTTTATTCCAACACGGTAATTGACAATGCAAGCGTCGTGTCTTTTCATGACAATTGTGGACTGCCCCGTACAGGGATCGAACACGGCGGTTTAACCATAAAAAATGTTTCTTATGATATGGTCATCCATACGGCAACAAAGGAGAATTGGCCTTTAATTCAAGAGCGATTGGAGAAACCAGCTATTTTGGCAGAACGTCTGCTTATGGAGGAGACCGATGAATAATTTGTCCGTGGTCTATTTTAATATTGTCCAACCTTCTTGCACGTTTTGAGACAGCGAAACTATTCGCTGTCTTTTTTTGTTACGGATGTTTGTTATCTGCATAATCTTTGTAATGGGGGATAGTGCTTGTACTACATTTTTACCTAAGAATTGAATCAGTCTCCAAAAGCCGCGAGCAAAACTTTTCATTACGAAGTCAGAAGGCAACGGGAATTAGTATATTATCTGTTGATGCTGCGTTGAAACTGAGGAAAGCTCCTGCTCATTCAATGCCGACATTGACTCCACAGTGTGCTAGACGATAAAGCCTCCAAAGTGCTCCGTCTTCCATGTCTGAACTTATAAGAGAGTAAACAAAAATCATCGAGACCCCGTGTATGTTAAAAGGTATACTTAAATAAAAAGTATGATTAGATTATGTAACGTTAATCAAAACCGCTCGTTTCCTAACGGAAACGAGCGGTTTGTTATATTACATTGATGTTCTTCTTACCTTCCCCCGCCTAAGCGGACAACTTTGGCTTTACCACTTAAACCTTGGGTTATATTCCGGGTATCATATATTAATGGGGCATGTTGTAAAATGGATTCTACTGGCAACTGGGAATGATCAGTAGCAATAATAACGCAATCCGTATTAACGAGATTAGCCTTGGAAAGATCTATACTACGGTATACCGATCCATCTAAAGTAATCTGTGGTACAAATGGATCATGATAATCGAGAGAACATCCTTTATGGTTTAATTCGCGCATAATCTCAAGGGCAGCAGACCCCCGTATATCATTAATGTCTTTTTTGTAAGTGATTCCTATAATTAATATCCGTGCACCCTTCAAAGTTGAGGAGGGAAGATGTGCTTTAATTTGTGAAGCGATATATGCAGGCATTTTACTATTAATGTCTACAGACAATTCAATAAAGGAACTGCTTAGCCCGCCATCCTGTACTTTCCATAGAAGGTATAAAGGATCAACTGGTATACAGTGCCCACCAACGCCAGGACCAGGTGAAAATTTCGAAAAACCATATGGTTTCGAACCGGCTGCTTCGATTACCTCCCAAGCGTCGATTTTCATAAAATCACACAGGGTGGCGAACTCGTTTATAAATGAAATATTTACATAGCGATATGTGTTCTCCAATAATTTTGCTAACTCTGCAGCTTCTGTAGAGGATACTGCAACGACTTGATCAAATATTCTGCTGTATAACTCATAGACCTTTTGAGCACAGGCTTCGGTTACACCGCTAATAATTTTGGGAATTGTCTTAAACGGATAACTCTGATTGCCAGGATCAATTCGTTCTGGGGAATAACCAAGGTAAAAATCTTTGCCAACTTTCAGCCCTTCTTGTTCCAGAAGTGGCAATAGCAATTCTCTTGTAGTCCCTGGATAAGTAGAGCTTTCCAGAATGATTAATTGCTCTTTTCGAATGTGTTTATTTATTTCATTGCCAGCTGTAACTAAAAAGCTTAGGTCAGGGATATTTTCTTCATTAAGAGGAGTTGGGACACAGACAACGATAACGTCAGCTTCGCCTATAACACGATAATCATTCGTAGCGGTAAAATTCCCCGAAACTACCTCAGTTGCAAGAGTATCATTTTGTATATCAACCACATAGCTTTTGCCTAGCCGTATAGACTGAACCTTTTCCATGTCAAGGTCTACTCCTACAACTCGGTACCCTTCTTGGGAGAATGTAAGAGCGAGTGGAAGTCCGACATATCCAAGACCAATCACGGCAATTGTACGGTACACGATAATCCCACCTTTGCAGTTGAATTATGCTATAGTATTCAACGACGAAAAGATTGGATACGGGGTGTCTATCTATTTTTCATAACCAGAATTTTTATAATTCGGTATAGATTAACTTCAATTCCTCCGCCAAATTCCGCGAATCGTAATACTTTTCCACATATTTTCTGCCTGCCAATCCTATAGAGTGTCGTAAAAGAGGTCTTTTGATAAGGTGCTTAAGCACATCATAACAGGTTGTCGGATTGGCGTTGACAATCGGTAAAGACGGTGGGTATTTCCTTTTCAGATCGTCACGGATAAAACACACTACCGGTTTCCCCAGTGCCATACCTTCAAGTCCGAAAACGCCGAACGAACCTTGAAGAAGCTGATCGATGATGATGTCAGCCCTACGATAACTGTGGATGGCTTCCTCGTGGGTCACATTTTCGATTAAACGAAAATCGAACGGGATTTTTTTTTTTCGAAGTCGTTCGATGGCCTCTAGAACATACTCCGTACCCTTCAAATAGGTATTAGTCGGCGCGTGAATAATTAAAGGCTTATCGTTCTTTTTGGAAGGATAGACGGGATTGAATTTATCTAATGTAATAAATTGTCTAAGAACGTGAGTATGCTTGTAGTACTTTTCTATATAGGGGAAAAGTTCGTAGTCAGCGACTATGGCGTGATCGATATATTTCGACAGCTCGTTTAACTTATGAATGATGTTTTTTTCTTCTCTTCTACGTCCGCTTTTTACACGGACAAACGGATTATCGAAGCTTCGGGCGATTGACAGCATACGCACATCAGAACCTCGATGCTGAACGACCAATTTTTTACCATGACTCTTTAAAAAGGCCAGATCGGACCTATCCTTGAAGAATGTTTCGCCAAAATGGAAATGAAAAACGTCATAATGTTTAACGGCCTCCACAAGAAATTTCTCCCGCTGCCTTTTCCTTTCCGAACCGCTCAATCGCTCCAGGTGGAGGCATTGATCAGTTTGTATCAGAACACTGCGCTCCCTGAAGTGACACGAGGTAGCATCGACTCCGATTTGACGCACCGCATTGCACATTTCAATCATTTGTCTGCCAACCGGAAGATGGAGTACTTTCATCCCAGATTACCTCCTCTCAAAAAAAATTCGTCGCATTTTTCCGCCAATATCTTTATATGTTTATGAACTAAGACTGGACTGGGTAAACATAATCTCCTTACAAAATATACGTATGCCGTTACACAAGAAATACGGAAGTCATATACTGACTTAGGTTTTTCAATGGGGAGGTGATATGCCGTGATACTTGTTACAGGTTGTGCGTGATGTACTGTCTGCTGTCATGGAATAACCCCTTATTTGAATGTGAAGCTGTGGGAAGTTATCAATATAGCAAGTATCAAGCCATTCGGAATTACCTTGATTATCCCGGAGTGGGTATTGGTGGTCATTGTATTCCTGTTGATCCGTTCTATCTACCATGGGAAGCAAAAGAATATGCGAATGATATAAGAGAATTTTCTGCCCTGATAATCATTGAAATCTTGCAGCGGATGGGAACCAAAATTTCCTTATTCGGTCCCTTTGGTAAAAAATGCGTGACGGTGGAGGTGCCTTCCTTACATGCCGCTTACTTCGTCCAATATGAAGCATGCGGACTGCACGATCATTTTAATCGCTCATTCCAATATTTCTTATAATCATGTTGTAAAACACTCATACCTAGTTTTTGATACTAGAAATGCGAATCCTAGAATGGAGGGACGTAAAAACATCTAAAAAAAAAGAAGGAGGTGAATATTATGTTATTGCTATCTGATTTGGCCCGGCAATTTAGTTCCATCAAGGAAGAATTGCTCCTCAAATGGGGTACTTTTATTGACAGTGGTTCATACACGATGGGACAATATGTCGCCTTACTGGAAGAGCAAGTTGCTGAGAAGACAGGAACTTCCTATGCAATTGGTGTAGCCAATGGAACCGATGCTCTCGTTCTTACTCTCGATGCTTGCGGAATTGGCGAAGGAGATGAAGTGATTACAACCCCTTTTACCTTTTTCGCGACAGCGGAGGCCATTTCTCGAAGAGGGGCAGTACCAGTATTCGCAGATGTCGATCCTTTCACTTATAATATCGACCCTAATCAAATTGAAGCACTTATCACTCCCCGTACGAAAGCGATCCTTCCTGTTCATCTCTTTGGCCAGCCTGCCGACATGGCTAGTATTAATCAATTAGCAAAAAAAAACGGTCTTAAAGTTATTGAAGACGCATGCCAAGCGTTTGGCGCTACATTCAATAGCAAACAGGTCGGAAGCTTATCGGATATTGCTTGTTTCTCCTTTTTCCCTACGAAAAATTTAGGTGCGATGGGAGACGGCGGCATCATCGTTACTTCAGACCCGGAATTGGCTTCGACCATACGTCAACTTCGTCATCATGGCAGCTCTAAAAAGTATTATCATGATACTATTGGCTACAACTCTCGGCTTGACGAGCTCCATGCACTCACCCTGCTCACAGCTATCAATCATGTTGATAATTGGAATACGAAGCGGCGAACTTTGGCGGCTCGTTATCACTTGTCCCTAAACAATCTACCGTATTTAAAATTGCCCTTTGAGATGAATGGTGCTCGAAGCGTATATCATCTATATTGTATCGGATCAGATGAAAGAGAGCAGATTACAGCAATGTTGCGAAAAGCAGAAGTTCAGACCGGCATCTACTATCCTTGCCCGCTTCATTTACAAAAGGCGTATACCTCTCTGGGGTACCAACAAGGAGACTTCCCGGTCGCTGAACAGCTGTCGAAACAATTATTCGCAATCCCCCTTCATCCTTTCTTATCTGTGGCAGAACAGGATGTCATCATTTCATTACTACAAAACTACAGGGGGAAAAAATAAATGACTGTTATTTCGATTGGCCTGATAGGTTGTGGATCGATTGCAGTGAAACATATTGAATCGATTGCGCGCTTTCCGGAAGCAAAGCTGGTTGCCCTGTGCGACGTCAATACAGCCCAGATGAAGGAGCTCGCTGACTTATGGTTTTTGAAACGGGGAGAGAATGAAAGCATTATTAAGTATAGCGATTATGAGGAGTTGCTTGCCGATCCTTCGATAGCCATTGTCGTCATTGCCACGATATCCGGAACGCATGCTGCAATAGCTAAAGCAGCGCTGCAAGCTAATAAGCATATTGTGCTTGAGAAACCGGCAGCTCTTTCCTTACAGGAAGTGGATGAATTGATACAGCTTGCCGCTCAGCGGAAACGAATTGTGCAAGTGTGCCATCAATTGCGTTATCGTCCATTGTTCAAAAAAATAAAAGAACTTATTGCTACAGGAGCTTTAGGAAAAATAGTAACAGCATCCGTGAAGTTGAGAATTTTTCGTCCTGCCCATTATTTTCAGCTTGCGCCGTGGAGAGGGACTTGGGAGCACGATGGTGGGATGCTCCTTAATCAAGGTATCCACGCCATAGATCTATTACAATGGAATATCGGTATGCCTTCTCAAATTTACGGTGGATTATATTCTCATAATCGTACTACTAAGGAAACGGAGGATGTAGCGATTGGCCTCATGATGTTTCCGAACGGTACTCAAGCTATAATTGAAGCCAACTCGGTAACGCCGCCAGAAAATTTGGAGCAATCACTGTTTTTGCTGGGAGATAAGGGAACGATCAGTATTAGCGGGTCGAAGATGGAGCGAATAGACCGGTGGTATATAGAGGGCTACCCCCACGCAGAAGAAGAGGCATTATTGCTGTTGCAAGACAAAGATGAACATGTGTCTATGTATCGAGTAATGATCGACGCTTGTCAAGGGAAGCATAGCGGGGATCTGGTTACCCTTGAGGAGAGCAGACGTTCGTTGGAACTTATCTTCGCCTTGTATTCGTCTGCCACTAAATCCGAAATTCAACAATTGCCGCTGGATGAATTCTCCACACTTCAAATGAAGCTGAAATAATGAGCTCACACTGTTGTGAGTGAACCTACCTATTTAGCTTGATCGATATGACCAGAGGATAGGGTGGTTAGCATATATTGCCAAACGCCGTCGCAACGCACGGTATTAATGAATATGCTAGACCAATTAATGCATATGTAAGCGAGAGGAAGATAAAGCCGATTGTATGATCAAAATTTACTGAGGTGTAAATATGGATAAATTAAAAATACTTTTTCTTATCAAACCTTTTGATACTATGTATGCAAAGCATAAACAAAAATTTGAATCGATAAGAGAAATCGAAAAATTCGCAACCGTTCGATATTGGTATGAAGATGGGAATATTTTAGAAATCTTAAAAAAGTTAAATTTTCAACCTGATTGTATCGTTCATTATGATATCGCTTGGGGCTATGCGTTTGCCCCTCGAATTACCGGTCTTGATCAGGTGGATATTCCCAAAGGTTGTTTTGTTTTGGATAAACATTATTCAAAAGAAACACGGATAGAATATATTGAATCCAATAAAATTGATATAATTTTTTCTAGATCCAAACAACGTTTTATCGAAGTGTTTCCGCAATATTCAAACAAACTAAGATGGCTGCCCTTCTCAATTAATCCTGAAATAATGAAAGACTGGAAACTAAAAAAAGATATAACCTATTTACTAATGGGGCAGGTTTTTCATAAATCTAGGGAACTAAACAAATCAAAAACTCGTGAAGGCAGATATCCTTTTCGAGAATCTGTTTTGAAAAAAATGCAAAATGTAAAGGGGTTTGTATTCCGGCCTCACCCAGGTCATAGGGTTGCGTTTAATAAAGATCTTTATGTTGATATCAAATACGCAAAAGAACTAAATCGTTCAAAAATGTTTTTCACCTGCGGAAGTGAATTTAAAATTCCTGTATTAAAGTTTTTTGAGGCACTTGCATGCAATACATTACTATTAGCAGAGGCCAATCAAGATATTTATGAATTGGGTTTTAAGGATGGGGTGCATTTTGTAGCATGTAATAAAAGTAATTTTTTGGAAAAAGCAATGTATTATAAAGAAAATAGGGATGAACGAAGAAGAATTTCGAAAAAAGGATATAAATTTGTTCAGAAGTATCATACAAATAATGTTCGAGCGAAACAATTTGTTCAATATATCAAAGACTTTATTAAAGAGAATAAGAAAAATTAATGTTAGAATAAAGAGGTAGTGAAGTATGTGGCTATCAGAAATTGAATCACTAAAAAATTATGTAAGTAAAGATTGCGAAATAGATAACTTAGGCCCCCTTGATTCTACTTTGCCGAATTGTCTCACTTTTGCTGAAAAAGATTTTCAGATCAATCGTGCAATACGTAATCCAAATGTAGCGGCTATCATCATCTCACAAAATCATAAATTTTTTATGGACGAATACCCTTCAACAAGTTGGATCGTCCACCCTGATCCTAGAATGTTGTTTTTTAAAACACACAATTTTCTAGCTAAAATGACCGATTTTTATAATTTTGGAAGTAAGTTGCCGCAAATATCGGCAAAAGCGCTGATCGATCCCACCGCCTATATATCCAATATTGGTGTTGTAATTGAGGATGATGTTATCATTGAGCCTAAGGCTGTCATTTTAGATAATGTGACTATAAGACGGGGAAGCATTATAAGGGCAGGGGCAGTGATAGGTTCAGAAGGATTTCAACATATCCGTGGGAGCAATGACATTTTAACGGTTCGCCATGCGGGAAGAGTAGAAATCGGACATGAAGTTGAGATCGGGTACTCCTCATGTATTGATAAGGGATTATATCGAGAGACAACCCTAATTCAGGATCAAACTAAAATCCATAATTTAGTACAAATAGGTCATTCCGTACGAATCGGGGAAGGAACTTTGATCGCGTCAAATGTTGTTATAGCAGGAAGGGCTGTTATTGGAGATCATGCATGGATAGGACCAAGCGCATGTATAAGTAACCGAATAACAATCGGAGATCATTCAAACATCCATCTGGGTTCGGTTGTGATTAGTAATGTAAAAGATGGAGAGCATGTCTCAGGTAATTATGCCATTCCACATCAAAAATTTTTAAGCTTTATGAAATCCATTTTATAACATCCGATAAAATGCCCTTACTTGATTGATATACAAATATAAAGACACTGACCGTGTTAGGGTAGTGTCTTTACTTTTGTCATTTTTTCAATAGATATCTTTTTATTTTCCCGGAGTTTGTCTTAGGAATACTATCAACCCATTCGAATATTTGTGGTATCTTATAGGATTCAATTTTCCCTTTTAAAAAATAGGCGATTTCTTTCACTGAAATTTTTTCGGAATCTCCAACCAAACAGGCTTTAACAACTTCTCCTGAGAAGCCGTCAGGATCTGCTACACCTATACAAGCACAATCAAGAATATGAGGGTGTTTTATTAATGCTTCTTCCACTTCTGCAGGAGAGACCTTTCTTCCTCCAACATTAATGATATCCGTTTTTCTGCCAAATAGATAAAAGAATCCTTCTTTGTTTTTGAAACCCATATCTCCTGTCAAAAACCAACCATCTACAAAAGATTCCTTAGTTAATCGATCGTTATTAAAATATTCCTTCATTACGTTACTTCCTTGAATCGCAATATGCCCAACTTTGTTATCCGGTAGAATGTTGCCCTTATCATCTAAAATCTCCATCTTGATGGAGCCGACAGGTTTTCCAATGGAATCAAGATCTTTTGAAGAAGAATGAAACTCAATAAATGCTGATCGCGAAGCTTCCGTTAGACCATAATGCATACAAATACGTGTAGTCGGCAGTAAACGCATTAACTCTTTCTTAAAGTCAACGGTCATTGGAGAACTGCCAATTTCTATATAATTAAGATTCCTTAGTAATTCGCCTGCTCGATCACCCATCATATTAAATAAAAGAGACAAGCCGGTAGGAACGGAGCTGAAACCGGTGGCATTCCACTTGTTGATAGCCATAATAATGGATTGAAGGTCCAAAAAACCATCTGTTATTATCAATGTTGACCCGCTTAACATATTGCATCGTAACCTTCCTAGACCAAAAGAATGACTTAAAGGAAGAGGTACAACTTCAACATCTTCTGCTCCATTACCAATAAACATATTAATATTTTTGGCAGTGGAAATAATACTGCTATGAGTTAGGACAACACCTTTGGGTTTACCTGTCGTGCCTGTAGTAAACATGATATCAGCAACAGTATCACAATCAGGAAAATTTTGCTTATCCCTTATTTTAGGTGTTTGTTCAACAACAAGATCTTCAATTGACCTTGAGTTTGAAATTGGTTGTGACATAAAAATAGCTTGAGGCAGAACAGTGCGTATAATGTAATCGAAATTGTCCTTTGTAATATTGGGATCAATGGGTACCGATATTGCTCCCAATAAATGAGTTGCAAAATATCCATATATAAAAGAAAGTGAATTAGAAGCCGAAAGAACAATCTTAGCTCCTGGGTAGACTCCAATACTTGTAAGGAATAATGACGCCGATACTATATTCTTATAAAGTTCACAGTAAGTTATTGTCTTCTCTCCTTTAATTAAAGCCACTTTATGCGGATTATGTTTTGAATGAATGTATATCGCTTGTATTACAGTAAGTGGTTCTTTCAAGATACCTCCACTCCTTTATTTCCTAAAAGCTTTTTTATATCTAAAACCGTTTTAATTATCATTATTTCTTCAAAGGCTATTGATATTTGATATGTTTTTTCTATTGCAATGAATAAACGCATATTCCCTAATGAATCCCATCCATCCAGTTGTCCAGGACCGTGTGTATCCAAAACATTTATATCGTCTTTTAAATTAAACGTATTTTTAATAAGGGATTCTAGTTTCATTCCGATAACCCCCTGATATCAAAGATTATAAAAAAACAGTTAACATATGAATACAATTGAATGTGAAAAAGCCATTTATTAACTGTCTTTATCCACTTGTTAATAGTCAGCCAGAATAAATTAGCCATTCGACAAAACCTAACAACCCGGTATCGCCCACTTATTTTTAAATGGACTGAAACTTTGCTTTTAATAACCTACCGCCGAACTGGCCGCAAATTTCTCCGTTCGGATTTTGGATCGTGCGAACATTAACGTAGGCATTACCTCGCTCGAATTCACGGATCAGGTCTCGAATCGTTCTGATAAGTCTTCACTCCCTTTCATCGTATTACCTGTAGTTTATGCGTTGAGAAAGATAGCGGTATGTTCGATGGTCCATGGACGTTTTATTTCGGTGTAAGGTACGAACGCCGTTACAGTAAATAAACCTATACATAAAATGAGGAGGAAGTGTTCTTAATCCCAACTTGGCAGGTGAGAAACATGTCGAAACGAAGTCCTGCGAGTCCCGTTAACAGAAAAAAGAGGAGAGGATCCTTGTCCCCGATCATAAATGCCGAGTTTCCGAAGGTATCCGTCATCATTCCTGCCATGAACGAAGCGAAGACCATTGCGGCAGTCATTCGGCAAGCCAACCAAGTGCACGCCAACACAGAGGTTATCGTTGTTGCCAATGGTTCAACGGACGGTACGGCAGAAATTGCTCAGAGCACCGGAGCGAGGGTGATCCACCTGCCGTTTCCGCTCGGTCATGACGTGGGACGAAGTATCGGCGCTGCAGCGGCTAGAGGAGACATCTTGCTGTTTACCGATGCAGACATCGTAATCAAAGCAAGTGATATGACCCCTTTGACAAAAGCCGTAGAAGAGGGGGTGGACGTGGCTTTGAACAAGTATTTGGGTCCGACCGATAAACATCACGTTCACAGCGTTATCCTCGCTAAGCATACGTTAAACATTTTGGTATCCAATCCCGATTTGAAAGGAGCTTCACTTACAACCATTCCACATGCAATGAGCCGAAAAGCGGTAAATCTGATTGGTATCGACAATTTGGCCGTTCCTCCGAAAGCTCAAGCAATGGCCATTTATAATGGCTTGAAGGTACGGGGGATTCATTACGTGGATGTAGGAAAAAGAAATCCCAGGAGGGGTAGAACCAGAGGGAATGATCCCCTTGAAACCCTGATTGTGGGGGATCATTTGGAAGCAATAGATTGGTTAATCTCTCAATCCGGCATGCGGGGAAATCGATCGGATCTCGCACGAAAAAGAGAAAGCGTGTGGTGATGAGATGGTGCGAAGAAAGCGGAGACGAGGTATGATACCCGCCTCAAGTTCTTTAAGGAGAGCAATGAAACGCATAAATAAAAGAGCAAGGACCAAGAGAAAACGGAGCGGTCATAAATTAGGGGCTCTTATGTTCAAGAATCGCCGGATTTCAAACGGAGCGGTCGACAATTGGAATGAGAGAGCTTATGCTGCCGGTTATCAGCAAGCGGCCCATGAAGTTTCAACAACGGCGGATACACCCCCACATATCAAAGTGAACGAGAGCTGGAATCGCTGGTACCATTCAGTCAAACCGCTGCCATGGACGGTTTACCACGCAGCGGCGTCCAAATTTGTGGAAGGACACAGTAAGCATTCCGGAATATATCTAGGAAATGCCGTTCTCCTGCCGACGGACAAAAGGGTAGCGGCGATCGTCTTGGTGATGAACGAGAAAGACACGATTATTAAATTGCTGGAGCAGCTTCATCGGCTGCCGCTTCATGAAATCATTTTTGTGGTGAACGGATCCACCGATGAAAGCTTTGAAATGATCCGAAACCAATCGAAAGCCATCATTGTACACTACCAACAAGCTTTGGGACACGATGTTGGCAGAGCGGTCGGGGCGAAGTTAGCCGATTCTGAAATTCTGCTGTTCCTTGATGGAGATGTTCCGATATTAGCAGAGCATCTCGTACCTTTCATTGATGCCATTGAACAGGGTAGCGATATTGCCTTAAATGATATTTCTCCATTGATCGGGATGTTTTCCAGCAGAGACTACGTAACCATAGTGAAGGAGTTTATTAACCGATCCATGGGCAGGGCGGATCTCGAAGCCAATTCGCTTACCGCGGTACCTCACGCGATAAGGAAGGAAGCTGCCCAAATCATCGGATACGCCAATTTATCTGTCCCACCGAAAGCGCAAGTCATCGCCCTTGAAAAGGGTTTGAAAATAAATGCACCAGCCAGCGTAGACGTGATTACGAAAAATCGGCTCCGAGCTCGAAATGTCGGACAACAAAATGCAGTTGCCGATTTGATCATCGGAGACCACATCGAAGCTCTCAAAACGGTATTCGACATAAAGGGGCCGCGGCTATCTTTTATGGATCAGATTAGACAAAGGCAGCTAACCAAGGTTTAGAAGGTGGTAGCTATGAAAAAAACAAGCATCATTATTCCGACTTTCAATGGCAGGGAGCTGCTAAAGGATTGCATTTATTCCATTAAACGCCATACGAATGAGCCTTACGAGATCATCGTTGTTGATAATGGTTCCTCCGACGGCACCGTTGACATCTGCCGTCAGGAGGGGATTACCTTCATTTCGTTGGCAAACAACATTGGCTTTCCAGCTGCATGCAACAAGGGTTTGAAAATTGCAACCGGCGATACGCTGCTCCTGCTGAATAATGATGTCATCGTCACCCGCAATTGGTTGCAGAATATGTTGAATTGTTTGAACAGCGAAACCAAGATCGGAATCGTCGGGCCGCTTACCAACTATGCAAGCGGAAAACAACAGATCGATATGCCTTATACCAGCTTAGAAGAGATGTCGAACCAGCTGAATGAGCCGGATGCCAGTAAGTGGCTTCAAGTGGATCGAATCGTAGGCTTATGTTTCCTGTTTAAACGGGAATTGATGGATCGCATCGGACTGCTGGACGAACGATATTCACCAGGTCATTTTGAAGACGATGACTATTGTTACCGGGCCAGGAATGCGGGGTATACGTTCAGGATCGCGGGCGATGTTTTCGTTTTTCATCATGGGAGTGCCAGCTTTGCCAAGCAGGACATGAGCCAAGTGAAGCATCTTATCGATACAAACAAACAAAAATTCATGGATAAATGGGGCGTCGATCCAACGATCTATGTATAATCATCTATTTTGCGAAAGGAAGGATTATATGAAGGGCGTCATTCTGGCAGGAGGTACGGGTACCCGGCTTTATCCACTGACCAAAGTCATAAATAAACATCTGCTGCCTGTCGGGAAGGTTCCGATGATATGTCACGGAATCGAGAAATTCAAAAAAGCGGGCATCGAGGAAATTCTCATCGTGATCGGCAAGCAATCGGCTGGTCTGTATACAGACCTGATCGGCAGCGGAAAAGAATGGGGAGTAAGCGTCACATTTAAAATCCAGGAAGAAGCCGGGGGGATTGCCCAAGCATTATACCTTGCCGAACCGTTCATAACACCTGGCGAAAAGTTCGTTGTGCTTCTTGGCGATAATCTGTTTGAGGATCATCTAATCACCTTTGTGCAAGCTTTTGAAAAACAGGCCGCTGGAGCGCGCGTGCTTCTGAAGAAAGTTCTTGATCCGAAGAGATACGGTGTTCCCGTCTTGGAGAAAGACAACATCGTCATGATCGAAGAGAAGCCGGAGGAGCCTAAATCCGATTATTGCGTAACCGGTATTTATATGTATGATTCGACGGTGTTTGAAACGATCCGAACCATAAAACCATCGGCACGAGGCGAATTGGAAATTACCGACGTGAACAATGTGTATGCATCGAAGGGGCAGCTTACCTATGACATATTAGACGGATGGTGGACGGACGCCGGAACCTTCCAGTCCTTGTACCAAGCCAGTGGCCGATTGTGGTGAACCCTATTTCGGGAATGAATAAATCCGGAGGCCTGACCGCATGAGAACAATGAATGAGCATTTGCTGCTTCAGGGGGGAGAGCAATCCGCCCAGTTGGAAGGATACAGAAATGGTTACTCAGTGGGACGGAGAGAGGGATACAGGCTCGGTTTTTCCGATGCGGTAATAAGGTCCTTACCCAAGGAAGAGGAGCAGGTCCGCGATCTCCGTATTCTTTATGTCACTGCAGGCATTGGCGTTCCTTATCCTGCGCTGGATCAGGCGGTGACTGACGCATTAAAGGGACTGGTCAGAAGTCTCTCGGTTGCGAGCCCTTCAGAAGATATCGTCCTTTTGGCTAAGAAATTCCAGCCGGACCTAGTACTTGCTTTAAACGGTGTCGTTTTGGAAGCCGATACGCTCAAAGCGCTCCGGGATAGCGGATTTAAAACGGCGATTTGGTTTACGGATGACCCGTACTATACGGACTGGACGGTTTCGATCGCTCCCCGTTACGATTATATCTTTACGCTTGAATCCAACTGCGTATCATTTTATCGCGATTTAGGTTGTCAGCATGTGTATCACTTGCCTTTTGCAGTCAATCCGAACGTATTTTATCCGAAGCATGTGCCGACCTCCAATCAGACCGATATTTGTTTTATCGGAACGGCCTATTGGAACAGAGTGGAGTTAATGGATCATCTGGCCCCGATATTGAATAATAAAAAAGTCGTCATTTCCGGATGGTGGTGGGACCGGATGAAACATTACGCCCAGCTGTCCGACAAGATTAAGCTCGGCGATTGGATGACGCCGGAGGACACGGCAACGTACTACAATGGAGCCAAGATCGTCATCAACCATCACCGTTCATCCGATGACGATACAATCAACGCCAACAGCAGAAAGGTAAAGGCGCTTTCCGTCAATCCCCGCACGTTTGAAATATCCGGCTGTGGCACGCTTCAGTTATCGGATATCCGCCACGATATGGATCAGTTATATTCCCCAGGTACGGAAATAGAAACCTACGGCTCTTATGATGAACTGATGGATAAAATCGACTATTACTTGCGTCATGAGGAAGAGCGACAGCGAATTGCTTTAAATGGCTTGATAAGAACAAGAAAGGATCATACCTACCATAAACGATTGAGCACGATGCTTCGTATCATTTTTCCTTGAGTCAAGCCAAATTGGATTGTTATACCCGTTTCCTAATGAGTTCCAAAGAATATATTGTGCGTAAGACGGGGTGATCATCATACGGCAGCACTTAGAGAAAAGAAGACACAGGCCGGTAAAGAGGCGACATAAGCGAAAAGTTATTCTTCAGAGAACAAAAGGCCAAACGCCAAGCGACTGTACCCAGAAATTGCTGGAACAAGCGGCAGCTTCGTTTAATGAAGGCTTTGATACCGGCTACGACCAGGCGATGATGAGGTCGCGGCCTTCGGAACCCGAAACGATGGCAAAACCAAGCTCGGGAGAGGAGTACGCGAAGGGATTATATGAAGGAGGAGAAGGGATCGTGGACTCGATACTCCCGGAGCTAGAGATTCTTCCTGAAATTTCGGTTCGCCAGATTATCGAAGCTGGTATGGAACAAATGAGTTCTCAATATTATCGTCTTCTAAGCGCGGCGGAGGTTGCAAGGAGGCTTAACGAAGCTTTGGATTCAAGCTCCCCGTTGTCCGTTATCCGCTTAGGGGATGGGGAACTGCTTACGCTTGCGCAGGAGTTGGTTTTGAACACGGACGAAGTGCGTAAAGAAGGACATTTTTTAAGTTATGCCGGTGTTCGTTTACCTGATCTAAAAGCAAGAGATATGTTGGCAGCCTCCGTGAGAAAGGCCGATATCGTTGGCATTCCCAAACTAAGATTGCCGAACTTTCAACCTCTGGGCTTTTCGGTTTTTAAAGCGCATGGCATTGATTATCGAAAGTTGCAACTAACGTTATCGACGGTCAACTATGCATTGCATTTGGAAGGTTTACTGGGAGGGATCCTTGCAGGACGTCGAGTTCTCGTGGTGGGCAATTCCGCTCCCGGTCTTTCACGGGTGCTGTCGGGCCGCGGAATCAAGGTGGCGGGCACGGTGGCCCCCGTGGAAGGTATCCACGATATTCCCAGAATCATGGATGAAATTCGAGGGCATCCATTCGACATCGCGCTGGTGGGCGCCGGCATTCCGGCTGTTATCATTACAGAGCGAATTGCCTCCGAGCTCGGAAAGGTCGCTGTCGATTTCGGGCATCTGGCTGATTCCTTAGCAAGCGGGGAAGCAACCTTATGAACCGTATCAGCCATCATAAAACGGACGGTTACAACGACGGGTTTAACAAAGGCTTCCATTCCGGCTACAAGGATGGATACAGCCGGGGGCGGCATATGGGAATATCCCAATTCAGGAATGTTTTTGAGGGTACAAGTATCATTATACCGACCTATAATCAGCTTCCTTATTTAAAAGAATGCATTGAAAGTATCGCTCAATATACCGGCACGCCGTATGAACTCATTATTATTGATAATGCATCCGATGACGGAACTGCGGAATTTCTCAAATCTTCCCAAGGGCTTCGCTTTCGAATCAATGAAGAAAATTTAGGCTTTGCAGGAGCTGTAAATCAGGGACTGATGATGGCAAAAGGAACAACGTTGATGATCTTAAATAATGATTCCGTTGTAACGACCAACTGGCTCACGAATTTACTCGTCTGTCTGCACAGCGACCCGCAGTTCGGGATTGTCGGTCCGGTGACAAATTATATCAGCGGAGAGCAACTTATTCATGTAAGCTACCACGATACCGCGGAGATGCAGCAATTCTCCAAATCATACAATCACTCTAATGCGCACAGCTGGACCGTTACAGAACGCTTGACAGGTTTTTGCATGTTGATTCGGCGTGATGATTTTTACCGATTGGGTTATTTTGACGAGGGCTTTGAGATCGGCAACTGTGAAGATGACGATTATGGGCTGCGTGCCCGTCTTCTTGGAATGCAGCTCATTATCGCCAAGGATACGTTTATTCACCATTATGGCAGCGTCAGCATGAAGACGTTAAATTCCAGATTCGAACAAGTGTATGCGAATAATCTTACTTTCTACTCCAGCAAGTGGGAAGATCCTCATGAGATGTTGTCCCTGAAGTGGCAGCGGAGCTTAAACCGGGACATGAAGCTGCGGACCGTTGATATGTATCCGACGTGTGTCTTCGTGACAGGGGCAGACTCGGTAATCTATTGGATTGAGAACGGAATCAGGCATACGATTCATGGAGCCGTCGGCATTCAGGCAGTACGGGTTTCACAGGTTGATCTCCGCTGCTGGCCGCTCGGGGATCCCATGGCTGCGGAGGAAGCCGTTGGGCGTATGAGGACTGTGTATTTTCCATCCACGGAATCTTGGGAGCAAGAAGGCAAACTGATCAAGCATAAGAACGGCAGCGTTTATCAGTACAAGGGGAATCGGCTGCAGCGATTCCTGAATCGGCTCGTCTTAGCGGCTTGGCGCCTTGATTTTTACGAGCCGCTGCTAGTGAACGAGCACGAAATCCAGCAATATGGGGAGGAAATTCCAATCATTTCTCCTCCGGTGATTAAGGCGGATAACATTTAATTAAAGAGAAAAGGGTGAGACGGATGAGAGCAAGGAAAAAAAATGGCGGTGCTGCGTTGAAGAGAAAAGGAATCCGTGGAAGAGGCTTAAGAGGGAAGGGGGCGAATCGAGTTTTTGGGGGAAAGAGAAGAAAAGGTCCAGGAAGAATAGCTCCGCGACAAACGGCTGCCGAATACAATCAATCCTATGATGCGGGGTTTGATAAAGCGTATAACGAAGGATTTAACGTTGGTTATGCGGAGGGTATGGAGGCCGGTCATCAAGAAGCTTATAAAGGAGAAGGATAAGATGGCTTTAAGAAAAAAAATAAGGCCTCGAAAGCGAGCTGGAAAACGAAAACACCATCCTGTTCGTCTTAGCGCATATCAAAAGGGCAGTTTAGACGGTTTCCAGCGGGGAAAAGAGGAAGGGCTCGCTCAAGGGCGCGCCGATGCCCAGAAAAGGTCCCAAACCGCTGTTGCCGTCATCGAGACGGCTCTGCCCAAGATGGACGTTCTGGTTATCGCGGCAGGCATGATACCGTCGCTTGAAATCGGCGTTATCCAGCCCCTCCAAACGCTGAATAAACAAGAGAACCTGCAATTCGACGTGAAACTGGAAACCGACGTGACCCACGAAATGATTGCGGCCGCGAACACGATTGTATTCGTTCGCAATGTGGAACCGGCGGCCTATGCATTACTAGAGCTGGCCCATCAGCTGAATAAAAGGACGGTCTATGTTATTGACGATAATTTCCTGGAGATTCAGCCAACAACTCCGGTGGGCGAATATTACAACGATCCGATCCGTCGAGAGACGTTTATTAAGTTTTTGAAAAATACGCAAATCATTAAAGTCGATGCTCCTGATCTCGGCACCTATATTCATGAGCGGTACAATAGACACGTGATTTACTTCCCTGCCAGCATCGATTTCGAGTGGCTGGACCAGAACGAGAAGGCGGATAAGGATCAGGGGCAAGTGGTCATCGGTTATGCAGGAGGGGACAAAGAGGAAGATTTCGTGCCCGTCATTTCAGCGTTGAACAAAATTTTGGATTATTACGGGGGGTTCGTGAGATTAGAATTTTACGGCTACCTTCCGCCTTCGCTGGCTGATCATCCAAGCGTCAAATATGAAGGCGGGGGGATGGAATACAAGGAGTTTTTGAAAAAGCTTAATAAGAGCAACTGGAACATCGGGATTGCGCCGCTTGCCAACAATTCATTTAACAAGGGAAAAACGAATACCAAATTCCGTGAATACGGTGCCTGCGGCATTCCGGGCATATACTCGAAGTCTCCTGTTTATACGCATTGGGTCGAGCAGGGCGAAACCGGCTACTTGGTTGAGCATACCGAGCAGCATTGGTATGAGGGAATCAAGGCCATGATTGAAGATCCGACGATGCGGCAGAGAATCAAGGAGAATGCGCATAGGTCAGCCCGGCAGCATTTTTCGCTTCAGACATGCATCGATAATTGGAAGAGATATATCTTCAAAACGTAAAATCGGGGGAGAGAGCGGGAACATGGGGAAAAGAGGGAAAAGAGGGGATATAAACGTACTCATCGTCGGATCGGAAAAAATCGCATCCTATAAAATCGGCATTGAGCAGCCCCTCCGCCATCTGGAGAAGATGGGAGTTTGCGACTTTGACGTCAGATCCGATGATGAGATGGACAGATCAAGGCTGGCTGAAGCGGATATCGTCCTCTTCTTCCGAACGGTTCAGCCCGAAGCTTATAAGTATCTGGAGATGGCCCGGGAGATGGGGAAAAAGACGGTGTACGTGATCGACGACCATTTTATCGCGATGTCTCCGGGTTCGGATATGGGACGATATTATCATGATTCTTCACGAAGAAAGACGTATGTTAAATTTCTGAAAAACGCCCAAAGCGTAAAGGTTGCTTCCAGTTTTTTTGCCAAACATCTTGAAACGCATTTTAGTCCCCAAAAAATAATCTATTTTCCGGGAAGCGTTGATTTCTCCGTTTTTTCCGGTTTGAAAAAGAACCGTAAAGAAGAAGGGAAAGTCGTAATCGGGTATGAAGGCGGAAAAAAACAAGTGGCTTTTGAACCCGTTATCGGGGCATTGCACAAAATCATTGGGAAATACGGGGATAAACTCAGAATCGAGTTCTGCGGGTATGTTCCCGATGAACTCAGGGAGAAGCCGCAGGTGTTTACGGAATCCTACGATGAGAACTATAAAAACTTTCTGAAGCGCCTTTACCGTTCCAACTGGGATATCGGGTTAGCGCCGTTGGAGCGAACGCTGCTGCATGATTGCAAAAGCAACAATAAATTTCGCGAATATTCCGCTTGCAGGATTCCGGGCATCTATACATCTTCTCCGGCCTACGATGAATGGGTTGCCGGGAAGGAAAACGGCCTGATTGTTTCCGGTGAGAGCGATGATTGGTACGAAGCCATGGTCCAACTGATCGAACAGCCGGAACTACGGCAGAGCATCGCGGAGCGTGCGGAACAAGTAGCATGGGCGAATTTTTCAGTGGAAGCTTGCGCCGAACGATGGCGTTCACAAATTCTAATGTCGGAATGACGTGGGATTATGAAAGGAGAGGTTCACTTGGACCATAAGCTGATACCCGTTCTTCAACCGAGTATAGGTCAAGAGGAGATCGACGCTGTAGCAGATGTTTTACGGTCAGGATGGCTTGGACTTGGCCCCAAAACGGAACAGTTCGAGCAGGAATTTGCCAAGTATGTCGGCAGCCGTTTCGCGGTTGCGCTCAATTCCGGTACGGCCGCGCTCCATCTGGCCATGGACATTTTGGGTATTGGGCCGGGTGACGAGGTCATCGTGCCTTCCATCACGTTCATATCCACAGTCCATGCGGTTAGCTATGTGGGAGCAACGCCGGTTTTTGCGGATATTGAACCCGATACGATGAACATATCGCCGGAAGATATCAAGCGGAAGATAACAGATAAAACCAAGGCAATTATCGTCGTTCACATGGGCGGGCATCCCTGCGATATGGATACCATCCATGAGTTGGCGCATGCCAATGGAATCAAGGTAGTAGAAGATGCTGCGCATGCATGCGGCGCGGAATATAAAGGCAAAAAGATCGGCTCCGTCAGCGATATTACCTGCTTCAGCTTTCATGCCGTCAAAAATTTGACGAGTGGTGAAGGCGGCGCAATTACCTGCAATACCGAGTGGATGAACCGTAAGCTGCGTGAGAAGAGGTGGGTAGGCATTTCCCGCGATACGTGGATACGGTCGTCACATGAGAAGGTGTATGCCTGGCAGTATTTCGTTGATGACGTAGGATACAAATATCATATGAACGACATGCAGGCTGCCATCGGGCTCGTTCAGTTAAATAAGCTGAGCCAATTGAACGGAAGACGAAAAGAAATAGCGGCTCGTTACCAATCCGAACTGAAGGATTTGGAATGGCTGGAACTTCCTCGTGAACAGCCGTATGCTCAAAGCTCCTGGCATTTGTTCCAGGTTAAATTCAGCAAGGAAAGCCAGAGGGACCGTATGATTGGACACTTGCAGGAACACAATATCGCGACGGGCGTCCATTATTATCCGTGCCATCTGCATCCGAGCTACCTGCATCTCAAAGCGATCGTGCCGCTCTCCTCGGAGATCTGGAAAAGAATTCTGACCCTTCCTATTCATCCGAACATTACGGAGGAGGACTTGGATCGGATCATAACCCGTATAAGGGAGTTTAAGCCATGAGAAAACTGTTGGTTCTAGGTGCGGGAATCTCCCAGCTCCCATTAATTGAAACCGCGAAAAGAATGGGATTATACGTTATTGTTGTGAGTCGACAAGGAAACTATCCCGGGTTTGCCAAGGCAGACAAGGTTTACTACGAGGATACGACCCATATGGATAAGATTGTCGAAATCGCCCGGCATGAAGGAATTCATGGAATCTGTACAACGGGTACGGACGTGGCCGTCAAGTCGATCGGCAGAGTCGTGGATGAATTGGGAGTAAGCGGATTGAGTTATGAATCCGCTCTACTCTCCTCAAATAAATGGAAGATGAAACAGGCTTTTATGAAACATGGCGTACGAACGGCACGATTTCTGAAAGTCCAAACCTTGCAGGAAGCTTACAGCGCTTTCGAAGTATTGTCGCCGCCGCTTATCTTTAAGGCAGTGGACGGGGGAGCAAGCAAGGGCATTGTGAAGGTTGCCGATATGGCCCATGTGGAATACGCATTTGAAACCGTGCGCAAGGATACGAAACTGGATTTTTTCATCGTTGAAGAGTTTATTGAAGGAACCGAGTTTGGCGCACAGGCATTCGTCTACGATAACCAAATTCAATTCATCATGCCGCACGGGGATTTCGTCTTTTATGGGGATACCGGTGTTCCCATCGGTCACTATGTCCCATATGAATTGCCCGAAGAAGTGCAGCAAGATCTGTTTTCCCAGTTGAAACAAAGTATCGAAGCGTTGGAATTAAATCATTGCGCAATCAATGCGGATTTTATTTTGAAAGACGGGCATGTGTATGTTCTTGAAATCGGAGGCAGAGCAGGAGCTACATGCTTGCCCGAACTGGTGTCCACTTTCTATGGATTCGATTACTATGAGCAGATCATCAAGGCTGCTCTTCGCATGAATCCGTCATTTCCCTCTCATACTTCACAGCCTTGTGCGTGTGAATTACTGATCTCCGATAAAGATGGGGATATTACTGGACTTGAGAACGGAAATGAACAGCATGAGAATATTATTCAAATATCATTTGATTATCATATAGGCGAGAAGGTAAATAAATTCAGGGTTGGCACTGACCGAATCGGCCAGATCATCGTGAAAGGGGACCGTTTGGAAGAAGTGCTGAGCCTGCTGGAAGAAGTTAAAGAGAAGATAAGAATCGATTTAGGTTAGATCTTATATATATCATTGCGAAATCTCGATCTGCAGCGGCGATCGGGATTTTTGCATGGGGGAGCGTATGCCTATATCCTAATTGGGGATTAGACATATAAATAATCGAGAGAGCGGCAACCGATGTTTTCGGTAAAGCTCTCTCAAATCCATGTACCGGAGGCAGCAGATGAAAATCACGGATACAAAGCTCCAAGGCGTGAAACGGATTGAACCGGCCGTTCACCAAGACCATCGGGGATTTTTTATGGAAAGTTTCAATGATCGAGTTCTTAAAGGATGCGGCATTAACGACCATTTTATTCAGGACAATCACTCGATGTCACGTGAGGCAGGTGTTATTAGAGGGCTGCATTACCAACTGTCTCCCGAGGGACAGACGAAATTGATCCGCGTTGTAAGCGGGGCGATCTATGATGTGGTCGTTGATATTCGGTCGGGCTCCCCTACCTATGGACAATGGCAAGGTTTTATCTTATCCGCAGCCAATTTCATTCAACTTCTCGTTCCCAAAGGGTTTGCCCATGGTTTCTGTACCCTTGTTCACGATACGGAGGTCATATACAAGGTCGATGCTTACTATTCGCCAGAGCATGATCGGGGAATAGCCTGGAACGATCCGGATCTCAATATCGATTGGCCTGTGAACAAACCTGTTCTCTCTGAGAAAGATTCAAAGCATCCTCGATTGGCTTTGGCAGAAAATAACTATATATACGAGGGGTGAGGTCGCATGAAGATCGTTGTCACAGGCGGTGCGGGATTTATAGGCAGTAACTTTATACGATATATGCTGTCTCAACATCCGAATGACGAATTTATTAATGTGGATAAACTAACGTATGCCGGCAATTCAGGAAATCTGAGCGAGGTGCGGACGAATCCCAAATATCGTTTTGTGAAAGCGGATATCAGAGACCGGGCAGCTTTAGAACCCCTCTTTAAGGAGGGGGTTGATGCGGTCGTTAATTTTGCGGCTGAGTCCCATGTCGACCGCAGCATTTTGCAGCCTGAATTGTTTGTCTTGACGAATGTGGCAGGAACTCAGACGCTCCTCGATCTGTCGAGGCAATATGGAGTCGTCAAGTTTGTCCAGGTCTCTACTGATGAAGTCTATGGCACGCTGGGAGCCACCGGCCTATTTACCGAAGAATCACCGCTTCAACCGAACAGTCCGTATTCTGCAAGCAAAGCAGGCGCCGATTTGATGGTTCGAGCTTATTATGAAACGTTTGGATTACCGATCAATATCACGCGCTGTTCAAATAATTACGGCCCATATCAGTATCCAGAAAAGCTAATACCGCTTATCATTTACAATGCTTTGCATAACAAGCCCCTTCCGGTATACGGCGACGGTTTGAACGTTCGCGATTGGCTGTACGTGGAAGATCATTGTCGAGCTGTTGACCTGGTTTTGCGCCAGGGCGTCGACGGCGAAATATATAATATCGGAGGACATAATGAACGGAATAATTTGCAGGTTATTCGAACGATCCTGTCTGAACTGAACAAACCCGAAACCTTGATTCAGCATATCCAAGATCGTCCCGGACATGACCGCCGTTATGCGATAAATGCAGATAAGATAAGGAAGGAACTCGGTTGGGCTCCTCAATATCATTACGAAAGCGGCATTCGTGAGACGATTCGATGGTATCAGGAGAACATGGCTTGGGTGGAACAAGTGCTTGAAAAGTCAGCAGACAGCGGTCATTAAGAAGGACTTCTTTAATTGAATGATTAGTTAATGAAATGATCGCCGATGATTCCATCGGCGTTTTTTGTGCATAAATGGCCTGTAGCGCATTTTTCTCCATGTTAAAACCTTTCAGCATACCGCCTCTGCCGCAAGGTCATCCTATACGATGTTAACACACTCATTATAGAGATGGAGGATGAAACATGATTAAATCCAAGGCCCTCAACCTGACCGTCTCCGCGGCATTACTGCTTAGTATGGCTGCAGTAGCAGGATGCGGTAACGCCAATGACGGCAACACCACACGTACGAACAATGTGGACGGTGGCCGTGTCGGTGTGAAATCCGTGCGCAATAATAACCTGCAAGTGCGAAACACGCAGCAGCATGACCTGACGAACCTGAAGTACAGCAAAACGCTGTCCAAAAAAGTGTCGGATATCAGTGGCGTGGGACCTGCGCATGTTTTCGTGACGAATCACACTGCCTACGTTTCGCTGTCCAAAGATGGCGCAAACACCAACAGTATTGACGGGCATGTCACAGGCTTGAGCACTCCAAACCGTTATACAGACGGCCGGACGACGACAGGCATGAACAGAACAAATGTTAGGAACCGTACGTTCGGAACTTCGAGCACGGGCAGCGTGGGCCTGCTGAACAACATAGCTAGGGGTACAGAACGTGTCGTGGGAAATACCACGCGTGCTGTAGAAAACACAACAGGGCTTGGTCGCACGGCTGATAACCGTGGTTTCGGCGTTAATGGAACGACAACCCATGGCGGATTTGGCGGCAGCAATTATAATACGTTAAACGGAACACGCACGAATGGACTTATGGGTACTAACGGCACACGTACTGATGGACTTATGGGTACACGCACTGATGGACTTACGGGTACTGACGGTTTACGAACCAACAGCCTTACAGGAACTAGGGGAACGACTAATGACACCTATATGGGAACAGGCATCAATGGCGTTCCTTATGGAACTTACAACAATAACAACATGGGTATGATGAGCACTCGTGAAGAGGTTCCTCAGCATGTTCATAATGAAATAACGAACAAAATTCGCAAAACCGCTCCACATATCAGTCAAGTATATGTTTCCGCAGATGAAGGATTTTATCAGCATGCCCGTCGTTTTGGAACGGATGGTCATGCAGCGAACACGGTTGGTACGCTTTCGCGTGATTTCGGCTCTTGGATCAACCGCGTTTTCCCGTTGAACCTTGGCGGCCGAAACGGCATGAACGACACCCGCGGCAACCTGATGAAGAACGATACGGACGACGGTTGGTTTGGCGGCAATCGAAACAGCCGGTAAAACCCTTATACCAAAAGGAGCTGCCCATTAGGATTGAAGTCATCCTAACTAAGGCAGCTCCTTTGCTTATTTGCAATGCGTGTTAAGGTAGCGGATTAATGCTTGCGTACTCCTTGAATCCAAACGCCTTGCAGCTCCAAGTCGCTGGAGAGCACCAGGACGTCGGCAAGTTTGCCGGACTCAAGGGATCCGGTGCAGTCATCGATGCCGATTTTTCTGGCGGGATTGAGGCTTCCGACCCGGGAGGCCTGCTCAATGCTCAAACCGACCTCTCGGACCAGCAGCTGGAATCCTTTGATCATCGTCAGCGTACTCCCAGCCAGGCTATCCCTGTTGCTCTTAAGCGTGGCGATGCCGTTCTCGACAACGACCGGCAAATCGCCAATCGTATATTCGCCGTCAGCCATTCCGGTAGCGGACATTGCATCGGTGATCAGAATCAGGTTGTCGTCCTGTTTCATGCGGGCCAGAATCCGAATGGCAGCCGGGTGAACATGGATGCCGTCGGCGATGATTTCGCAGCTTAGGCGATCATCGCCCAGCATCGCACCCACCACGCCAGGCTTGCGGTGATGCAGCCCTGTCATCGCATTAAACGTATGCACGCCATGGCTCAGTCCTGCCTCCACGGCGGCCTCCACTTCTTCGTAAGTGGCATCCGTATGACCCAGTGCGGCCACGATCCCGTGGCTGCTGAGCCAGGAGATGGCCTCCAGCGCTCCTTCGCGCTCCGGTGCCAGGGTCACCTGCCGGATCAGATCCGGGTATGTGGACACCCATTCTTCCAGCCAGTCGATATTGGCATGGACGATATGCTCCGGATTTTGTGCGCCTGGCCATTTCGGACTGATGAAAGGGCCTTCCAGATGTGCGCCTACCAGCTTGGTATAAGGCATGCCTTGGCTGCGGTACTCGTTAACTTCGCGAAGCACGTGGTCGATGGCTGCCTTCGGCGCCGTCATCGTGGTGGCGAGCATGGACGTGGTTCCCTGGGAGCTGTGGAACGACGTGATTTTATCCAGGACATCCTTGCTTGCATCCATGAAATCTTCGCCGTTGCCGCCGTGCACGTGGATATCAATAAATCCGGGAATAATGTAGCCGCCGGGTTGGTTGATCACTTCCGCTGCAGCCTGCTTAAGCTCGGCTGGGAGCCCGGAAACATCTCCGGCGTAAGCAATGTCCTCACCTTTGATCGCCAGCACGCCGTCTGCACAGAAGCCGTCTGGCGTCAAGACTTGACCGTACAACAATTGGACCGAATCTTTGCGTTCGCTGCTCATACCAGCAGTCTCCCTGCGCCTTGATCCAGAAGGACGACTACGTTCGGATGACATTGAAGCAGCGATGCCGGACACTCTGTGGTAATCGGCCCCGTCAATGCGCGGTGTACGATTTCCGCTTTATCCTCTCCTCGAACGAGCAGGAGAATTTGGCGGGCCTTCATGATGGTGGCAACGCCCATGGTAATCGCGTGGGTCGGTACATCGTCCAGGGTCGGGAAGAATCTTGCATTGGCGTTGCGTGTTTTCTCTTGCAGCTCAACCACATGGGTACCGCCGCTTAAGGAGTCCCCAGGCTCGTTGAAACCGATATGTCCGTTATGTCCAAGGCCGAGGAGCTGAAGATCAACCGGGCCGTATTCTTCGAGCATTTTGTCGTAATTCAGGCATTCTGCTTCCGGATCGGCAGCATTGCCGTTCGGCACATGGGTGCGATCCATCTGGATGTCGACATGATTGAAGAACTTCTCATTCATGAAAGTGCGGTAGCTCTCGGGATGATTCTCCGGAAGGCCTACATATTCGTCCAGATTATACGTCGTGGTTTGGGCGAAGCTGACCAGCCCCTGACGGTTCATTTCAATCAGCTTGGCATAGAGCCCGACCGGCGTGCTTCCCGTAGCCAATCCAAGCGTGGCGCGCGGATTGGTGTGCAGCAGGCTGGAAATCAGGTTAGCGCCTGTTTGCACGAATTGTTCTTCGTCGCGGAATGTGTAAATATTCATTGGTTATTGTCCTCCTCGGCTTTTGCGATAATTTTGAACATTAAGATATGATTGCTCCAGACGGGGGACATACGTGGAGAAGTCCCGGCTGGCCATTCCCATGAACAGGATGTCTATAATGTGAAGCTGAGCGATACGCGAAGCCATATCACCCCGGCGCATACCTTCCTCGAGCGACGATGAATACAGCGTAATATCCGCCAGGGCGGAGATCGCGCTGCTCCGGTAAGAGGTGATGCTGATCGTGAAGGCGCCGGCGTCTTTGGCACAGGCCAATGCATCGATGGTCTCCGGCGTTTCACCGGAGTAAGAAACGGCAACGGCCACATCGCTAGAGGTCAGTGTAGAGGCTGACGTGATCTGCATATGGGAATCCGCAAAAGCGGTGCAGTTTTTTCCGATCCGGATCAGCTTCTGGTAAAAGTCCTGCGCCACGATGGAAGAGGTCGCCACGCCGTACAGATCAATGCGTTTCGCGCGGCACAGGGCATCCACGGCGCGCTCCAGCTGACCCAGATCAAGCAGCTCCGTCGTATCGCGGATGGAAGTCAGATGATTGGATTCGATCGCCTCGACGATCCCGGCCAGCGGGTTGCCCGCCACGATGTCCTGATAGCGCGTGTTTCCCGTGCGCGAGGCCATTTCGGCATGAGCGATCTCGGCCGCAAGCTTGAGCTTAAAATCAGGATACCCCTTACACTGAAAATTCTTACAAAAACGGGTTACGGTGGCAGCGCTGACCTCGCACTGATCGGCAAGATCCTTAATGCCCATATGCACAATCTCGGATGGGGCTGTCAAAATGAATTCCGCGAGCCGTCGTTCCTGACGGGGCAGACTTTCCTTTTCGACAGAAATAATATGCAAGATTGGTGTCATCACAAGCCTCCTTCAAGGTTCCCGGTGAGCTTATTGCCTGGGCATAACGAATGGGATTCCGTTCTGAAAATTATTTTTAAAAATATGAAAAAATGAAGAAAATAATTTTAACACCCCCATCATAGACCAACAAGCGGTGGGAAGCAAGGATAAAAATCGCTGATACGGGCCAAACGCCCAATTTATTCGCCTCTTTCGCACCTTCCCCCCTGATCTGACATAAGATGAGTTGACTGTATCCCTTAACCTTGTTAGACCACACATACCCGGGCAAGGAGGGGTGACACCATTGAAGGGGACCGACCATAACAGCAAGTTCTTGTTAACCCACCGTGAACGCGAAGTGTTTGAATTGCTTGTGCAGGACAAAACGACTCGCGATATCGCCGGGCAGTTGTTTATTAGCGAAAAGACGGTGCGTAACCACATCTCCAATGTCATGCAGAAATTAAACGTCAAGGGCCGTTCGCAAGCTGTCGTTGAGTTGATAAAACTCGGTGAGTTGAAGATCTGACACCATGCCGGTTGCATGAACGAAAGCACAGCGAAAGCCTTCCTTCCCGTTAGCTCGGGAGTGAGAAGGCTTTTTTGTGTTTTGGCTCCAAGAATCCGGTTATCGATGGTGACGGATAATGAGCAGGAACCTCTATTAACAATGAAGATATGGTAAAATGTTCGCAGTTGGTATTGGAGGCAGTACGATCGTTTGGGTCGAGCTTGGAATGCAAACCTGCATTTCGTTTTGTAGCTGTTTTGTACAAATAGCCTGCACATGTCGGAGGTGGAATAAACATGGGGTGGATGATCGGGATTACGGCCGGCGCCGTTTTGGTCCTCTTGGTATTGATTGGGTTTGGACGCAAGCGAAGCAGCGGAAGAAAGGGCAATGTCATCCAGCTGAAATCCAAAACGCGAGCGAGCAGCGGGCAGCGTGGACAAGCCTGCAGCAAGTGCCGCCGCAAGCGCCCGCTGACTTTTTATGCGGATGATTCCGGTGCCGTAAGAGGGCTGTGCACCGATTGCAAAAAGGAGCTGGTTCGTCATCAGGAATTGTATCCCGTATAGCGGAAGTTTCAGCGGTATATAAGAGGAAGTGCGAGGGAAAAATAACCTGCCCGCACTTCCTCTTTTTATAGTAATAAAGTACATATAGCTTCCGCCCCTGCAGATGAGCGAGGACTCCCTAACTTCTTCAAGATTGTGTATAGTGAATTACAGTTCCAAGCGAAAGGGAGGGTAAGAACGTGAACAGGTTTGGCAGGCTGAATACGCTGCGGAATCAAATCTTCCTCGGGTTTATGCTGGTGATGATCATCGTGTTGGCATTAGTCGGGGTTTTTGTATATGACCAGGTTTCCGCCCTTCTGCGCAACAGTGCCGAGAAACATATCCAGCAGACGGCCGTGCAGGCCACGGGCAAGCTGGATGCGCTGCTTAAGCAGGTGGATACGCTGACGGCCCAAGTGTCCACGAACGCAACGGTTCAGCGTTATCTCGCGCAGGAGACCGCAGGTCATCCGATTACCTTCGGAGAGCGGCAGTCCCTGCAGCAGGAAGTGCGCAAGTATGAGGCATACGCTACGGGCATCCGGTCGCTTGAATTGTATACAACGGATTATCGGCGGCTGTTCCCGCTCGACGAAGGCAGTCTGACCAGCCGGGTCGGGGTCGATTGGATTATAGCGGCTGACAAGGGCATGGGGAAGCTGGTATGGTTCGGCCAGGATCCCCGGGATCCGGACGTGGTGGTAGCGGTACGCCGAATCCGGCTGATCGACCATTCTTTTGCGCATGGCGGATACCTGCTCGTGAAGCTGGAGAAGGACTATTTTGCGCTAACGGATTCTGCCGGCGGCATGGGCAGCGATTCGCGTGAAACGATGGGGCTGTTTGATCAGGCGGGCCATGAAATCTCGTCGGATTTTGCGACGGCGGTGGATTCGAGGGCGGTTCTGCACCGCGAAGGAGAGACCGTTACGGTCGGCGACGAGGACTATATCGCCGTACAGAGGCAGTCTGCGGCAACGGGCTGGAATTTGGTCATCCTGACGCCAGTAGACTATACGACCGAAGGGATATCGGTGCTGCGGACCGCGATTATCGTATCCGGAGCCGTCGGTGCGCTGCTGTTTCTGATCTTGAGCTTTATACTGACGACGATGATCATCCGGCCGATTCTGAATTTGATCAAAGCCATGCGCGGCGTGAGGCTGGGAACGCTGAAGCCCATTGCCGTCACCTCGAAGACGATGGAGATCAATGAGCTTAACAATTCGTATAACCAGATGGTGGATTCCCTGAACGAATTAATCGAGGTCGTGTATCAGAAGGAGATCATACAGAGCCGGACGGAGCTTAAAGCGCTGCAGGCGCAGATCAATCCGCATTTTCTTTTTAACACCTTGGAAGCGTTTTACTGGGCGCTCGACGATCAAGGCGAAGAGGAACTGGCCCAGATCGTGGTTGCCATGTCGGGATTATTCCGCTACGTGATCAACCGCAAAGACGAGGATGAATGGGTATCGGTGCGGGACGAGCTGGATCATGCCGAACGTTATTTGATGATTATGAAAATGCGGATGCTCGACCGGTTATCCTGGAGAATCGAGGCGGACGAAGCCAGCAAGAACGTGCCGATTCCGAAGCTGCTGATCCAGCCGATCGTGGAAAATGCGATCCTGCACGGCGTTGAGCAGCGACTGGGACCAGGCACCGTCATTGTGCGCGCGCAAGCCTCCGATCAACCGGGTTACACGGTTGTTTCGATTGCCGACGACGGGCCCGGGATGGACGAGGAGACCGTAGCCTCGTTATATTCCTCCATGGAAAAAGGGTATGCGGAATCCGCTAAAAAAAGCGGCGTCGGCATAGCCAATGTCGAGCAGAGAATCAGGCTGTATTACGCTTCCGAGCAGGCCGGCCTGCGCATTCACAGCGTGGTCGGTCAGGGGACGACCATTTCATTTCAAATACCGAACGATTTCCCGGCTATCGACGGGGAGGGGGAAAAGCATGAAAACGATACTGATCGTGGATGATGAACCAAGAACGAGGGAAGGGGTAAGAAAGACCCTGGAGGCGTGGTCGTCCGGCCGATGCAAAATCGTGACGGCTACAAGCGGCGTAGAGGCGCTGGAGTGGCTGCAGGAGCAGGTGGCGCATCTGGTGGTAACGGATATCCGCATGCCGGAAATCGGGGGGCTGGAGCTGATTGAGCGATTGCATGAACTGGAGCATCCGCCAGTCATTATCGTCATATCCGGCTACTCGGAGTTCGACTATGCCCGCAAAGCGCTGCAATACGGGGTCGTGGATTATCTGCTGAAGCCGCTGGATAAGCGGAAGCTGGTAACCGCGGTTGAATCGGCGCTGGAACGGCGGGAAAAGATCGATCGGATTGAGCGGATGGAGAAACTGGTCGACCCCAAGCTGCTGGAGGCGGCGCAGCAGGATAAGGGATACAGCGTCCAGGTGCAGGAAGCGCTGAAGTACGTGGATCAGCATCTTCAGGAACCGGTATCGCTGAAGGAAGTGGCGGAAGTGCTTCATCTGAATTCCAGTTATTTCAGCGTGCTGTTCAAAGAGCAGACCGGGCTCACGTTCAGCGAGTATCTGACGCGTCGCAGGGTGCAGCGGGCCAAGGAACTGCTGGCGGGGACGCCGCTGCCGATCTCGGAAATTGCGGAGAAGGTCGGATATCAGACGGCGAAATATTTCGTGAAAGTGTTCCGGGACCTTGAGGAAGTAAGCCCGAGCCAATATCGCCAAAGCGTATCCGATAACGGAGAGGAAATCCAATAAAAGTGGAATTAGTCCCAATCATTATGACCTTATACAATCTTCCCCTCACTGATAAAATTTGATTAAAGCGGTTTCATAACGCGAACAGCATACTAGAAAAGGGGTTGTAAACGTGTTCAATAAAAAATGGACGGTTCTGCTTTTGACATTGTGTCTCGCTCTGGTTGCAGCCGGCTGCGGATCGAACAGCAGCAGCACGGGAGAATCGGGCAGCGGCGCTAGCGAAGGCGATAAAGTTACGGTAAACTTCATGCACTTGTGGCCGGCGGGCGTCTCCGCGGGACAGAACAAAATCGTGAATCAGATCATCGAAGAATATCAAAAAGAGAATCCGAACGTGACGATCAAACAGGAAGTTCTGGATAATGAGCAATACAAAAACAAACTGAAGGTGCTTTCCGCATCGAACGAGCTTCCGGACGTAGGCGTGACCTGGGCAGCCGGATTCCTGAAGCCGTACGTGGAAGGCAACCTGTTTGCACCGGTCGACGATTTGCTGGACGGCCAGCTGGGCGACAAGTTCGTGGCGGGCACGACCGAGGCTTATGCGATTGACGGCAAAACGTATGCGCTTCCACTCGAGTTCAATATCGCTCCGGTTTACTACAACAAGGCGATATTCGAACAACACAACCTGGAGATTCCGCAAACCTACGAAGAATTCAAGACGGTCGTGAAAACGCTGTCCGATAACGGAATTGCTCCGATCGCGCTCGGCAACAAGGATCGCTGGACCGGTTCGCTCTGGTACATGTACCTGGCAGACCGGATCGGCGGACAAGAAACGCTGGCCGGTGCAATCAGCGGCTCTGGCTCGTTTAAGGACGAATCGCTCGTCAAGGCAGCCGCCGAAGTTCAATCGCTGGTCGATGGCAACGCGTTTGTCAAAGGCTTCAACGGCTTGTCCAACGAGGAAGCGAAGTCGGAATTCCTGAACGGCAAAGCGGCCATGTACATGATGGGTACCTGGGAGCTGCCGAACTTCACGACGAATGAAGAGATTCCGCAAGAATTCCGCGACAGCGTCGGATTCTTCAAATTCCCGACCGTCGAAGGCGGCAAGGGCGATATTAACAGCTGGGTAGGCGGACCGGGCGTCGGCTTGTTCATCGGCGAAAACTCGAAGGTGAAGGAAGAGTCCAAGAAATTCGTGGAGTATTTCGTGACCAAGTGGGGCGAGCAGTCGGTAACGGGTGCCGGCGTCATCCCGGCAACCAAGGTGGATACCTCGGCGCTTGAGCTTCCACAGTTGTACATCGATCTGTTCGATGAAATGAACAAAGCTAGCAGCATTACCTTGTTCGCGGATGTGCAAATGCAGGCGAATGCCGCCGAAACGCATCTGAACATGATCCAGGCGCTCTTCGGCAAAGCCGTCACACCTGAGAAATTCTCCGAAGAGCATGACGCAGCGATTTCCAAAGGGAACTAAGACTCGGGACAACGATGAAACAGGATGCGATTTATCCGGCAGCGATGCCGGATAAATCTTTCCTCAAGACCATAGGAAGAAAGGAGTCGGACACTTTGGATAAAGTGATGTCCAACAAAAAAATCATCGCGCTGTATGTTCTGCCTGCACTGCTTGTGATCATGGCTGTCGTGTATATCCCGATCATGCTAACCGCCTATTACGGACTGAACGAATGGAACGGAATCGGTGCGATGACCTTTATCGGGCTGGATAATTACCAGGCCCTGCTCTCGGACGGCAAGTTCTGGGACAGTGCGTGGCACTCCCTGCTGTTAGCCGTATTCTCGGCTGCAAGCCTGATGATTTACCTGGCCGTGGCGATGGTGCTGGCCTCCAAGATCAAAGGCGCCAACCTGTTCCGCAAAATCTATCTCATTCCGATGCTGCTGTCCTCCGTTGCCATCGCGCAGCTTTGGCTGCGCATCTATCACCCGACGAACGGGATCGTGAACAGCTTCCTGGAGTCCATCGGGATCACGAACCCGCCCGCATGGCTTGCCGAGCCGTCGCTTGTATTATTTGCATTGTTTATTCCGATTTTGTGGCAGTATGCCGGTTTTTATATCTTGATCTATTATGCAGCCTTGAAGAATATCCCGGCCTCGCTGGTTGAAGCAGCTAAAATCGATGGGGCAACCTCCTTCCAAATAGCGTTCCGAATCAAGCTTCCGCTCATCATGGAAGTGATCAAGGTGACGATCGTGCTGGCGGTGGTAGGTTCTTTGAAATACTTCGACCTCATCTTCGTCATGACGGACGGGGGGCCTAACGGCGCGAGTGAAGTTATGGCGTCCTACATGTATCATACGGCTTTCCGCGCTTATGATTTCGGTTACGGCAGCGCGATCGGGTTCTTCCTGCTTGTGATCTGTCTGATCGTAACGTGGGTCATTCGGAAATTAACGGCATCGAAAGAAACGATCCAATATTCATAAGGAGGGATGCTTCATGATATCCGGAGCCACAGGACAGCTCCAAGAAGGGCGCGCCCGTTCCGGAAACGGAGCGGGAGGCAGGATTGGATACGCGCTGTTGTACATCGTGCTGATCGGCGTAGCCGTATTCCAGCTGTTCCCGCTCGTATGGCTGCTGCTGTTCTCTTTGAAAAACAATCAGGAAGTATTCGATCTTCCGCCTCTGTCCCTTCCGATGAATCCGCGCTGGGAGAATTACGAGAAGGTATGGAGCGCCGGCAACATCAGCGTTTATTTTCTGAACAGCGTGTGGATCACAGTTGTCGCGACTGCGCTTACGGTCATTCTGGGAAGTCTCGTCACCTTCGCGATTACGAGAATGAAATGGAAGGGCAGCTCATTCGTGCTCGGGTTGTTTATGGTGGCCATGATGATTCCGGTTCACTCTACCTTGATTCCGCTGTTCAGCATTTTTAACAAGGTCGGTTTGACCGATCATCCGGTTTCTTTGATATTGTCGTACGTGGCTTTCAATATGCCGATCACGATCATGATTCTGCTCGGATTCTATTACACGCTGCCGAAGGAAGTGGAAGAGGCGGCGGTCATGGACGGCTGTTCGGTTCACCGGGTCTTCTTCCGGATCGTGCTTCCGATGACGGGCTCGGTGCTGGCGACGACTGCCATCATTAACATGATTTATAACTGGAACGAATTTATCTTCGTGAACACGTTCATCAGCTCGGATATGTTCAAGACGCTGACCGTCGGCGTCCAGAACTTTATCGGTCAGTACACGACCGATTGGGGCGCTATCGGCGCAACCCTGATGATCAGCATTTTGCCGATCCTGCTGATGTTCCTTTTCCTCAGCGATCGTATCGTGGAGGGCATTGCGGCGGGTTCTGTTAAAGGTTAAGTTTCTTCGAACTCATTAATATTCGGATAAAAAAACGAGCCGATTCAAGGGATTTCTTGGAGCGGCTCGTTTTCTATTGCATAATGTTTGGCTTGCAGGGCCGCTTGCCATAAAAAAGGCATCCAAGGTTGGATTAACCTTGCGGATGCCCCGTACATGATGAAACTAACTTTTGCCTGCCGAAGCCTGTCGTTTAAACCCATCCCAATGCCCGCGCCGCCTGGGCGACCAGGAAGGTCACGCCGATGGCGATGGCCGTCGGAATGGCAAAGGACAGGAACGTCCACTTCGCGCTTTTCGTTTCCTTCCAGATGTTGACGAGCGTGGTTCCGCAGGGGTAATGGAGCAGCGAGAACAGCATCATGTTCAGCGCGGTCAGCCAGGTCCAGCCTTGGTCCAGGAAGATTTGCTTGAGGGCAAACATATCCTCCACCTCCGTCAGGGAGCCTGTTGCCAAATATCCCATCAGCAGGATCGGCAGCACGATCTCGTTCGCGGGAAGCCCGATGATAAAGGCCATCAGAATGAAGCCGTCAAGTCCGAGCGCGCGTGCAAACGGGTCAAGGAAGCTTACAAAGTGAATCAGGATGCTGGAATCCCCGACGTAGATATTGGCCAAAATCCAGGTCAGCACGCCTGCGGGCGCTGCGACGATGATGGCTCTGCGCAGGACATAAATCGTTTTGTCGAGCGTAGACCGGAGTATGGTATTCAGGATTTTCGGTTTGCGGTATGGCGGCAGCTCCAGCGTGTAGTGGGAAGGAACGCCTTTCAATGCCGTCTTCGATAATCCCCATGACACCGTAAGCGTGACAACGACGCCGATCAACACCATGCCCATGACAACGGAGGCGGTCACGAGCGTCTGGGCTCCTCCCGAAAAGCCGGCCGCCATGAACAAGGAAGCCAGCAGGATCAAAGTCGGCCAACGACCGTTGCAGGGCACGAAGTTGTTGGTCAGAATGGCGAGCATCCGCTCCCGCGGCGATTCGATAATCCGTGTCGACATAATGGCGGCCGCATTACAGCCGAATCCCATCGCCATGGTGAGGGACTGCTTGCCGTGCGCTCCCGTTTTTTTGAACAGTCGGTCCAGGTTAAAGGCTACCCGCGGCAAATAGCCGTAGTTCTCGAGCAGCGCGAAGGCCGGGAAGAAGATGGCCATGGGTGGCAGCATCACGCTGACAACCCAAGCGGTTCCCCGGAACAACCCGAGTATCAGCACGCCATGGAGCCAGTCGGGAGCATGGATGGCCTGAAAAGCCATGGTCAGGTATCCTTCAACCCAGCCAAAGAAACTGGCCAGCATGGAAGAGGGCACGTTTGCCCCGGCGATCGTCAAGTAAAAAATAACGCCGAGCATGGCCAGCATGATCGGGAATCCCCACAGCTTGGAGGTGAAGATGCGGTCCAGCCGCTCGGAACGGTACAGCAGCTCCCGGTTGGTTACGGTGACGGCGTCGCTGCACAGCTCCCGGGATTTTTTGAATAACTCGCCCACGATGTCTTCCCGGACATCCTCAACCTGATCAGAAGGAATGGCCGCTGTTAGAGCTTCCAAGCGCTTTAGCTGTTCCAAGTGAAATCCCCCCTTTATCCGCGGCCTCTAATCTCTCTTTCAACGTCGCAATCAGCTTGCGGTCTCCGTCGAGAAAGCGGATGGCCAGCCATCTGGCCGGATATTCGTCTCCGACAACGTCTCGTAATTGGGACTCTAATCCCGAAATTTGCGCCTCCAGCTGTTCGTTGTATTTCATCCGGTAGGGCTTAGTCGGAGTCTGTCCCGAGGACATCAGCAGCAGCTGTTCGGACAATACGTCCAGCCCCTCGTTGTTTCTGGCCGATATGGGAATGACGGGAACGCCGAGCTGATCCGCCAGCTTGCGCGCGTTAACCTGAATTCCTTTTTTCTTCGCTTCGTCCATCAGATTCAGGCAAACGATGACGCGGTCGGTCATTTCCAGCACTTGAAGGGCCAGGTTAAGGCTGCGCTCCAGCGCGGTTGCATCCAGGACCAGAAGGGTGACGTCCGGTTTCTCGAAAATAATATAATCGCGCGCCACTTCTTCATCGGCCGAGTTGGAGAACAAGGAGTACGTCCCGGGCAGATCGATGAACTGGAAGCGGGCGTCTTTGTATTCGTAATGGCCGCTCGCGAGACTGACCGTTTTGCCGGACCAGTTGCCGGTATGCTGCTTCAAGCCGGTGAGCGCATTGAAAAGCGTGCTTTTTCCCGTGTTCGGGTTGCCCGCCAGCGCGACGGTATACGTTCTCATGATGATATCACCTTACCCCATATTAACTGGCTCTCTTCTTTTCTTAACGCAATGACGGTGCCTGCTACTCTATAAGAGGTAGGATCTCCGAGCGGGCTGGCCTTCAACACTTCGATGACGGAACCCGGAACGAAACCGAGGTCCAGAAGCCGCCGTTTATGTTCGCCGCGGATATCCACCTGTTCAATCAAAAATCGCTCTCCGAGAGCTGCCTGATGCAGATGCTGCCGATGTTTTGTCTCATCCATAAAGTTTAACCTCTCCCTAATAAATTGGGCCGAGCATATATTGTTTCCTTGAAGCAACTTTATGCCTATAGTATGACCGAATGCGTGTATTGTCAACTGGATTCATCAGATATTTATTCCAGTTTCATGCGGATGGTCCCCATGCAGCTTCCCTTGGAACTTCCATTTTATGCTTGAAAGGGAAGCAAGATGCGAGTAATATGTATATATGAGCAACTATTCATATAAATAAGGGGGATTCCTATATGGTTTGGGATGTTATCGTAATCGGAGCGGGACAGGCGGGATTGGCATCCGGCTATTGGCTGCAGCAGGCGGGGATGAAGTTTCTGATGCTGGATCGGGGATCGGAGGCGGGGGAGGTTTGGAAGACGCGGTATGATTCCCTGAAATTGTTCACGCCCAGAACGCATAGCGCGCTATATGGGATGACTTTAGAGGGGGATCCGCACGGGTTCCCGGATAAAGATGAAGTGGCTTCCTATTTGAAATCCTATGCGGCACGGTTCAGGCTGCCCATTCAGTTCGCGACGAATGTAACATCGGTCCGCAAGGAAGGTGGAATGTTTATCGTCGATACCGATCGCAAAAGCTTCCATACCAAGGCGCTTATTATCGCAACCGGACCGTTTCAGCAGCCTAGAATCCCTGCGTTTGCAGCCTCTGTTCCGGGGGATGTTCTCCAGCTGCACTCGTCCGAGTACAAGAGGCCTTCCCAGCTTCAAGAGGGCGATGTGCTTGTCGTTGGCGGCGGAAACAGCGGGGCCCAGATCGCGGTGGAATTGTCCGGGGACCGGGAGACGTATTTGGCGCTTGGGCAGCCGCCGCGGTATTTGCCAATGACTCTTTGGGGGAAGGGGATGTTCTGGTGGCTGGACAGGCTCGGCGTTCTCTCAGCCAGCAGTTCCTCCTGGGTGGGACGCAAGCTGAGGGGCATGGGGGACCCGATTTTCGGATATGAATTGAAACAAGCGGTCAAGTGCGGTAAAGTGGTGTTGAAAACGAGAGCCGTTGGTGCCGGCGCTTCCGGCATGCGATTCGAGGATGGGACGGCGCTCAAGGTCCGGAACATCGTCTGGGCTACCGGCTTTGCTGCCGGCTATGATTGGCTTTATATAGAGCAAGCGTTGGATCGCAAGAAGGCACTTATTCATACACGCGGCATCAGTCCGGTGAAGGGGCTGTATTATGTAGGTTTGCCTTGGCAGACGCATCGGGGCTCCGCGCTGCTGGCAGGAGTTTCACGGGATGCCCGCGAAATCGTTCAAGCCATTATGGAGAAGAGGGGATAAGTTTATGGAAAAAGAACACCATGAGCTGCTGCACGAAGACCAGGCCATGGAAGCGTCACGACTCCTGAAGGCCATTTCGGATCCGACGCGGATCCGGATTCTTCATTTGCTCTCACAGGAAGAATGCCCTGTTGGCCATATTGCCGAGGTGCTTGGCATGAGTCAGTCGGCGGTATCCCATCAGCTTGGCTATCTGCGAAGTTTGAGACTGGTCAAATACCGAAGGGACGGAAATATATATTATTACACGTATGAAGATGAGCATGTTATCGGGATTTTGCAGCAGGTGCTGGACCATATCGCTCATTAGAACATCCCGTCCTATTGAGGCTTGACATTCCGGCCGCACGGCTGTAATGTATTGGAAAATGAAATTCCGTGAATAACCATCATCAAGGACATGAGAATGCAAGATTCGGCGAGACAGAGAGGAAGCCCACGGCTGAAAGGCTTCTCCCCGCCAGGCTGCATTCTTCCTACCTTGTAGTTGCCCGCCGTAACCAAGCGGCGCCGGTTTGGCCCGTTACCGCCGCATGAAGCATCTTGCTAGAAGCGTCCAGACGGTCTGCAAGATGGAATCAGGGTGGTACCACGAGCACATTCGTCCCTAGGAGGCGAATGTGCTTTTTTTGCGTGCGGCTGGTGCTTATTCATGGATAGTAGAAGAAGGAGTATGAGGAAGATGCGGCAAAGCCAATTATTGATGACCACGATGCGCGATGTGCCGTCCGAGGCGGAAGCACTGAGCCATCAATGGATGCTCCGCGGCGGATATATCCGTCAAACGGCGGCAGGGATCTATTCGTACCTGCCGCTGGGCTGGCGGGTCTTGCGGAAGATCGAAGCGATCATCCGGCAGGAAATGGACGCAGCAGGCGGGCAGGAGCTTCTCATGCCCGCTGTCCAGCCCGCCGAGCTGTGGAAGGAATCGGGCAGATACGACGTATACGGCGCGGAGCTGATCAGGCTCCATGACCGCCATGACCGTGAATTCGTGCTTGGACCAACCCATGAAGAAGTGATTACGTCCATCGTACGCCAGGAGATTTCCTCGTACCGGAAGCTGCCGGTCAACCTGTACCAGATTCAGAGCAAATACCGGGATGAGCGACGCCCTCGTTTTGGCCTGCTCCGGGGCCGGGAATTCCTGATGAAGGACGCGTATTCCTTCGATCGGGACTGGGAGGGACTGAACGCGTCCTACCGGAACATGTATGACACGTATGAGCGAATCTTTAGCCGCTGCGGTCTGATGTTCAGGGCGGTGGAAGCCGATGCCGGCGCGATTGGCGGACAAGGGGAGACCCATGAGTTCATGGCGCTGGCCGACATAGGGGAGGATACCGTTGTATCCTGCAGCGATTGCCGTTATGCGGCGAATTTGGAACGTGCGGAGTCTGCGTCTCCGGGAGAGCCTGATGCCATGCGGGATTCCGTAAAAACCGGCGGCAGCTCAGCTATGGAGCGCATATTCACTCCTGGAGTGAAGAGCATTCAGGAACTGACGGATTTCCTCCAGGTCGGTGCGGAGCAATTGATGAAGACGCTGATTTACCGCGTGGACGGTGAACTGGTTGCAGTGCTTGTCCGTGGGGACAGGGAAGCAAACGAGACCAAGGTGAAGTCCTACTTGGGAGCAGAAGCTGCGGAAATGGCGAGTGCCGAAGAGGTCAAACAGGCGACAGGAGCACCTGTCGGGTTTGCGGGACCGGTTGGCTTACAACTAAAGATCATGGTCGATCATGAAGTGGCCGCCATGAAGGAGGGCATTACCGGTGCCAATCAGGAGGACACCCATCTGAAGGGGGTCCGTCCGGGACTTGATTTCTCGCTGGATTACGTCGGCGATTTCCGGAATGTGACGGAAGGAGAGCCTTGCCCGCGCTGTGGAGCACCGCTGCAGTTTCATCGCGGGATTGAGCTCGGGCATGTTTTTAAGCTGGGAACCAAATATAGTGACGCCATGAACGGCAAGTACCTGGATGCCGACGGCCGGGAAAAACCTCTGATCATGGGATGCTACGGTATCGGCGTTTCCCGCGTCATGGCGGCCATTGCCGAACAGCGAATTTCGGATGGACGTTTGGTCTGGCCGATGTCCGTCGCTCCGTTCAGGGTCCACATCATCCCGGTTGCGGTGAAGGATGAGACCCAGATGCAACTGGCCGAGCACATCTACCGCGAGCTGAGCGGTGCTGGTCTTGAGCCTCTTTTGGACGACCGGGACGAACGGGCCGGGGTCAAGTTTAAGGATGCCGACCTTGCGGGCGCTCCGCTGCGCATCATCGTCGGGCGCGGTGCGGCTTCGGGGGAGGTTGAATGGATGGGCGAGGATGGAATCAAGTTTAGCATGCTTGCCGAGGAAGCAATCCAGCGTTCCCGCGAGGAGGCAGACCGTCAGCTGAAGTGAATGCTGTAGAGCCTCTAAGTATGAGGCCAAGTATTCATGAAGTTGGAGGATGATGAGAAGGAATGAACTTGGAAGATCATGAAGTTGCAGAACGTGCAATTCCCGGAGAGGGATTTCGTGAATCGAAAACAGAAAGTGCACATCTTTCAAGTCTCTAATAACGACTTACAGGATGGATAATGGAGCGTACGCAGCTAGCTCTAGAGAACCTACGGTTTCCGTAAATGGAGAAGGCCTCCTCAAGGTTGTATGACCTTAGGGGATGCTTTTTCGTTTATGAAGATGGTTCGTTTGATGAACAAGCACGAAGCAGCGGAGCGGACGAATCGATTCCGGAAAAGCGGCAGCGGTCGCCTTTGCCATCGGATTTTTACAATAGATATATACAGTAAGAAAAATCCGAGGGCAACAGCGATTGGAGGAACGATACGTACGCGCAGCGTCCTTTATTGGAACATACTAGCTCACTCAATTCATAATGCGGCACGCTAGCAATCTATCATTCAAAAGGCACAGATTGTCGATAGCCCCCGCAAACAAACCACCGCAGCCTTCTATACATATCCCGATTACAAGCTTATGATGAAGGAGTCGGATAATAAGTCATACTGCGGACGGAGGTTACATCTACGATGAATCAGGAAGAGAAGGGCTCCAGCCCGGATATTCATTATATAGAAGAGCATCAGCTCAGTCAGGTGAAAATTGCACTGTCCAACCCGTTACGATGGGTGAACAGCTATGTGCTGCGGGGAGATGACGGGGTGACCGTCATCGATCCGGGGCCGCGCACGGCTTCCTCGGAGCGGGAATGGTTGGCGGCGATGGAGCAGTTGGAGATGGATTTCAGCGACATCGTCTCCGTCGTGCTGACCCATCATCACCCGGACCACTACGGGCTTGCCGGGTGGTTTCAGGAACGCTCGGGCGCGAAGGTGTGGATGTCAGAGCGGGCGCATCGGGAAGCGATGCTGATGTGGGGAGCGGATTCCTCGATGGATCGTGCGCTCCCCGCGTTCTTTCGGCAGCATGGCATGCCGGAAACCAAGCTTGCCCTGCTGCCGGAGCATCTGAACAGCTTCTTTCCCCAAGTCACGCCGCAGCCGGAGATCTCGTTCATCGGGGAGGACCTGCCGTTCCGGATGGGGAACCGGATCTGGATGCCGGTGCAAACGGCCGGCCATGCTCCGGGGCATCTGTCATTCTTCCATGCGGACAGCGGCGTCCTGTTATGCGGCGATGCCGTGCTGCCGCAAATCTCGCCTAACGTGAGCCTGGTGCCCGGCAGCGACGCCGAGCCGCTGGCACTCTTCCTTGCAGGGCTGCGCCGCCTGCGGGAACTGCATGTCCGGACGGCGTATCCCGGACACCGCCACCCGTTCACGCATTTCCGTGAACGGATCGACGCGCTCCTCCTCCATCACGAGGAGCGCCTGACCACCATCGCCGGCATGCTGAGCGCTGCCGGACGGCTCACCGCCTACGAGGTCTGCACCGCCCTCTTCGGCGATAAGCTCGGCATCCACCAGCTGCGCTTCGCCATGTGCGAAGCGCTGGCCCATCTCGCCGAGCTGGCCCGGCGCGGAGAAGCCGCGATGATCGAAACCGGGGACGGAATGTGCTATTTTTCTGTACGGAAACCGCCGCATTCCTGATATAATCAAGACATGAATAAAACCGTCTTCTTGTACGTTGGCTTCCATCATGCGTAGAAAGGGCGGTTTTTTGTTTAATAGATTCAGAAGGCTACATAATGGAGCATCCGATATTTTGAAGTGGCCCTTAGGCTGCTGGCGTAACGGCCGCGATCAGGATGCTTGGCAAGTGTCTCCACGGCCTTTTTTTAGAGAAGAGAAGGCAGGAATACCTAAGATGGGGGCGGCCTTCCCTCATTCGAGTCAGAGTTTCTCTCTACCCCGCATATAGTTGATGTACCTTTGCTGTTTGGCAAGGCATTCCCTCAAGCGCTTTTTTCTTTAACACTGATCACCATGATCCACCCGCCATTTTTCGTATCGAAGCGTTCCCTTGGTTCACTCTGCAATTTTCATGTTATAGGATTCGTATCTCATTAAGCCCCTCAAAGGAGAATCTGTCATGAAGAAAAAAGAAGTAGTCGCGATGCTGCTCGCAGGAGGTCAAGGCAAACGGCTGAAGGGCCTGACCAAGACGCTGGCCAAACCGGCCGTTTATTTTGGGGGTACATACCGGATCATTGATTTTCCGCTGAGTAACTGCTCCCATTCGGGAATCGACACGGTCGGGGTACTCACCCAGTATGAGCCTCTGGTTCTGCATTCCTACATTGGCGTAGGAAGCGATTGGGATATGGATCGGCTGAATGGGGGCGTTTTCGTGCTCCCGCCGCATGAACGCGAGGACGGGACGACCTGGTACCGCGGGACGGCGGATGCGATCTTCCGGAATCTCAAGTTTATCGACCAGTACGATCCCGAGCACGTTTTGATTTTGTCGGGTGATCACATCTATAAGATGGATTACGACCGCATGCTGGCTTACCACAAGGAGAAAGATGCCGATTGCACCATCTCCGTCATCGAAGTAAGCCTGGACGAAGCGAAACGGTTCGGCATGGTGAACACGGATGAGGACTACCGGATTTTCGAGTTCGAGGAGAAGCCGACGCATCCGAAGAGCACAACGGCTTCCATGGGCGTTTATCTGTTTCGCTGGAAGCTGCTGCGTTCTTATTTACTGCAGAATGCGGACCTTCCGGATACGAGCCATGATTTCGGCAACGACATTCTGCCGAGGATGCTCACGGACGGCAAAACGCTGTATGCTTATCCGTTCGAAGGGTACTGGAAGGACGTCGGCACCATCGAGAGCTTGTGGGAAGCCAATATGGATCTGCTGAGCGAGCAGCCCAAGCTGGATCTGAACGATCCGCTGTGGCGCATTTACACCCGGAATCCGAATCAGCCGGCAGAGTATATTTCTCCGAACGGCGTCGTCCGGAACAGCATGATCAACGAAGGCTGCACCGTGTGCGGCGAGGTCGAGCATTCGGTCCTCTTTTATGGCGTGGAGGTGGGGGAAGGCAGCGTCATTACCGATTCCGTCATCATGCCCAAGGTACGCATCGGCAGCCATGTTCGCATTCACCGGGCGATCGTGACCGAGGACATGGTCATTCAAGATCATGCCCGGATCGGTCCGCCGCCGGAAGATCCATCCCAGATTGTGCTTGTAAGCGGTCATGATGAAGACGTCCTGAAGCTGCTTCAATCGTCTTCGTCCCACAATAATCAAGGTTAGGACGGGTGCGCAGATGAGAGAACTCATGGGTATTATAAATTTGGAGCATGAACGGGATGTGCTGAGTGAATTGACGTATTACCGGTGCGGGGCCGCCGTCCCTTTCGCGGGAAGGTATCGTCTGATCGACTTTGTGATGTCCAATATGATGCATGCGGGCATTGAGGATATCGCCCTGTTCGTTCGCAGGAAATACCGCTCCTTGATGGATCATCTGGGCGAAGGCCGGCCGTGGGATATGCATCGCAAACGGGGCGGCCTGTTCATTCTTCCGCCGGATTGGAACGATGAAACGGATGTGTCCGCCGGCGAGCTGCGGCATATTTATAACAATCTCGATTTTTTTGAGCGGGGGGCGGCGAAGTTTATCGTGCATTCCGGCAGCCAGCATATCAGCACGGTGGATTTGAACGAGGTGTACGAGTACCATCTGGAGCAAGGCGCCGACGTAACGCTCGTGTATACCAGGGTGAATGCACCGAGGGAGGAGCATCGTTCCTGCGCCCGCCTGGAAGTTGACGAGGACGGCATGGTCACGGACATTCATTATGAACACAAGCATGATGCGGTATACATGGAGATGTTCGTGATGGAGAAATCGCGCTTTCTCGAGATGGCCGATCATTGCATCGCCCATGGCGGCAACAACTTTTTTCGGGACGCGATCATGCAAAACCGGCACAAGCTGAACATTGCGGGATATGAATACCTCGGATATCACGCAGTGATCAACTCCCTGGAAAGCTATTACCGCACGAGCATGAACCTCCTGAATCCGAAGGCGTATAACAGCTTGTTCCGCAAGCAGGCGGTCCACACCAAGATCAAGTACGAGGTTCCCGCCAAATACCTGAATTCGGCCGATGTAAGCAATGCGCTGGTTGCCAACGGATGCCAGATCGACGGGGAAGTGAAGAACAGCATTCTGTTCCGCGGGGTCCAGGTGAAGCGGGGCGCAAGCATCCATAACTCCATCATTATGCAAAAATGCGTCATCGGCGAAAACGTAAGGCTCGAGAACGTCATACTCGATAAAGATGTGTTCATCTCTCGCGATCATAAGCTCCAAGGCGATTTTCGCAAACCTTTTGTCATTGCCAAGGACATTTCGATCTGATCCTAAAATAAAACGATCCGTCAGGAGGAACTTTCTTTTGTTTAACAACAAGGAAACATTCAAGCAGGTCTTTACGGAGCAATTGGTGAGTCGGTTGGGGAAGGGACTTGAGGAAGCAACGGCTGAGGATGTTTACAAAATCATCGGCGGCATGATCCGGGAATATGTCGGACGGGAATGGGCCGATGCCAACCGGATATACCGGGATACCGGGCAGAAGCAGGTGTATTATTTCTCGCTTGAATTTTTGATCGGCCGGCTGATGGGCAACAATCTGCTGAACCTGGGCGTGCTGGATATGGTCCGCAGCGGCCTTATGGAACTGGGATGGAATTTGAATGAGATCGAGGAGCAGGAGCCGGACGCGGGCCTAGGCAACGGGGGGCTCGGACGCCTTGCAGCGTGTTTTCTCGATTCGTTGGCATCGCTTAGCTATGCAGGCCATGGCTGCGGCATCCGGTATAAGTACGGCCTGTTCGAACAGAAGATCATCGACGGCCATCAAGTGGAGCTGCCCGACAACTGGCTCCAGCGGGGGAACGTCTGGGAAGAACGTCGGGCAGACAAGGCGGTGGAAGTTCGCTTCTGGGGCCGCGTGGAGGTGGACGTGCAGGAGGGGCGGACCGTGTTTCGCACGGCGGACTACGAACGGGTCCTGGCCGTGCCTTATGACGTGCCGGTCATCGGTTACGGCGAGGGGCAGGTGAACACGCTGCGGCTGTGGAGCGCCGAGTCCGCCTCGGATATATCCAGAATCCGTTCGGCCCATCATCATAACAGCTATTATAAATTTTTGGAATACAACCGTTCGGTCGAATCGATATCGGAGTTTTTGTACCCGGATGATTCGGCATACGAAGGCAAGCTCCTTCGCCTCAAGCAGCAGTACTTCCTCTGTTCGGCCGGCGTTCAGAGCATTCTTAGAACGTTCGACAAGCTGGGCAAAACCTATCATGAGCTTCCCGAACATGTTGCCATTCATATCAATGATACCCACCCGACCTTGGTGATTCCGGAGCTGATGCGAATTCTGATCGACGACAAGGGCTTCGGCTGGGATGAGGCGTGGGACATCACGAGCCGGACCGTATCGTATACGAACCATACGCTGCTTAGCGAAGCGTTGGAGAAATGGCCTGCCGGCATGGTCCGTGAGCTGCTGCCGCGCATTTACATGATCATCGAAGAGATCAACAAGCGCTTCTGCGGCATGCTGCTGGACCGTTATCCTGGCGATCATGAGCGCATCTTCCAGCTCGCCATCTTGGAAAGCGACCAGATCCGCATGGCCAATTTGGCGATCGTGGGCAGCTATCACGTGAACGGCGTGGCCGCACTGCACACGGAGCTGCTGAAGACGCAGGTCATGAAACCATTCTATGAGCTGTATCCGGAGCGTTTCAGCAACAAAACGAACGGGATTACCCACCGGCGCTGGCTGATGCACAGCAACCCCGGCCTGAGTCAATGGATCTGCGATGGTATCGGCGATTCATGGATTACGGATCCGCGTCGATTAATTCAGCTCAAGGGACTGAAGAACGACTCCGCCTTCCAGCAGGGCATTCAGCGGATCAAACGGAGCAATAAAGAGCGGCTTGCCGATTATATCGCGAATAAACAAGGGATCGCGGTCAATCCCGATTCCATATTCGATGTGCACGTGAAGCGGCTGCACGGCTATAAGCGGCAATTGCTGAATATTTTACGCGTCATGCATGTGTATAACGAGATTAAGGATCAGCCGGGCATGGATCGCGTTCCCCGTACCGTCATTTTTGGCGCGAAGGCAGCGCCGGGTTACTATCTGGCCAAAAGCATCATCAAACTCATTAACGTCGTTGCGGATGTCGTGAATAAGGATCCGCAGGTCAATGACAAACTGCAGGTGCTGTTTCTTGAAAATTATTCGGTCTCACTCGCGGAGAAGATTATTCCGGCAGCCGATGTAAGCGAGCAGATTTCCACGGCCGGCAAGGAAGCCTCCGGCACGGGAAACATGAAGTTCATGATGAACGGCGCGTTGACCATCGGAACGCTGGATGGGGCTAACGTGGAAATGTTCGAGCTGCTCGGCAGAGAGAATATGTTCCTCTTCGGATTGGAGCTGGAGGACGTGTTAGCGTATTACAGGACGGGGGCTTATGTATCCAGGGAGCGGTATGAGCAGGACCCGAGAATCGCCCGCGTGCTGAATCAGTTGATTTCCTCGGGCCCGTTCTGCTGCCACGAGCTGGAGTTCGGGCAGATCCTGCAGTCCCTGCTGGACCATAATGACGAGTTTTTTGTGTTAGAGGACTTTGCCAGTTATGTCGCAACCCAGTCGGCCATTGATGATGCTTATTTGAATGCCCGGTCCTGGACCGAGAAGTCGATCGTCAATATCGCGCACTCGGGACATTTCTCGAGCGATAATACGATTCACCGCTATGCCTCCGACATCTGGAATGTTTCGCCTGTGAAGGTTGGCCTGAAGGGATAGTCAACGATATCGATGCATATAAAAGAACCCCGCCATAGAAATGGCGGGGCTTTCCATAGATCCTCTATTGGATTGTGCTTCAACATAACATATGATCGAGACTCGTAAAAATGAATAGATAGATTTACCGATTGATGTGAAGGGGCCGCCCGATTTTTCATGCGGTGACCAGCCTTCTTATAAAGGAAGAAACTCAGCACTCGGGTCCGAATCCCGGCTGCGTTTCTACCTGCTATCGTCTATGATTCTTTGAAATCAGCCCGTCGGTTCGAAAATGGTAGGTCGCGGTTGCGGATAAGCCGCAATCTTCCGGCAGGCTGGAAAAGGGAGATTCGCACACTGAGCGAATCTCCCTTTTTGAAGTGGTTTATTCTTTTGGAAGCTCTTCGGTCGTACCGTACAGCTCGATCTCCCGGTCGGCTTGCTTGCGATGGGCGATCCGGCTGCTGGCGGCTGCGGCAACCGCGCCGACGATGTCGTCGAGAAAGGTATGTACGCGGCCGCTCGATTTATCATTCAATTGCTCAAGAATGCCGGGTTTGAGTTTGTCGATATACCCGTAATTGGTGAAGCCGATGCTTCCGTACACGTTAACGATGGAAAATGCCAGGACTTCATCCACGCCGTATAACCCTTCGTCATTGGCGAGCATTTCTTGAAGCGGGGATATGAGATTGCCTTCCTCGGCTAAAATGTCCAATTGAATGCCGGTTAACACCGCGTTTTGCACTTCACGTTTGCTGAGTACGGCATCCACGTTCTCGATGCACTCTTCCATCGTCAAATTCGGGTAGTATTTTTTCTGAAGGATCATCACCAGCTCCGCGATTTCCTCCAACTTGATTCCACGCTTATGCAGCAGGCTCCGTGTCGCTTCCGCTACCTTCTTGCTGTTCAGGCTGTATGGAATGTTTGAATCGTTTTCTGCCATGATGGAACTCACCTCATTTTCGTGGTTGATGAAGATGCTTACGACGATTGTACTTTTTCCGCACCCCTTTGTCCAGAAAGGGCAAAACTGAGAGTTATTTTTTTGGAAAGGGCTCGTATACATAGGAGTACAACCTGTACAAAAAAATGTTAGGGAGGAACAATACATGAAACGTAATCCACGTACTCTTCGCAGGCTTTCCGCCGCCGGGCTGCTTGCTGTTCCGATCGTGATGTCCGGCTGCGGCATGTTATCCGGGAAGCAATCGGAAGCGATTGACCCGCCGCCTGCGCAAGTGGAGAAGCAGATGCTGAACACGGCCGGATCCACGGCGGCTCAAGGAGACATCGGCATGCAGACAACGGTATATCTTGCGGATGCACGGGGGATGCTGGCACCTGTAACCTTGGGCATTCCGAAGGTGGAGGGCGCCAGCGTGGTGAAGGAATCCCTTGAAGTGCTGGTGAACGGAGGCCGTTACGCGGGCTATGTTCCACAGGGCTTCCAGGCGGTATTGCCTGCCGGTACGCAGGTCCATAACGTGACAGTCGATCCGGAGAGCAAATTGGCGGTCGTCGAATTCAATAAATCATTTGCGGAATATAAAGCGGCAGATGAACGGAGAATCCTGGAGGCGTTGACGTGGACGCTGACAGGACATGAAGGCATCGAGCAGATGCAGGTATGGGTGGACGGCGTCAAACTGACGGAAATGCCGGTCAATCACACGCCGCTGGACCGTCCGCTTTCACGTTCGATGGGAATCAATCTTCAAAAAGCGGATGATGCCTTGTACACGAACTCTTCACCGGTCACGGTCTATTTCTCGTCGGTGACGCCGGAAGGCATTCAGTACTACGTGCCGGTCACAAGACTTGTTCCAACCGGACAAGACGCGGTGAAGGCGGCCTTAAACGAGCTGATTCGCGGACCGCAGTATGGCGACGGACTGGTTGAGGTCATCCCGGATGACACCACCGTTGCGGCGGTTGAAAAAGGGGAGGACGGAGCCGTAACCGTATCGCTTCAGGACAGCATGTTTGAACAGGGAGAGCAGGTTCCGACCGAGCTGCTGCAGGCCGTCGTGCTTACCGTAGCCGAGAATGCGGATGATGCCAAAGTGAAAATCCGGATGAACGATCTCACGGAGGTGGTTGGAACGGATAGCCGAAATTATAGCGAGCCCGTCAGCCGTCCGGAGTTCATCAACGAAATCTCGATCTGACCGATTCTCCGCCAGCTTTGGGAAATTTCCCCCGCAAAAGGTGCTTTTGTGCCTGCACTTTGGTAGAATAGGGAATGCTAATCAGGATTGCGATAAGAAGTAGGAGGCAGAAAACATGAGATCTAACGGACGTAAGAGCGATGAGCTCCGACCGATGAATTTATCGACCCATGTGAATAAATATGCGGAAGGCTCCGTGTACATCGAGATGGGAGACACCAAGGTGCTGATTACGGCAACCGTGGACGAGAAAGTTCCCCCGTTTCTGAAAGGACAAGGAAAGGGCTGGGTGACGGCTGAATATTCAATGCTGCCGCGCGCAACACAATCCCGCAACCAACGGGAAGCCAATCGCGGTAAACTCAGTGGCCGGACGATGGAAATTCAGCGGCTGATCGGCAGAGCGCTCAGGTCTGTTGTGAATCTGCATGCTCTTGGCGAGCGGACGATTACGCTGGACTGCGATGTAATCCAGGCGGATGGCGGAACGCGGACCACCTCCATTACAGGAGCATTTGTAGCTTTAGCCATAGCTGTAAATAAAATTGCAGAACAACATAAATTAGCGGTATTCCCGATCACGGACTACCTGGCATCCATTAGCGTGGGCATTGCCGGCGGACAGGCGCTGCTGGATCTGAACTATGAAGAGGATTCCAAGGCGAAGGTGGACATGAACCTGGTCATGACCGGAAGCGGCAAATTCGTTGAGGTTCAGGGAACCGGCGAAGAGAGCCCGTTTTCCCGCGAGGAGCTGGATCAGATCCTGGAGCTGGGAGAACAGGGAATCCGCGAGCTTATCGAGCGTCAGCAGGAGGCGCTTGGCCCGATTGCGGCCAAGATCGGTTCCGTGAATGCGAGCACCGGAGTCTGATTCCATGAAACTGACACTTGGAGATACACTCATTGTAGCTACACGCAATCAGGGGAAAGTCAAGGAATTCGCGCATGCTTTTGCTGCTTTCGGCACGGATGTAAAGAGCATGTACGATTACCCTGATCTGCCTGACGTCGTTGAGGATGGAGCAACCTTCGCAGCCAATGCATTCAAAAAAGCCAAGGAAGTCGGTGACGCACTGGGATTGCCTGTGCTAGCCGATGATTCCGGATTGTGTGTGGATGCGCTGAACGGCGCGCCCGGCGTTTATTCCGCCAGGTATGCGGGTGAGCATGGCGCGGACGAGGACAATAACGAGAAGCTGCTCGGCGAGCTCGAACGGTTAAGGCTCGGCGAGGACACTGAGCAACCCCTGCTAAGTCCGGCCCGGTTCGTCTGTGTTCTGGTGCTGTATGATCCGGTCTCGGGAGAAAAGCTCGAGGCGGAGGGGAACGTTGAAGGCTGGATCACTTCGGATCCTGCCGGAGCGGGCGGTTTTGGGTATGACCCGCTCTTCTATTTGCCAAGCCATGAGAAGACGATGGCCGAGCTTTCCCTGGAGGAGAAGCAGGAGATCAGCCACAGGGGAAAAGCGCTGCGAAAGCTTGTAGCGGACCTGCAGGCGCTTAATTGATATACCATTCGCGAAAAAACCATACCGGCATATGCCGGTATGGTTTTTTTGATTTGTCGCAGTCCATAGGACTTAACGGATGGATACGTTATATTCTTTGAGCCAGAAATGAACCTGGGCCAGGTAGGCAAACAGCTGCGGACCTGACATCAATTGGCCGAACCAAGGCAGATTGGAGGAAGCATCCGGCGAAGATGCCAGCTCCCGGATCCGGGCGGTATCGATGAGCGGCAGGAGCGGCGAAGAAGAGTCATCCAGAATGGACAGCACCTGCGCTTTGACGGCCGCCAGATAGTTCGGATTATGGGTTTTCGGATACGGGCTTTTTTTGCGGTACAGGACGTCATCAGGCAGCACGCCTTCAAGGGCCTTGCGCAGAATGCCCTTCTCCCGGTCACCTGTCGTTTTGATGCTCCAAGGGATGTTCCACACGTAATCGATTAGGCGGTGATCGGTATAGGGTACCCGGACTTCCAGTCCAACGCCCATGCTCATCCGGTCCTTGCGGTCAAGCAGGGTTGGCATGAAGCGGGTGATATTGAGGTAAGACATGATCCGCATTTTGGCCTGCTGCCCGGTCTCCCCGTCCAGCTTAGGCACTTCGGCTACCGCATCGGAGTAGCGGTCCCCGAGGTATTCCAGCGGCTTGATCCAGTCCCGGATTTCGGCAGACAGCAGCCCGGCTCTCATATCCGGCGCGACGGACCACGGAAAGGTACCGGAATTGAGCATTTCTTCCCGGTGGAACCAAGGGTAACCGCCGAATATTTCATCAGCGGCTTCACCGGATATGGCGACGGTTGCGCCTTTTTTAATCTCGCGGCAGAAGAGAAGCAAGGAAGCATCCACGTCGGCCATGCCCGGAAGATCCCGTTTTTGCGTGGAGACATCCAGTGCTTCTACCAGTTCGGGCGTGTCGAATTCGATCCAATGGTGGTTCGTGCCCAGTTCCTCGTGCATCCGTTTAATCCATGGCGCATCCGCTCCCGGCTGGAAGGAATGGGACTTAAAGTGTTTGTTGTTGTCCACATAATCCACGGAGTAGGTGTGCACTTGTCCTTGGCCCGTCCGCTTGTAGTAATCGACGGCCAGCGAGGAAAGCGCGCTGGAATCGAGCCCGCCGGATAACAGGGAGCAGACCGGTACGTCGGAGACCAGCTGACGCTCCACGGTGTCGCGGAGAAGATCGCGAAGGAAGCTTGCCGTTTGGTCGGCATCATCCTCGTGGGGTTTGCTTTCCAGCTTCCAATAAGTATACTTGCGCAAGCCTTCCCGGTTAAAGATCATGGCCATGCCGGGCCGGAGCTCCGATATGTCCTTGTAGACGCCATGTCCAGGGGTACGCGCCGGGCCGATAATAAATACTTCCGCAAGCCCTTCGGCCCCTACGACGGGCTCCACCTTCGGATGCTGCAGCAACGCTTTCGGTTCCGAGCCGAATACAAGCGTTCCGTCAATATAGCTGTAGAACAGGGGTTTCACTCCCACCCGGTCCCGAGCCAAAAATACCTGTTCCCGGACGCTGTCCCAAATAGCGAAAGCAAATATTCCATTGAGGCGCTCCAAACACTCGGGGCCCCATTCGATATAGGAGACTAACAAAACTTCCGTGTCACATTTGGTATTGAAACGATGACCGCGTCGTACCAATTCGTCTTTAAGCTCCGCAGCATTATATAATTCCCCGTTATATACAATGGCATAGACTTCCTCTTCCTGATGAATGATCATCGGCTGAGCGCCATTTTCGGGGTCGATCACGCTGAGTCTTCGGTGACCGAATGCGCACGGGTTGGAAATCCAGGTGCCGGATCCGTCAGGTCCGCGGTGAGCCAAACTTTCTGTCATTTTTACCAGCAGCTGCGAGTCCTGCGTCAAATCGCCGCTCCATTGTATAAAACCGGTTATTCCGCACATGACGGTTCATCCTCTCTTTGTCTTTGTCATACGCTGTCCACTCTTTTTCATCCTACGTCGCCAAAGTGATACAGATATATGCCGAAGGAAGGCATAAAATGTCTGTCCTTTTACGAAAACTAAGAAAGAGGACGAATATCAAAGAGAAGGAGAGATGCGTCCATGGAGAAGTCAACCTATTATGTTTCCGTGCAGAGCCGGTCCGTGCTGACCGAGCAGGGAGCGAGCGCTTATGAATGGGAGATCGAAGCAACGCCTGAAGAGGCCGATCAAGTTCGGATTGAACTGGATATGATGCAGGAGAAGGACGAAGAAGCGACAGGCTACATGTTTCCTTGGCCGGATACGCCGCAACAAAGCGCCAACGCCCTGTTTCAATCTTCCTTGGACAAGGTGTATCGAACCATTTATCAATTGGGTACGCCGGCTACGCGCCAGCAAATGGAAGAGCTGCGGCTGCTCTCCGATTTGACATGAAAATATGAAGGATCGTGCTGTCCCAGTACATCTTGATGAAGGAGAATGTATGATGTATGCAATCAGAGATGCAAAAATCCGCCGGATTACGGAAGTAAACGGCGCCCCGTGCGCAGAGGTAGAAGTCTATCCTGCCGCGGAAGGAGAAAGCGCATTGCTGGCTTATCTGACGCCATCTTCCCCATTGGGAGGCTACGAGCTGGTGAAAATTGTCCGCAGCAACGCCAGCATGGAGGTGGACTGGTTCGACAACAGCATGCATGATGCTTTTGTGGATGCCACGGACGAAGCATTCGAGAACAACGTTCAGTCCACGGCAGAGGAAGACCGCGATGCATTCAAGCAGCAGCTGCTTTCGACAGGCCAGCTATATGAGCAGCTGAACCAGCGGCTCAGCGAAGGCCCTCAATATTTCTAGAGCTTTGACGAACGAAGAGATCTGACCGGATACCATCGGCAGATCTCTTTTTGCATGTGCAGGTTCATCTATGAAAGATTGCATGGGGTTTTTACGCAGTTCTGCAAAAAAGGTCGAACAAAGATAGGTTTCTTGTCGATTTCGATTTCGCTGCGGTAGGGAGTATGGACCATCCGGTATCCTTGTTTACGAAATAGATACAAATAGGGCTTTTCCTCTATATGATTACTGGAGAATCCTCCCTATAATGTTGGATTAGTGTCATCTACTAACATAATGGACAAGGGGAGATTGGAATTGGGCAGATGGAATAAACATATCGTCAAGCTATGGGGAGCGGGATTCCTGGCGTTGTCGCTTACCTTGGGATCCGTGCAAATGCCGGCAAGCGCCGAAGCAACGCAGAACGTTACGGTTCTTGAATCGTCTCATGAGCTCGTGAACGGCAAGATGCGCGTGACGGCGGACATTCGCAACGGAGGAACCGGAGCGGAAGCGGGATTCTATGTTGTCGGTTACGATGCAAACGGCCAAGCGCTCGAGGCAGTCGGTGATTCCGAATATATGATGAGCGACGAAATCGGTACATATGAAGTGGACCTTGACAGCGGCAGCAGCGTCAAGCGGGTGGAAGTGCTCCCGGCAGGACCGGCTGGTGATCAGGCGCGGCTGCTGGCATCCGGATACTATACGAGCAACGGCGTGGTCAACGTTTCTGGCGTCGTGCAGAATTCTACGGTCGGGCACAATGTGGGTATGCTCGCCGTAGGGTATGATGCTACCGGCAAAGCGGTCGAAGTGACATCGGCGGACAGCTACTTTGGCGGCAGCGATGTCGGCACCTTCGTCGTAGAGCTTAAAGCAGCGAAGCTGATCAAGAGCGTAAAGGTATCGGTCGTTGATCCGGTTGAAGATGCCGTGAAGCTGCTGCAATCCGGCAGCCGCCTGGAGAACGGAAAGCTTATCGTTACCGGTTCGATTCAAAACCGGAATAAAGGCGGGCAGGCCGGCGTCATCGTTGTCGGCAGCAACGCCAGCGGCAAGGTTCTGGAGGTCAACACGACGTCCGGATATCTTTCATCCAACGAAATCGCGAATTTCCAGGCCGAGCTGGAAGGCGGCAAAGCCATCAGCGACCTGAAGGTGTTCCTGACAGGCAACAGCCAGACGCCTAAAATCATAGCCGAGGGCAGAACGACCATCAACAACAAGCTTGTCGTTACGATCGGCGTGGAGAACGGGGATGTGTCGCAACGGATTACCGTGAAATCGACGGCGTACGATGCGAAGGGACGCTCCTTGGGAACCGATACGGACTCCATGTTCATGACCGCCAATGAAACGACGACCTTGCGCATTGATTACGATACTCGGGTCAAAAGCGTGAAGCTGAAATATTATGACCAATCCGGCAGAGAAATCGGAGAAGCGCCGATCCGCATCAAAATCAACGGCCAGCTCCAATCCTATGCGCAGTCGCCGGTGATGGTCGGAGGAAGCGTTCTTGTGCCTATGCGTCCGATCTTCGAATCCCTCGATGCTTCGGTCAAATGGGACCAAAAGACGCAAAGCGTATCCTCCTCCAAAGGCTCGACCCAAATCAAGCTGAAGATGGGCTCCAAGCAAGCGGTCGTTAACGGGAAGACCGTCACGCTGGATTCGGCGCCACGGATGGTGAAGGGCACCACGATGGTACCGCTGCGTTTCGTGGCATCCGCGCTGGGCTGTGAAGTGAAATGGGACGGCAATGAGAAAATGGTATTGATTACGACCAAATAATGCGAAAAGGACCATGCGGTAAGCGCATGGTCCTTTTTTATAGGGTAAGTTCAATAAGCGTGCTCCCTCAGCACCTGAATGCCCATGATCACGTTATACACAAAAGCCCCGAAATAGATGATGCCGAACAGAATGAGGTATCCGATGACGGAACCGAAGGAGCCCGAGGTCACGGCCATGTAGATTAACGGGATCGCTGCTATAACGGGGAACAGATGGGAGAACAGGGCGCGGCGTGCGTGCTTGGCTACGTAGGCGTCCGGAGACAGAATCCATACAAGGACAGGGAGGATGAACGGTGCAAAGAAGATGCTGAAATACGATAAAGAGGATAAAAGCTGTCTCATGGTATCACGCTCCTGAAGTCATTCTCATGTTTACATATTACCCAGTAAGCAGGCTCCTGATTCGGTTAGGAGATCAACCCGAAAAAAAGTACTTTGAAAAAAACAAAAGATGCGATATAATATACTTCGTTACTGTTTAAAACATTTTCATACATATATGTCCCAGTAGCTCAGCTGGATAGAGCAACGGCCTTCTAAGCCGTCGGTCAGGGGTTCGAATCCCTTCTGGGACGTAAAAGAAAGAAGCTGCCAATCCTGGCAGCTTCTTTGCGTATTCCAGAAGGGTAATGAACCCCAATTGGGGGTTCGCCTGCGCATACGCTTCGTTAGGATTACATCGCAGTCGGCCTGGAAGGCCGCATCCCGACTGGGACGAATGAGGATGAGAACCCCGAGTTGGGGTTCGCCTGCGCCTATGCTTCGTTAGGATTACATCGCAGTCGGCCTGGAAACCGTATCCCGACTGGGACGAAACGTCCCGTGAGGATGAGAACCCCAATTGGGGGTTCGCCTGCGCCTACGCTTCGGTAGGATTACATCGCAGTCGGCCAGGAAGGCCGCATCCCGACTGGGACAAAACGTCCCGTGAGGATGAGAACCCCAATTGGGGGTTCGCCTGCGCATACGCTTCGTTAGGAATACTTCGCAGTCGGCCTGGAAGGCCGCATCCCGACTGGGACAAAACGTCCCGTGAGGATGAGAACCCCGAGTTGGGGGTTCGCCTGCGCCTACGCTTCGGTAGGAATACATCGCAGTCGGCCAGGAAGGCCGTATCCCGACTGGTACAAAACGTCCCGTGAGGATGAGAACCCCAATTGGGGGTTCTCCTGCGCCTACGCTTCGTTAGGATGTCGGCCTGAAGGTTTTCTTGCAAACGAAAGGTATTCGTGACACGATTAGAAACAGTGGAGGGATACATGGGATGAATGACATCACTATGACTTTGGTAAGAGAGACTCACAAGGATCTTCAGGAGCTCATCGCGAAGCTGGACGATTACTTATCGACGTTATACCCGGCGGAAGGGATATTCGGGCTGGATCTGGCCGATCCCAAAGTAAACGAAACGCTATTCGTGGTGGCTTACCATGATGGCCAGCCTGTCGGCTGCGGAGCCATCCGGCCGCTGGATGCAGAATCGGTTGAAATTAAACGGTTTTTCGTGGATGTCCCGTATCGAAATAGGGGAGTAGCTTCCCGGATCCTGCTCTTTCTGGAAGAACAAGCGAAGACGCGGGGCTATCGTTTCTCGCGCCTGGAAACAGGCGAACCGCAGAAGGAATCCGTTCATTTTTACAAGAAGCTGGGGTATGCCCAGATTGAACCGTTTGGCGAATACATCGGGTGCGAATATAGTTTATGTTTTGAGAAGAGTCTGACATCCTAGCCATTTGGTCTTATAATAGAAGAAAAAATATTTTACGAACCCTATCGAGGAGGCATCGAGCATGCAGCTTACTAAAATATCACAGAATACCGCCATTCTATTGGAGCATGCCAGAAAATCGGGGCTGACTTCTTCCGATCTGCTGGAGGCTGTGCGCTCAGGAGACGCAGAGAGATTCCAGATCGCCAATAACGGTCATTTTCACTATGAGGAATTATTCTCTTACGCAAAAGAGCATGGGGAAGATTTGGAGAAAGCCGTTAGCGAGGGGTACCAAATTACGTTTAATACCCGGAACGGGTTGAAGATCTGGCTGGAGGAAGCCTTCCGCATCAGCTCGGAATCCGATTTCAGCGTGGGCGAGGGCATCATTGAAGGATTGAAGCTCCAGAAGGAGCAGTTGGCTCGCTTGAAGGAAGCGCTGGCTGTCAACTGGACCCTGCAGGAAGAGCCGGCGTCAGACGGCGTTCAGGTCAGATTGACCGTCAGAGGATTGCAATAAAATAAGATAGCCACCGTACTTGATCAACATAATAGTACGGTGGCTTTTTTATTAGGCATGATCCGCTCATTCATCAGAGTGAATTTACATCCGGCTCGGAGTAGGCAAACCCAGCACCTCCAGCGCTTCGCCAAGGGTGTTCTTGAATAAGGAAGTGAGCCATACGCGAAATTGGAGCACTTCCTCCTTCGCCTTCAGAATCGGGCATGCCGAGTAAAAATTGTTGAACAGGGAGCACAGCTCATAGGTGAAGTTGCAAATGGCACTAGGAGATAGATCCCGTCCGGCGGCATATAAGGTATCATGCCAGGTGCTGATATGCCGCAGCAGCGCATGTTCCGCTTTTTCCATGGCAGGGAACCGGGCAGGCACAGACGGCGTAACCTCGGCTTCTTGAGCCTTATTAAGCACGCTGAGTGCACGCGCGTAGGAATAGAGCAAATACACCCCCGTATTCCCCGATATTTCAGTGGCCTGCTTCAGATCGAACACCACCTCGGTTTGCAGTGCAAAGCGAAGCAGGTAGTAACGGATGGAGGCGGTTGCGATCGCATGGCTGGACAAACCGTTTTTATCGGATCGGGTGTCCTCGATGACCTTGGCTACTTGATGAATAAGCTCGGTGATTTTGATCCCGATTCCCTGACGTCCGGACATCGCATAGGATGCCTTACCGTCGGAAGTATCGATGCCGAGATCTGCTGCAGCGGAAGGGCTTAACGAGACGACGCCGTAACTGACATGGCGCAGCTTCTCAGCCTCTTGTTGGAAGCCCAGGCCTTCCAAAGCCTGCTTCACCATCGCCTGCGGGTACTGCTGCCTGTAATCAATGACGTTGATGACCATGTCCGCTTTGCCGTAAGAACGCTCCTCGCCGTGCGAGCTCGTCGTCCAAACCTCGTCGGTGAATTTTTTATATACAAAATCATTGGAAAGCACGCCGTATTTCCACAAGTGGTAGGCGATGTCCTTGGCGGTGTAAGTCAGGATGCCATTGGAGCGCACCAGCACTTTATCGATGCTGTGGTCCGACTCCGCCTCGTCTCCGGCTTCGGTTCCTGATTGCTTGAGCACCCAGCAGCCTGCAAGTTTACCCTCGGTTTCCTGATGGAAAAGCGGGGTATTCTTCAACAGCTCGAACGCGGACGCCCAGAATCCCTCCCTAACAATGCTGCTCTCCCATACAAGCAGATCGTATTCAATGCCGAACTGCTTCATCTCCTCAAGATGCTCCTTAACGATTCGCTCGGCAACAAGCAGTCCAATCCAGGAAAGGTTCTGATTGCCCTCTTCCAGTGCGTGCAGAACCTCGGTCCGATGCTGAACCAGCCCCGGCTCCCTTTCGTAGGCTTTATTGGTGCTTGAATACACGTCCCAGCAGTAATCGCCGAACCGGGCATGCTCCTTCGTCAGCGGCGTGTGGAGCAAGCCGACCACCGTATCCGCCAGCTGATTGCCCAGGTCGTCGATATAATTATGCACCTCGACCTCGTAACCCAGCTTCCTCATCAATCTCACGAGCGTATCTCCGATACAGGAATTTCGAAGATGCCCGATATGGGCGGACTTATTCGGGTTGATGGACGTGTGCTCAATGACGATCTTTTCGTTAGCTGCCGGGGGGAGTTCAAAATGGTGGCTCGCCCAATACTCCCAATCGATGCGCAGATTCATAAAGCCCGGAGCGACAATCTCAGTCGAGCGGACGAGCTGTTTGTAGGATGCGTCCTGCTCCAGCTCGGCTTGGATCAGCTCGGCGATTTGCAGGGGAGCCTTGCGGAGCACCTTCGCAAGCTGCATCGCAACGTTGGTTGCGTAATCCCCATGCTCCATGCTGGCAGGCTGCTCGATCCGGATCGGAGTGGACTCCGGCAGTTTGGTGCCGTAAGCTTCGCAGACCTGGTTCACGGCTTGTTGAAGGCTCGAAATAATCTTATGACTTAACACGGTAAATCCCCCTTTAAAAAATAAAACGACTCGGAAAACCAAAAAAGCCCTCATCTCCAAAAGAGACGAGGACTTGTGCTCGCGGTACCACTCTTGTTGTTAAACCCCGCAAGGGTCTAACCACCTTCATACGATAACGGCGTAAGCCGGGGCTCCCTACAGCATGTTGCTTCGGAAGGCCATCTCCTGGGTCCGCTTCACGGCCGACTTTGTACCGGTTTCCACCCTCCCGGCTCGCTTGGACTAAAGTCAGTGCAGTTACTCTCCCAATCAACGAAAATAATATTCTCAAGTTTTTTCATATTATAACCATTCTATTTAGAAAAGCAACCCCCCAATGGCTAAATCTTTTCTGCAAATACTCGCAGGCGCCGGTAATCCGCGTAGAAAGCATCCTCTTGCCATAGCGTCGATTGAGCAGCTAGGCTGATGCGAGCGATCGCTTCTTCCTTCGATTCAGCCGAGAATCCGGCAAAAAAGCAATCGCCAAAATGCAGCAGCCAATGCTTTATGCCGTCCTTGCCTTCGGATAATCGCGTGGGACGGTCGAAATGATGGGCGAGATGCACGCGGAACCCTTGGGCTTCAAGCAGGCTGGCATACTGCCCAAGACTAGGAAAATACCACGGATTCCGGGCGTCCGCATCGATTCCATAATGATCGGCGAACACGGTTTTCAAGGCTTGGTAGATGCCGTCAATATTCCCTTTGCCTCCGAACTCGGCAACGAATCGGCCGCCGGGCTTAAGGGCTCCATGTACGGAGCGTACCACGCCTTCAGCATCCTTCATCCAGTGCAGGGCCGCGTTTGAGAAGACGGCATCGTATGGCGTTTCGGTTTCGAAGTTCTCGCCATCCCCGGTCAGAAACGGAAGTCCAGGATATTTGCTTTTGGCCCGCTCAATCATCTCGCTGGAATAATCCATGCCGGTTACATGTGCGCCCGATTTGGATATTTCATGAGTCAAGTCGCCGGTTCCGCAGCCCAGATCGAGAATCCGTTCTCCGGGTTGAGGCGCCAGCAGCTCTGCAGCTCCTTTTCCATAAGCAGATACAAACGATAGCTGTCGATCGTAATCGTAAGGTTTCCATACTTGCTCTGACATAACAACACCCCTCCACGCATGATTTATCCTCATTGTGACATGATCGGCTTATAATTAGAAATATATAAATTCGATAACATTGATAGGTTTAACTAATAAGAGGGAGGACAAAAAGCCGCTTTGTCAGCGGTTTTATGCAGAGGACTATTTAACGGCAACAAGAAGCGCGCCAACGGCAATGAGTGCAACGCCGGCTGCGTTAATCCAGGAGATCTTCTCACCCAGAAACACAAAGGCCAGGATCACGGCAATAACCACGCTCAATTTATCGATAGGACCTACCTGCGATACTTTGCCGTATTTTAACGCCAGAAAATAAAACAGCCAGGACAACGCGCCCGCGATGCCGCTGAGCACAATAAAGCTGAGTGCCTTTTTCTGAACCAGAATTTCTCCGAGCTCCGAGAATTTCCCCTGAACCGCTACGACCCCCAGCAGAAACAGGGCCATAATGACGGAGCGAATGGCCGTTGCCGAATTGGCATCGATGTTCTGCAGGCCTATTTTTCCGAAAATGGCCACAAGTGCAGCCGTGACTGCCGACAGCAATGCGTATACAAGCCATAATGGCATGCGTACCTCTCCTCTTCGACAAGATAAAGTCTCTGATTAATGTACCGGATTCCTTTATAATAGTATAGAGCAATTTGAAGGATCTCATGAATGTTCAAAGGATTGAACGACTTGGAAAGGGCTGGATGAAAAATGACACATCATATCGCGGCTTATACGGAAGCTTACCATGATCAGCTGGTGGAATTATGGCTTCGTGCCGTATCCCAAACGCACGATTTTTTGACGGAGGAAGATATCCGGTTCTATTATGGCATGATGCAAAGCGGGGCACTGAGGTCCGTGGAGATATGGATGTGCTTGAATACGGAACAGGAAGCGATTGGATTTATCGGACTGGACGGCTCCAAAATCGAGATGCTGTTTGTGGATCCCCTTCACCACGGCCAAGGGACGGGAACGAAATTGATCCGGCATGCCGAACGGCTGAAGGGGCCCGGACTTCAAGTGGATGTGAATGAACAGAACCCCAAGGCCCACGCTTTTTATAAAAAATACGGATTCGTGCAGATCGGCCGTTCGGAGCTCGACGGTTCCGGAAAGCCGTTTCCGCTTATTCATATGCAGCTGCGGTAATGTCATGGATCGGCACAGCCGAGTCCACGATAATCGCGAGTATAGTATTTTCGAAAAGCAGCCTATCTTTGGGTGAAAGAACAAACATCGATAGACGGTATGTTTTAACCTATCCAATGAAAAAGGGAGTGCAGCTAAACTGGAGGAGTCAATGAAGTTTTTTCCGAGCAACCTGTCGTTTCGCTATCCTTGGCGCTCCTATCAGAGGCGCGTGCTCCACGGGCTTGACCATCATCTGAAGAATCGCCAATTGCATCTGGTGGCGCCGCCCGGTTCGGGGAAGACCGTTCTTGGATTGGAGGTCATGCTTCGGATTAATCGGCCGACGATTATATTGGCTCCCACCATCACCATTAAACAGCAATGGGCAAGCCGTCTGGTGGAGCTGTTTCTTGACGAAGATGTCCAGCCGGAGTGGGTCTCGACCTCGCTCAAGCGACCGGCATTGGTAACGATTACGACCTACCAAGCCCTACACAGCCTGATTAGTGCAGCAGGGCAGCCGACTTCTGCGAAGAAGAAGGTCATCGCGGGGATGGTGCAAGCGGACCAAACCGGTGATGAGAATCAGGAGTTTTCGGATACGGGCATGGAAGACGCTGAGGCTGAACCGGCCGGGAGGGACGCTGACCGCGAGGACGATATCACGGACGGCACCGAGGCTCAAGAAGCTCTGGATCTGTTGAAGCAGCAGGGATATCATACGCTTATTTTTGACGAGGCGCATCATCTTCGAATGTCTTGGTGGCAAAGCGCCATGCAGCTGTGCGAAATGCTGGACGAGCCGACCAAGATTGCGCTTACGGCCACTCCGCCATACGATGTCAATCCGAGGGAATGGCAGCGGTATATCGAGCTTTGCGGCCCTATCGACGAGGAGATCAGCGTGCCCGAGCTGGTTCGCCATGGGGAGTTGTGTCCCCATCAGGATTATATCAGCCTGACAAGGCCAACTCATGAAGAGGCCGCTAAACTGCGGGAATTTCGAATGCAGGCACAACAGGTCAAAGACGAGTTGGTCCGAGATGAGTTTTTGGCGGATTTGATCGTACATCACCCCTGGATAACACGGTCCGAGGCGTACATGGAGGACATTTTGTCCTCCCCGGGGTATTACTCCAGCATGGTGCTCTATCTGCGAGCGGCCAATCGGCCGATCTGGAAGGAGGCTGTGAAGCTGCTCGGCATGGAAGAGAAGGAAGCGCCCGACTTAACGGAGGAGTGGCTGCAGGAACTCCTTGGCGGCATGCTGTATAAAGACGCCCATATTGATCGCGGACTGCCGGAGTTAAAGGCGTTGCAGAAGAGGCTCAGCCGATTAGGGATGATTGAACGGCGGAAGGTGTATATGAGATCGACGCCTGCGATTGATAAAATGCTGGTCCAGAGCGTCTCGAAATTGCACAGCATCGGCCGCATTCTTGAATTCGAGCGCTCCATGCTGGGGGAGAGCATGCGGATGGTAATCTTGACCGATTATATCCGCAAGGAGGACCTGCCGAAGGATGCGGATGACGAGAAGCCGCTGAATCGGCTCGGCGTTGTTCCGATTTTTGAGCTGATCCGCAGGCAGCTAGCGGAGAAAAGCGGGTCACGGGGCGATCGCGAGTTGCCCATCGGTATTTTGACAGGCTCCTTTGTGGTGCTCCCGGTGACGGCTATACCTTTGGCCAGGGCTTGCGCCGATCGACGGGGCCTCCGCTTGTCGGAACGTCCCCTTGCCCATGACGGCCGTTATGTAACGATGGATGTTCGCGATGCAAATCGCTCGGCTATCGTGGCTATTATAACGGAGGTGTTTTCAGAGGGGGGCATTCAGGTGCTGATCGGTACGGCGGCTCTCCTGGGCGAGGGATGGGATGCTCCCGGGATCAATTCCTTGATCATGGCATCGTATGTAGGCTCGTTCATGCTGTCCAACCAGATGCGGGGACGGGCGATTCGGGCCCAACGCGGGAACCCGGATAAGACCGGAGCGATCTGGCATCTGGCATGCGTCGATACCGCCCAAATCGATGGGGGCGAGGATTTGAGCTCGCTTGCGCGCAGATTTCGATCTCTCGTCGGTCTATCGATCTCGCATCAAACCATAGAGTCGGGCATGGAGCGCGTGGGACTTGATCTTCGGAAAAGCCAAACCGCAGAAAGCATCAGCGCCTATAACCGCGACACATGGGAGCGGGCGAGGCAGCGGCATCTTTTGAAGGAGCGATGGAATTCGGCGATTGCCCTTCACAGCTCCATGACGGAGGAACTGACGGTGGATCGGGAGCGTATTCCTAAGCCTTTGATTTTCTCGCATACGGTAAGGGCCGTGCTTGCTTTTGCCGTTGGTTTGGGGCTGGGCGCCTTCATGGAGACCTTAACGTCGCCGGTTTTGCTTCAATCGGACGCGCCGGCTTGGTTCAGCCTGCTATTCTCGGTCGCCATTGCCTTGATCGTATCCAGTCCTTGGATATTTACAGGCGTCAAAATGGTAATGCGTCATCAATCGCTGGAGCGGAGCATTCGAGAAGTGGCTCTCGTCGTGTATACGGCGCTATACGATATGGGGCTGGTCGAAACCGAGCCAAGCCTTCACCGGTTGAGGGCGGAGGAGGAAGGAGGAGCCGTCGTGTGTTGGCTAAAAGACGGAACCACCCAAGAGAAGACGCTTTTCCTGAATTCGCTGCAGCAGGTGCTGGACCCGATCGAGAACCCGCGTTATCTTTTGTACCGCGAATCGCGCGGCCGGTTTGCGACCAGACGGGATTACCATGCCGTGCCGGAGGAAATCGGACGTCGAAAAGAGCATGCTGAACGCTTTGCCCGGCTGTGGCGCAAGCATATCGGTCCGGCCGAGCTGGTCTACACCCGTACGCCGGAAGGCAGAAAAATGCTCCTGACCGCGCGAACGCGGGCTTTGTCCTCCATGTTCGTGAAGAAATCGGAGCGGGTTAGTGCTTGGAGGTAGAGGATCCGGAGTGTTCGCGGAATGTGGAGGGAGTCATGGGATGGGGTGTGATGCGCCGTGCTGCGCTGCCTTAACGGACCCAGGGGCCGTTAATTGAGGGAAAAACCCTCATACAGGTATGGTAGCGGACCAGAAGTCCGTTATTCATGAAAAATGAGGGTAATTTGACTGTGAATTAGCTAAATAACGGCTGTGGTGTCCGCTAATTTCTAAATCGGGCCGTTTTTGATGAAATAACGAACCTACGGTCCGCCAAAGTCATGTTAGGGTGTACGTCGTATTGGAATCGGCCATGACGTTCATATGTAGAATGTCGATAGTGCATCAGAAGGGATACGGCCCTTGGGGCCGATTGGGAATTGGTTCTACAGAAGCATATGCTCCAACAAACTCAAGTATGGGTTCATCACCCTTTTGGAATACAAAAAAAGCTACCGATGGTAGCGTCCCAGAAGGGATACGGCCCTTCGGCCGACTGCGAAGCAATCCTCCCGAAGCGTAGGCTCCGACGAACCCCCTCCAGGGGTTCTCATCCACACGGGACATAAAAAAACACCGTCATGTGACGGTGTCTTCTTTTACGTCCCAGAAGGGATACGGCCCTTCGGGCCGACTGCGAAGCAATCCTCCCGAAGTCTATGCTTCGACGAACCCCTTCTAGGGGTTCTCATCCTCACGGGACATAAAAAACACCGTCATGTGACGGTGTCTTCTTTTACGTCCCAGAAGGGATACGGCCCTTCGGGCCGACTGCGAAGCAATCCTCCCGAAGCGTAGGCTCCGACGAACCCCTTCTAGGGGTTCTCATCCTCACGGGACATAAAAAAACACCGTCATGTGACGGTGTCTTCTTTTACGTCCCAGAAGGGATTCGAACCCCTGACCGACGGCTTAGAAGGCCGTTGCTCTATCCAGCTGAGCTACTGGGACATAGAAATTTTTCAAGCAAAAAATATATTATCACATGCACAGGAGAAATTCAATCATTATTTTATGACATAAAGTTTTTCGGATTTGCAAGATTATTCGAGTATCATATCGGGTTATATTGATAAAATATACGCCCGAAAACTGGGGATCGCCGTCTTTATGTTGCCAGGGGCATGATGCACGCAAGCTGTTACGCCATTTTTTAAACTTGGCAGTACATATGCTATAATCAACGAATACGAAAAACAGGACCAGAAAGGAGGTGTCCTTATCAAGGACTCTTACTCCCAAGAACAAGAGGATAAGAACATCATCCTGTTTCCGAAGACGCTGGATTATTACCAGATTCAGCTTACGGTTATGCTCGAGAACGAACGTTACGGTGAAGCGATGGAAGTGCTGCGTTTTCTGCTGAAGTGCGGGGGACAGAACGAACGGCACTATGAAGAGTGGAACTCGCTCCTCGAATGGCTTGAAGCCGCATTTCCGGAACAGGCCATGCCCCGTTCGGTCGATTTCGATGCTGAGGCTGACGAGGATGATCCGGACGAGTCCGAGATGGCTAGGCAGATGGTCAGGGACAAGGTTGCCCAGGATGCCGGATACGCCGACAAGCTGCTGGCTTCGGTCATGACCGGGCCGCTGACGGAGCAGACCATTTTGGCGCTGGAACAGCTCGCTTATCTGGACCGTCCGGAGATCGACGCGATTCTGGTCGAATGGCTGCATGATACGCCGCTTCATCCCCTGCTGCAATTCCGGGTGCTGCAAACGCTCCGGAGAAGAGGGATGGAAGGGCACGTAAGCCTTCATCGCGGGCAGGAAGCCGTCGAGATCGAGATCGATACGGTTCCCTTGGATCCGGGAGGCTTCCCGGACGCGATTACGAGGATTTTGGAGCGCGTTGCGGATCAGACCGAGGTTCATGAGCCGACGCTGTTTTATTTTGCCCAGGAATTATGGTCCCAGTTCATCATGGCGATTTACGGCACGGAGGACTACCATTCCATGCTGGACGAAGAAGAAGCCACGCTCGATATATGGGCCGCAGCGCTGCATGACATCGTGTCGGAGAGCCTGAAAGGTTTTCGCAATGAGGAGGAAATCCGCCCGCTTTACGGCATCACGGACACCATGCGGTTCCGCTATGAGGGAGCCTATCGGTCTCTCAAGCAATTCGTCGCTGCAGGCGTGGAAGATTAGCCAGAGCTGGAAAACGTTTACAGTATCGCGGCATAAGGGTTCGCCCTTGAAAAAGGATTTAATGTTGTTTATACTATAGTGGTTATTCGGTACGTGATACATTATTGCGTCGACCACGTGAATTATTTTGGAGGGGAAAGCATAAATGAAAGCAACTTGGGAAAAAATAGAGAAGAACCTTGGCGTTCTTGACGTTGAGGTTGATGCGGAGCGCGTTGCATCCGCTCTCGACAAGGCTTTTAATAAAGTAGCTAAAAAAGCAAATGTACCTGGATTCCGTAAAGGTAAAGTGCCTCGGCCGATCTTTGAAGCGCGTTTTGGCGTAGAGAGCCTGTATCAGGATGCAATCGACATCCTTCTTCCGGAAGTATACAGCGAAGCTGTGGAACAAGCGGATATCTTCCCTGTGGATCGTCCGGAAGTGGACATCGAGCAGTTCGCTAAAGGCGAAACTTTCAAGTTCAAAGCTAGAGTAACCGTGAAGCCGGAAGTTAAGCTTGGCGAATACAAGGGCGTCGAAGTTGCTGCAGTAGCTGCAGAAGTTTCCGACGAGGAACTGAACGAAGAGCTTGAGCGTCTGCAACAACGTCATGCTGAGCTTACCGTTATCGACGAAGGTGCTTCCCAGTCCGGCGATATCGTTGTAATCGACTTCGACGGTTCCGTCGACGGCGTTCCTTTCGAAGGTGGACAAGCTGAGCGTTATTCCCTTGAGCTTGGAAGCAACACGTTCATTCCAGGCTTTGAAGACCAAGTCATCGGTATGGCTACAGGAGACTTCAAAGACGTGGAAGTGACCTTCCCTGAAACTTACCATGCTGAAGAATTGGCTAACAAACAAGCCGTCTTCAAAGTGAAAGTGCACGAAATCAAACGCAAACAGCTTCCTGAGCTGGATGATGAATTCGCTAAAGACGTTAGTGAGTTCGATACGCTTGATGAGTACAAGGAAGATCTGAAGAAGCAATTGCTGACTCGCAAAGAGCAAGAAGCCCAAGGCGTTCGTGAGAACGAAGCCGTTGAAAAAGCAGCAGCAAACGCTGAAGTTGAAATTCCGGAAGCCATGATTCAATCCGAAGTTCAAAACATGATGCGCGATTTCGACAACCGTCTTCGCCAGCAAGGCATGAACCTGGAAATGTTCCTGAGCTTCTCCGGCCAAACCAATGCCGATCTGGAAGGCCAAATGAAGGACGATGCTGAAAAACGCGTTCGCAACAACCTCGTGCTGGAGCAAATCGCGAAGGAAGAGAAACTCGAAGTATCCGAAGAAGAAATCAACAAAGAGCTGGAAAACATGGCTGATACGTACAAGCGTTCCGCTGATGAAATCCGCAGCATCCTCGGTGCTAACGGTTCCCTCGACAGCCTTCGTGAAGAACTGCTTCTTCGCAAAACGATCGACTTCTTGCTGGAAAACAGCGTAGAAGGCGCTCCTGTTGAGAAAAAAGAAGCAACTGAAGAATAATAAATAGGCGGCTGCGAAAAGCTGCCCTCACATTAGATAAGGCACGTACATTTCATGCGTGCCTTATTTTTAACTAAGAATAGCCAATTTACTACTAAATGTGACATGAATTGGTTATAAATTTCGACATACATAATGAGACAAGTTGGCAGGATATAATTCTTGGCAAGTTCATAGAATGTAAACAGGGTTAAAAAATGACATCGTGCTTTGAACATGTTAGAATAACTTTTGTAACGCTGTAGTATATTTTTCAAGGAAAAGAGGTTGGTCGCATGAGTCTTGTACCTATGGTTGTTGAACAAACCAGTCGAGGCGAAAGATCTTACGATATCTACTCAAGATTACTGAAGGATCGCATTATATTCCTCAGCAGTGCGATCGATGACGATGTTGCCAATCTTGTTATTGCCCAGCTTCTGTTTCTGGCTGCGGAAGATCCGGAAAAAGACATCTCTTTGTACATCAATTCCCCTGGCGGTTCGGTAACGGCCGGGATGGGTATATATGATACGATGCAGTTGATCAAGCCTGATGTATCCACGATTTGCGTCGGCATGGCCGCCAGCATGGGATCATTGTTGCTTACTGCAGGAGCGCCAGGCAAACGATATGCTCTCGAGAACAGTGAGGTGATGATTCATCAGCCGCTCGGAGGCATTCAAGGTCAGGCATCCGATATCCAAATCCATGCAGATTGGATCATCAAGACCAGACAAAAACTGAATCAAATCTATGTGGAGCGCACGGGTCAGCCCCTTGAAAAAATCGAACGCGATACAGACCGCGACTTTTTCATGAGCGCGGAGGAAGCGAAGGCGTACGGTATTATTGATGATGTTCTGTCTTCACCGACCAAATCTTAAGGGGTGGTAATAGCATGTTTAAATTTAACGATGACAAAGGGCAGCTGAAGTGCTCCTTCTGCGGCAAATCGCAGGAGCAGGTCCGCAAGCTGGTTGCGGGGCCCGGTGTTTATATATGTGACGAGTGCATCGACTTGTGTTCGGAGATCGTAGAGGAAGAGCTCGGACACGAGGAAGAAGTGGATCTGAAGGATATTCCGAAACCGCGTGAAATCCGCGATATCCTGGATCAATACGTAATCGGACAGGATCAAGCGAAGAAATCCCTTTCGGTTGCCGTTTACAATCACTACAAGCGCATCAACACCCAGAGCAAGATCGAGGACGTCGAATTGCAAAAGAGTAATATTTTGCTGCTCGGACCTACAGGTTCCGGTAAAACCTTGCTTGCGCAAACGATGGCCAAAATTTTGAACGTGCCGTTTGCTATTGCAGACGCAACCTCGCTGACCGAAGCCGGTTACGTGGGTGAGGATGTTGAGAACATTCTGCTGAAGCTGATTCAAGCTGCGGATTATGACGTGGAAAAAGCAGAACGCGGCATTATCTATATTGATGAGATCGACAAAGTGGCCCGCAAATCGGAGAATCCGTCCATTACGCGTGACGTCTCCGGTGAAGGGGTTCAGCAGGCTCTCCTGAAAATTCTGGAGGGAACCGTTGCTTCCGTGCCGCCGCAAGGTGGACGCAAGCATCCGCATCAGGAATTCATCCAGATCGATACAACGAACATCCTGTTCATTTGCGGCGGTGCGTTTGACGGTTTGGAGCAGTACATCAAACGCCGGATCGGCAAAAAGGTCATCGGCTTCAATGCATCCGGAGAAAGCCAAAAGGATCTTAAGCCAGGTGAATACCTGACGATGGTTCTGCCGGAGGATCTGTTGAAATTCGGATTGATTCCGGAATTCGTCGGCCGTCTGCCGGTCGTGTCCACGCTCGAGCCGCTGGATGAGGCGACATTGGTCCGTATTCTGTCCGAGCCTAAAAACGCGCTGACCAAACAGTACCAAAAGCTGCTTGAGTTTGATAACGTGAACCTCAAGTTTGAGCCGGGCGCACTTGAAGCGATTGCCCGCGAAGCCATTAAGCGCAATACGGGTGCACGCGGACTGCGTTCCATCATCGAAAGCATCATGCTTGACGTGATGTATGAAGTGCCGTCCAGGGATGACATCAAGGATTGCGTCATTACGGAGCAGGTCGTTCGGGATAAAGTGATTCCTGAGCTTCAAACCAAAGCTAACGAAGACGACAAGAAACAAGAAGAAAGCGCCTAATGCGTTATAGCGTTTTAGACGTGGAATAAATCTACGCTGATTCTCCACTTCCAGTTATGCCCAAACGGGCTTTGCTGGAGTGGAGCTTTGGCGTTATATGGGAGAGATCGTACCATGTTTTTGAGACAAGACACACGGCCCGTCAAGGTGGGGAACCTTACCATTGGGGGAAAGAACGAAGTCATTATTCAAAGCATGTGCACCACCAAAACAGCAGACGTGGAGGCAACCGTTGCCGAGATACTGCGCCTGGAGGAAGCGGGATGCCAGATCGTCCGGGTAACGGTAAACAATGAGGAAGCAGCTGCTGCCATCAAAGAAATCAAGAAACGCATTCATATCCCGCTCGTGGCGGATATTCATTTTAACTATAAGCTCGCCCTGATGGCGATCGAGAACGGTATCGATAAAGTCCGGATCAATCCGGGGAACATCGGTAAGCGCGAAAAGGTCGAAGCCGTCGTGAAGGCATGCAAGGAGAAGGGGATTCCGATTCGGATCGGGGTGAATGCCGGTTCCCTGGAGAATCACCTTCTTGAAAAATACGGGTATCCGACACCGGAAGCCATGGTAGAGAGCGCCTTGTATCATATCGGCATCTTGGAAGAACTGGACTTCCACGATATCATCGTTTCGCTTAAAGCGTCTGATGTGCCGATGGCCATTGCGGCGTACACCAAGGCGGCGGAAGTGATTCCGTACCCGCTTCATCTGGGGATTACCGAAGCGGGCACCCTCTTCTCGGGTACCGTGAAGAGCGCGGCCGGTCTTGGGGCGCTCTTGTCCCTAGGCATCGGCAGCACGATGCGTATTTCCTTGAGCGCCGATCCGGTCGAAGAGATCAAGGTTGGCCGGGAGCTTCTAAAATCCTTCGGTCTGATCTCGGATGCGGCAACCTTGGTATCCTGCCCGACTTGCGGACGGCTGGATATCGATTTGTTCTCCATCGCCAATGAGGTGGAGGAGTACATCTCGAAGATTAAAGTGCCGATCAAGGTTTCCGTCTTGGGCTGCGCCGTGAACGGTCCCGGTGAGGCCAGAGAAGCCGACATCGGTATTGCCGGCGCTCGTGGGGAAGGTTTGCTCTTCCGTTACGGAGAGATGATCCGCAAAGTTCCGGAAGCCACCATGGTGGAAGAGCTTAAGAAAGAAATCGATCATATCGTGAAGGTGTATGAGGAAACCGGCGAAATCCCGGGGCGCAAGCACAAATCCACGGTCTGAGCTTGATCACTAAGTTATTGTAATAACCACTTATATTGAAACGGCAGTCTCTGGCTAATTGAGACTGCCGTTTTGTTTGTTTTTAGGAAACAAAAGGTCCAAGGACGTCCAAAGTCTGTTTCTTACATTTTTGTTTGAATGTATTTTTAAGGAATAAGGTATAACAATGTCAAACAAAAGAGCGGTCTACTTATTAGTACAAAGTTGCAAAGAGGCGTTCTGTTGTCCCAAGTATATTGGCTCTTTATTGAGCTTCTGATAAATGTAGTTCAGCTCTCCCCTCTCCCCACCCCCCACGATGAAGAAGGATGCCATGCGCCGCACCAGCGGAGCGGACGAATCGATTCGAAGCGGTCGGCTAAAAGTTTACCGCAGGAAAACTCGCATCGGAAGGATAAGCTGTTGCCGAGTTTCTACATTACTATCCTCATTCATGAAATTCGGAAACAACAGCGATCGGAGGAACGATACGTACGCGGAGCGTCTCATTGGAGCGTCTCACCTAAGCGTCTCCATCCACTTTTTGATACTTTTCCGCCTCCTGCGTTTTACCATCCGAGGAATCGGCAATACTACCATGTATTAACGTTTGGATGAAGACATAATGGAGTACAGGAGGAATGACTTGTGAATTTAAGTATCGTGATTATGCTGGTGCAGCTGTTTTTTGCAGTCATCATCGGCATTTATTTTTGGAATTTATTGCGTGGACAGAAGACAAGCAAAACAGCGGTGGACCGGGAATCGCGCAAGGAGCTGGATAAACTCCGCAAACTCCGGTCGGTATCGTTAACGAAACCGCTCGCCGAGAAAACAAGGCCGCAAACCATGGATGACATTGTGGGGCAAAAGGACGGCTTGCGCGCCTTAAAAGCCGCGCTATGCAGCGCGAATCCTCAGCATGTCATCGTATACGGTCCTCCGGGAGTCGGTAAGACCGCTGCTGCCCGCGTGGTGATGGAGGAAGCCAAGAAGAACCCGCAATCGCCGTTTAAATACGACGCGAAATTCACGGAGATCGACGCAACGACGGCCCGTTTCGATGAACGTGGAATTGCCGATCCGCTCATCGGTTCTGTTCATGATCCGATTTACCAAGGCGCCGGTGCCATGGGGGTGGCAGGCATCCCTCAGCCGAAGCCGGGCGCGGTGACCAAGGCCCATGGGGGAATCCTGTTTATTGACGAAATTGGGGAATTGCATCCCATCCAGATGAATAAGCTTTTAAAAGTGCTGGAGGACCGCAAGGTGCTGCTGGAAAGCGCATATTATAATTCAGAGGATGCCAATACGCCCGCTTATATTCACGATATTTTTCAAAATGGGCTTCCGGCGGACTTCCGCCTGGTTGGTGCTACGACACGTTCGCCGGAAGAGATTGCTCCTGCACTTCGCTCGCGCTGCATGGAGATTTTTTTCCGTCCGCTTCTGCCTGAAGAGATCGGCAAGATTGCGGAGGATGCCATTCAGAAGATTGGCCTGAATGCTCCGCCGGAAGCGGTAGAAGTCGTGAAGCAGTACTGCTCCAACGGCCGGGAAGCGGTCAATATGATTCAATTGGCGGCCGGTCTGGCATTGACCGAGAAGCGGGATGCCCTCCGCGCGGCGGATGTTGAATGGGTAGCCAGCAGCAGCCAGCTGCAGCCAAGGCCCGACCGGAAAATACCGGAGAAGCCGCAGATTGGGGTAGTTAACGGATTGGCCGTATATGGCCCGAATATGGGGGCTCTGCTAGAAATTGAAGTATCTGCGGTTCCTGTCGAGGAGGGCCGGGGTACCTACAATATCACCGGGGTAGTGGATGAAGAGGAATTTGGCGGAGGCTCGCGCAAGCTGCGCCGCAAGAGCATGGCCAAAGGCTCGATCGAGAATGTGCTGACCGTGCTGGGCTCGATGGGCTTTACGCCCAAAAACTATGACCTGCATATCAATTTTCCCGGAGGAACGCCGATCGACGGCCCTTCCGCCGGCATTGCGATGGCTACGGCCATCGTGTCGGCCATCAAAGGGGTTGAAGTCGATAACAAGGTAGCGATGACCGGCGAGATAAGCATCCATGGAAAAGTGAAGCCGATTGGCGGAGTCATCGCCAAGGTGGAGGCGGCATTCCAGGCAGGCGCGACCCGCGTGATCATCCCTAAGGACAATTGGCAGACCTTGTTCCAGGATTTGAGCGGGGGCTTGCGGGTGATTCCGGTGGAATCGGTGGATGAAGTTTTCGGGCATATCTTTGGCGGTACGTTCGCTCCGGAGGTGATACAGCTTCCCGGAAACGAGGTATTTCCATCCTCTTCCGCTTCATTGCTGCAGGCCACGCCTCCGCGCAACGGAAAAATAACGGATGCCGGAGGATGTTAAGCCTCGTATAGTTGGTTTTTTATACGCAGATTTGATAAAATAGGAATAGTGTCAACATTGAGAGCCATTGGAGGTGCGAAAGCGATGGGACCCAGTAAATCCAAAGGTCGTCGTTTTCCTTTACTGCCTTTAAGAGGTCTTCTGGTCTATCCAAGCATGGTGCTTCACTTGGACGTAGGCCGGGAGAAATCGGTAAAGGCTTTAGAAAAGGCGATGGTTGAAGACAATTTGATTCTCCTATGTTCTCAATCGGAAGTGAACATTGAAGAACCGACGCAGGATGATATTTTTCGGATTGGCACAGTTGCGAATGTACGCCAGATGCTTAAGCTTCCAAACGGTACCATACGTGTGCTAGTGGAGGGTATGGAACGGGCGGAAGTTATTGAATATACGGATCAAGAGGAATACTACGAGGTCATCGCTCGGGAGCTTCCCGAAGAGGAGAACCATGATCCTGAAGTCTCCGCATTAATGCGAACCGTACTGTCTCAGTTTGAGAATTATATCAATCTGTCGAAGAAAGTGACGCCTGAGACACTGGCGGCCGTTTCCGATATCGATGAGCCAGGACGGCTGGCGGACGTCATTACGAGTCATTTGTCGCTGAAGATCAAGGATAAGCAAGAAATTCTCGAAACAATCGACGTTCGCAAACGGCTCGAGAAACTTCTAGATATACTGAATAACGAGCGCGAAGTGCTGGAGCTGGAGCGTAAGATCAACCAGCGGGTCAAGAAGCAAATGGAGAAGACCCAGAAGGAATACTATTTGCGCGAACAGATGAAGGCCATCCAGAAAGAGCTTGGCGACAAGGAAGGCCGTGCCGGGGAAGTAGAGGAACTCCGAAGCCAGCTTCAGGAGCTTGAACTGCCGGAACGCGTCCAGGAGAAGGTAGAGAAGGAAATCGACCGACTCGAGAAAATGCCGGCGAGCTCTGCGGAAGGCGGCGTTATCCGGAACTATGTGGATTGGCTGCTGGCGCTGCCGTGGACGAACAAAACCGAGGATGATCTGGACATCGTCAAAGCGGAGCAAGTGCTGGACGAGGATCATTACGGTCTCGAGAAGCCGAAAGAACGCGTGCTGGAATATTTGGCGGTCCAGAAGCTGGTGAAGAAGATGAAGGGGCCTATTTTGTGCCTGGTCGGCCCTCCGGGCGTCGGTAAAACATCGCTTGCCCGGTCCATCGCCCGTTCCCTGGAGCGCAAGTTCGTTCGCGTCTCGTTAGGCGGGGTAAGGGACGAGGCGGAAATTCGCGGTCACCGGCGCACTTATGTCGGAGCTATGCCGGGACGGATCATTCAAGGCATGAAAACAGCGGGCTCGATGAATCCCGTGTTCCTGCTGGATGAAATCGACAAGATGGCATCCGATTTCCGCGGGGACCCGTCTTCCGCACTGCTTGAAGTGCTCGATCCAGAGCAGAACAATACGTTCAGCGATCATTTCGTGGAAATTCCTTTTGACCTGTCCAACGTTATGTTTGTCACGACGGCGAACGTGCTTCATAACATTCCAAGACCGCTCCTGGACCGGATGGAAGTGCTGAACATTCCGGGGTATACGGAGCTGGAGAAGCTCCAAATCGCCAACCGTTACTTGCTGCCCAAGCAGAAGAGCGAGCATGGGCTTGAGCCTGAGCAGCTGATTCTGGACGAGGAAGCGCTGATGAAGGTGATCCGGGAATATACCCGTGAATCCGGCGTGCGGAATCTAGAGCAGCAAGTGGCGGCGCTGTGCCGCAAAGCCGCCAAGCAGATCGTGACCCAGCAATCGGAATCCATCGAGATCAAGGCTGCCGATATCAAGGATTATCTCGGCATTCCGAAGTTTCGTTATGGCATGGCCGAGCTTGAAGATCAAGTGGGTACGGTCACGGGGCTCGCATGGACGGAAGTGGGCGGCGAAACGCTGACCATTGAGGTAACCGTGGTGCCTGGTACCGGCAAGCTGACGCTGACGGGCAAGCTTGGTGACGTGATGAAGGAATCGGCTCAAGCCGCCTTCAGTTTTACCCGCTCGAAAGCGGTAGAGCTGGGCATTGATCCGGATTTCCATGAGAAGCTTGATGTCCATATCCATATCCCGGAGGGAGCCATACCGAAGGATGGCCCTTCAGCCGGCATTACGATTGCGACGGCTCTTATCTCATCTTTAACCAAACGGCATGTAGCCCGTGACGTGGCCATGACGGGTGAAATTACACTTCGGGGACGCGTACTGCCGATTGGCGGCTTGAAAGAGAAGTCGCTGGCAGCCCACCGTGCCGGGTACAAAAAAATATTGCTCCCTAAGGATAACGAACGCGACCTGCGTGATATTCCTGACAGCGTAAAGAACGACGTGGAGTTCGTTCCGGTATCCCATATGGATCAGGTTCTGGAGCATGCGCTCGTTGAACAAGCGGGAGTGCACTAGAGAGGAAAGTCTACATTATGAAAGTTACGAAAGCCGAGTTTGTCATCAGCGCTGTCGTACCTGCCCAATATCCTGAAGACGCCTTGCCGGAGATTGCTCTGGCAGGGCGTTCCAATGTGGGCAAGTCATCGCTGATTAACCGTATGATATCCCGTAAGAACCTGGCTCGTACAAGCGCCACGCCGGGGAAGACACAGCAGCTCAACTATTATCGGGTGAACGACGACCTGTATCTGGTCGATTTTCCCGGCTATGGTTATGCGAAGGTATCCAAGACCCAGCGTGCGGCATTTGGCGAAATGATTGAAAGATATTTGCTCAGCCGGGAAGAACTGAAGCTTGTATTATTGATTGTGGACATGCGTCACCCGCCTTCAAAAGACGATATCAGCATGTATGAATGGCTGCAGCATTACAACCGGCCGGTGTGCGTAGTCGCGACCAAGGCGGATAAAATTCCGAAAACGCGCCGCCAGAAGCATGTGAAGATCGTGAAGGAAACGCTCGGTTTCAAGCCCTATCATTCCTTTGTCATGTTTTCATCCGAGCTGGGTTTGGGTAAAGATGAGTTATGGGCCATTATGGAGTCCCATATGGGAACGAAGGATCATGAGGAAGAGCCGCACCCGGGTTCGGAGAATGACAGCAACGAGCATGTCTGATCCGGATGGGTTTGTGATGTTTTTTCAAGGGTGCTATAGGGAATCGGTGCATTCTTTACAGGAAAGTGAGCATCTTGCGGGAAATATCGCTCTGATTCCGGCTAATTCCGTTTTTTTATGAAATATGATGGATATTCTCATTCGAACGGCAGGAAAGACCGCTTGGATCTGCTGTATAATGGTAGTAAGTTAAAAGAATTGAGGGAGATTTTTATGGCTCAGCGGTTAGCCACAGAATATGTTAATGCCACAATGCAAATGACGGATATTCAAATGGATCAATTTCTGCAATATACCCAAGCTTTCCGGGTCACTAACCGGGTAAAAGTCATGGATAGCGGAGAGCAGGAGTTCGTGCTCGAAGATGAAAGCGGGGAAGAAGTTCATTTGCCCTTTGAACGCAAGAATGGCTTGTACGTCTGTGAGCTGTCATGCCGATTGGTTACTCCCCATCTGACGAATGCCGTACGCAAACTGTTTGCGGCTTTTAAGGGATCAGGTAAAGTGAATCGGATTTATCGCGGCTTTACGATGAGCTACGACTACCATGCGGGAACGGTGCATCGAATTACGCAAGTCGCCGGGAACGACAGCATTGTCATTTATGAGTACAAGAATACGGCAGGCGAGCTGCAGCGTCTCTTTAACAGCAATGAAGCAGAGAAAGAGATCGAATCCATTCAGCATCATATCAACGTGCTTCTGGACCAGCGGATTGCAGCAGGGAATGATAAACTGATTACGAAGACGATAGACGAAAGGCTGCGACGGTTTAATCAGCGCCTGTTCGTGCTTGAAGCTTAGGGAGGGCTGCCCCGCAAGGGGCGCTTTTTTTATGTGTATTTATCGTTAAAAATTCGGTTTCATGCATGTTTATGTAACATAGAGCGGGTGATATTTATTTCGTGGGCCGGAGACACCATGTGGTTCAAATGCACATATATTGAGCTGTAAAATATTTATGGGTTATTTTCGAAAAAGGTGTTGCATTTAAGCGTCATAGATGTTATTTTTAATCTCGTTGAAAAGAAAATAGGAACCAGGATTCACTCAGGACATGTAATGTTGCGAGAGATTATTCCCTCGGGAAGTGAATGACGTAGGTCCTAGCGGATGAAATTTTCAAACATTTTATTCCTAGGAAGGGGGAAACCGGAAGATGGAATACTCAACTTTCGGAAGACACGTTGCTGTTGATACTTGGGGAGTCGATTTTGAACTACTGAACAGTGCAGAATTTTTACAAGCTCAGATGGTGGAAGCCGCTGAAGCATGTGGAGCAACGGTATTGTCCGTCCAATCCAAGCAGTTTGAACCACAAGGTGCGACTGTGCTGGTGTTGCTGTCGGAAAGCCATCTCTCGATTCACACATACCCTGAGAGAGGTTTTGCTGCGATTGACTGTTATACCTGCGGGGAGACAGTAGATCCGCAGTTGGCTATTGACTATCTGGTATCCGCTTTGAAACCTGAAAAATGCTATGCTAAGAAACTCGTGCGCGGACTCGGCGAAATGACCGTGGAAACGCCTGAGATGAAACAGGCTGAGCTCGTTTAATCCAGCCCTTAAAAAAACGCGTATTCTGATAACCATGGATATTTCCATGGTTATTTATTTTGTGAAGACGGGAAAGTTTCATGAAGATTCCATGCCGTCGTTCTCTGAAATGAGATTTCGTAGAAAATAATACGTATATCTAGGGTGTTCTATATCCACAATAGTAAGGTGCGATCTAGAGGAAGGAATGTTCAAGAATGGCATGAAGAAGTATGGGGATTTCATAAACATTTCATAAAATAGACAAGGCTGCCCAGCATACTGTGATATAATGAACAGGGTCAAGGCAGTCCGTTGTGAACGGCAAAACTACTCGGAGAAATAGGCAGGTGAACATGCAATGCACATCGTCGTTGTTGGGTTGAACTATCGCACGGCGCCCGTGGAAGTCAGAGAACGTTTTACATTCTCGGAAGAAGACATGCCTAAGGCGTTAGAGCAGCTTAATTCGACCAAGAGCGTATTGGAGGGCGTCATTGTCGCTACCTGCAACCGTACTGAGATTTATGTTGTGGTAGACCGCCTTCATATGTGCGGCTACTTTATCCGCAGTTTTATGGAACAGTGGTTCGGCATTAATCGTGAAGAATTTACGCAGCACCTCTATATATATGAAGACGAACAAGCCATTTCCCATCTGTTTAAGGTTACCTGCGGTTTGGATTCCATGGTCATTGGAGAGACGCAGATCCTGGGACAGGTGCGCAATGCTTTTTTGACGTCGCAAAAGCATGATGCCACCGGAACTTGGTTCAACATGTTATTCAAGCAGGCCGTTACGCTCGGCAAGCGGGCGCATTCGGAAACTTCGATCGGAGAGAGCGCGGTTTCGGTCAGCTATGCTGCGGTGGAACTGGGTAAACGGATTTTTGGCGCATTTAACGATAAAAAAGTGATGATACTCGGTGCAGGCAAGATGAGCGAGCTTACCGTGAAGCATCTTTATGCCAACGGCGCGGCCGAAGTGATCGTGGCCAACCGCACGCTTGGCCGTGCCGAGGAACTGGCTCGCAAGTTCAAAGGAACGCCGTGCACCATCGCCGAAGCTAAGAATTTGTTGAATGAAGTCGACATTGTGATTAGCTCCACAGGCTCGAATGAATATGTTCTGAATGCGGAGCGGGTTAAAGAGAGCATGAAGAAACGCCAGTCCCGCCCGTTGTTCATGATTGATATCGCGGTTCCGCGGGACATCGATCCGGCGGTCGGGGAGCTCTCCAACGTATTCCTGTACGATATCGATGATCTGGAAGGCATTGTGGAAACCAATCTGGAAATGCGCCGAGTGGAAGCAGCCAAGATCGAAGTGATGATTCAAGAGGAGATGGATGCATTCCACACATGGCTGAAGACGCTCGGTGTCAGACCGGCGATTCGGGCCTTGCAGGAGAAATCGAACGCCATTCATGAAGAAACGATGGAAAGCTTGTTCAACAAGCTGCCGGAGCTGGACGAACGCCAACGTAAAGTCATCCGTCGTTTGACCAAAAGCATCGTCAACCAGATGATGCACGATCCGATCAACCGGATCAAGGAGATGACGGGCGGCAAGCAGGGCGGCGAGGCATTGGATTATTTTTCACAAATCTTTGCGCTGGAAAGCTTGATCCATGAGAATGAGCAGGAAGCCCGCGGCCGCAACAAGAAAGCAACTGCACCCGTTAAAGCTGAACGGACGAAGAATGCTGTAGATCAGCAGGCAGAAGAGAAGCCGCTCAAGGTGTCTCTGGCCCCAGCCACCCTTTGAGGAGGGTGAGTATAACCCATGCTGTTAAACATAATTTATATCACCGGCATTTGTATCTATGCCCTGAGCCTTCTGTTTTATATCTCGGATTGCATTTCACGCAATTCGGTGGCGAAGCGGATAGGCACAGGGCTTCTTGTCATTACCGCGCTGCTGCAATTCGCGGGCATCGGCATCAGGGCCATGGAGGGCGGACATTTCCACTTCCCGGTATTTACGCTGTTTGATTTCCTGTTCCTGCTGGCCTTCTGCATTTCGATCACTTCGATTGCCCTGGCGTATATGAAACGCTCGGAATTTGCCGTCCTGCTCATCAACCTCGTCGGTTTTTGCGTGATGCTGGTCAATCGTTTGTGGTTCACGGCAGGAGATAATGCATTGTACAGCTGGGAGACGGAACACCGTCTCTTGCTGATTCATATTGCCCTGGCGAGCATCAGCTTCGCCGCTTTGACCGTCGGGGCCGTGTTTGCGGCGATCTACATGTTTCTCCATCGGAAGCTGAAGCACAAGCAGTGGAATGATACGGTCCGCAGGCTGCCGAGTCTGGAGAAGCTGGATGTGTATTCTTATAAAGCGCTGATGGCCGGTACGATTATTCTGGTCATGTCGCTTGTCTTGGCCGTAATGTCAGTGGCCATGGCCGGGCGGTGGACCCTGTTTTTGGATATCAAAGTATTGTCTACGCTGACGGCGCTAGCGATGTATATGGTGTATTTCATCAAACGCCGACTGTGGAGAAGGTCCGGCAGGGAGGCCGCCATATGGGCTTTAATCGGGTATGGATTCATTATATTGAACTTTTTTCTGAATACGTGGTCCGCTTTCCACAGTTGGTCAGGAGTGTGACGGCTGATGACGCATGACCATTATGTGCCCGTCCTGCTGAATTGCAGGGGACGTTTATGCTTGATCGTCGGCGGAGGCAAGGTGGCGGAACGCAAAGCGCTCACCCTGCTGAACGCCGGGGCAAGCGTACATATTGTAAGTCCTGTACTAAGAAGCGAGACGCTCCGGCATTTGGCGGGAGAGAAGGCCCTTCAATGGACGGAACGGAAGTACCGGCCAGACGATCCGGCAGGCGCGTTTATGGTCCATGCGGCAACGGATGACGCCAAGCTGAACCTGAAGATAGCCGAGGACGCCGATCGCCTTGGCGTGCTGGTTAACGTAGCCAGCGATGGCGATGCCGGTACGTTTATCAATCCGACGGTGCTGCGGCGGGGAAGGCTTATGCTGGCCGTGTCCACGTCGGGAGCAGGGCCGATGGCCGCACGCGATATACGCGATGAGCTCGAAGAACGGTTCGGACCGGAGTATGAGGATTATCTGGATTTTTTATATAGGATACGTTCGATGATCAAGGATGAAGTAAAATCCGCCGACGCGCGCAGGCGGCTGTTGCAAAAGGCATACCGCATGGACATGCTCGGGGAGATTCGCCGCGGAGGTTATGTGCCGTGGAGTCCGGACGAAATCAAGCAGTGGATTGAGAAGAATCAGGAGGAATGAAGGATGCGCACAATCGTAGTTGGCAGTAGACAAAGTGCTCTGGCACTGACACAGACAGGACAGGTTATCGATGATTTGAAGCGTTTGGCCAAGGAGCACGGATTGGAATATGACTTCGCGGTCAAGAAAATCGTCACCAAGGGCGACCGCATACTGGATGTTACCCTTTCCAAAGTAGGCGGCAAAGGATTGTTTGTCAAAGAAATCGAGCAGGCCATGTTGGACGGCGAAATTGACATGGCGGTTCACAGCATGAAGGACATGCCTTCCGTACTGCCTGAAGGACTGGTTTCCGGGGCGGTGCCCGCAAGAAAAGATCCTCGCGACTGCCTGATCTCCAAAGAAGGGACAACGCTGGATGACCTTCCTCAAGGTGCCAAGGTAGGGACAAGCAGTCTGCGCCGGTCCAGCCAGCTCAAGGCCTATCGGCCTGATCTGCAGATCGATTGGATCAGGGGAAACATCGATTCCCGGATTCGCAAAATGGAGGAAGGCGAGTTTCAGGCCATCATTCTGGCAACTGCGGGCCTGCAGCGCATGGGCTGGGAGGATCGGATCACGTCGTACCTGCCGGTTGAAGTCAGTCTGCCTGCCGTAGGCCAAGGCGCTCTCGGCATTGAGTGCCGTGAAAACGATGAAGAGCTGCTGCATCTGCTCTCTCTTTATAACGATGAAGTAACCGCGCGGACCGTCGCCGCGGAACGCAAGTTTCTAAGCGAACTGAACGGCGGATGCCAGGTCCCGATCGGGGCTTACGCCGTCATGAAGAATGTGGAGGCAGGAGATTCCCGCGGCGAACAAAACGTTATACAATTAACAGGAATGGTAGGTTCTCCTGACGGCGAAATCGTCTTGAAGGAAAGCGCCGAAGGAACCGACCCTGAAGCGCTCGGAGTGGAAGTGGCCGCAAAGCTGAAAGCTAAAGGAGCGGAGAAGATACTGGCACAAGTTAGGGGTTGAGGGGATGGCAGGCAAGGTTTATCTCGTGGGAGCAGGTCCGGGCGATGCGCGCCTGATTACGATCAAAGGCAAAGAATGCATTGAAAAAGCGGATGTCGTGGTGTATGACCGATTAGCCAGTCCTCGGCTGCTGCGCTGGATGAAACCCGGAGCAGAGAAGGTCTACGTGGGCAAGCTTCCGGATCGGCATACGATGAAACAGGAACAGATCAATCAACTGCTGGTGGATTATGCTTTGGAAGGCAAGACGGTGGTCCGTTTAAAGGGCGGCGATCCCACGATCTTCGGAAGAGTCGGCGAAGAAGCGGAGCTGTTATATCGTCATGGCATCATGTACGAGATCGTCCCGGGGATCACCTCGGCGATCAGCGTGCCGGCTTATGCAGGAATTCCGGTGACGCATCGCGATCATGCCTCATCCTTATCCATCATTACAGGACATGAAAGCCCCGAGAAGCTGGACCGCATGATTCAATGGGATAAGGTGACCCATGCGACGGGGACTTTGATTTTTATGATGGGCGTGGCGAAGATCGGTTATATCAGCCGTCAGCTGATGAAGCATGGAAGGCCTCCGGAAACGCCGGTGGCTCTAATAAGATGGGGAACCCGGGCGGAGCAGGATACGCTGACGGGAACGCTGGCAGACATCGAGGACAAGGTCAAGGCAGCGAATTTTCAGCCGCCTGCCGTCATCGTCGTTGGCGAGGTGGTGCTTCAGCGGGAGCACTTGAAGTGGGCGGAACGGCTGCCCCTGTTCGGCAAAAGGATTCTGGTCACGAGGGCAAGGAGCCAAGCCAGTTCATTGGTATCCCAAATCGAGGAGCTTGGCGGGGAGCCTTATGAGTTTCCCGTCATTGAAACGGTGATGCCCTCGAAGGGCGAGGTGCTTGCCGGGATTCAAGAAGCGCTGGACAAGCTGGGTACGTATGATTGGGTGTTCTTCACCAGCGTAAACGGCGTCGAGTTTTTCTTCCGCCACCTGAAGGAGCATGGACGCGATATTCGCTCCTTGGCCTCGGCGCGCATCGTCGCGGTAGGTCCCGCAACAGCCGATGCTCTTGGGAATTTCGGTATAACCGCCGAAGTGATCAAGGAGCGTTACCAGGCGGAGGGCCTTATCGATGCTTACGGTCCGGAGCTTCAGCCGGGCCAGCGCGTGCTGCTGCCTCGCGGGGATCTCGCGCGCCGATGGCTGCCGGAGAAGCTTATGGAAATGGGACTGCATGTGACGGAAGCCGTGATATACGAGAACATGCTGTGCGGCGAGGACGATGATGAGCTGCTGAAGCTGCTTCAAGACGGCGGCATTCATGCGGTCACGTTCACCAGTTCTTCTACGGTTACCAATCTGCTGAAAGTGCTGAAGGGGATGGGCGTGGCAGAGCCTGCCGATTTGCTGAAGGAATCGACGATTGCTTGCATCGGACCGCTGACCGCGCAAACCGCGGAGGAAGCCGGACTGCACGTATCGCTCCTCGCCGAGGAAGCTACGGTCGACAGTCTGGTCAAGGCCTTGTGTGTTTGGAACGAGAGCGATCCACGCCGTATAACGACGCCATAATATCCTTATCTTTTAAATACATGATTTAAATTACATCTTATGGAGGTACAACGTCATGAGTTTTCCAATCGTACGCCATCGCCGGCTGCGTCAAAATGCCGGCATTCGCAGCATGGTCCGGGAGACCGTGCTTCATACGGAGGATCTGGTCCAGCCGATCTTCGTGACCTATGGCAGCGGTGTGAAATCCGAAATTTCCTCGATGCCTGGCGTATATCATTTTTCGCTGGATACCCTGAAGGAAGAAGTGGACGAAATCGTAAATCTAGGGATTCCTGCCGTGCTCCTGTTCGGGATTCCTGAGACAAAAGACAGTGTAGGCACGTCCGGTTTCGCGGATGACGGAATCGTCCAAGAGGCCACCCGCCTCATTAAGTCGTGGCATCCCGATCTTCTGGTCATTGCGGACACGTGCCTGTGCGAATTCACCGACCACGGCCACTGCGGCATGGTCCATACCTTCGAGCGTGACGGTCACACCTGCGGCGACGTATTAAACGACGAGTCGCTGGAGCTGCTCGTTCGCACGGCGGTCTCCCAGGCGAAAGCGGGAGCGGATATCATCGCACCTTCCAATATGATGGACGGCTTTGTCCAAGCCATTCGTACCGGACTCGATGAAGCCGGATTTTATAATGTGCCGATCATGTCGTATTCGGTTAAGTATGCTTCGGCTTTTTACGGTCCATTCCGCGAAGCCGCAGACTCCGCTCCGCAGTTCGGCGACCGCAAAACCTATCAAATGGATCCGGCTAACGTAAGGGAAGCGCTCCGCGAGGCGGAGACGGACGTGCTGGAAGGCGCGGATATGCTGATGGTGAAGCCGGCGATGGCTTACCTCGACGTTGTCCGATTGCTCAGAGACCAGTTTGATCTGCCGATCGTCGCTTACAACGTGAGCGGCGAGTATTCCATGATCAAGGCGGCGGCTCAGCAGGGATGGATCAGCGAGCAGGCGATCGTGATGGAGCTGCTGACGGGAATGAAGCGTGCCGGTGCGGACATTATCATTACGTATTTCTCGAAGGATGCGGCACGCTGGATGCGCGGCTAGCAACGATTAACGACTAAAGAGTTAGGAGTGCATAGAATGAGCCAAGATTTGCGAAAAGAAGAGTTGTCGCGTTCTGCTTTCGAAGAAGCGAAGTTATATATCCCGGGCGGCGTCAACAGTCCGGTACGTGCATTTAAATCTGTAGGACTCACGCCGATTTATATCGATCGCGGAGAAGGCAGCCGGGTATACGACATCGACGGCAACAGCTTTATCGATTATGTAGGTTCCTGGGGACCGCTGATTATGGGCCACGCACACCCTGAAGTCGTTGAAGCGCTTCAGGAGACTGCTGCCAAAGGGACCAGCTTCGGCGCGCCAACCCTGCTCGAAACGAAGATGGCGAAGCTCGTGTGCGAGCGCGTGCCGTCGATCGAGGTGGTGCGAATGGTGAATTCCGGCACGGAAGCCACCATGAGTGCCATCCGTCTGGCGCGCGGTTATACCGGGCGCAGCAAAATCATCAAATTCGAGGGCTCCTACCACGGTCACGCGGACAGCCTTCTGATCAAGGCGGGATCCGGCATAGCGACACTAGGCCTGCCTGACAGCCCGGGCGTGCCTGAAAGCGTGGCGTCCAACACCATTGCGGTTCCTTATAACGACTTGGAATCGGTACAGCTTGCCTTCGAGCGTTTCGGCGAAGAGATCGCGGCCGTCATCGTTGAGCCGGTGGCAGGGAATATGGGCGTGGTTCCGCCGCAACCAGGATTCCTGGAAGGCCTCCGCAAGGTCACTTCCGATTATGGCAGCATCCTTATTTTCGACGAGGTGATGACCGGATTCCGGGTGGACCTCAACTGCGCTCAGGGACGTTACGGCGTTACGCCTGACTTGACATGCCTGGGCAAGGTGATCGGCGGCGGATTGCCGGTCGGCGCATATGGAGGCAAGCGTGAGCTGATGGATCAGATCGCTCCGGCAGGACCGATCTACCAGGCGGGAACGTTAAGCGGAAATCCGCTGGCCATGGCAGCCGGATACACCACCCTGAAGCTGTTGACGCCTGCCGTTTATGAGCAGCTGGAGGAACGGGGGGCCCGCCTTCAGGCAGGATTCGAGCGCAACGCCAAGGAATTCGGCATCCCGCTTACGATCAACCGGATCGGCTCCATGGTATGCCCATTCTTCACGAATTCGCCGGTCGTGAATTTCGATACGGCCAAGACGAGTGACCTGGACCGTTTCCGCCGCTATTTTGCGGCGATGGTGCAAGAGGGAGTCAGCGTGCCTCCTTCCCAATTCGAGGGCATGTTCATCTCGGCGGCCCATACGGTGGAAGATATCGATGCTACCATCGAAGCCAATTACAACGCCTTCAAAAGCCTATGAGCTACGGGGGCAGCTGGAGTAAACGCGGCGAATGGCTCGAGATGACGCCCGGCAAAGTGCTGTTGGGCCAGCCGGATCGGGATGAGGCCGCCGCCAAGTGGCTTCTGGAAACGGTCGGTATGCCCGAGAAGCTGTATCGCAAGCTTCATCATGAGCAGGGGATACAATGGAGAGGGGACCGGCTTCGGCTGGTCCTTTTTCCTTATCGGGAATACGGCATCGAACCGAGGTGGCAGGAGCTTCAGGTGTTGTACGAGGACGATTTCTGCCTGGTCGTGAACAAACCGGCCGGTTTGGCGGTCCATCCGGACAACGAAAGCCGGGAGACAACGCTGAATCATGTCGTGGCCGCCTATTACGAAGCAGAGGGGATTCACGCGGCAGTCCGTCACATCCATCGGCTGGATAAAGATACGACGGGGCCTGTGCTGTATGCCAAGAACGAATATGCGCAGCTGAAGCTTGACGAGGCCATGCGCGAGAAGAAGATCGTTCGAATGTATGCGGCTATCGTTCAAGGGAGGGTATCGCAGGAGCTGAAGCGAATCGATCTCCCGATCGGCAAGGACCGCTATCACGCAAGCCGCCGGAGGGTTTCATTAACGGGACAGGCCGCGATCACGCATATTCTCTCAGCCGAAGCGTATCCGAAAGCCAGTCTGCTGCACATTCGCCTTGAAACCGGCCGTACGCATCAGATCCGGGTCCATCTAAGCCATATGGGACATCCGCTTCTGGGGGATGTTTTGTACGGGGGACCCGGGACGTTTGCGCGCCAAGCGCTGCATGGCGAACGCCTGTTGTTCCATCATCCTTTTACGGGCGAGAGCATTGAGGTGCCGGCGCCGTGGCCTCAGGATATGATGGAGTTACGAGAGCGAATCATAGAGGGAGCGAACCGATAGGGGATGCTGCAGCGGCCCTGAATGCCCGCTAACTTCCATGCGCAATTCGCAAAAAAGTCATGCTCTCCTGTTTTCGGCATATAGATAAATTGAGTGGCAAAAATTAGGCTCATGCCGTGATGACAGATCACGGATAGTATATGCCAAAAAGGAGGACATTCCCGTGTTTGACCAGTCCTACGGATTGCGGTTCGATATTTACGAGCGTATTAATTTGACGGAAGATTTGCCGGGAATCGAAGAATTGGAAGAGGCGGAGTTGATCCCGCACATTCAGGTGATCAGCCAGCAGGACCAGGCCACGCTTCGGGGCCATTTGCTTCTAGCAGGCCTGTATAAAGGGGATACCGAAGCAGGAGAGACGGAGCCGCTCGAGCATTGGATTCCGGTCGAGATCACGGTCCCGCTGAACCGCGTATCGTCATTGGATGACATCGCGGTCGAGATCGAGAATTTTGACGTGGATCTGTTATCCAAGCGCAGCTTGAACATAACGGGGGTTTTATCGCTCAAAGGAATCCAGGCGGCGGCTCCGGGAGCTCGTGACCAAGTATGGACCAATGAGGAATTCACAGTGGTACATGCTCCTGAAGCGAATGATATGTATGCAGGCGGAGAGCAGCAGTTCGCAGCCAATCCGTATGAACCGTATCAAGGCGGCGGAGCCAACGCTGAAGCGATTACGCCTTCGCCTTCTTATTTCAGCGAGGCTCAGCCTAGAGTCCAAGAGTCCGAGGCGGATGCGCGCACGCAGCAGTATCTGGCATCTTGGGCGGAATACGAGAATCAAATTCAAGATACGCAGGACTCGGACCGAACGGTAAGCATCTCCAGTACCCCTGAAGCCCAAGATACGGTCGAATATGCCTTACATAATGAGACGGAATTTCAGTCAGCTGAGCCGTCGACTCCGAGTGTATGGCAGTTCGAACGGGCTGCGGCCCAGCCGGAGCCGCAGCAGGAAGAACCGGCAGCCGATTTCCCGGGCGTAACTGAGCGCAATGGCGAAGAGGTTCAAGCCCTGCCGGTATTGGATTCCCCGGAAACGGAGGAAGCCGAGCCTGTTTTTGCCGAGGAAGCCGAGCCGTTGGAGGAGATAGAGGAGGAGGTTTCCGTTCAAGTCGAAGAGGCTCCGTCCAAACCGGAGCTAAAGGTTGCCTTCAACGCAAAGAACAGCACCACTAACACCGCTTCGGGCGTGGGCTTCTCCTCATTGCTTCAATCGAGCAGAACGGTTCAGGATCAGGAACAAGCTGCTCGAGACGAGGAAGAGGCCGTCGAAGAATCGGTGGATGCCGTTTCGTCCGAGGATGTGGAATGGAAGAGTCTGTTCCTGGGCAACCGCCGGGAGGAAACGCCGTTCCGTAAGGTCCGGATGTGCATTGTTCAGCGTGAGGAGACACTCGACGTGATTGCCGAGCGTTATCAACTGACGCCGCGAGAGCTCTTGTTGTATAACCGCATGTCCGAGCAGAATGTGGAAGAAGGCCAGGTATTGTATATTCCCCAGTAACCCGGGAAGTCGTCATGGGGCAAGAATGAAGCAGGCCGAGGCAGGCAGCCTTGGCCTGCTTTTTGTGCTGCGGGGAACCGGTTTGGAGGATAGAAAGCGCAGCGAGCTTGGATAGGATGTTGCATCGAACAAGGATTAATTCGAATCGGCAGGTATGATGTCTAAATCGTTCGGAAACACTCGAAATATTGACTATATGGAACAACCACGTTATATTTGAATAGTATATGTACAGGTATTCCAAAAGCTAGAACAACGTTGAACGGGAAGAGTAGGAAGGTATGGCCTTCAGAGAGCGGAATTGCTACCAAGCGCTGTGAGATTCCGCAGGAACCAGCTTGCCGAAGTCGCCCCGGAGTTGCGGACTTGAGATAGAGTAGGATCGATTGCTACCCTGGTTAGAGTTCGCCGGCCGCAGCCGTTATCTGCGTAAAGTGTCGTGCTTGACCGAAAGCCTTTCATGTTCTTCATGGGAGGACAACGGTTGCTGAACCATGTAAGCACGAAACAAAGGTGGTACCGCGAGAGAACAGTCTTTCGTCCTTTGAGGACGAAGGGCTTTTTTTGTTTCACGCCAACTATGATATCCACGAACACGCCCGGAGGCTAAAACGTTTCGGGTTGGCAAAACTGATTAACAGTATCGGAGGTACGAAAATATGGATCAAAAACAAAACCAATCCCAGTTAGAAATGCCGACGACGTATGATCCGAAGGCAGCCGAACAAAAATGGTATCCGTACTGGAAGGAAGGCGGCTTTTTTGAAGCCGGCAAGCGACCGGACGCGGAGCCTTACACGATTGTTATTCCTCCTCCTAACGTTACGGGCATGCTCCATATCGGCCATGCGCTTGACTTTACGCTGCAGGACATCCTGATTCGCGTGAAGCGGATGCAGGGCTACGATGCGCTGTGGCTCCCCGGTTCCGACCATGCGGGCATCGCCACGCAAACCAAAGTAGAGCAGAAGCTTCGCGAAGAAGGCGTTACCCGTTACGATCTGGGACGCGAGAAATTCCTGGAGAAGGTGTGGGAATGGAAGGACCTGTACGCAAACACGATCCGTGATCAATGGTCCAAGATCGGCCTGTCCCTCGATTACTCCAGAGAACGTTTCACGCTCGACGAGGGATTGTCCGAAGCCGTACGGGAAGTATTCGTCAAGCTTTACGATAAAGGGCTCATCTACCGCGGCAAACGCATCATCAACTGGGACCCGGCTGCCCGCACGGCTTTGTCCGATATTGAAGTGGAGTACAAAGAGGTCAACGGCCATTTGTATCACCTGCAATATCCGCTGAAGGACGGCAGCGGCTCCATTACCGTGGCAACCACCCGTCCGGAGACCATGCTCGGCGATACGGCGGTCGCCGTTCATCCGGAAGACGAGCGCTATAAAGACATGATCGGCAAGACATTGGTGCTGCCTATCGTGGGCCGCGAGATTCCGGTTATTGCGGATGAGTACGTGGAGAAGGACTTCGGCAGCGGTGCGGTTAAAATTACGCCGGCGCATGATCCGAACGACTTCGAGATGGGGCTGAGACATGACCTGCCGCAAATTACCGTAATGGATGAATCCGGAACGATGAATGAGTTTGCCGGCAAATACCAGGGCCTTGACCGTGCAGAATGCCGCAAGCAGATCGTCAGCGACATGAAGGAATCGGGCGTATTGCTTCGCATCGAAGACCATGTCCATCAGGTAGGCCATAGCGAAAGATCCGGTGCGGTGGTCGAGCCTTACCTGTCGACGCAGTGGTTCGTTAAGATGCAGCCGCTTGCGGAAGCAGCCGTGGATGCGCAAAAATCCGGCAAGGGCGTGAACTTCGTGCCTGACCGGTTCGAGCGAACCTATCTGCACTGGATGGAGAATGTACGCGATTGGTGCATTTCCCGTCAATTGTGGTGGGGTCACCGGATCCCGGCGTGGTATTCCGAATCCACGGGCGAAGTGGTTGTTGCCATGAATGAAGAGGAAGCCCGCGCGAAGCTGGGCAAGGATGATCTGAGACAGGACGAGGATGTGCTGGATACCTGGTTCAGCTCCGCACTCTGGCCGTTCTCGACCATGGGCTGGCCGGACCAGGACAGCGAGGATTTCAAACGTTATTATCCGACCAGCGTTCTCGTAACGGGTTACGACATCATCCCGTTCTGGGTGTCGCGGATGATTTTCCAAGGACTTGAATTTACAGGGCAAATGCCGTTTAAGGACACGCTGATCCATGGCCTGGTTCGGGATAGCGAAGGCCGCAAGATGTCCAAGTCGCTGGGCAACGGCATTGACCCGCTCGAAGTTATTGAACAGTATGGCGCAGACGCTATGCGTTATATGATATCGACCGGCAGCACGCCGGGTCAGGATCTTCGATTCCGCTGGGAACGCGTGGAGCAAGCGCGTAACTTCGCTAACAAAATCTGGAATGCGTCGCGGTTTGCGCTCATGAACCTGGAGGGCTTCACGGCGGCGGATATCGACATTTCCGGAGAGCTGGGAACAGCGGACCGGTGGATTTTGCACCGTTTGAACGAAACTTCCCGCGACATTACGCGTCTAATTGATGCCTACGAATTTGGCGAAACCGGTCGACTGCTCTACAATTTCATCTGGGATGATCTGTGTGACTGGTATATCGAATTTGCCAAGCTGTCCCTATATGGCGAGGATCAAGCAGCCAAGAAAAAGACGCAGTCGGTGCTTGCCTATGTGCTGGACCGCACGATGCGCTTGATTCACCCGTTCATGCCGTTCATCTCCGAAGAGATCTGGCAGCATTTGCCGCATGAAGGCGAGACCGTTATGCTGGCTTCTTGGCCGACCTATGATGAGGCGTTTGAGAATACGGAAGCTGTTACCGAAATGAACCTGCTGATGGATGTGATCCGTGCCGTACGTAACATCCGGGCGGAAGTGAACGTGCCGATGAGCAAAAAAGTAGAACTGCAATTGAAACCGGTAAGCGGGCAAATTGCCGGCATTATCGATCGCAATTCCGATTATATTCGCCGCTTCTGCAACACGTCGGAGTATGAGTCCTCCCTTGCGCTTGAGGCGCCGGATAAAGCGATGACCGCCGTGGTGACAGGTGTTGAGATGTATCTGCCGCTTGCCGGACTGATCGATATCGCTCAGGAGATCACGCGTCTGGAGAAGGAAATTCAGCACTTGAACAGCGAAGTCGAGCGTGTGGAGAAGAAGCTGAACAATCCTGGTTTCGTATCGAAAGCACCCGAGAAGGTGATTGAGGAAGAACGGGCGAAACTCGCGGATTACTCGGACAAACGAAGCAAAGTGATTGCGCGCATCGAAGAATTGAGAGGCTAATGGGCAAGATGAATCTGGACCAGAAGGTGAGAACGATGGTTGATCAATCGGCAGCTGCAGCGGCAGCTCCGTTCCATACCTATGAGGAAGCGGTAGCTTGGATCAATGGGCTGATTCCGTTTGGGATCCGCCCTGGCATGGATAGAATTCAGCGATTGATGGAGCTGCTCGGCCATCCGGAGCGTCGATTAAAATTTATCCACGTGGCCGGAACGAACGGAAAAGGCTCCACATGCGCTTTTTTAACAAAGGTTCTGCTTCAAGGGGGATTCACGGTAGGCACCTATACGTCCCCCTATATTACGAAGTTTACCAATCGGTTTCAGTATAACGGCGAAGACATACCGGAAGAGACGCTGCTGGAACTCGCGAATCGCTTAGAGCCGCTTGTTGCCGAAATTGCGGGCTCCGGGCTTGGATCGCCCACGATGTTTGAGGTGTCCACGGCTCTTGCGATCCTGTATTACGGCGAGGTGTCTTATCCGGACGTGGTGGTATGGGAGACCGGACTTGGCGGTCGTCTTGACGTGACCAATATCGTTCATCCCATCATTTCGGTGATCACGAACATCGGCATGGACCATACCGACGTTCTGGGCGATACCATTCAGGAGATCGCCATGGAGAAGGCCGGCATCATCAAGCCCGGAGTGCCCGTGGTGAGCACGGTCACTCAGCCTGAGGCTGTTGAAATTCTGAAAGAAACGGCCGCCAAAAACCGTACAAGTCTGTACCTCGTAGACGAGCAATTCTCTTATGAACGGCTGCGCGGGAACGAAGAAAGCCAGACTTTCCGTTTTAAGGGACCGTTCCGGGATATGGATTTGGATATTTCGATGCAGGGCGAGCATCAATGCGCCAATGCCGCGGTTGCCATGATGACGCTGGAGGTGCTTCGCCAGTACATGGCCTTTATCGTGGATGAAGAAGAATTGCGTGCCGGGTTTAAGGATACGTTCTGGGCGGGAAGACTGGAGCAAGTGCAGTCCTCCCCGCGGATTGTTCTCGATGGCGCGCACAACCCCGAAGGGGCTGAATCCTTGGCCAAAAGCTTGCCGCAGATCTATAAGTATCGGAAACTGAACTTAATGATGGGAATGCTGGCAAATAAGCATCATGAATCGTATTTGCAGCATATACTGCCAATAGTGGATACGCTTATCCTGACTGAACCGGATTTCCGGAAGAAACTGGACGCCAAGGCGCTTGGTGACATCGTAGAGCAGGTAAGGGAGAAATACGCCAAACATACACTGCAAATCATCATAGAACCAAATTGGAAAAACGCACTTGAAGAGTTGAAGTCACGGACGGAAGCGGAGGATCTTGGGGTGGTGTCGGGCACGTTGTACCTGATTGCCGACGTGCGTTCCAACCTCCTGGGCCTTTCCGATTCTGAAAAAGGTTGGTGATATCTGTTGAATACATCAGAACATGTTCATTTTATAGGAATTGGCGGCTACGGGATGAGCGCCATAGCGCGAGTAATGCTGGAGATGGGTTATAAAGTCACGGGTTCTGACGTGGCATCGCAAGAATTGACAGAAAAGCTGGCGGCCAAGGGCGCCAAAATATACATTGGACATACCGCCGAGCAAGTCCAAGGCGCGGACCTTGTGGTGTACTCCACGGCATTGTCCAAAGACAACGTGGAGCGGGTCGAGGCAGAGAAGCTGAACATTCCTGTCCTTCACCGTGCGCAGATGCTGGCGCGTCTTTTGAACGAACGCAAAGGCGTGGCCGTAGCGGGAGCGCATGGCAAGACAACCACTTCATCCATGATTGCGCTCGTGATGGAAGAATGCGGAGTCGATCCGACATTTATCATCGGCGGGGAAATTATGAACGTGGGCACGAATGCCAAAGCGGGCGAAGGCGAGCATGTGGTAGCCGAAGCCGACGAGAGCGACGGTTCATTCCTGCAATACCATCCATGGCTCGGCGTCGTTCTGAATATCGAAGCCGATCACCTGGAGAATTACGAAGGGGATTTCAATCGTCTCAAAGCCGCCTACGTGCAATTCCTCAGCCAGATCAAGGCTGACGGTACAGCCGTGGTTTGCGCCGACGATAACAACATTCAGGCGATTTTGCCTGACCTGAAATGCAACGTGACCACATACGGCATTCATGCGGATGCGGAGTATACGGCAACCAATCTGGTGCTGGGCGACCGTCACGTCAGCTTCACGATGCTTCATAACGGCATGGAGCTGGGCACCGTCGAGCTGTCCGTGCCGGGCAAACATAATGTCTACAACGCCATGGCCACGGTGATATGCTGCTTGAAGAGCGGCATCTCGTTCGAGGCGATTGTAGAGGCCATCGTCAAATTCAACGGGGCTAAGCGCCGCTTCCAGGTGCTTGGCGAAGCTGAAGGCATTCTGGTGATTGACGACTATGCGCATCATCCGACCGAGATCGAGGCGACGATCAGTGCCGCTAAAGCTACGGGCAAACGGATCATTGCCGTATTCCAGCCGCAGCGGTATTCGAGAACCTTCTTCCTGCTGGATGCGTTTAGCCGCGCGTTCGGGGAAGCGGATGAGGTGATCATCACCGATATTTACTCTCCTGCCGGCGAGAAGCAGATCGAGGGCATCAGCTCGGGTAAGCTGGTGGAGCTGATCGTTCAGAACAGCAATGCCGGTGCCCGCTATTTGCCTACGAAGGAAGATGTCCTGAACGATCTCAAAGGTCGCGTAAAAGAAGGCGACCTGGTTCTCACGATGGGAGCGGGCGACATCTGGAAGGTCGGCGCGGCTTTAGCGGAGTTCATTAAGGGCAAGAAATAAAGGTTGCCTGCTTCCTTTGCTGCTTCGCTGCAGCAGGGGACTGCATTGGCTTTGCCTCTTATGAGGGGACAAAGCCAGCATCGATAACGATACGAAGGGCTGATCAAGATCATTTCTTGGTCAGCCCTTTTGTTTTTCGCATACTCATAAGTTGCCAAGCTTGATCATATAGCTAGGTGTAGAAGGACAAGTGAGGTGTATGGATATGAATAAAGCACGGATGACGATACGTTTCGATCACGATCCGCCGAAGGGCAGGAACAAAGACCATGCGCGAGAGGAACACGACGCGAACCAAAACGTTCCGGCGGGCCAAAACCCCCGGGTCTACGACCGCCATTCCGTCTTCGACGAATATGACACAGCGACAGCAAATCGGTTTACCGATACGGACACTTCGTACGAACCTCAGAGGAGCGTTCAGCAGGATCATCTGCGCGTCGTTCCGCCGCTCCGGGAGGAGCGGGATACCCGGGACGTGGACGATCGTGGCTGGAGACCATCGCGCAATCATCGGTCCAGGGGACGGCTGGCTGAGGAAAGACGGCGCCTGGACCATGATAACGGCTGGCCGTACGACGATGCCCCTGATGCCCCTGTAGAATCGGATACATACCATCACGTGCACGAGGAGCTCTACGACCTCCATGATGATGCATTTTCCGGGAGAATGACCCCCGAAGCGAACGACCCCCATTGGAATCTCGGGCCCGAGTCGGATCTATATGAGACATCTGCCGGAGATTACGGTTATTATCGCTCACGCAAACCCACCTCCTTCTGGAAGATGGCGGTGTCCGTGACCGCCGCCGTCATCACGGGCCTGCTGTTCGGGTACATGGTGCTGTCCATGTTTAACGGCGGCGACGCCGGCGAGAACCCGGCAACGGGGCAGCTCGAGAGCAGTGATCCAGGGAACTTAGCGCCGACCGATCCATCCGGGGGAGCGGGGGCATCACCGACGCCTGATATGACCGAATCGGCTGTTCATATACCGGAGCAAAACTTTTATCTGCTTCAATACGGCGTGTTCAGCACGCCCGAGCGGGCAGCGCAGGCGATCGGGGAACTGCAGCAATCCGGTATTGCCGCCGGCGGCGATCTGGACGAGGAGAACCGCGTGTATGCGGGCATCTCGCCCGACCGCGAGCAAGCGAAGCTGCTCAGCAATCAGCTTAAGGCCGAAGGGGTTGAATTATACGTTAGAGAGATCGCGCTGCCGGGCATAGAGTCAGCGGCATTTGCTGGCGAGGAGCAGACGCTGACGGACTATTTTACGATAAGCGGGGAGCTGGTATCGGAGCTTAGCCAACTATCGGCATCCTTGCTGGGCATGCAGGAGCCCGGCGCAGCGACGTCGGAGCATATGAATACCATCACGAATCTGCATCAGCAATGGATCCAATCGGTCAAGCAGCTGGCCGCAGGCTTGGGTCCGGAGACCGGGGCCGCGCTGCCGGCCATGGAGCAGTCGATGAACAGTTCGATCACGGCGCTCTCCGAATACAACAAAAATCAATCCAAGGGGCATTTGTGGGAGATTCAAACAGGCATGATGAACTATGTCATGGGCCAAAAGAAACTCCTGGATGGCCTATAAATTCAAATTTACGTAAAATCCGGCTTGGAACTGGAAATAGTTCCCCATGCCGGATTTCTGTTTGTATTGCTTATCGATTCACCGTATAATAATTAGGGTGTCAAAAAATGGCGAGGGAAGAGGATGCATGAAGAAAAATAAAGGAATGCTCATCTTGTTTTTGCTGCTGGGGTGGCTGACGGGAACATGGCTTGCCAAGGCGCTTCAACCGGTCAAGGCTCTGTCGTTTCTGACGTCTACTACACCGATCAAGTGGTCGCCTTCAGCTGATTTTGACATTATTCGTTATGACATTAACCTTGAACTTAACTTTTGCCTGCTCAGTCTGCTCGGCATTATTGCTGCCGTCTGGTTATACCGCAGGCTCTAAGACATGACAAAGGAGATTATCCCCCTTGAATGAGAAGAGAAACCGCCGCATTATATTGGCTTCCACCTCTCCTCGGCGTCAGGAATTGATTGCCTCCCTTCGTATCCCATTCGAGATTATGCCAAGTGAAGCTGACGAGGACACGCCGCAAGGGTGGTCGCCAGAGCGAATTGTGGAGTCACTGGCGCTGCGCAAAGCGGAAGCGGTTCTCCGAAAGCTGACGGATGATCCCGGAGATGGTATCATTGTGGGAAGCGACACGATTGTGGTCGTAGATGACCATGTCCTCGGGAAGCCGGAGGATCAAACTGATGCTGCAAGGATGTTGTCCATGCTTCAAGGACGGGCACACTTCGTTTACACGGGAGTGGCTTGCATCGACCGGCGTTCCGGTCGGGCCAAGGTATCTCACCGCGTGACGACCGTAAAGATGAAATCGTTAAGTGATGATGCGATCGCGGCTTACGTAAAGAGCGGGGAACCTGCCGACAAAGCAGGCTCGTATGCGATTCAAGGCCTGGGTGCAACCATCGTGGAAGGAATCGAAGGCGACTACTTTAACGTTGTCGGCCTGCCGCTTTCTCTGCTCTCGGACATGCTGTCTGAAATGGGGATGGATGTACTCACCGATTCATAGATATAGAACACGGCATCCGAAGCCAACGGAATCATGGAAGCTTCGGTGACCTGCTGATTTAAATCTTAGAAAAGAGGGGAATATATGGAGTCGCCAACGCTATTGCTGCGCGACATCCCCCATGATGAACGACCAAGAGAGCGCATGATGCAATATGGGGCGAGCGCTTTAAGCCATGCAGAATTGCTGGCGATACTGCTTCGGACCGGTACCCGCCAGGAATCTGCCGTACATATAGCCCAGCGGCTGCTGGGGGAAGCAGGCGGCATCCGGCAGCTCGTTGATCTTAGCATCGAGGAAATTACGCAAATCAAAGGAATTGGAACCGCCAAGGCTGTTCAGCTGAAGGCTGGCATCGAGCTTGGACGGCGCTTGGCCGCATCGAGACATGTAGAGCCGGTTATTATCCGCAGTCCGCATGACGCGGCAGAACTGCTCAGTGAACAGATGCGGTATTTACAGAAAGAGCATTTTGTCTGTGTATTTTTAAATACGAAAAATCATGTCATTGCCCAGGAAACGCTATCGATGGGGAGCCTTAACGCCTCCATCGTTCATCCCCGCGAGGTGTTCAGAGCGGCCATCAAATGCAGCAGTGCATCCCTGGTGTGCGCGCATAACCATCCGAGCGGAGATCCGACGCCCAGCCCGGAGGACATTTCGCTGACTGCACGCTTAGTGGAGGCAGGACAGATTGTCGGGATCGACGTGCTGGATCATCTGATCATCGGGGACGGATCGTTTGTAAGTTTGAAGGAACGGGGCTTGATGTAATATAATAGTTCAGATTGACGAAGAAAGGGAGATACATCATGTTAGGTGGTTTTACGAAAGATTTGGGAATCGATTTGGGGACGGCAAATACGCTGGTTTATGTCCGTGGAAAAGGAATTGTCGTAAGAGAGCCTTCCGTGGTTGCTCTGCGTACAGATACAAAGAGCATTGAAGCCGTCGGAGAATCGGCTAAGAAAATGATTGGACGGACGCCAGGCAACATTCGTGCCATTCGTCCGATGAAAGACGGCGTCATTGCCGATTTTGATACAACGGCTACGATGATTAAATACTTTATTCGTCAAGCGCAGAAGCAGCGTTCCATCTTCCCGCGCCATCCGAACGTGATGGTATGCGTACCTTCCGGCATTACGGCGGTCGAGCAGCGTGCGGTTGAAGATGCGACCAAGCAAGCGGGTGCACGCGAAGCCTACACGATCGAGGAGCCTTTTGCAGCGGCAATCGGTGCAGACTTGCCCGTGTGGGAGCCTACGGGCAGCATGGTCGTAGATATCGGCGGAGGCACGACCGAGGTTGCGGTCATTTCCCTTGGCGGGATTGTAACCAGCCGCTCCGTGCGCGTTGCGGGCGATGAAATGGATGAGTCCATTATTTCTTATATCAAACGCCAATACAACTTGATGATCGGTGAGCGCACTTCCGAGCTGCTCAAGATGGAAGTAGGCTCCGCGATGCCGCTGGAGACCGTGGAAACGATGGAAATTCGCGGCCGCGACTTGGTGACGGGTCTGCCGAAGACGATCACGATTACATCGGATGAGATCAGCGAAGCGTTGGCAGACACCATTAATGCCATCGTTGAAGCCGTTAAGGTTACCCTTGAGAAATGTCCTCCGGAGCTTGCTGCGGATATTATGGACCGGGGCATCGTGCTTACGGGAGGCGGCGCATTGCTTCGCAACCTGGACAAGCTGCTTGCCGAAGAGACCGGCATGCCGGTCATCGTTGCGGAGAATCCGCTGGATTGCGTGGCCATTGGCACAGGTAAAGCGCTCGAGAACATTCACTTGTTTAAATCCCGGAGCAGCTCTGCCGTCCGTTCCAAACGGTAGAAACCAAAATAAAAGTGTAAACCCCTAATGTTGGGAGAGAAAACAGTAAGTTAGAGGGTGTTGCAACTGTTTAAGCTGCTAGGCAATAAGCGTTTGTTCATTATGCTCATCGGGCTGGTAGCGTTTATCGCTATTATGGGGTTTACGCTCGGCCCGAGAGCTTCTTTATCTTGGCCTGAAAAATTCGTCAAAGATACGGTCGGTTTTGTGCAAAGTGTGTTTTATAAGCCCGCTGCTTATATAGCGGGTTTCTTTGAAGATGTACGGAACATGAAGGGAATCTATGAAGAGAATGAGGAACTGCGAAGAGCGGTAGCCCAATATTCTCGGGAGAGCGCTTCCTACAATACGATGAAAGCCAATTACGAAGAACTTCAAGATATTCTTGGATTTACGAAGAACCAGAAGGAACGTTACAAATACAACTACCGTACGGCGCAGGTGCTTAGCGTCAACTCGGATCCGAATAACCGGACACTGGTCGTCGATCTGGGCGAGCGCGATGGGGTTCGTCCTAATATGTCGGTCACGACTGTCGACGGCATGGTAGGCATCATTAGCAGCGTGAGCAATTTCACCTCCACCGTGAAACTGCTGACAACGATGGACGCCCAGGATCCGAATCCGCAGCCGATTTCGGTCACGGCCATCGGCAAAGAGGATAAAACGTTCGGCGTGGTCGAGAGCTATGATGAGAAGACCAACACGCTGCTCATGACGCGGATTTCGGAAGATGATCCAATCAAGAAAGGCGATAAAATCATTTCATCCGGTGCCGGAGGCGTTATTCCTCAAGGTATGATCATCGGTAAGGTCCTCAGCGTTCAGACCAGCCAATACGGTCAAAGCAGAACGGCTACGATCGAACCGGCGGCCAAGTTTGATGATTGGAAGTATCTGATCATCGTCTTTACGCCTGAGGAGCCGGAATAGTATGGCACGTAAACAGATTCTGGTCCTGCTGCTGTTCGTGCTGTTTATTCTGCAGGGCACGGTGTTTTTCTGGTTAACGCCAAGCTCGCTGCAGCTTCAGATTTATCCTAATTTCGTGTTGGTTTGTTTGTTTTTTGTATCGATTTATTACCATCGCCACACGGGGCTCGTGCTCGGACTCCTATTCGGCATGCTTCACGATATCGTGTATTACGGCGAGATGATTGGCACTTATTCGTTTGCTATGGGCGTATCCGCATATCTGGTGGGGCTTGTCTTCAAGTCCCCGCGGGCGCCGCTGCCCATGATGATGACCATTGTCATTCTGGGAAGCTTGTTGTTTGACAGTACGCTTTTTGGCATATATAAGGTATTTCGACTCAACCCGACTTCTTATAATTGGTCACTGCTTCATCATATGCTTCCCAATCTCCTTGTTCATTTTGCCTTTGCTCTGGCAATTTACGTTCCTTTACGCAAGCAGATTGAGCTGGTAACGAAGAATCAGAGAAGGAAGGCAACCTGAACCCTCTCCAATATGACATTTTACTAGACTAGCAGGAACTTGTAGGTTTGAGCGCGAAATGTATAGGGATGGGAGGGACAGGCTTATGGCTGTAAAATCCAATCATGTGACGATTAAGGGCATCAAAGATGGCCTGGTATTCCTGCTTGACGATCAATGCGAGCTGGAGGAATTGCTTGGCGAGCTCCGCTATAAGCTGGAGCATAGTCATCAGAATATTCTGACCGGACCCATCATTCATGTGGATGTGAAGCTGGGTTCCCGGCAAATTTCCGAAGAAGAGAAGCAGACGATTCTTGACATATTGAAGCAAAAGGGCAACTTGCTGATACGCAATGTGGAATCGCCGCCGCTTGCGTCCGAGCTCGTTCCGGAGGAAAAGCTTGCGCTTAAGACGGGGATGGTGCGTTCCGGACAGGTGCTGCATCATGACGGCGATCTCTTGTTCCTCGGCGATGTGAATCCAGGCGGGACGATTACGTGCACCGGCGACATTTACATATTGGGCGCTCTGCGCGGAACCGCGCACGCCGGTGTAGAGGGCAACGAGGAAGCGATTATAGCGGCTTCGTATTTTGCCCCTACCCAGCTTCGTATCTCCCAGATGATCAGCAGACCGCCGGATGAATGGGAAACGCGGGAAACGGTCATGGAGTTTGCGTATTTGAAGGACGGAAGCATGGAGATCGACAAGATCAGCAACATCTCACGTTTGGGTCGGGATTTTAATGTGTTTAAAGGGGTGTAGAACATGGGAGAGGCAATCGTCGTAACTTCAGGTAAAGGCGGAGTCGGTAAAACGACGACATCGGCGAACATCGGCACAGCTTTGGCACTGCTCGGAAAAAAAGTGTGTCTGGTTGATACGGACATCGGTCTTCGCAATTTGGATGTCGTGATGGGCCTGGAAAACCGGATTATATACGATTTGTGCGACGTTGCGGAAGGGCGATGCCGACTTAACCAGGCGCTGATCAAGGACAAGCGCTTCGATGAGCTGTATATGCTTCCTGCAGCCCAGACCAAGGACAAGAATGCCGTTTCTCCGGAGCAGGTCAAAGATATCGTACTTGAATTGAAAAAGGAATTCGAATACGTCATTATCGATTGTCCGGCCGGAATCGAGCAGGGATTCAAGAATGCCATCGCCGGCGCGGACAAAGCGATTGTCGTTACGACGCCCGAGAATGCGGCCGTAAGGGACGCGGATCGGATTATCGGCCTGCTGGAGAGCTCGCATGTCGAGTCTCCGAAGCTCGTGGTGAACCGGATTCGCCCGAATATGGTGAAATCCGGGGACATGCTCGAAATCGAAGATGTGCTGCAGGTGCTGAATATCGATCTGATCGGTATCGTGCCTGATGATGAAATGGTCATTAAAGCGGCCAACATCGGGGAGCCTACGGTGATGAACCCGGATTCCCAGGCAGCCATCGCCTATAGAAACATCGCCCGGCGTATCCTTGGCGATACCGTTCCGCTGATGCAAATCCATCAGAAAAAAGGAATGTTCACCAAATTCAAAAAGTTTTTTGGAATGGGTTAAGGGTTTCGACCAAGAACCGGTGCCGGGAGGCATCGGTTTTTTTGTTTTTCTCCTTCGGCGGTCTGAGCGGCTTTCGTAGAACCCGTCCGCCTCTTCATCAGGGCTTGTTCTAAATCTCTCTCATCTCCTCATAGGATAGAGTAAGAAAACAAGCCCCAAGGGGGAGAGAACAATGGACATCAAAACTTCCGTCAAGAACCGAAGAGAAGCCCGCATTCGCGAACTGCTGGAAGGGGAGCAGTTCACGGCGCAGGACGATAAGCCGTCTTGGACGGCGCTTCCCGATAGAACACCCGCTAATCCCCATAATCCAAAGCCAGGCTTCATCAAGGACAACATAGCGAACCCGTCCCCACGTTACGCAGAGCATGAACCGGATCCCGAGCGGCTTTGGAAGCAAGGGCATCGCGGTTGGTATGATACGCTGGATCCCGGTGCTCCGGGAGAACCGCCCAAAAAAGCTTCGTTCCTGTCGGGCTTGATCCGCCGCGTCGCCGTCAGTGCGCTGGTGTTTGGATTGGCATGGGGCGTATTTTCGTTTCAGCAGCCGTGGGCCCTTCGCGCGCAGGCATTCATCATTGAAGGGCTGAGCCATGAGATGGATTTCCAGGCGGCCCAGGTATGGTACGAGGAGCATTTTGGCAGCGCGCCGTCCTTTATTCCGATTTTTGGACAAACCGACGAGCATTCGACGAAGGTGAATGCCGGGACCTCTTTGGTTCCTCCGCTTTCGGGAAGGGTGGTTCAATCCTTTGCCGTTGATCTGAAAGGCATCGTTCTGGAAGCCGGAGGGGGTTCTTTAGCCGACCGGGCGGTTAAAAGTATAGAGACCGGGCGCGTCCTTGAGGTTAAAGAACATCCTGAGAACGGGATTACGGTACGCATACAGCATACGGGAGAGCGAACGGCGACATACAGCAGGCTGGCGGAAACCGGGCTTAAGGCGAATGACTGGGTCCAAGGCGGAGATATTATCGGGACTTTGGCATCTTCAGGCACAGGCAGCCCGCCCTCCCTTTATTTCGAACTCAAAGAGGGGGATCGTGACGTCGATCCGGCGGAAGTGATTCCGTTTGATTAAGTTTAAGGGAACGGTCTTGTCGCTGCATCCGCTCTTTGTCATTGTCATGCTGGCATCCGTATTCACCGGTCGCTTCCTGGAGTTGCTGACCCTGTTTATTATCGTGTTTATTCATGAATTGGGACATGCCGCCGCCGCGGCAGCGATGGGGTTCAAGGTACGAGCCATTCAGATGCTGCCGTTCGGCGGCGTTGCTGTCATTGAAGACGACGGCAGGATGACTGCGATGAAGGAGATCATCATTGCGCTTGCGGGACCGCTGCAAAATGTCATCATGATCGGCATTACCCTGGCCTGCCAATGGGCGGGGTGGGGTGACGAGCAGCTGCTGTCTTACATCATTCAAGGGAATCTCGTCATCGCGTTGTTTAACCTGCTTCCGATTCTGCCGCTGGACGGCGGCAAAGTGCTGCAGGCCGTCATCAGCCTGCTCGCTCCTTATCATGCCACCTTGCTGTGGGCTTCCCGCGCAGGCATTTTGTGCAGTTTAATTATGATCGGTTACGGATTGCAGCCGTTATTCTCTGGAGACGGCATTCGTTTAAATGTGCTGATGATCGGCCTTTTCCTGGCGTATTCCAATTTCGAAGACTATCGGAACGTCCATTACCGGTTTTTAAGATTTTTGGTCAATCGGAGCGAGGTTTATGAACGGAATTTGGACGGACTCGGTCCTGCCCAGCCAATCGTTGCAGATTCTTCGAAACCTTTGGATGATATCATGCGTCTATTTAAACGAGAGAAGTATCATTTGATTTATGTCATGAGCGGACGCGGCAGCCTGCTTGCCGTTGTTCCGGAGCAGCATGTGATCTCTTCTTATTTTGCATCAACTGGTCCGCCCTGGTATGCGTAAATCGTAAAACATCATGAGGAAGACGGGGGGCGGGCCAAGTTTCTTTATCCATTCATGTCATCAGAGATTGTGTTAGGATAAAACAATAGAATATCGTCTTCCATTTGAGAGGTGAAGCCATGAGGCAAATGATAGTTCATTGTGAACATGAGACCATTCAGATGGCCCTCATCGAAGATGGGAGGTTAGCCGAATTCGCCGTTGAGCGGAGTCGTGAGCAAAGTGTTGTCGGAAGCTTTTATAAAGGCAGGGTCGTGAACGTGCTGCCGGGGATGCAGGCGGCTTTTGTAGATATCGGGCTGAAAAAGAACGCGTTTTTATATATCGATGATGTGCTCCATCCGCATTTAGAGAAGCAGCCCAAGCAGAAGCCTTCGATCTCGCAGCTGCTGACGGCGGGGCAGGAATTGATCGTGCAGGTCATGAAGGAACCCAGAGGCGGCAAGGGAGCGAGGGTGACGACGCATTTTTCGCTTCCGGGCAGATGCATGGTGTATATGCCGACTGCGGACTATGTTGCCGTCTCCAAGAAAATCGGACGCGATGCGGAAAGGGCCCGGCTGAAGAGCATCGGCGAGCAGCTTCGCACAGATGAAGAGGGAATCATCATCCGAACGGTGTCGGAGGACGAGCCCCTGGAATTCATAAAGGGAGATCTGGAGTATCTGCGAAAAGAGTGGGCCCGGATTCTCGACAAGGCGGAATCTGCGCCCGTTCCGGCGCTGCTGCATCGCGATTTAGGCCTGCTGCAGCGGTTTCTGCGCGATGCCTTTGATCCGCTGCATGACGAGCTTGTGATCGACAGCAAGCAGAAAGGCGAGGAAACCAAGAGTTATTTGAAGGAAACCGTTCCGGGAATGGAGCCTAAGGTTACATATTACTCGGAAGGAGGCCCGATTTTTCAAGCGTACGGGTTGGACGAGCAGATGAGAGCCAGCTTCGCAAGGAAAATCACGCTTCCCGAGGGCGTGACCATCGTCGTAGACCAAACCGAAGCCATGACGATCATCGACGTGAACACAGCCAAATATATCGGCGGGGATAATTTCGAGGAAACGGTACTGAAGACGAATCTTCTGGCTGCGCAGCAGATCGCAAGGATCCTTCGCCTCTGGGATATCGGGGGCATTATTATCGTGGATTTCATCGATATGGATCATGAAGAGCACCGGCAGCAGGTGGTTTCTGTCATGGAGGCCGTTATGCGCAAAGACCGCACGAAGAGCTTTGTGGTCGGTTGGACCAAGCTGGGACTGCTGGAAATGACCCGCAAAAAAGCCCGGGAAAGCTCTTCTCTCCCCTTTGCCAAACCTTGCGGAACCTGCGGAGGCCGGGGCGTGGTTATCGAAGAATGATGTTGACGGTGAACGGGGAATATGATATTATCATTGGGTATGTGTCTAGTGATAGGTTGCTGCACATGCTGTAACCGCTCCGGTTGGGTTCACAAGAACGTTCCTTTTGGGACGGACACCTTTATACCAGGCGAGTCTGAGACATAGGGAGGTGCAAGCAAATGTACGCTATTATCGAAACAGGCGGTAAACAATACAAAGTTCAAGAGGGCGACGTATTGTTCATCGAGAAGCTGACTGCAGGTGACGGCGAGAGCGTGACTTTCGACCGTGTACTGGCCGTTTCCAAAGAGGACGGATTGGTAGCAGGAACTCCGGTTGTTTCCGGTGCGACTGTAACTGCAAAGGTAGAGAAGCACGGTAAAGGCCGTAAGGTCGTTGTATACAAATACAAGCCGAAGAAGAACTACCACAAGAAGCAAGGTCATCGTCAACCTTACACTAAAGTAACCATCGAGAAAATCCAAGCGTAAGAAGGTGCGGTAATTGATTACTGTACAAGTACTGCGCGGGGAAGATGGACGGATCCATAGCTTCAAGGTAACGGGGCACGCGGGATATGCCGATCCAGGTGAAGATATTGTATGTGCTGGAGTTTCCAGCATTACCGTGGGAACGGTGAATTCCATTGAAGCGTTAACCGGAACCGTTATGGAGACCCGGATGAAGGGCGGCTTTCTTAGCGCGAATCTTCCGCCTACGGCAGATGATTCCGTCTCCGGCCAAGTTCAACTGCTTCTCGAATCCATGGTTGTTATGTTACAGGGAATTGCCGATTCGTACGGCAAGTATATAAGAATACAAGAATTGACTACTTGAAGAAGGAGGTAGACAACATGTTGAAATTGGATCTTCAGTTATTCGCATCGAAAAAAGGTGTAGGTTCCACAAAGAACGGTCGTGACAGCGAATCGAAACGTCTTGGCGTGAAACGTGCAGACGGTCAAGCAGTGACTGGCGGCAGCATCTTGGTTCGTCAACGCGGAACGAAAATTCATCCAGGCACGAACGTGGGTATCGGTAAAGACGATACTTTGTTTGCGAAAGTTGACGGCGTTGTGAAATTTGAACGTTGGGGTCGTGATCGCAAGAAAGTGAGCGTCTACCCGGTTGATGTCGCTCCAGTAGCGGCTGCAGTTGAAGCTTAATCGTTTCTTATGCTGCATACAGAAGAAGCCTTTCGGCATCGTTGCCGGGGCTTCTTTTTTTGTAAATTGCGCAAAGAATGATCATCCAGGGGATGAACCGTCCTGAAAGTCTATGATATACTGGGATTTGGTGAATGTAACCAATTGCTGTTGAAAGACGAGGAGAAGCGATGAAATCCTGGAAATGGATAGCAGCTGTGGCGGGGTTAACCTCCGTAATACCGGTGGCATGGATGGTATGGAAACCATCCTTGGCTGCAGGAGCAGTGTTGACGGCTTGGGCTGTCGCCGCGTCTGCCTGCGGAGCGTGGCTTGTCCGTAAATCGGACGAGCGCAGGCAGCAAGCCATCATTCGGAATATGGAGCAGACGGCGATTCAGATGTTGAATCACCATCGTCATGATTGGATGAATGAGCTTCAAATTTTGTACGGCTACATTCAACTGGGGAAGCATGATAAAACCGTGGGTTCTGTGGAAAGAATAAAGGACAGGATGGCGACGGAGAGCAGGATCTCCAAGCTTGGCATTCCTTCACTGGTTTTTTATTTACATTCATACCGAACGTACAGCAGCAACCTGCAGCTCTGCGTTGAAGTGGTGGACCAGGTACAGCTGGAAGACAAAGTATCGCCACAAACGGCAGAGTCTTTTACCGAAGCGATCATTCAAACGGTGAGAGCCTTTCAATTGAGCGGAACGGCGTCATGGGGGGATACCCGGCAGTTAACATTAACATTTATGCAGCAGGAGCAAGAGCTGATCGTATGGGCTCTAGGAGAAGGTTCCTTTGGAGACCCGGAGGGCTTGAAGCTTCAGATTGAACAATCCGTAAAAGGCGAAGGCATTCGGGTGGAGCAGACGGAGCCGGGGGAGACCTCGTACCGCTTGTATCTGCCGTTTGTGACTTGAGGAAGGTGATTTCATGTTTGTAGATAAGGCAAAAGTATATGTAAAAGGCGGCGACGGCGGCGATGGGCTCATTGCGTTTCGCCGTGAGAAATACGTTCCTGAAGGCGGACCTGCCGGCGGCGACGGCGGCAAGGGCGGCGACGTGATTTTCCGGGTGGACGAAGGACTGCGCACGTTGATGGATTTCCGTTACCAGAAGCATTTCAAGGCCAAGCGCGGGGAAAAGGGCCGCAATAAGAGCCAGCATGGGGCCAATGCGGAGAGCATGATTGTCCGTATTCCGCCGGGTACCATCTTAACGGATGACGATACCGGTGAAGTGATTGGCGATTTGACCCGTCACGGTCAACAGGTTGTTGTTGCCAGAGGCGGCCGCGGGGGCCGCGGAAACATCCGCTTTGCCACGCCGAACAATCCGGCGCCCGAGCTTGCCGAGAATGGAGAAGAAGGCGAAGAACGCTACGTAACCATGGAACTTAAAGTGATGGCTGATGTAGGTCTCGTCGGATTCCCGAGCGTAGGCAAATCCACCCTGTTGTCTGTTGTATCGGCGGCTCAGCCGAAGATCGGGGCATACCATTTCACGACCATCACGCCGAATTTGGGCATGGTTGAGGTCGGGGACGGGCGCAATTTCGTCATGGCTGACCTGCCTGGCCTGATTGAGGGTGCCCATGAAGGCGTGGGACTTGGCCACGAATTCCTCCGGCACGTGGAACGAACCCGCGTCATTATCCACGTCGTGGATATGGCAGGCACGGAAGGACGGGATCCGTTCGAGGATTGGCAAAAAATCAACGATGAGATTAGGCTCTATAACCCGGTTCTGATCGAACGGCCGCAAATCGTAGCCGCCAATAAAATGGATATGCCGGAAGCAGAGGAGTACTTAACGGCCTTCAAAGAGAAGGTGAAGGAGATTCGCCCTGACATCGAGGTGATGCCGATCTCCTCGCTGACCCGTCAGGGGATCCAGGAACTTCTTTACCGCACGATCGATGTGCTGGAGAGCATTCCGGATGAGCCGGCGATTGAAGAAGTATCCGAAGTTTCCGAGCGCAAGGTGTATAAATTCAAAGCGCAGAACGACAATTCCTTCACCGTCACCAGAGACAATGAAATGTATGTGGTGCACAGTGAGCGAATTGAGCGAATGCTGAAACGGATGCAGATGAATTCGCATGATGCGATCCTGAAGCTTGCCAGAACGATGCGTCATATGGGCATTGATGAAGAGCTGCGGAAACGGGGCGCGACGGAAGGCACCATCGTACGGATCGGCGATTTCGAATTCGAATTTGTCGAAGGCAGCAGTTACTATTGATGTTCAGATGAATATATGTATAACAAAAATACCGCAAGGTCTGTCTACAGCAGGCTTGGCGGTATTTTTTTTCGTGAGCGAAGGGGGCTTCCCATAAACGTGAATCAAGCGTGCGCAGCCGTATATTCCATTGGCTGGGAGTCTGGCTCGAAATGCCGGATCGCGCTTTCCAAATTTTGCATCCACTTATCGGGTAAATCGTATACAATAGTAGTACAATAGTACCTTTTCCATAGATCTCAGGATGGAAGGAACGGCGCAAAAAGGAGAGTAGAACTATGGCTATTATTGAAGTCGTAAAATACGAAGGCCCGCCGGATGTGTTTGCCTGGCGTTATCCGAATCAGGAGTTAGGCACCTGGACCCAGCTTATTGTTCATGAGACGCAGGAGGCGATCCTGTATAAGGGGGGGCAGGCACTGGACTCTTTCCCGGCAGGGCGGCATACGCTGAGTACGGCAAACATCCCGATTTTATCCAATGTCATCAATCTTCCATTCGGAGGGAAGTCTCCCTTTACGGCAGAAGTCTGGTTTGTGAACAAACTTCGTTCGCTGGACGTGAAATGGGGGACCAGCTCGCCGATCCAGCTGCAGGATCCGAAATACAACATCATCGTATCGCTCCGAGCCTTTGGCCAATTCGGCGTTCAAATCAGCGATCCGCGAAAGTTTCTGGGAACCATGGTCGGTACCCTGCCAACCTTTGATCAGGGAACGCTGGTCAAATATTACCGCGGCGTGCTGATGTCCAACATTACGGAAATCATATCCTCCTATATCGTTCGGAAAAAAATCAGCGTTGTGGAAATCAATGCTTACATAGCGGAAATATCCAAACACATCATGGAAGCGATTGCGCCTTCATTTGAAGAGATGGGGATTACCCTGCTGAATTTTTATGTGGATTCCATCAACATACCGGAGCATGATCCTGCAGCTGTCCGAATCAAGGAAGCGTTGGCAAAAAAAGCGGAGATGGATATCATCGGTTATACCTACCATCAGGAAAGAACCTTTAATACGCTTGAGGGAGCGGCGAAGAATCCCGGAAGCCCGGCTGCGGCCATGGGGACGGGGCTGGGCATGGGACTCGGAATGGTCGGTCCGATGTATGAGACCGTCGGCCATATGTTTGACCATGCCAAGCCTCAAGAGAAGAACGATAAGCAAATCGAGCAGAAGGCATGCACCAAATGCGGAATGCTGAACGGGGAAGAAGCGCGGTTCTGTTCGGGCTGCGGCCAGTCGTTTCAGATTCAGGCCGATGAAGTGCCGGCGAAAGCCATCCTGTGCAACGATTGCGGGCAGCCCCTGGCTCCGAATGCAAAGTTCTGCCTTCACTGCGGCGACCCTTACCATGCATGCCCGAAGTGCGGACATGATCACCCGGCTGGCGCTGCCGAATGTCCGGATTGCGGTGCACCGCTGCCGATGCCTTGCCGGGCATGTGGAGAATTGGTGGATGCCGAAGCCAAGTTTTGCCCGCACTGCGGGTCGAGTCACGCGCTGACATGTCCGGGGTGCGATCATGAGATCAAACCGGGCCAGAAGTTTTGCATGGAGTGCGGTCATAAATTGATGTGAAGCGAAAGCGGGGGAATCAGGTGAATACAAGAACCAAGGATCGAAACGGGGCATGGCTGTCAGCCATTGCGCTTCCGTTTGTCACGATCCTCTTATTTGGATGGGTCGGCGGGATGTTTCAGCCGAATTCTTGGATATCGGGGGTTGCCGTCGGATGCGCCGAAGCGGCCGTTCTCCTATTTATCGGCTCTGTCATCGGCAGGGGGAAGGCAGCTTCGTCAGGCACCCCATTTTATATTGCTTCCGGCATCATAATTGGTATCTATACGGTGTCCGTTGTGCTGGAGGTTATTTTGCTGGGATACTTATTTAAGCTGCCTGTATCCTCGTATTTCATGATTCATCTGATTACGCTTTCTGGATTTTTCGTTGTTCTTGGGCTCGTATTCCTGGCGGCAAAATATGCGGGCGCACAGGAGCGAAAGGAAAGCGATCATCTCGCGGTCAAGAGAGAGACTGTAGCCTGGATCGGGGAGATTCGCAGAAAGCTAAGCGAACTGCCGGGAGAGAACATGCCGTCGTTGGAACGGCAGATCGCCGAGCTTGAAGAGACGCTGCGTTATAGTGATCCCATATCACATACCTCCTTATATGAAGAGGAGCAGTTGATTCAGCAAAAAATTGCGATGCTGGAGGACCAAGTAACGTTGATCGGCGAGGCGCAAGCTGAACATCGCAAGGAACTGGCAGAGCAAACCGTTCCTATCATCCGCGATATTCTCCGAACGGTGCAGGATCGCAATACGGTGCTTCTGAAGGCAAAGGCGGGATCAACCTAATGCAGATGATAGAGGGGATAGCATATGGGAGCTTCTAATCTGAAGCGTTTTAAACTTAAGTTCACGAAAATGGATTATTCGATCATCGCGTTGGCCGTGCTTTTTTTTCCGCTGGCCATCGTGCTGGCAGCCGTTCGGGTCCTTGTCACCCATCGGCACAACCGTTGTAAGGGGAGGAACAACCGTCTCTTCGGCTGGGTGCTTGCCATTACCTATGGAATCATAGAATTGCTCATGATTCTTGCGACGATTGATGACAAAGATATCGAAAGCCTCTATTCGGCCACCGTCGTTTGGGGCGTAATCATTCTGGTTCCAGCCATGATCATGCTGGTGATCGCCAATAAGGAAGACAAGAAATTCGGCAGCTTGCTTCAATTCTATTCGAATGCCATCCTGCATCGAGGGCTCGTCCAGGTCGAACATATTGCCCGTGAGGCGAGACAATCGCCTGCACACGTGATCCGGGATATCACGTTCATGTTTGAAGAGCGTATGCTGCCTAACGGAAAGCTCGACAACGGAGTTGTTCTCATCCCGTCCTTGCACAGAAAGTCCGAAGCGTTCCGTGGCGAATTCGTTTCGCGCAGCGGGCAGCGCGTGCAGTATTCATTGGGCGATACGACTGCAGGTCCGGCCCCCATATCCCGAACCGAACCTGCGTCCGATCCGGCTCCTAAATCCGTGGAATGCCCCGGCTGCGGAGCAAGAACGGTCGTAACGCATGTGGAGGGGAAGGAATGCGAGTATTGCGGTACCGTGATTGTGGCATAGCACGTCGGATGTACCATTTAAAAGAGAAGAGACTGGGGAGAACTTCGTATGAGCGTTCCGGTAAAGCCTTTTAAATCGCAATTTACCTCATTCGATTATTTTATTATTGGACTGACGTATGTGTTTTTTCCATTAGCTTTGATTATCGCTGCGTTTCGTATTCTGCCCACGCAGCAGCATCACAGTTATCAGGGAAGGAACCTTAGATTGGTCGGATGGGTATTGTTCGGCACTTATATTGTTATCCTGGTAATCAATTTAGTGACGAGCGAATCCAGCGAGCAGTTCTTAAACGATAATTTAGCGATGGCGTTGTGTATATTAATCCCCGCGTTGTTTTTGCTGGTTGCTGCCGACTTCTTAGACAAGAAATTCCGGAAGCTGCTCGGAATTTACAGGGAGGCTGTCTTGCAGCGGCGGCTAATTTACATCGAGCATATCGCGATCGTTGCGAACCAAAGTCCGGCCCATGTGATGCGGGATTTGAACTATATGTTGAAGGAGCGCATGCTTCCTGCCGGGAAGATTGAGGATGGCGCGTTGGTGATCCGTTCGCTGCATAGAGAGCCGGTAAACCCCGTTGAATCTCAAACGAAGACGGAATCCAAGTCTGTGGCATGTTCCGGCTGCGGCGCAAGAACCGTGATTTCACGGCATGAGGAAAAAGAGTGCGAGTACTGCGGCTTGACCATGAGATACACCAGTTAGCTTGAAGTGATCGGCAGTCTCCGGAATACCGGGGGCTGTTTTTTTAACGCATCATTTGCAAATTTGACTTGAATACCGATGAGTTCCGTTTCGAATTGCGATATAGTATAGGCTATAGGGTTGGCCCGGAAATATCGGGCTCGCTAAAAATGGGTCACTTATGTATTGCCCTTACGGGGTATATCCAGTATAATGTCCACTATACGAATACAGTAGTCTTTGAGGAGAGGACGTTTGTGAAGGAACGCTACTATCTGGTCCGGGAAGACATCCTTCCCGAGGCTGTAGTTAAAACGATGCAAGTGAAAAAACTGCTGGCGTCGGGGGACGTGAGGACGGTTCATGAAGCCGTCGAGCAGGTAGGGCTTAGCCGCAGCGCTTTTTACAAGTACAAGGACGGCATCCACCCTATCAATCAATTGGAACGTGATGAAATCGTAACGATTTCCATCGATATGGAACATCGCTCGGGCATGCTATCCGAGGTGCTGGGGCTGGTAGCGGGTGAAGGCGGGAACGTGCTGACCATTCATCAGAGCATCCCGCTGCAAGGAATCGCGAATGTCGTTATTTCCGTCGAAGTTTCCCGGCTGAATGAGGAGCTGGATGATCTGCTTGACGGATTGAGGCGAATAGCCGGAGTCAGAAGAGTGCAGATGATAGGGCAAGGTTAGGGTAGAAACGACGAATAAATAGATATCTATGTGATGGGATACAGGAGGTAGTTATTAATGAAACCGGTCAAAGTAGGGCTTTTGGGATTAGGAACCGTAGGAACAGGCGTTGTCCGCATCGTTGAGGGGCATCAGGAGGATTTGAGCAGTCAGGTCGGTTCGCCGATTACGATCGAGCGCATCGCCGTCAAACATTTGGAGAAGTACCGCAGCGTCAATGTGGATCAGAGTAAATTAACGGAAGATCCCTGGGCGGTCATTCGCGATCCCGAGATTGATGTCATCGTTGAAGTGATGGGCGGGATCGAGCAGACGAAAACCTACATCCTCGAAGCGCTTGAGCGCGGCAAGCACATCGTAACCGCCAATAAGGATCTGATGGCCCTGCACGGTGCCGAAATATTGGCCAAGGCGCAAGAAAAGCAGTGCGACGTGTTCTACGAGGCAAGCGTAGCCGGCGGCATTCCCATTATCCGTACGCTGATTGAAGGCTTCTCATCGGATCGTATCATGAAAATCATGGGGATCGTGAACGGTACGACCAACTTTATCTTGACCAAGATGAGCCAGGAAGGCGCCTCCTATGAGGATGTCCTGGCAGAAGCTCAGGAGCTGGGGTACGCGGAAGCCGATCCGACATCCGATGTGGAAGGCTTGGACGCGGCCCGCAAAATGGCAATACTCGGTACCCTCGGTTTCCGCACGAACGTTGAGCTCCAGGATGTATCCGTCAAGGGCATTTCGCAGGTTACGAAAGATGATATCGCTTATGCCAAACGTCTGGGCTACGAGATGAAACTTCTCGGTATCGCGGAGCGTCAGGACGATGAATTCAGCATCAGCGTCCAGCCGACGATGGTTCGCAAAGGTCATCCCATCGCCGCCGTGAACGGCGTATTTAACGCGGTGTATGTATACGGGGAGGCCGTCGGCGAAACGATGTTCTACGGAGCGGGCGCGGGCGAGATGCCAACCGCGACATCCGTTGTGGCAGACCTGGTGGCGGTCATCAAGAATCTGAAGCTCGGCGTTAACGGTCTGAAAGCCATCGTTCCTTATAAACCGAAGAAGCTCAAAACCGATGAGCAGATCATGTACAAGAATTTCATCCTGCTTCATGTGGACGATAAAGCAGGAGTGCTGGCGCAAATAACGCAGGTGTTCGCTCAATATAACGTTAGCTTGGAGTCCGTTGTTCAGCAGCCGAACGAGCACAACCCGGACGCAGAGATAATCATCGTTACGCACAATGCGAGCAAAGCCAGCATGGACGAAGTGCTGAATCACTTTGAAGGCCTGGAAGTCATTCGCCGAATCAAAAGTGTTTACCGCGTTGAAGGATAAGGATTAGCATCCATTAAATCAACATATATAATTTTTTCATAAGAAAAGGAGAACATGAGAGATGCCGTATGAAGGATTGCTGCAAACCTACAGAGAATATTTGCCGGTAAATGAGCGTACCCCGCTGCTAACGCTTAAGGAAGGGAATACCCCGCTCATCAAAGCCGTGAATCTATCCGAAGAGCTCGGAATCGATTTGCATTTCAAATTCGAAGGGCTGAACCCGACAGGTTCATTCAAAGACCGCGGGATGGTCATGGCCGTCGCGAAAGCAATGGAAGAAGGAAGCCGTACCATCATGTGCGCTTCGACGGGCAATACATCGGCTGCGGCTGCTGCTTATGCCGCTCGCGGCGGATTAAACTGCATCGTGATCATTCCGAACAACAATATCGCGCTGGGCAAGCTCGCGCAGGCGATGATTTACGGAGCGAAGGTGATCGCGATTGAAGGGAACTTTGACCGCGCGCTGGAAATCGTTCGCGAGATCACGGCCAAGCACCCGATTTCGCTGGTAAACTCCGTGAATCCTTATCGTATCGAAGGCCAGAAGACGGCTGCATTCGAAGTCGTTGACCAGTTGGGCAAAGCTCCGGACGTACTGGCCATTCCGGTCGGCAATGCGGGGAACATCTCCGCTTACTGGAAAGGATTTAAAGAATACCACGCAGCGGGTAAATCCACTTCCCTGCCGAAGATGCTTGGGTTCGAGGCGGAAGGCGCCATGGCTATCGTCAAGGGTGAGCCTATTCCGAATCCGGAAACGGTAGCGACGGCCATCCGCATCGGGAACCCGGCCAGCTGGAAAACCGCGGTTGCCGCGGCTGAGGAATCCGGCGGACAAATTAATTACGTCACGGACGAGGAAATCTTGGAAGCATACCGCAAAATCGCATCGCGTGAGGGGATTTTTGCCGAGCCAGGATCGGCCGCCTCCATCGCAGGCGTTTATAAAATGAAGCGAGAGGGATATTTTAAAGGTGGGGAGTCCGTTGTCTGTGTGCTGACAGGACATGGGCTGAAAGATCCGAATATCGCGATTTCTACCGTGAACGCCGAACCGCTCGTCGTATCGGATACGGAATCGGCCGTAATGGATGCGATTGCTAAGCTTGAAGGAGCTGCGCGGGTATGAGTTTGTCCCAAGGCGTCCGGGTGAAGGTTCCGGCCAGCACGGCTAATTTGGGACCCGGATTCGATACGCTCGGCATGGCATTGTCCCTGTATTCCTGGATCGAGATGAAAGCGTCGGAGAAGACCGTGTTCCATCTTCATGGCGATGAGATGGGCGGTCTGCCGACCGATAAGAGCAACCTGATCTATAAGGTGGCTCAAATGGTTTTTGAAGAAGCGGGACAGGCAGTTCCTGATCTCGAGATTTCCATGTATTCCGAAATTCCGCTTACCCGCGGCCTTGGCAGCAGCGCATCGGCGATCGTAGGCGCGCTGGCTGCAGCCAACGCTCTAATCGGGTCACCACTGCCGGATTCCAAGCTTTTTGATATGGCGACGAATCTTGAGAAGCATCCTGATAATGTGGGGGCTTCTTTATTTGGAGGAATCATTGCGGCCGTATGGGATGGAGCCCATGCGGATTATATGCGCATTGAACCTCCGGCGGACCTTGGAACGCTCGTGGTGATTCCCGATTTCGAGCTGGCGACATCCAAAGCAAGGGAAGCGCTGCCCGCCCAGGTCAGTTTAGCGGATGCTGTATATAATATTAGTCGGTCCTCCTTAATGACCGCTGCTCTTTCGGCAGGCAGACTGGACTTGATTCGTGCCGCGATGAAAGACCGGATTCATCAGCCATATCGTGCGCCGCTTGTACCGGGGATGTCCAAGATTTTGGCCGAAGCGCCTGATCATGGGGCAGTCGGCATCGCGCTGAGCGGAGCGGGTCCGACGATGATTGCGCTGGTGGACCGGAACGAACCGCGTGCAGAAGAATTGGGCGCGTATCTCACGGAGACGATGAAGGCGGAAGGCATCCAGTCTTCGTGCTACCCATTGAATCCAGTTGCGGAAGGCGTCCAGCTCTTGGATGATACTAATAATAGATCCTTTTTGGATATGATTAGAGGGGAAGTTACCGCATGAAAAAAATAGCCTTGTTGCCCTCAGGATCGGTATCTCATGAAGCGATACTTTATCTCCTAAATGGTGAGCCGGTGGAATTTGTCCACCATAAACTGATCTCTGATGTATTTATGTCAACAGTAGAAGGAAAAAGCGATTACAGCGTGATCCCGATCGAGAACACCATTGAAGGCTCCGTAAGCCTTCATATGGATTGGCTGGTCAATGAGGTGGATCTGCCGATGCAGGTGGAGTGGGTCTATCCCTCCATCCAGAACCTGATCGGTAATGCTGCCGAATTCCGTTCAAGTGACGGAACGATGGATTACAGTCAGATTAAAAAGATCTGGTCCCACCAAGTTGCGACAGCCCAGTGTCGTCAGTTCCTAGCGAAGGCTGCACCGCAGGCTGAGTTGGAGCAAGTGGGCAGCACCTCCGAAGGGGTTAAGATCGTAAAGGAGAACCCCGGCCGGGGATGGGCGGCAATCGGCACTTCGCTAGGCGCGGCCACCCACGAATTAAACGTGCTTGCTGAGCGTATTACCGACCATGATAACAATTACACACGGTTTGTGCTGATCGGACGCGAGCCGATATTGGTCAACCGTTCGCCGGAACATATCAAGACCAGCATTCTCGTAACGCTTCCCGAAGACGTGCCGGGAGCGCTGCATCAGGTGCTTTCCGCTTTTGCGTGGCGTCGCCTGAACCTGTCGCGGATCGAATCCCGTCCAACGAAGAAGAAGCTCGGTAATTACTATTTTTATATCGATGTCATGGCCGCAGCGGATTCCGTTCTGTTGGTTGCCGCCATGGGAGAGATTGAAGCGCTGGGATGTCTGGTTCGAGTGCTGGGCTCTTATCCGGGTTACGCCTATGAGAGTGAGAAAATGGAGGTTAAGTAAATGTCGGAGCAATGGATCTATCTAGATGGAGAATATGTCACGAAAGAGAATGCTAAAGTATCCGTTTTTGACCATGGGTTTCTGTACGGAGACGGCATATTCGAAGGCATTCGAATATATAACGGCAACATCTTTAAGTGCAAAGAGCACTTGGACCGGCTGTATGATTCCGCCAAGTCCATCGATTTAGTCATCCCCCTGGCATATGAAGAACTGCTGGAGGCTATGGCCGAGACCATTCGACGCAATGACATGCGGAATGGGTATATCCGTATCGTGGTATCCCGCGGTGCCGGCAACTTGGGGCTGGATCCGCGCCGCTGCCCTAAACCGACCGTGTTGATCATTGTGGAGCAGCTGGCGATTTATTCCGAAGAAGCTTATCTCAATGGCCTGAAGGCCGTCTCCGTTGCCCAGCGGCGTAACATACCGGATGCGCTTAACCCGAAAATCAAATCCTTGAACTATTTGAACAATATTCTCGTGAAGATCCAATCCAACTTTGCGGGAGCGGATGAGGCTATTATGATGAACGCGCAGGGATATGTGACGGAAGGCTCCGGGGACAACATTTTCATCGTCAAAAACGGCGTAGTCACTACGCCTCCGTGCTATCTTGGCGCACTTGAAGGCATTACGCGCCAGGCTATTATCGACCTATGCGAGAAACTCGGCATTAAACTGAAGGAAGAGCCGTTCAGCATGCATGACGTATATATTGCGGACGAAGTATTTTTTACGGGCACGGCTGCTGAGGTCATTGCGGCCCGCGAAATCGACGGACGGATCATCGGAAAAGGCCAGGCTGGTCCCGTTACGCTGCAATTGCTGGAGGAATTCCGCAAAATTGTGGATCAAGACGGTTATAAAGTATGGGAATCCTAGGGTTTCAGGACAACTAAATAAACGACTTAAACCATCCTTTCATGTCGATGAAAGGATTTTTTTTGCCTAGAGGGATGTCAATCGCCTATTCCGTGCATAGGATGTAGTAACGAAAGCGGGCGAATTACATGACGCCTAGAAGAGTGTAGGAGGTTTTAGCGGCGTGAAGATACACATCGTCAAGGAAGGCGACACCCTATATGAGCTGTCCAAAAAATACGACGTACCTTTAGCGAAAATCATCGATGCCAATCCACAGCTGGTGGATCCGAATAAGCTCGATGTCGGTGCCAAGATCAAAGTTCCGACCGAGCCCGTTCAGGTCCCTGACGGCAGCCAACCCATTATCCATAAGCATACGGTAAAGCAGGGAGACTCCCTCTGGAAACTGTCCAAGGCATGGGGAGTCACTCTGAAGGAAATCATCAATGCCAATCCGCAGCTTAAAAATCCGAATGCCCTGCTGGTGGGAGAAGTCGTCAACATCCCTTCATCAGGCGGTTCTATGGAGTCCGGCGTTGATGACGGGGTTTCCATGAGCAGTGGCAGCGGTGCAGCTGCAGGCAAGAAGAAACCCGGCAGCAAGGATTACACCGGAGTTAAGGAAGAAATAACAGCGCCGATCGAGCAGCCTCCGGTCGTTCCTGAGGTTAAGGAGCCTGAGCCGCCGATTCTGCCGAAGCTTCCGGAGATTTCGCCTTTCCCCGAGGAGCCTAAGAAAATGGAACCGGAATACAAACCGGAGATATTACCTGAAATCAAGAAGCCGATCATCATGCCGGAAATCAAGAAACCAGAGATTATGCCAGAGGTGAAAAAACCGGAAGTGATGCCGGAATTTAAAATGCCCGTAATCATGCCAGAGTTTAAACCAGAATACAAACCAGAATACAAACCAGAATTCAAACCGGAGTTCAAGCCAGAGTTTAAACCCGAATTCATATCTCCATATAAACCTATGGAGCCGGAGTATACGTATCCTGTCAAAACCATGCCGTTACCGCATCCTGTTCATCCCATAGCCGAACCATGTCCGCCTTTTGCCCAGATGCCGATGCAGATGATGCCTCATCCGTGTCCGGAGTTTCCTTTTAAAGAGGCACCCGCATTTGCAATGCCTCCATTCGGTCTTCATGAAGGCCCCTGCGGGTGTCATGAGCCTATGAAATGGCCGGGCGCCGATTATGGCAATGCCGTCCATCCGTATCACAACATGCCGCAGGAAGCGATGCCTGTTTCCTACAATGAAGGCTGGGAAAGTACAGTTTCAGGATATCCGGGTCTTTCTGAACAGCCGATGAGCATGGACTATTCCCAGTTCTCGATCACGGAATCTTATACAGGGAATATGGTTTCCGACTACCATCCATATCCTGAGCATCATCATACCGCAATGACATATGGTTATGTTCCGTCTCCTTGCGGATGCCACGGGGGAGAAGTGGGTTCACACCATCACATGCCGCATTTCGGGTACCCACAACATGGGCATCGTCCATACGCGCCTGACATGGGGGCATCGTATCAACCGTGGCAGGGGGGAATGAACTACAATGCTGGTGCATACGGCTCTCCGTCTGTACCTATGGGAACACATGGAGCCTATCCTTCATTTGT